>NZ_CDDB01000039.1:134299-215381 GCF_000820105.1 Aeromonas schubertii | reverse complement strand
CTCTTCAGGGCCACCCCCTCCTAAGCCCCCGGCCCGCCCCGTCGACCGGGGGCGCCTCGTCTTCTTTCGCCAGCTTGCGCCACTTTGGGTGGTCGCGAGCCCTTGACCATATGGACAAACAGCAAGGAGTCACCCCATGCAACGACCCAAGATCATCCTCTCCTCCCTCGATCTGGCGCGCCTCGAGCGACTACTCGAGAGCCTGCCTCCCCAGCAGGCCCTCAACCATCCCCTGCAAGGGGAGCTCAGTCGCGCCGAGGTCCTCGAGCCCGGACAGATGCCCGCCGATGTGGTGACCATGAACTCCACCGTTCGCTTTCGTCTGGAGAGCAGCGGTGAGGAGCACAGCCTCACCCTGGTCTACCCCAAGGATGTGCAGGGAGATCCACAGCGCATCTCGGTGTTGGCCCCGGTCGGCTCGGCCCTGATTGGCCTGACGGTGGGTGATGAGATGACATGGCCGGGTCCTGCCGGCCAGCCCCTGCGGATTCGCATCCTCGAGGTGCTCTATCAGCCGGAGCGTGCCGGCGAGCTGCACCGCTAAAAAGGGGAATACAGATCAAGGGAGGCGCCGCTTCGACTTGAGTCGGGCCATGGCCAGGGGTAAGGTAGCGCCTCCTCCCTATTTCGGTTGTCACCATGATCACCATCGCCCTCATCGACGATCACCTGATCGTGCGCTCCGGCTTTGCCCAGCTGCTCTCCCTCGAGCCCGATCTCGAGGTGGTGGGCGAATTTGGCTCGGGCCAGGAGGCACTGGCCGGCCTGCCCGGCTGCGCCCCCCGGGTCTGTATCTGTGACATCTCCATGCCCGATATCTCGGGGCTGGACCTGTTGAGCAAGCTGCCTAGAGGGTTGGCGGTGATCATGCTGTCGGTGCACGACAGCCCCGCCCTCATCGAGCAGGCGCTCAAGGCCGGCGCCAAAGGATTTCTCTCCAAGCGCTGCCACCCGGACGAGCTGATCGCGGCGGTGCGCACCGCCGCCAGCGGCGGCTGCTACCTCACCCCCGAGATCGCCCAGAAGCTCGCCTGTGCGCGTCAGGATCCCCTGACCAGCCGCGAGCGCCAGGTGGCCGAGCGCCTCGCCCAGGGGATGGAGGTCAAGGCCATCGCCGCCGAGCTCGGCCTCTCTCCCAAGACGGTGCATGTGCATCGGGCCAATCTGATGGAGAAGCTGGGGGTGGGCAACAATGTCGAGCTGGCTCGCCGCCTCTTTGACAACTGGTGATGTACCGCCTTCCCCGCCTGCTGCCCCTGGCCCTCTCCGGCAGCATCATCTTCAGCGCCGGTTGGTTTTGCCTCTGGAGCATCAGCCTGCATCTGGTCGAGCGCCCCGAGCTGGCCGCCCTGCTCTTCCCTTTCGGCCTGCGTCTGGGATTGATGCTGCAATGCCCGCGCCGGTTTTGGCCGGTGCTGCAGCTCAGTGAATGGGGGCTCATCGCCTGGCTCCATAGCCAGGTTGGCATGCCCAATGCGAGCTGGCTGGTGGCCGGCTCCCTGCTCACCCTGCTGCCGGTGGCGCTGGCCCATCAGTGGCGCCGTGCCGACGAGTGGCACACCCTGCTGCTGCAAGGGGCGGCCCTGGTGGCGGCGGCCCTGCTGCAATCCTTGCTCTGGTTTGGCCAGGATGGGCTCACCGCCCTGCTGCTCACCCTCACCGGTGGCCTCACACTGGCCCCCACCTGCCTGCTTATCTGGCACTACCTGACCCGAGCCAGCTGGCAGCCCCTGGGCCCTGCCCTGGTGGCCCAACCGGTGGCCTGGCGCGCCCGTCACCTCATCTGGTATCTGCTACTGTTCGCGGTGAGTCTCTCCCTGCAGCTGGGGCTGCCCAAGGAGCTGGCCCGCTTCACCCCCTTCTGTCTCGCGCTGCCCATCATCGCCCTTGCCTGGCGCTATGGCTGGCAGGGAGCCCTGCTGGCCACCCTGATGAACGCCATCGCCCTTATCGCGGGCCAGACTTGGCACGATCATGCGGTGGACCTGCTTCTCTCCCTGTTGGCCCAGAGCCTGACCGGCCTACTGCTGGGGGCCGGGATCCAGCGTCTGCGCGAGCTCAACGGCGAGCTCGAGCACCAGCTCGCCTGCAATCGCCAGCTTGCCGAGCGACTGGTGGAGACCGAGGAGCACGTGCGCCGGGAGGTGGCCCGTGAGCTGCACGACGACATAGGCCAGACCATCACCGCCATCCGCACCCAGGCGGGGATCCTGCCGCGGCTGGCACCGGATAACCCCGGCGTGACCCAAAGCAGCGCCCTCATCGAGCAGCTCTCCCTCGGGGTCTATGATGCGGTGCGTCGCCTGCTGGGACGGCTACGCCCGCGCCAGCTCGACGATCTCCCCCTGGCCCAGGCGGTGCGCGCCCTGCTGCGGGAGATGGAGCTAGAAGCCCAGGGGATCGTCACTCACCTGGAGTGGCGCATCGACGAGGAGCAACTCAGTGAAGGGCAGAGGGTTACCCTGTTTCGGGTCTGCCAGGAGGGGCTCAATAACGTGGTCAAACACGCCGGCGCGAGCGCCGTGACCCTGCAAGCCTGGCATCAGGGGCAGTGGCTGCATCTGGTGCTCGAAGACGACGGTTGCGGCCTGCCTCAGGATCAGACCCCCCGGGGCTTTGGCTTGCTTGGCCTGCGCGAGCGGCTGCAGGCCATGGGGGGGGAGCTCTCCCTCTCCTGTACCCACGGCACCCGCCTCTCGGTCACCCTGCCCGGCAGACGTAACAAGGAGCGCTGATGTTCGGTTTTTTAAGAAGCCCGGCCTGGGCCCCGGCTATCACGGACCCGGCAGAAATAGCGCAGCGCTATCGCTATTGGCGCCGCCATATCCTGCTCTCTATCTATCTGGGGTACGCCCTCTTCTACTTCACCCGCAAGAGCTTCAACGCCGCCATGCCCGACATGCTGGCCAATGGCATCATAGCGCGCACCGATATCGGGTTGCTGGCCACCCTTTTCTACATCACCTACGGGCTGTCGAAGTTCTTCTCGGGCATCGTCAGCGATCACTCCAATCCCCGCTATTTCATGGGGCTGGGGCTGATGGCCACCGGTGTGGTCAACATACTGTTCGGTCTCTCCTCCTCGCTCTGGCTGTTCGCCCTGCTCTGGGTCGCCAACGCCTTCTTCCAGGGATGGGGCTGGCCTCCCTGCTCCAAGCTGCTCACCACCTGGTATTCGCGTTCCGAGCGGGGGGGCTGGTGGGCCCTGTGGAACACGGCCCACAACGTGGGGGGCGCCCTCATCCCCATGGTGGTGGCCACCGTGGCCCTGCACTATGGCTGGCGCGCCGGCATGATAGTGCCGGGGCTGTGCGCCATTGCCGCCGGTTTGTTCCTGTGCTGGCGACTGCGGGACAAGCCCCAGACCCTCGGGCTGCCGAGCGTGGGGGTATGGCGACAGGATGCTCTGGAGATGGCCCAGCAGCAGGAGGGGGCGGGTCTCTCCCGGCGCCAGATCCTCCATCGCTATGTGCTGACCAACCCCTATATCTGGCTGCTCGCCTGCTGCTATGTGCTGGTCTATGTGGTCCGTGCCGCCATCAACGACTGGGGCAACCTCTATATGCAGGAGCGGCTGGGGGTGGATCTGGTGACGGCCAACTCGGCAGTGACCCTGTTTGAGCTGGGGGGCTTTGTCGGCGCCCTGGTGGCAGGCTGGGGATCGGACCGGCTCTTTAACGGCAACCGGGGTCCCATGAACCTCATCTTCGCCGCCGGTATATTGCTCTCGGTGGGCTCACTCTGGCTGATGCCCTTCGCCACCTACGTGATGCAGGCGGCCTGCTTCTTTACCATCGGCTTCTTCGTCTTCGGCCCCCAGATGCTGATCGGCATGGCGGCGGCCGAGTGCTCCCACAAGGATGCGGCGGGGGCCGCCACCGGCTTTGTTGGTCTCTTCGCCTACATGGGCGCGGCCCTCTCGGGCTACCCCCTGGCCAGGGTGATGGAGATCTGGCACTGGCAAGGCTTCTTCGTGGTGATCGCCATCGCCGCCGGCATCTCGGCCCTGCTGCTGCTCCCCTTCCTGCGGGCCCAGGCCCCTCGCCAACCGGGCTGACGTCCTCAGAGCCCGGACGGCATCTTGTCCAGGCACTCGGGGCCACAGACCCGATTCTTGCCCAGGCGCTTGGCCCGGTAGAGGGCGAAATCAGCCCGCTTGAGTGCCGCCTCCAAACGCTCACCGGCCAGGATGCGGTCCACCCCCAGGCTGGCGGTCACCCTCACCTCGCCAAAGCTCAGCAGGGCTATCTCGGCACAGAGCTGCTCGCAGAGCCGATAGCTCTGGTCCTCATCGAGGTGCATCAGCAACACAAACTCCTCACCCCCGATCCGGGCGGCAACGGTGCCCGGCAAGCGCTGCAGCTGGCGGCCCACCCCCTGCAGTACCCGATCCCCCATCTCATGGCCAAACCTGTCATTGATCTGTTTAAAGTCGTCGAGATCCATCATGGCCACCACCAGTGGTGCCCGCTCCATCAGGGTGCGCATCCTCTGGTGCAGCCCCCGGCGGTTGTAGAGCCCGGTCAGCGGGTCATGGGTAGCCTGTTGGCGCAGGGCGAGGGTGTGGTGCTGAATACAGAGCAGCAAGACACCGACTGGAGTCAGGTAACCGGCCACCAGCATGGCCAGACAGGCGGTGATGATCGCGGCGCGATGATCCCAGGGCAGGGGTATGCCGCTCATCAGCAGGGTGTTGATCAACACGAAGAGGGTGAGAGAGAGGGTCACCAGCCCCAGCAGTAGGATCACCAGGCGATAGTTGTGCCCCCCGTGGCGCGCCAGTTGCCAGATGAGCATGGAGCCAAACCCCGAGAAGGCGATCGCCATCAGGAGCAGCGAGGCTCGCGGCATCCCTAGCCAATGACTCAAACCCAGCAATCCGATCAGCAGCAACATGCCGCCGCACCAGCGTTGCCACTCGTTGGGAAGTTGCAGGAAGGCACGCACCCCCGCCAGCATCAGGGCCGCATGAAGCAACAAGAAGAGATTACCGGCCCACAACCCCGACTGGAGGGTGAGCTGGGTACCCACCACAAAACCGGTCAGGCCGGCCAACGCCATCAGGCTGGCTGCCCACCAGAAGTGAATACCCGGGATTTGACGATAGGCCCGCCAGGTGAGGGTGAGGGTGAGAAAGGCCAGCACATAGCCAAACAAAACCATCAGTATCAGGAGGCGAGTATCGGTATGGGAGAGAGCTGCATCCATGCTTGTCTAACCTGACTCAACACTGACGGGAGTATATGGAAAAGCCGCTGCCGTGTCCCTATTGAAACATGACGGTAACAACACTTTTGACATCCTCATCATTGTTCCCCGCAGATACGGCCCAAAAGCCCCCCAAAAGGGGGATCGCCGCCTGTTAATCGAATGCAAAAAGTGCAGTATGCTGGGCAAAACATCGACAAGGATGACTCATATGGATGTGAAGCTGATCCTCCTCTACCTGGCCCCCCTGTTCCTGCTCTTTATCGGAGCCGAGATGTGGTACCTGCATCGTCACGGGGAGCGCTTCCCCACCGCCCGCTACCAGTGGCGCGATCTGCTGGCCAACGCCACCCTGGCCCTGATGCACCAGGGGGGGGATCTGCTCGCCGCCCTGCTCATCACCCACATCTATGATGCGGTCTGGGGATGGCGCCTGCTGGACATCCCGCTCACCTTCTGGAGCGTACTGCTGCTCTTCTTGCTACAGGATCTCTGCTACTGGCTGTTCCACTTCGCCAGCCACCACGTGCGCTGGCTGTGGGCCTCCCACGTGGTGCATCACAGCTCGGAGCGCCTCAACCTCTCCACGGCCTTTCGCCAGAGCCTGATGTACCCGGTCTCGGGGATGTGGCTCTTCTGGCTGCCGATGATCCTGCTCGGTTTTCCTCCCGAGGCGGTCGTCGCCACCGTGCTCCTGAGCCTCGCCTTCCAGTTCTTTGTCCATACCCAGGTCATAGGGCGCCTGGGCTGGCTCGAGTGGGTACTCAACACCCCCTCCCACCACAGGGTCCACCACGCCAGCAATCCGGGCTATATCGATCGCAACTTCGCCGGCGTGCTGATCATCTGGGATCGCCTCTTTGGTACCTTCGTGGAAGAGGATCCGGCCACGCCGTGCCGCTATGGCATCACCAAGCCCATTCACAGCTTCAACCCCATCACCCTCACCTTCCATGAGTGGCGCGACATGCTCCGTGAGGCGCGCCCCCTCCCCTGGCGAGAGCGGCTCGGGGTACTGTTTGGTCCCCCGCTGCCCCGCCAACATGACAGCGTGCCCGGGAAGGCTATCTTTAGGGAACCCTAATCCCCGGAGATATCCCCATGTTCAGGAGTCGACTCGCACAGGCCATCTTGCCCCTGCTCACCGCCACGGCCACCCAGGCTGTCACCCTCACCAGCCTGGACTGGCCTCCCTACACGGGGGCGACCCTGCCCGGGCAAGGAAAGACCAGCGAAGTGGTCAAGGCCGCCTTCACCGCGGCCGGAGAGACGCTCACCATCAAGTTCCTCCCCTGGCAGCGAGCCGTGGACGAGGCCAAGGCCAATCCCGAGGTGGTGGGCTACTTTCCCGAGTACCAGGATCCCCAGAGCCCCTGCCTCTTCTCGGATCCCATCGGCCATGGCCCCCTCGGCTTTGCCCAGCAACAGGCAAACCCCGTCACCTGGCAGAGCCTGGACGATCTCAAGGGCAAGAAGATAGGCGTGGTGACCGGCTATGTGAACACCGTCGACTTTGATAATCGGGTAGCCAGCAAGGCTCTCAGTGTCGATGCGACCACCTCGGATGCCCAAAACCTGCTCAAACTGGGCAACGGGCGGCTGGATCTCGCGGTGATCGACAAGAATGTGATGGGCTTTCTGCTGCAAAGCGATCCCAAGCTGCAAGGGCTGGCCGACAAGATCGGCTTCAACGATCGACTGCTGGAGGACAAGACCCTGCATGTCTGCTTCACCGACACTCCCCAGGGGCGGGAGGCACTGGCCCGCTTCAATCAGGCGCTGACCCGGGAGGCGGTGAAAAAGCTGATGGAATAACCGGCAAGACATCACCGAATGCAAAAAAGAGAGGGCCGATCGTGGATCGGCCCTCATCATATCACCCGGTGTTACCCAAGTATGATCAGTTGTGCTCGCGGCGCTTGTTACCAAACTTGCGCTTGTCAAAGCCACCTTCGCGGTTGCCGTGCTCGCGGTTACCATTGCCTTCGCGACGCTCCTTGAACGGACGGCGCTCCTTGTTGAAGGGGCGGTCACGGAACTGGCGCGGGGGAGCGCTGCGGGTCCCTTCCGGTACTTCGGTGTAGGGAGTGATCATCAGCGGGCGCTGGCAGACACGGGCGCGACGCAGCACTTCCATCACCTCGGCGCTCATGCCCTTGGGCAAGTCGACGGTGGAGAAGTCATCGGCGATCTCGATGTTGCCGATGAAGCGGCTCTCGAGGTTGGCCTCGTTGGCGATGGCGCCGACGATCTGACCCGGCTTGACGCCGTGATGGGAACCCACGTCAACGCGGAAACGCTCCATCTTCACGTCAGGATTGTCTTTGAGCGGACGCGGCTCCAGACCCGGCATGCGACGGGCCGGGCGATCGCCACGGTTAAAGTCGCGCTCGCCGCGGTTGTTGAAGTCACGGTCACCGAAGTCGCGCTGACGGTCGAACTCGCGGGGCGGCTGGGAGAGCAGCGGATCCGGCTTGGATTCGTCGAGCAGCAGGGGCTGATCCCCTTGCACCAGCTTGGCCAGGGCGGCAGCCAGCTCGATGGGGTCGACAGACTCATCCTGCACCAGCTCGTTGACCAGTTCGTAGTAGGTCTCGAGCTCCTCACCCATCATGGTCTCGCGAATGCGCTCCTTGAACTTGGTCAGGCGGTGCTGGTTGATGTCGGCGGTGGTCGGCATCTTCATCGGCTCGATGCTCTGACGGGTCGCATGCTCGATAGAACGCAGCATGCGACGCTCGCGCGGAGCCACAAACAGGATGGCCTCACCCTTACGACCGGCACGACCGGTACGGCCGATACGGTGCACGTAGGACTCGGTATCGTAGGGAATGTCGTAGTTCACCACGTGGGTGATGCGCTCGACGTCGAGACCGCGGGCGACCACGTCGGTGGCGATCAGGATATCCAGTTGACCCTGACGCAGCTTCTCGACGGTACGCTCACGCAGCTTCTGCGGGATGTCGCCGTGCAGGGCTTCACAGGCATGGCCACGAGCGGCCAGCTTGCCGGCCAGCTCTTCGGCGGCGTTCTTGGTACGCACGAACACCAGCAGGGCCTCGTAGGGCTCTACTTCCAGCAGACGGGTCATGGCTTCCAGCTTGTGGGAGCCGGTCACCTGCCAGTAACGCTGACGGATGGTGGTCGCGGTCGCAGTCTTGGAGGCGATCTTGATCTCTTTGGGGTTCTTCAGGTGCTTCTGGGCCACGCGGCGGATCTGCTCCGGCATGGTGGCAGAGAAGAGGGCAACCTGACGACCGGCCGGGCACTGGTCCATGATCCAGTCCACGTCGTCGATAAAGCCCATGCGCAGCATCTCGTCCGCTTCGTCCAGCACCAGGGCCTTCAGACCGGAGAGATCCAGGCTCTTGCGACGGATCAGGTCCATGACGCGACCCGGGGTACCGACGACCACCTGGGCACCGCGACGCAGGGCGCGGATCTGGGTGTCGTAGGAAGAGCCGCCATAGATGGGCAGCACGTGGAAATCGGGCATGTGGTGGGCGTAACGCTGGCACGCCTCGGAGACCTGGATGGCCAGCTCACGGGTCGGAGCCAGAACCAGAATCTGGGTAGAGCGATTGCCCGCCTCCAGGCGAGACAAAAGCGGAAGCGCGAAAGCAGCGGTCTTCCCTGTACCGGTTTGAGCCTGCCCCAGCAGATCATGACCCGCCAGGAGCGGCGGAATGGAGGCGGCCTGGATCGGTGACGGGCGCTCGTAGCCAACGTCATGCAGCGCCTTCAAAATGGGCGCGGCCAATCCCAGCTCGTCAAACAGGGGCAGTTGTTCGGTATCAGACATAGATTCTTCCAGGTTTAAGGCAGGCGGTTCACACCGCAGAATAGCAAAAAGGCGGCGATTATAGCGCCACTTTCTCCGGCTGTCTTGAAAAATGTGATTGGCATCTCAAAGACATGGCAAGTATATGCCTGTGTGGCACGATTGGCATGGTGATTTTTCAACCAGTGCTCTGGCACGCGCTTCAGAGGGTGCTGCCCGAACGCTTGGCCTTGAGTACCGCCATGGTGATCCGGCTGGTGCAGATGAGGCGATCCCGCTCATCCTTTATCTCTATCTGCCACACCTGGGTGGTGGCTCCCAGATGCACCGGACGGGTCACCCCGGTCACCACCCCTTCGCGCTTGGCACGTATGTGGTTGGCGTTGATGTCGAGACCGACACAGTAGTGATCCCCATCCACCGCCATATTGGCGGCAATCGACCCAAGTGTCTCGGCCAGCACCACGGAGGCGCCCCCGTGCAACATGCCCAGCGGTTGGTGGGTGCGACTGTCGACCGGCATGGTGGCGGCAATCCAGTCGTCGCCAAAGCCACTGTAATGAATATCGAGGTGGGCCATCAGGGTGTTGTGCGAACTCGCCTCCAACCCCGCCAGGCTCATGGGTTTCTTCCAGATAGACATTGCTCTTCTCTACACAGGTGTAGCCTTCGGCTACCAGGGATAAGTGACCCCGGGCCACTCTACCCAGGGCATGTCACGGCCGGGAAACACGGGCTGCTTCCAGTGCCAGCGGTTGACCAGCCAGCGCCGTAGCGCCAGGCCAAAGCTCTCCTCATCGATGGGGGCCTCCCCGACAAGCCAGAAGAAGGCCTCCACCTGCACCCCGGGCAGCAGCGAGGGGTAGAGGTAGACGCCCCCGATAAGCTTCGTCTCGGCGGCATCCCACACCGAGTAGACAAAGGAGCGACGGGCGCGAAACTCCGATACCTGCCACTCCAGATCCGCCTCGTGCTGGGCCAGGGAGAAGTGCGCCGACGGCCAGGGGTCATCGGAGCGAAACAGCTGATGCAGCCGCTCTCGCTCGCGCATCAGTGCCACATACTCCACCACCGCCTGAGCCTCGCCACACCCCTTGAGCACGAAACGGGCGTGGCAGTACTCCTCGGGCACCAGGAAGCGCTTGCTGGGTTTGAGCATCACAGCCGCTCGAGCAGCGCCTGCAGCGGGTGCTTGAGCTTCTCCCCCTCCATACGTCCCACCTGACTGCGACACGAATAGCCGGTGGCGAGGCAGCGCTCTTTGGGCAGCCGCGAGAGGGGCTCGGCCCAGCTCAACCCATAGATGGCGCGCGAGCGCTCCAGATGGCGGGCGTCGTGGCCATAGGTACCGGCCATGCCGCAGCATCCCACCGCCACCGCCTCGAGGCGGGCACCAAAGCGCTCGAATACCTGCTTCCACTGTTGGGTGCTGGCCGGCAGGGCGGTCTTCTCGGTGCAATGTCCAAACAGGTACCATGGCTCGTCACCGCTGGCCTCAACCTCGGGGGCCGGCAGCGAGAGCAGCCACTCCTGGGGCAGCAGCACCTTGAACTCACCGCGCGCCTCCCCCAGGGCCTTGACGTACTCGTCCCGGTAGCAGAGCACCATGGCCGGATCGACCCCGATAAGGGGCACCCCGAGGCGGGCCACCTTGCCCAGAAACTGGGCCGTGTTGGCGGCGGTGCGGGCAAAGGCGCGCAGGAACCCCTTCACATGCTGGGGCTTGCCATTGGGCTTGAAGGGGAGCAGGTAGGGCTGGTAACCGAGCCTGCCACACAGGTGCACCAGATCCCGCACCACGGGGGCATCGTAGTAGCTGGTGAAGGGATCTTGCACGATCAGCACCACCTTCTGGCGTTGCTCGGCACTCATGCGCTCGAGCCCCGGCAAGTCAAAGTAACGCGCCTTGTGGTCGTGCAGCGACTCGGCCAGGGTCGGTACCGACAGCAGGGGCACATCCACCATGCCGAGCACCTTCTCGCTCGCCTTCTGCATCCACTCCTTTTCCAGGAAGAAGTTGACCATGCGCGGCGCCTTGGCCATCAGGGGGGTATAGCTCTCTACCGTGCCGACGAAGTAGTCCTTGGGGGCGCGCAGGTAGCGGCTGTGGTAGAGCTGCATGAAACGGGAGCGAAAGCTCGGCACATCCACCTTGATGGGGCACTGGCTGGTGCACGCCTTGCACGCCAGACACCCCTCCATCGCCTCCATCACCTCGTGAGAGAAGTCGTACTGACCACGCGAGCGAGCCCAGGTGTTGCGCACCTTGTCGACAATCTGCTTGAAGCGTACACCGCCCGACTGCAGGGCCACCTCTTCGGCGAGGGGATCGAATCCCTGCAGGGCCAGCTGGCGCAGCCACTCGCGCATCAGGCCGGCGCGTCCCTTGGGGGAGTGACGCCGGTCGCGGCTCACCTTGACCGAGGGGCACATGGGGGAGTCGGTCTCGAAGGTAAAGCACAGACCGTTACCGTTGCAGTCCAGCGCCCGGGTGTAGCTCTCGCGCACCGCCACCGGGATCTGGCGGTCATACTTGCCACGCTTGGGGCCGTCCACCGACACCAGCTCGGCGGTACTGTCGAAGGGGGTACAGATCTTGCCCGGATTGAGACGGTTATTGGGGTCGAATGCCCCCTTGACTCGCTGCAGCTCCTCCCACAACTCACCGAAGAAGGCGGGACCGTACTCGGAGCGGAACCCCTTGCCGTGCTCGCCCCACATCAAGCCGCCGTATTTGGCGGTCAGCGCCACCACCCGATCCGAGATGCGCCGCAGCATCACCTCCTGCTCGGGATCGCACATGTCCAGGGCCGGGCGCACGTGCAAGACGCCGGCATCCACGTGACCAAACATACCGTAGTCGAGGCCGTGCTCGTCGAGCAGGGCGCGAAACTCCATGATGAAGTCGGCCAGGGACTCCGGCGGCACAGCCGTATCCTCGGCAAAGGCGACCGGCTTCTTGCGCCCGTCGGCATTGCCAAGCAGCCCCACCGATTTCTTTCGCATGGCATAGATGGTCTCGATGCTCGGCAGGTGGTCACACACCTGATAGCCGATGATGCCCGCCTCGCCGCGTGCCATCAGCGCGTCGATGCGCCGGCACAACTCGGCGACCTTGGCGGCGTGCTCGGCCTCGTCAAGATCGGCAAATTCGACGATGTTGAGCCCGTCCATCCGCTTGCCCGGCACCTCCTCGATGAGGCTGCTCACCGAGTGCCAGATGATGTCGGCCTTGGCCAGGTTGAGCACCCGCGAGTCCACCGTCTCCACCGAGAGGGCCTCGGCCGCCACCATAAAGGGGGCGCTGCGCAGGGCTGACGGAAAGCTGTCGTACTTGACGTTGACCAGGGTGCGAAAGCGGGGGATGGGGGTGATGTTGAGGCGCGCCTCGACGATAAAACCGAGGGAGCCTTCCGAGCCGCACAGCACCCGGCTCACGTCGAGGGCATCCTCGGCGGGGTCATAGAGGTGCTTGAGATCATAGCCAGTCAGGAAACGGTTGAGCCTGGGGAAGGTCGCCTCGATATCGGCGCGGCGCTCGCGGCCGATGCGATAGAGGGTACGATAGACCTCCCCTTCCCGGCTCTTGAGGGCCAGCTTGTCGGCAAGACGCGCGCCCTTGAGGGGCTCGGTAGCGATGATGTCGCCATTTTCCAGCACCGCCTTGAGACCGAGCACGTGATCCGAGGTCTTGCCGTAAACGAGTGAGCCCTGCCCCGAGGCATCGGTGTTGACCATGCCGCCTATGGTGGCGCGGTTGGAAGTGGAGAGATCGGGAGAGAAGAAGAAACCGTGGGGCTTGAGGGCGGCATTGAGCTGATCCTTGATGACCCCCGCCTGGACCCGCACCCACCCCTGCTCGGGATTGATTTCCATGATCCGGTTCATATATCGGGAGAGATCGACGATAATGCCGGCGCTTAAAGACTGGCCATTGGTGCCGGTGCCGCCGCCCCGGGGAGAAAACGTCAGCTCCCGGTAGCGGGACTCCTGTGCCAGGGTCAGCATACGGCTGATGTCGTCGGCGTCTCTTGGGAAGAGCACCGCCTGGGGCGTCACCTGATAGACGCTGTTGTCCGTCGCCATCGCGAGCCGGCCCGCATATGACCTGTCCATATCGCCCTGAAAGCCTCCTGCCCTCAAGGCATCGAGGAAAGCCAGGACGAGAGGGGACACACTGCCTTGATAATCGAGTCTCGGGATCA
This sequence comes from Aeromonas schubertii, assembly GCF_000820105.1. GTDB lineage: Bacteria > Pseudomonadota > Gammaproteobacteria > Enterobacterales > Aeromonadaceae > Aeromonas > Aeromonas schubertii. The sequence goes on along the minus strand of NZ_CDDB01000039.1, from coordinate 202,187 downwards.
TGAATCCTTGTTCCCTGCTTGTTTAACCATGTCAGTCGACATGCTGCTCCAGCCGGCGCTCCGGCGACCACAATGCGGCCGGCATCCACGCCGTCCGACATTCGCTCACATCTTGTTATTCGTCGGCGGGCAGTATACCAGCCACGACGGCGGCGGGATCAAGCCTGTCAGGCACCTTTCCACCACCTTGTTTGACTACCTATGGAGGATTGTTATGGCTTCTCTTAGCCATGTTATCAGTACAGAGAAACAGGCCCTCACCCTCTCTCTGTTTGGCTGTATCGGTTTTGCCACCTTCGGCATCGCCTACGGTTTGTTTGTCGGCTCCCATGCCATCTTGCTCGACGGCATCTTCACCCTCTTCAGCATGGGGATGACGGGTCTGGGTCTGGTCACCGCCTATCTGGTCACCCGCCCCCACGACGCCCGCTTCCAATACGGCTATGCCCACTTCGAGCCCATCGCCAACGTCATCAATGGCGCCCTCATACTGACCCTCTGTCTGGTTGCCCTCGGGGAGGGGATCACCGCACTGCGCCAGGGGGGACGAGAGATAGCGCTCGACCACGCCCTGCTCTACGCCGGCATCTCAACCCTCTTCTGTGCCGGGATCTACACCCTGGAGGCCAAGGTGGCACGGCGCACCGGCTCCGAGCTGGTGCGGGTCGATGCCAAGGAGTGGCTGGTCGACACCATTTTGAGTGCCACCCTGCTGGTGGGATTTGTCATCGCCCTGCTCCTCGAGCAGGCGGGTTATGGCCACTACAACCGCTATATCGACCCTGTGCTGGTCTCGGTGCTGGCCCTGTGTGCCACCCTGATCCCCATCAAGGTACTCGGACGCAATCTGCGCGAGGTGCTGAAAATCGCCCCCAGGGGGGAGGTACAGCAAAGGGTGCACCAAGAGGTGCAGGCCCTTCGCGATCGCTACGGGGTCGAGTGCTACAGCCATCTGGCCAAGAGCGGCCGCCGCTTCGATCTCGAACTCAATATTCTGGTGCCCCAGGGCCAGGAGTGGCCCATCGCCCGCCAGGATGCCCTGCGCCAGGAGCTCTGGAGCCGCCTCGGCGACACCCTGGGAGATGCCTGGCTATCGGTCTGCTTCACCGCCGAGAAGCGCTGGTTGTGATCCCCCCCATATAGGGTCTTTCACCGAGTTGTAACAAATATGTAAATGAAGTGACTCCTGTGCCCGGCATAACACGGGCACATTCCATCCAATGACAAGGAGTCACTCATGTACCACGCCCGGTTAGCCCTTCCTCTGCTGCTCACCAGCGCCTTCGCCCTGGCCGACACAGATGTCTATCTCACCAATAACGGCCCCGAGCCGGTTCAGATCGAGGTGCGCCACGATGGCCCCCTGCAAGAGGGAAGTCAGTGGACCCAGCACCGCCAGGAACTTGGTCCCTGGGAGCGGGCCATGGTACTGAGTTTCAACCGCTACGAGGGGGTCAAGGCCGGTCAGGTCGATCGCTTCGAGACCCGGGTCACCACCGCCGACGGCAGCCGCTACACCCTGAGTCAGGAGATGGTCGGCACCTGGTGGAACACCAGCCTGCGCCACGGGGGCGCCACCGAGGAGAGCAGCTCGGGCTGGCTGTCGGATCGCACCATCCATCGTCTCTCCGGCGCCAGCGAACTCGCCTTTGCCGCCCGCTATACCGGCCGCTATGACGATCTCGACTATCAGATCACGGCGCCCCAGAGTGCGCCCACCCCATCACCCGACGAGGGGCGCCTCTCGGTCGCTACCTACAACATCTGGGCCCTTCCCGTCATCGCCAAGCGCATCGGCGAACGGCTGGCCCTGCTGCCATCACACCTCAAGGGGTATGACGCCCTGCTGCTGCAAGAGGTGTTCGACGGGCGGCGCGACGCCTTCTTGCAGGCACTGGCCAGGGAGTATCCCTACCAGACCAAGGTGCTCGACAAGCCCGGCATCAACATTCACGACGGGGGCGTGGTGATCGTCAGCCGTTACCCCATAGTGCGCGAGGCCCAGTTCGTCTATCCCGACTGCACCGGCACCGACTGCTTCGCCGACAAGGGGGTGGTCTATGCCGAGGTGATCAAGGGGGGCAAGGCCTGGCACCTGTTCGCCACCCATGCCGCCTCCTTCGATACCGACGCCGCCCGCGCCATCCGTCAGACCCAGTTCCGCCAGATCCGCGACTTCGCCGCGCGTCTGGCCATCCCCAAGGGGGATACAGTGCTCTATGGGGGCGACTTTAACGTCAACAAGCGCAAGTTCCCGGACGACTACGCCGGCATGCTGGCGGGCCTCAACGCCGGCGAGCCCGGCTATGCCGGTTGGGATGCCACCTTCGATCCGCGCGTCAACGCCTACTCCGGCGGCCTGCTCTCGGGTGGCGCCAACGTGGAGTATCTGGACTACGTCATGGTGAGCCAGGATTACGCCCCGGCCAGTGCAAACCGCAACACGGTGGCCATACCGCGTACCAGCGCCGCCGGGATCTGGCCCGAGAGCAACCTCTCGGATCACTTCCCGGTACAGGCCGAGGTGAGTCGATGAAGGCGCGGCTGGGGGCGCTCGCCCTCTGCCTGCTCGGCGTCTGGCTGCTGTGGCCCGCAGACGGCCCCGCACAAACAGGTGCCGCGCCCGGGGCCCCGCTTCCCGCGCCGCAGGCCCACCCGCTCGCGCAGGAGACGCTTCGACAGGCGCCCAGCACGCCGCCCGCGGCTGCGACCGCGCCGGCTGTCGAGCCCTTGCCACCGCTGAGTCCCGGGCAGGAGAGCCTGCTCGCCGGGGAGGCGCAATCGAGCGACGCCCCCCTCAGTGACAAGGTGGCGGCCCTGTCGTCCCTGCTCGGGGAGCTGCCCTCGGCCCTGCTGGTGCAAGGACGCTACGCCCTCGCCCTGGAGGCCCTCGCCGAGGCGACCGAAGGGCTCTCGCAGGGCGAGCGCCTGGCCGCGCTCTCGAGCCTGCAGGATCAGTGGGCTCACGATGAGCCGGCCCTGGCTCCCGATCTTTTCAATCCCGCAGCCCGCCTGCAGCAGGCGCGTCAGCTCTGGCCCGATGATCCCGTGGCGCCGATGGCACGCCACTTTCTGCCAAGGGAGCAGGCCAGTGCCACCCTCGCCTTCGAGGCGCAGCAACAGGCCCAACGGACCGAGCGCCGCCACTACCAGGAGGCCTTGGCCGAGCTGGAGGCAAACCTGGCCCTGCGCCGGGACGCCATGGATGAGGCGAGCTGGCAGGCCGAGCGGGAAGCGGCCATCGGACGCTTTCGGCGCGACTTCTTTACGCCCGCCACACCCGTTCGGGAATAACCACAGCGGGGGCTCATGCCCCCTCTTCTCCCTCTATTGCTGCGATAAATGCAGCACTGCTTTGCTGTTAATGGCCTTTTTTGACAATAACACGCCCCCTATGCTGGAGCCCTCTGTTTGACACCTCTCGAGGCTCCCCATGCAACCCGATCTCCTCTTCACCCCCTTTACCCTTGGCCGGCTGACCCTCTCCAATCGCATCGTCATGCCGCCCATGACCCGCTCGCGCGCCGCCCAGCCTGGCGACGTGGCCACCGAGCTGATGGCCACCTATTATGCCCAGCGTGCCGGTGCCGGCCTTATCGTGAGCGAAGGCACCCAGATCTCCCCCCTCGGTAAGGGCTACGCCTGGACCCCCGGCATCTATAGCCCCGAGCAGGTGGCCGGCTGGCGTACCGTGACCGATGCGGTGCATGCCAACGGGGGCACCATCTTCGCCCAGCTCTGGCATGTGGGTCGCGTCACCCACCCGGACAACATAGGCGGTGCCCAACCGGTCAGCGCCTCGGCCCTGCGCGCCGAGGGGGTGCGGGTGTTTGTGGACAAGGACAATGCCCCGGGCTTTGTGGAAACCGTTACTCCACGCGCCCTTTCGGTCCAAGAGATTGCCGACGTGGTGCAGGCGTTTCGCCAGGCGGCCCGCAACGCCATGGCGGCGGGCTTTGATGGCATCGAGCTGCACGGGGCCAACGGTTATCTCATCAACCAGTTTCTCGACTCGGAATCCAACGCCCGCACAGACTGCTACGGCGGCTCCCTCGACAACCGCCTGCGCTTCCTGCGCGAGGTGGTCGAGGCGGTCGGCGCCGAGATCGGCATGGAGCGGGTCGGCGTGCGTCTGGCGCCGCTCACCACCCTCAACGGCACGGTCGACGCCGATCCCGAGCAGACCTACACCGCCGCCGCGCGCCTGCTCGGCGAGCTCGGCGTGGTCTACCTGCACATCGCCGAGGCTGACTGGGACGATGCCCCCCTGATGGGCGTCGACTTCAAACAGGCTTTGCGTGCGGCCTATCCGGGCACCCTCATCTACGCCGGCAAATACGACGCGGCACGCGCCCGCGCCGCCATCGCCGAGGGTTGGGCCGACCTGGTGGGCTTTGGCCGCCCCTTCGTCGCCAACCCGGACCTGCCGGAGCGGATCCGCCGCGATCAACCCTGGGCCCAGCACGATCCGGCCACCCTGTTTGGCGGCAGCGCCAAGGGGCTGACCGATTACCCCAGGGCCGACGGCTCGGCCGCCTGATCCCCGCCAAAGAGAGGCCCCGCACTGCGGGGCCTGACGTTTTTGCCGATGCGCCTAGAGAGCCCCCTCACCGAGGCTGGCTTTGAGAAAGTCGAGCCAGACACGCAGGCGCGGATCGCGCTGGGCATCGGAGTAGAAGACGGCATTAATCGGGCGCGAGGCACCGCTGTTGGCGCTGGCCAGCACCTCAACCAGGGCCCCGCTGGCCCTATCCTCGCCGGTCATAAAGTCGGACAGACAGACGATCCCCTCCCCGGCCAGGGCCAGCTGGCGCAGGGTCTCGCCGCTGCTGGCGCAAAGGCCGGGGGTCACCGGCAGGCGGTCCCCCAAGGCCGAGCGAAGGGGCCAGTGATTGAGGTGATCGGGCGCGATAAACCCAAGCAGGGTGTGCTGGCTCAGGCTTGCCACCGTCTCGGGTGTACCACTGCGAGCGAGGTAGGCGGGTGAGGCCAGCAGGCGAATGCGCGTGCGCCCGAGGGGCATGACGCGCAGGGAGGAGTCCTCCAGCTCGCCGATGCGGATGGCCACATCGACCCGGCGCTCCATCAGGTTGATAAACCCCTCCGAGCTGTGCAGCTGCAGCTCGATACGCGGATAACGCTGCCGAAAACAGCCGATGAGGGGCACCAGCTGGTGCAGGATAAAGGGGGTGGCGGCGTCGACTCGCAAGATCCCCTCGGGCTGCTCCCGGCGCATCAGGAGCGTCCCTTCCACCTCGGCCATCTCGGCGATGATCGTGAGCGCCTTCTGATAGAGCCAGGCCCCCTCTTCGGTCAGGCCCAGGCGCCGGGTGGTGCGGTTGAGCAGCACGGTGGAGAGCTTCTGCTCGAGGCGCTTCACGCCCCGGCTGAGGGCCGAGTTGTCGATGCCGAGGTTGTCGGCCGCCTGGCGAAAACTGCCCGCCTCCACCACGGCCACGAACTGCATCAACTCATCGGAGTGGATCTTCATGATGACGGATTTCCATGCAATAGTATCAGGGCTTTATATCGTCCCGGTCAGGGCCATGACAAGCCGTGCCCTGCCACCTCTCTCTGATTAACAGGAGCCCTCCATCATGGATGCCCCCCATCGCGATCCCGTTCGCCGCCTGACCCTCACCCTTGTGCTCCTGGCCCTGGTGGTCCTCGTCTATGTGCTGTTTGCCCAGCGCCTTACCCCCTTGAGCCGCGAGGGGAGCGTGCAGGCCTTTCTGATCCGCATCGCCCCCGAGGTGGCCGGCAAGGTGAGCGCCGTCGAGGTGAGCGATAACAGCCAGGTGGCCGCCGGCGCCCCCCTGTTTCGCATCAATCCGGATCCCTACCGCATCGCCCTGGCCCAGGCCGAGGCCCATGTCTCCAGCGTAGGGCAGGCGATCGGCGCCGACACCGCCGCGGTGCAGACCGCCCAGGCCCGCATGGTGCAGGCCAAGGCCGCGCGCGATAACGCCGCCGACAATGCGGCCCGGGTGCTGGAGCTGGCGCGCCGGGGCGTCATGTCGGCCGCCCAGCGGGATCAGGCCAGCGCCACCCTGGCCCAGGCCGAGGCCGCCCTCACCGCCAGCGAGGCCGATCTGCAGCGCGCCCGCCAGAGTCTGGGTCCCCAGGGGGAGGAGAACCCCCGCCTCAAGGAGGCGATGGCCACCCTGGCCAAGGCACGCCTGGACCTGATGCGCACCACAGTGGTGGCCCCCAATCAGGGCGCCATCACCAATATCCAGTTGGCCCCTGGCCAATATGCGGCCGTGGGCACCCCGGCCATGACTTTTATCGACACAGGCGCAATCTGGATCACCACCATGCTCGACGAGAATGCCCTGGAGTATCTCAGGGCGGGACAACCGGCCGAGATCCTGTTTGATGTGCTGCCCGGACGACTCTTCAAGGCCCGCCTCGAGAGCCTGGGCTTTGGCAGTGCCGGCAGCCTGGGCACGGATCAGAGCACGGGTCTGCTGATGGCCCCCAGCGGCAAACAGGCCGGGCGCCAGTTCCCCGTCACCCTGGTGCTGGACGAACCGCTGCCACGTGGCCTGCGCTATGGCTCCCAGGCGACCGTGCTCTTCTATCCGGGCAAGAGCGCCTGGATGGAGTGGGTCGGCGGCCTCTGGCTGCGTGTACTGGCCCAGCTCTCCTACCTCTCATGAGCGGGCAAGCATGGCGCCATGGGGCACTGCGTCTTGGGATAATGCCCATGGTTGTCCTGGCCATAGAGATGCAAAGCGGGGCCAGCCTGCCCATGCTCGCCCCCATCTTCACGGTGATCCTGCTGTTGCTGATGCCAGGACGCCCCCCCCTGGTGATGCTGGTCAAACTGTTGGGGGTAGTGGTGATCTGCAGTGCCCTCATCGGTCTGATGGCCCGCCTGACCGGCGGCAATCTTTTCGCCTTCTGGCTGACCATGATCGCGCTGGTGGTGGCCCTGTTTGCCCGCCTCGAGCGTAACCCGGCCGATCTGGTGGGGCTGCTTGGGCTCATGGTCACCACCATGAGCCTGGTGCTGGTACAAAGCGATCCGGGCTGGCCCATGGCCATCGCCCCCCTGATGGGCAAGGCCATCGTCAAGGCCATCTTCTGGACCCTGCTCGCCTTCGCCCTCTGGCCCCGCCCCTGGCCGAGCTGGCCGACCCCGGCGGCAACCGACAGCCGCCCCCCTTCGGCACTGCAGGTGCTGGGCAAGAGCGCCGCCCTGCTGTTGGCCGTGGCCCTGGCCATCGCGGCCCAGGATCAGAGCGCCATCCTCATCGGTGCCACCCTGGCCAACCTGCTGCGGGCCAATGATCCCACCCTGACCCGCAGCAATGCCCGCACCCTGCTCACCGCCAACCTGCTGGGCGCCCTGGTGGCCCTGCCCCTGGTATTGATCATCTGGTTGCTGCCCAATCCCCCCTTCGCCCTGCTCTGCGCCCTGGCGGCCAGCCTCTGGCTCTCGGGACGCCTGGCCTGCGGCTGGCCCATCCCCGTCATCCAGAGCGCCATGACGGTGCTGCTGACCCTGCTGGCCAGCCTGCTGCCGAGCCAGAGTCTGGTCGCCATGGGGGATCGCCTCCTCACCGTGCTGCTCACCGTGCTCTACTGCGCCCTGGTGATGCGGCTGCTGCACCCCGGCCATGGCGAATTGCTGAACACAGACCCATGACCACAGAGCGCCCGGGCCTCGCCTCGAGCCCGGGTCTCCTTCCTGGTGTCACCACCCAACCGTCACGATATGGAGCTTCGATGTCCTCTCCCTTCTCTCCCCTCGAATGGCGCCGTATCAACCTGGCCCGCCAGGGGCTGCTCACACCTCCTGCGGATCTGCTCACCACGGTGCAGCGCCTCGGCTATGTGCAGATAGATTCGATCAACGTAGTCGAGCGCGCCCACCACCATGTGCTGCACTCACGCCTGCCGGGCTACCAGCCCGCTCAGCTCGATGCCGCCCTCGCCCGTGGCGAGCTGTTCGAATACTGGTCGCACGCCGCCGCCTACCTGCCCATGGAGGACTACCGCTTCAGCCTGCCGCGCAAGCTGGCCCTGCGCGATGGCCAGCGTCACTGGTTCGAGCGTGACTGTGCCGTGATGGATCAGGTGCTCGGCCGCATCCGCGAGCAGGGCCCGTGCAAGGCGAGCGACTTCGACCACCCCGGTCACAAAGGGGGCTGGTGGGAGTGGAAGCCGGCCAAGAAGGCCCTCGAGCAACTCTTTATGGAAGGAGCGCTCATGGTGGTGCGGCGGGAGAAGTTTCAGAAGGTGTTCGACTTGACCGAGCGGGTACTGCCGACAGGCATCGACACCCGGCCCCCCGATGACGAGGCATTCGCCCGTCACCTTGTCGAGCGCTACCTAGCCGCCCAGGGCTTTGGCAGCCTCAGGCAGATGGGGTATTTGCGCCGCAACGTGCAGGCGCCCATCAAGGCGGCGCTGGCGGCCATGGAGGAGGAGGGCCGACTCGAGAGCTTTGCGGTCGGGCGCGAGCGCTACTGGTTCGAATCCGATCTCGCAGCCCCCACCGGAGTGCCCAACCGGGTGTGGCTGCTCAACCCGTTCGATAACCTGCTCATCCAGCGTGAGCGGCTGCGCCACTGGTTCGGGTTTGACTACCAGCTGGAGGTCTACCTGCCCGCACCCAAGCGCCGCTTTGGCTACTACACCCTGGCGCTGCTCTGGGGGGAGCACTTCATCGGCCGTCTCGACGTCAAGGCCGAGCGAGCCTGCGGCAAGCTGCTGCTTAAAAATCTGGTGCTGGAGCCGGCCGCCTATCGCGAAGACGGTCGGCTGCACGACTTCCTGCCGGCCCTGGAGCAGACGCTGGCCGACTACACCGCCTTCAACGGCTGCCAGCGCTGGAAGCTGGAGCGCAGCAGCGACCCCCAGCTAAAACGCCACTACAGCCGCCAGCAGTGGATCTCATAGCGAGGCGGCGATGGCCCAATGTCGGCTTGAGAAACAGGCGGAAGAGAGAGCAAAGCGGAAGAGCGTCAGGCTGCGCCTCCTCGTCCACACCATGTGGATGACCAGAGGGCAAAGGGGAGATAAGCGATAGATATTCCAGAAATGGAGGCGGCCCCACCAGCCACATCCCGGCACTCGAGTCCCCCGCCTTGGCTGCTTCCTTCCGGACCTGACCAGGTAGACGGGTTATCGATGCGAGAGGACCAATGGGGCCACCATCGAACGCGGTGAAGTCTAACAGAGCGCCCCTTCAATGCAACGGCTTTTTGCCTCTTTCAGGCGCGTTCGTCTGCTTTTTCAGCAAGTTGCCGCAACCTGGCGCAGCAGCCTCAGCTAAAGAGCATAAATTTCGCCCCCACCACGAGCAGCAGGCAGGCAAACCCCTGTTTGAGGCGCTTGGGAGGCAGACGATGGGCCAACCTGGCACCGATGCGGGCAAACTGGGTGCTGGTAAGCACTATGCCAAGAAGCGCCGGCAGGTAGACGTAGCCCACCGACCACTCGGGCAAGTCCCCATGCCCCCATCCGGCATAGAGATAGGAGAGGCTACCCGAGAGCGCGATGGGAAGGCTACAGGCCGCCGAGACCGCCACCGCCCGGCTCATGGGCACGCTGCACCAGGAGAGATAGGGCACGGTGAGCGAGCCCCCGCCGATGCCGAAGATGGCCGACATCCAGCCGATCACCAGCCCGGCCACCCCGTTACCCGCCCGTCCGGGCAGCGGCCGCCCCCCCTTGGGTTGCAGGGAGAGCCCCATCTGCAGGGCCATGGCCCAGGCGAAGATGCCGATGATAAGGTTGAGGGTGGTGGCCGGCAGCAAGCTGGCGGTGAGACCACCGAGCCAGCCCCCCAGGATCATGCCGACGGCAAGCTGGCGGATCAGGGGCCAATCCACGGCCCCGCGCATCTGGTGCACCCGCAAGGAGCTCACCCCGGTGAAGATCATGGTGAGCATGGAGGTGCCCAGCGCCAGGTGAGTGATGACATCGGGATGGACCCCCTGCAGGCGGAAGGTGGCGACCAGCACGGGGACTATGATGAGCCCGCCGCCGATGCCAAACAGACCGGCCAGCATGCCGGCGCAGGCCCCCAGCAACAGATACCCGAGAAACAACATAAGAATTCCTTGCTCATAACAAAACGGGATGGCGTAGAGCCATCCCGTCATGGTGCCTGTTAATTGAGGGGAATGGTACCGTCCATCACCTTGTAGAAGGCCAGCACGGCAAAGCCGAGCAGGGCCGCCGTCATCCCCTGCTCGAGGCGGTTCATGCCGCGCAGGCCGTGATGCTGACGCGCCTTCCAGTAGATGAAGATCCCCGGGCTATAGAGCAGGGCCACCAGCAGCAGGTACTCGATCCCCGCCGCATAGACCAGCCAGCAACCGTAGCCGGTGGCGATCAGGGCCAGCAGCATGTCGCGCTTGCGCTGATGGGGCTGCCCCTCATAGGTCTGCCCCGAGAGCGCCAGTTTGAGGCCATAGGCGCCGGAGAAGACATAGGGCACCAGGGCGGCCGCGGTGGCGATGTTCACCAGCGCCAGATAGGTGGAGCTCTGGAAGTAGATGACGATGAGGAAGAACTGCACCAGGGCAGCCGAGCACCAGAGCGACACCTGGGGCGAGCCGTTCTTGTTCTCCCGGGAGAACCACTCGGGGAAGACCCCGGTCTTGCCGGCGATATAGGGTACCTCGGCCGCCAGTACGGTCCAGCTCAGCAGGGCGCCCATCACAGAGATCACCAGGCCGATGTTAATCAGCCAGGCGCCCCAGGGACCGACCACCTTCTCGAGGATCAGGGCGGTGGAGGGGTTCTTGAGGGCGGCCACTTCCGGCTGGCTCATCACCCCCAGGGTGAACAGGGTCACCATGACGTAGAGGGCCAGGGCGCCGAGCAGGGCCAGTACGGTGGCGCGTCCCACGTCGCGGCGATGACGGGCGCGAGCCGATACCACCACGGCCCCCTCGATGCCGATAAAGACCCACAGGGTCACCTTCATGGTGGACTTGACCTGCTCGAGCACGGAGCCGAGCTCAGGGGTCTGTTGGCCCCAGATATCGAGAGTGAAGGTCTCCATGTGGAAGGCGAGCAGGATCGCCACACAGAAGACGATGAGGGGCACCATCTTGGCGATGGTGGTCACCACGTTGACCATGGCGGCCATCTTGACCCCCTTGAGCACCAGGGCGTTCACCGACCAGATGAGCAGGGAGGCAAGCACGATGGCGACGGGGGTGTTGCCATCGCCGAAGATGACCCGTTCCGGGGTATCGAAGAAGTAGCTCAGGGCGCTGAAGACCACCACGGCATAGGAGACGTTGGCCAGCAGTTGGCAGATCCAGTAGCCCCAGGCGGCATTGAAACCGATGAAGTCACCAAACCCCGCCTTGGCATAGCTGAAGATGCCGCCGTCGAGATCCGGGCGACGCATGGAGAGCGACTGATAGACCAGGGCCAGGCAGATCATGCCAAGGCCGGTGACGAGCCAGCCGATGGCGATGGCACCGACCCCGGCGTGGGAGGCGATATTTTGCGGCAGACTGAAGACGCCGGCTCCCACCATGGAGCCAATGACCAGGGAGACGAGGGCGCCAAGACCCAATTTATTATCCATCTCTGTCCCGTTGCTTGCTGTGGCAGCGATTGACGTCCCTATTCAATCCACTCGCACTAAAGAAGGCAAACCCCGCTCCGGGGCCCATGAAAAGGGCGGCAACTATATTGCATGATTATGCCTGCCGCAACGTTCATCACCTCTAATCGATCCGGTTTTGACCGGGCGCAATTTTACAGAAATGACACAGGTTGCCTGTGACAGGGGTCAAATTAGACAAGATCCCCTGACATTTCACACAGTTGCAATTTGGAGAAAGAGATGGCATGGAGAACGGCTGCATGGCCATGCAGCCGTCCATGCTGGCCATTCAGAGACGCAGGCCGCCGTCGATCTCGATCATGCGCCCACTCAGGTAGTCGTTGTGAAGGATAAAGCGCACCGTGTCGGCGATCTGGGCCGCCTCACCGAGTCGCCCGACCGGGATGGCCTGACGCATCCGATCCATCGCCTCGGGCTTCATGGCTGCCGTCATGTCGGTGGCAAACACCCCGGGGGCTATGCCCATCACCCGGATACCATAGCGCGACAGCTCACGGGCCCAGGTGACCACCAGGGCCGCCACCCCCGCCTTGCTCGCCGCATAGTTGCTCTGGCCCATGTTGCCGGCCCGGGCAATGGAGGAGACGTTGATGATGACGCCGCCCCCGGTCTGGCTCATCAGGGCCGCCGCCTCGCGGCCACACAGGAAGGTGCCGGTGAGGTTAACGTCGATGACCGCCTGCCACTGGGCCAGCGACAGCTTCTCGAGGGGATGACCATCCCGGCGCTTGATGAGCAGGCCGTCGCGCAATATGCCGGCACAGTTGACAAGCCCGCTGAGGGAACCGAGTTCGCCGAGTCGGGCGAAGGCCCCCTCCACCTCGGCCTCATCGGCCACGTTGCAGGGCAGCAGCAGCGCCTCCCCTCCCCGACTCTCCACCTCGGCCTGGGTCACCTCAAGATCGCTGCGGTTGACGTCAAGCAGCGCCACTCTGGCCCCTTCAGAGGCCAGCGCCAGGGCGATGGCCCGACCCAGACCACGACCGGCACCGGTCACCGCAATCAGCTTGTCATGAATATCCATGCTTACTCCTCTCAATGCTCCGGACCACGATAGAGCCGTTGAATGCTGGAAAAGTCGAGGGCCTCGTTGCCCCATTGGGCGTGGAGCTGAAACAGATTGCGGGCGGCGGCACCGAGCGGCACCGGTCTCCTGGCGTGTTCGGCCAACGCCATGGCCAGTCCCAGATCCTTGACCATCAGCCGGGTCATGAAGCCCCCCTGATAGTCGCGTGACGCCGGGGCACTCTCCATCACCCCGGGCCAGGGGTTGTAGCGCTCCAGGCACCAGTTATTGCCCGAGCTCTTGCCCATGATGGCCGAAAGCACGGCGGGATCGAGTCCCTCGCTCACCCCGAGGGCCAGGGCCTCGGCGGTGCCCGCCATCTGGATGGCGAGCAGCATATTGTTGCACATCTTGGCGATCTGACCGGCGCCAAGGGGGCCTGCGTGAAACAGGTTCTGCCCCATGGCCGCGAGTACACGCTTGGCGGCCTCCACGTCGGGCGCCTCCCCCCCCATAATGAAGGTCAGGGTCCCGGCCCGGGCCCCGGCGGTGCCACCTGAGACAGGCGCATCCACAAAGCGCAGCCCGCGTGCCCGCGCCGCCTCACCCACGGCGCGGGCCGAGGCAACGTCGATGGTCGAGCTGTCGATGACCAGGGTGCCGGGTGGCAGGGCGCCGAGCAGATCGTCGCCGAGCCAGAGGCCGGTGACATGCTGTCCCGCCGGCAGCATGGTGATGGCTACCTCACAGTCCGAGACCGCCTCGCGGGCGCTGGCCGCCGCGATGCAGCCGGCGGCGGCCGCCTCGGCCAGGTGCTCGGCCAGCAGATCGTAGACCCGCACCCGGTGACCGGCGCGGACCAGGTTGGCGGCCATGGGGCCACCCATGTTACCAAGACCGATAAATGCGATGTTCATTCTCTCTCCTTAGGCAAGTTGAGCCAGGGGATTGTCCCCGCCGCGCCAGCGCCACATGTCGGCCAGCCAGTCGGCGGGCACCTCGCTCTGCCTGGCGAAGCGCCAGCACGGGGACTTGTCCTTGTCGATAAGCAGGGCGCGCACCCCTTCCAGAAAATCCCCCTCCAGCACGCAGTTGACCGAGAGGGCGAGCTCCTCGGCAAACACCTCGGCCAGCGACAGGTGGCGGGCATGCCCGTATTGCTGCCAGGCGATGGCCCGGCTGATGGGGCTGCCACCGTGGCACGTCGCCTGGGCCTGGGCCAGGGCCGGCCAGGGCGCGAGATCGGCGGCAAACAGGCGCGCCAGGATCCCCTCGAGGGAGCGACCGGCCAGCAGCGCCTCTATCTGCCCCCGGTGGGGCAGCAGCAGAGGCTCGGGGGCCGGCATCCCCTCCCCGAGGCGAACGAGCAGGCCGAAGATGGCCTCATCGAGCGCCTCCCCCTCGAGCCGCCAGTCCAGCCCCTGCAGCCGCTCCTTGAGCTCAGCGCGGCGCGCCGCCGGGATCAGGGCATCGGCCATCCCGAGCGCCAGGGCATCGCTGCCGTTAAAGCGGGCCCCGGTGAGACCGAGCCAGAGCCCGAGCCGCCCCGGCATACGTGACAGGAACCAGCTGCCGGCCACATCCGGGTAGAGGCCTATGCTCACCTCGGGCATGGCGAGCAGGCTCTGCTCGGTCAGGATGCGAAAACGGGCCCCCGCCAACAGGCCGATACCGCCGCCCATGACGATGCCATGGCCCAGGCAGAGGATGGGCTTGGGATAGGTGTGAATGGCGTGATCGAGGCGGTACTCCTGCTCGAAGAAATCGGCGGCGAACTCACCGAGCACACTCACCGGCTGCTCCTGGGCCAGGTGGTAGAAGGAGCGGATATCACCGCCGGCGCAAAACGCCTTCTCTCCCCCCTCCAGCCAGACGGCGCGTACCCTTGGATCCTCAGCCCACAGGGCGAGCTGCCGGCTCAGGAGCCGGATCATCGGCAGGCTCAGGGCGTTGAGGGAGGCGGGGGCATCCAGGGTCAAGACGCCGATACACAGATCCCCGGGCAGGGGCAGATGGCTGACATGGACTGTCATCAGGCTCTCCTCGTCTCAGTAGTGCCAGCGGGGTGGACGTTTTTCCAGGAAGGCCTGCACCCCCTCCTGCTGATTGGGGTCATCAAACAGGGCGAGGAAGGCCTCGCGCTCCAAAGGCAGCGCCTCGTCACGGGGACGACGACGCCCCTGATTGATGAGCCCCTTGCAGGCACGCAGGGCCGCCGGGCTCTGCTGGGCGGCGTGAGCCGCCATGCGCCGGGCCGCCTCGACCCCGTGCCCGCTCTGCACCACCTGCTCCACCAGCCCAATCTCGTAACCCAGGGTCGCATCGACCCGCTCGCCGCACAGGATCATCCGCTTGGCCCAGCCCGGCCCCACCAACTCGGTGAGGCGCTGGGTACCGCCGGCACAGGGGAGCAGCCCTACCGAGGCCTCCGGCAGGGCCAGCACCGCCTGCTGCTCGGCGATGCGGATGTCGCAGGCGAGCGCCAACTCGAGACCGCCCCCCATGGCGAAGCCGTTGATGGCGGCAATGGTGACGCCGGGGAAGGCGGCCAGGGCGTCGAAGGCCTGGCCAAAGGCCTCGCCCACCTCGCGGGCCAGCCCCTTGTCATCGCCGGAAAACTGCTTGAGATCGGCCCCGGCACAGAAGAACTTCTCGCCGCTGCCAGAGAACACCAGGGCCACCACCTCGGGGCGGCTTGCCACCTCCTGCAGTATGTGGGTAAGGGCCTGCAATCCGTGCAGGGTCAGGGTATTGGCGGGAGCATGGTCCAGGGTCAACAGGGCGGTATGACCGTGATACTCCACATGGATCCTTGTCATCATGGGGCATTTACTCCAGGCTGAGCCCCTGCTCGCTGAGCAGGCGGCGGGCAATAATGAGGCGCATCACCTCGTTGGTTCCCTCCAGAATGCGATGCACCCGGGTATCGCGCAGATAGCGCTCGAGGGGGTAGTCGCGGGTATAACCATAGCCACCGAACAGTTGCAGCGCCTCGTCACAGATCCTGAAGCCGATGTCGGTCGCAAAGCGTTTGGCCATGGCGCACCAGGCGCTCTTGTCGGGGCAGCCCTCATCGAGCCTCGCCGCCGCCTGACGCACCAGGAGGCGCGCCGCGGCAAGCTCGGTCGCCATATCGGCCAGACGAAACTGCACGCTCTGAAATTCGCTGATCGGGTGACCGAACTGCTCGCGCTCCCGTACATAGGCGAGCGCGTCGTCGAGGGCCCGCTGGGCGGTTCCCACCGAGCAGGTGGCGATGTTGATGCGCCCGCCATCGAGCGCCTGCATGGCAAACTTGAACCCCTCACCCTCCTGCCCCAGACGATAGGCGGCAGGCACCCTGACCCCTTCGAAGATCACCTCGCGGGTCGGTTGGCTGTTCCAGCCGAGCTTCTCCTCGGCCTTGCCGTAACGCACGCCCCTTGTCTCGGCCGGCACCATGAAGGCGGAGATCCCCCCCGCCCCGGGGCCACCGGTGCGGGCCATCACCACCAGCACGTCGGTGCTGCCTGCCCCCGAGATAAACACCTTGCTGCCGTCGATGAGGTACTCCTCTCCCTCGCGCACCGCTCGAGTCTTGAGGGCAGCGGCATCCGATCCTGCCCCCGGCTCGGTGAGGCAGTAAGAGCCGAGCAGCTCGCCGCTCGCCAGGCGCGGCACCCAGACGGCGGCCGTCGCCTCGGGCAACCACTGCCCCAGCATCCAGCTCACCATGTTGTGGATGGTGAGGTAGGCGGTGGTCGAGGTGCAGCCCATGGCGAGCTGCTCGAAGATGAGGCTGGCATCGAGGCGGGGCAGCCCCAGACCGCCGTGATCCGGCGTGGTGTAGAGGCCGCAGAAGCCGAGCTCGGCCGCCCCCTTGATGGTCTCGATGGGGAACTCATGCTCCCGATCCCAGCGCGCCGCGTGGGGGGCCAGGGCCTCCTCGGAGAAGGCGGCCGCTGCCGCCATAAAGGCTCTCTGATCCTCGGTGGGTCTAAAGTCCATGTCTGCTCCTCAGCGCAGGGTGATGGTGAGATTGGGGCCGGCGGCCGACTCGTCGTCGAACCAGCGTTCGGTGACCGTCTTGGTCTCGGTATAGAAGCGCACCGCCTGTTTGCCGTAGGCGTGGAGATCCCCGTAGAAGGAGCCGCGCCAGCCGGTGAACGAAAAGAAGGGGAGCGGCACCGGGATAGGGACGTTGATCCCCACCTGGCCCACCGCCACCTCATGGCGGAAGTGACGCGCCGCGGCGCCGCTGCCGGTGAAGAGCGAGGTGCCGTTGCCATAGGGGTTGTCATTGATAAGTGCGATGGCCTGCTCCAGGCTCTCCACCTCCATGCAGGCGAGCACCGGGCCGAAGATCTCCTCCCGGTAGAGCCCCATCTCTGTGGTCACGCCGCGAAACAGGGTAGGCCCCATCCAGTTGCCCTCGGGGTAGCCGGGCACCTCCACCGAGCGCCCATCCACCAGACACTCGGCCCCCTCACGGACGCCGGCCTCGATAAGACCCGCCACGCGTGCCTTCGCCCCCTGGCTGATGAGGGGGCCATAGGCCGCCCCTTCGTCGTTCCAGGGGCCCGGGCGCACCGCGCGAAACGCCTCGGCCAGCTCGGGGATCCAGTCACGGGCCGCCCCCACGAAGACCGCCACGCTGATGGCCATGCAGCGCTGGCCGGCGGCGCCGACCCCGGCCCCCACCAGATTGCTCAGCACCTGGCTCTTGTTGGCATCGGGCAGGATCACCATGTGATTCTTGGCGCCGACGAAGCACTGGGCCCGCTTGAGGTGATGGGTGGCGGTGCGGTAGACATGGGCCCCGACCCGGGCCGAGCCGACGAAGCTCACCGCCTTGATGAGAGGATGGGTAATGAGCTGATCCACCTGCTCTCCCCTGCCGTGAATGACGCTGAGGATGCCATCGGGGGCGCCGGCCTCCTTGAAGAGCTCGGCCAGGCGCATGGGAGTGAGGGGATCCTGCTCGGAGGGTTTGAGCACGAAGCCGTTGCCACAGGCGATGGCGAGCGGAAACATCCAAAGCGGGATCATGGCCGGGAAGTTAAAGGGGGTGACACCGGCGCACACCCCGAGGGGCTGCATCCAGGAGTGGCCATCCACTCCGCGGGCCACGTTGCCCAGGGTCTCTCCCATCATCTGGCTGGCAATGCCGGAGGCTTGCTCCACCACCTCGATGCCGCGCCACACGTCCCCCTTGGCGTCGGCCAGGGTTTTGCCGGTCTCCTGGGCCAGCAGCTCGGCCAGCTCGTCATGATGCACCTTGAGCAGGTGGGCAAAACGCATCATCACCCGCGCCCGCTCCGGGGCAGGTACCTGTCCCCAACTGCGCTGGGCCTCGGCGGCGCTCTGGATGGCCAGCTCCACCTCATCGCTGGTGGCGCAGGGCACGCGCGCCAGCAGGCGCTGATCGAGGGGGCTGTGAACCGGCAACCACTGATCGCTTTGGGACGGCACGGCGTGCCCCCCGATGAGCAGGGGAAGGTCGCCAAAACGGGGGGATAACGAACTGGCCATGGCAGGGCTCCTCATGGAAATTTACCTTAGACTAACAACTGATTTACGTTTACGCTAACGTAAACTTACCCCTGGATTGGACGGACCAGTTGGGGTCATTCAGACCCGGCTGTCACTCTGGGCGCCCATCCCCATGACTCACGGAGAGAGAACCCATGCATGACGACAGCCTCGCCCCCCTGATCGATCAGGTGGAAGCCTTCTGCCAGAAGCGGATCGCCCCGCGCGCCGCCGAGATCGACGTGAGCAACCAGTTTCCCCGCGATCTCTGGCCCGAGCTCGGCGAGCTGGGACTGCACGGCATCACGGTGGCCGAGGAGTATGGCGGGGTGGCACTGGGCTATCTCGCCCACGTCATGGTGATGGAGCAGGTGAGCCGGGCCAGCGCCTCGGTGGGCCTCTCCTACGGCGCCCACTCCAACCTCTGCATCAACCAGATCCACCGCCACGGCACACCGGAGCAAAAAGCCAAGTACCTGCCGGAGCTGGTGAGCGGCCGCCACGTGGGGGCACTGGCCATGAGCGAGCCGGGCGCCGGCTCCGATGTGGTGAGCATGCGCCTGACCGCCCGGCGCGACGGGGATGACTTCATTCTCAATGGCAACAAGATGTGGATCACCAACGGCCCCGATGCCGAGGTGTTCGTCATCTACGCCAAGACAGATCCGGCCGCCGGCCCCAAGGGGATCAGCGCCTTTATCGTGGAGAAGGGCACCCCGGGCTTTGGCACCGCCCAGAAGCTCGACAAGCTCGGCATGCGTGGCTCGAACACCTGCGAGCTGGTGTTCGACCAATGCCGGGTGCCCGCCGCCAACCTGCTCGGCGCCCTGGGGGGCGGCGTGCGGGTGCTGATGAGCGGCCTCGACTACGAGCGCATCGTGCTCGCCGCCGGCCCCCTTGGCATCATGCAGGCCTGCATGGATGTGGTGCTCCCCTATGTGCGCGAGCGCAAGCAGTTTGGCCAGCCCATCGGCGAGTTCCAGCTGGTGCAGGGCAAGCTCGCCGACATGTACACCCGTCTGGCCAGCGCCCGCGCCCTGGTCTATTCGGTGGCCCGCGACTGCGACGCCGGGCGCACCAGCCGCAAGGATTGCGCCGCGGCCATCCTCTACGCCGCCGAGAGCGCCACCCAGATGGCCCTCGATGCCATCCAGCTGCTGGGAGGCAACGGCTACATCAATGACTACCCGACCGGGCGTCTGCTGCGCGATGCCAAGCTCTACGAGATAGGCGCCGGCACCTCGGAGATCCGCCGCTGGCTCATCGGCCGGGAACTGATGGGAGAGGCATGATGGCGCACCTTCTCTCCAGCCTCGACACCCGCGCTCCCGACTTTATGGAGAAGCAAGCCGCCATGGCCGCCCTGGTGGCCGATCTCGACGCCCGACTGGCCGTCGTGCGCCAGGGCGGGGGCGCGGCCAACAACGCCCGCCACCAGGCCAGGGGCAAGCTGCTGCCCCGGGATCGACTGCTGCATCTGCTCGATGCGGGCTCCCCCTTTTTGGAACTCTCCCCCCTGGCGGCCCACGAGGTCTATGACGAGCCGGTGCCCGCCGCCGGCATCATCACGGGGATCGGCCGTATCCAGGGACGCCTGTGCATGCTGGTGATCAACGACGCCACCGTCAAAGGGGGCACCTACTACCCGCTGACGGTAAAAAAACACCTGCGCGCCCAGGCCATCGCCGAGCGGCTGCACCTCCCCTGCCTCTATCTGGTCGACTCGGGCGGTGCCTTCCTGCCGATGCAGGACGAGGTGTTTCCTGACCGGGATCACTTCGGTCGCATCTTCTACAACCAGGCGCGCATGTCGGCCCGGGGGATCCCCCAGCTCGCCGTGGTGATGGGGCTCTGTACCGCCGGCGGCGCCTATGTGCCGGCCATGGCCGACGAGTCCATCATGGTGAAGAATCAGGCCACCATCTTCCTCGCCGGTCCACCACTGGTTAAGGCGGCCACCGGCGAGGAGATCAGCGCCGAGGCGCTCGGGGGTGCCGAGGTGCACTGCGCCCTCTCGGGGGTGGCGGATCACCTGGCCCGGGACGATGCCCATGCCCTCGCCCTAGCTCGCACCCTGGTGAGCCATCTGCCTGGCGATGACAGTGAGCCGGCCCCTTATGCAGAGCCGCGCTACCCCATCGAGGATCTCTACGGCCTGGTGGGTGCCAACCTCAAAAAACCGGTGGAGGCGCGGGAGATCATCGCCCGCCTGGTGGACGACTCGGCATTTGACGAGTTCAAGGCGCGCTTTGGCACCACCCTGGTCACCGGCTTCGCCAGCATCTGCGGCATGCCGGTGGGGATCCTCGCCAACAACGGGGTGCTGCACAGTGACAGCGCCCAGAAGGGGGCCCACTTCATCCAGCTCTGCAACCGGCGCGGCACCCCACTGCTGTTTTTACAGAACATCACCGGCTTCATGGTCGGCAGCGCCGCCGAACATGGGGGCATCGCCAAGCACGGGGCCAAGCTGGTCACGGCAGTGGCCTGCAGCCGGGTACCCAAGCTGACCCTGATCACGGGTGGCAGCTTCGGTGCCGGCAACTATGGCATGGCCGGGCGCGCCTTCGAGCCTGACTTCCTCTTCAGCTGGCCCAACAGCCGCATCTCTGTGATGGGGGGAGAGCAGGCCGCCGGCGTACTGACCCAGGTGCGCCTGGACAAGCTCGCCGCCGAGGGACGCCGCCCCGGGGATCAAGAGCTAGAGGACATTCGCCGCCCCGTGCTCGAGCAGTACGAGCGTCAGGGCCACCCCTACTACGCCAGTGCCCGCCTCTGGGATGACGGGGTGATCGATCCGGCCGACAGCCGGATTGTGTTGGCCCTGGCCCTGGCCGCCTGCCGGCAGCGTCCGCTGGGCGACGAGCAGTACGGCATCTTTCGCATGTAAAGGAGGCCTCATGAACGGATTGAGAGTGGAGCAGCACGGCCCGGTCGCCGAGCTCATCCTGTGCCGCCCCGAGCGCCACAACGCCCTCGATG
Source organism: Aeromonas schubertii (assembly GCF_000820105.1). Taxonomy (GTDB): domain Bacteria; phylum Pseudomonadota; class Gammaproteobacteria; order Enterobacterales; family Aeromonadaceae; genus Aeromonas; species Aeromonas schubertii. The sequence continues at coordinate 181,083 of NZ_CDDB01000039.1, read as the reverse complement.
AGCGGCTCATCGAGCAGTTGCAAGAGGCCCTGGAGGATCTGGGGCACACCCATGGCCAGCCCATCGAGCGGCGCCCCCACGTCCTTATCCTGCGCGCCGAGGGGGCCCATTTCTGCGCCGGGGCCGACCTCAACTGGATGAAGAGCCAGGCCCACAGCGACTTCGAACACAACCGGGAAGATGCCCGCCAACTGGCGCGTCTGCTCCACATCCTCCATACCCTGCCCATGCCGACCCTGGCCCTGGTGCAGGGGGCGGCCTATGGGGGAGCCCTGGGTCTCATCGCCGCCTGCGACATGGCCATCGCCGCCGAGGATGCCCGCTTCTGCCTCTCCGAGGTCTCTCTGGGTCTGGTGCCCGCCATGATAGCCCCCTATGTGGTACGGGCCATGGGGGTGCGTCAGGCCCAGCGCTATATGCTAAGCGCCGAGCCCTTCGACGCCATTACCGCCTGCCGCCTGGGGCTGGTACACGAGACCGCCCGCACCACCGAGCTGCTCACCCAGGGCCGCCAGCGAGCCGTGCGCCTGTGCCAAAACGGCCCGGAGGCGATGAAAGAGACCAAGCGACTGCTCGCCCACCTCTCTCTCGATCCGGCTCTCTATGAGGAGATCACGGTCGACGCCATCGCCCGGGTGCGTGTCGGCAAGGAGGCCCAGGAGGGGATGCAGGCCTTCTTCGACAAACGCCGCCCCGCCTGGCGCCAACATCAGGACCCCGACAAGGAGACCCCATGAGTCCGATCCGTCGCCTGCTTATCGCCAATCGGGGCGAGATAGCTTGTCGCATCATTCGCACTGCCCGCACCCTCGGCATCCACACCATCGCCGTCTACTCCGAAGCCGACGAGGGGGCACTTCACACGACCCTGGCCGACGAGGCCTGGCCCATCGGGCCGGCCGCCGCCCGGGAGAGCTATCTCGACGGTGAGAAGATACTCGCGGTCGCCCGCGCCGCCCGTGCCGATGCGGTACATCCGGGTTATGGCTTCCTCTCCGAAAACGACCGCTTCGCCGAACGTCTCGAGCAGGAGGGGCTGATCTTCGTCGGCCCACCGGCCAGCGCCATCCGCGCCATGGGAGACAAGGCCGGCGCCAAGGCGTTGATGGCTGCCGCAGGCCTGCCCCTGATGCCCGGCTACCACGGGGAAGATCAGAGCGAGGCCACCCTGCTCGCCGAGGCCCGCCACATTCCCTTACCGCTGCTCATCAAGGCGGCGGCAGGGGGCGGCGGCAAGGGGATGCGCCGGGTCGACCGACTGGAGGATCTCTGCGAGGCGCTCGCCTCGGTGCGCCGTGAGGCAGCCAGCGCCTTTGGCGATGAGCGGGTGCTGCTCGAGCGCTATCTCGAGCGGGCCCGCCATGTGGAGGTGCAGATCTTCGCCGACCGTCACGGCCACGCCATTTATCTGGGGGACAGGGACTGCTCCTTGCAGCGCCGCCACCAGAAGGTGATCGAAGAGGCCCCGGCGCCGAGCCTGCCCGACTCGCTGCGCCAGGCCATGGGGGAGGCCTCGGTCGCAGCCGCCCTGGCCATCGGTTACGTGGGGGCCGGCACCATGGAGTTTTTGGTCAGTGGTGACGACTTCTACTTTATGGAGATGAACACCCGACTACAGGTGGAGCACCCGGTCACCGAGTGCGTCACCGGCCTGGATCTGGTGGCCTGGCAGCTGGGTGTCGCCCAGGGGGATCCCCTCCCCCTGACCCAGGAGCAGGTACGGCTCACCGGTCATGCGGTGGAGGCCCGGCTCTATGCCGAGGACGTGGCCGCCGGTTTTTTGCCGGCCAGCGGCCCCATTGAGTGCCTCACTTGGCCGGACGGGGTGCGCATCGATACCGGTGTGCGCGCCGGGGATATCATCAGCCCCCACTACGATCCCATGATCGCCAAGTTGATCGCCCACGGCCGGGATCGCGCCGACGCCCTGGCCAGACTGGCCTGCGCGCTGGATGCACTGACCCTGACCCCCCTGAGCCACAACGGTCCCCTGCTGGCACGCCTGTGCCGCGACCCGGATGTGCTGACCATGGCCCACCATACCCAGTGGCCTCTGCCGACCGCTGACGCCCCCCCCCCGGAGATCGCCTGGCTCGCCGCCGCCCTGCTACTGATGCCACAGGCCGGCGACAGGGATCCCTGGCTGCAATTTCGGGGCTTTCGACTCGGGGGATTTCAGGAGCTGCAACTCACCCTGCAACTGGGGGAGATGCGGCGCCCCCTGACGCTCACCTTCGATCGCCGTTCCCATGTGGCCTGGCAGGGACAATGGATCCCCTGGCGCCGGGAGGACTCGCAATTGCAACTCTTTATTGGCGGGCACTGGTGCACCATGGGGTGGCGCGGGGCGGCCCTCCATCTGGAGGGCGCCGCCTACCCCTTCCTCTTGTGTCACCCTGACCTTGACCCTGTCGAGGCCGAGGCGGCACACGGCGCCATCGCCCCCATGCACGCCATGGTGGTGGAGGTGCTGGTGCGCACCGGTGAGCGGGTCGCCAAGGGGCAACCTCTGGTGGTGCTCGAGGCGATGAAGATGGAGCACACCCTGCGCGCCCCCGAGGAGGGGCAGGTCGCCGCCATCCACTGCGCCCATGGCGATCAGGTCAGCCAGGGCATGACGCTGGTCAGCTTCGAGGAGACCTAGATGAGCGATCGTGTAACCCTGGTGGAGATGGGCCCCCGGGATGGCCTGCAAAACGAACCCCACCACCTCCCCCTGCCACTTCGCATCGAACTGGTGGAACGCCTGTGGCGCAGCGGCCTCTCCCGCATCGAGGTGGCGGCCTTCGTCTCCCCCAAGCGCGTTCCCCAGATGGCCGATTCTGCGGCCCTTCTGGCCGCCCTGCCCCGCCACCCGGACCTGCGTCTCGGCGCCCTGGTACCCAATGAGCAGGGACTCATGGCCGCCCTTGGCGCCGGCGTGCAGGAGATTGGCCTCTTTACCGCCTGCTCCGAAGGCTTTACCTTGGCCAACATCGGCATGGGTATTGAGGAGTCTCTGCTGCGCTTTGGCCCCCTGGCCAGCGAAGCCCGCCGCCACGGGGTCCGGGTGCGGGGCTACCTCTCCACCGTCATCGCCTGTCCTTATGACGGCATCACCCGCCCCAAACGGGTGGCTCAACTCGCCGCCCGGCTGCTCGACCTTGGCTGTGACGAAATTTCCCTCGGCGATACCATAGGGGTCGGCACGCCGGGCAGCGTGGCGCCCATGCTCGACGCCGTGCTCGGCGAGGTACCTGCCGGCCAGGTGGCGGTCCACTTTCACGACACCTATGGCCAGGCCCTGGCCAATCTGTTACCGGCTCTGGAGCGGGGTATACGCATCATCGACAGCTCGGTGGCCGGGCTCGGCGGCTGTCCCTATGCACCGGGGGCCTCGGGTAACCTGGCCAGCGAAGAGGTGGTCTATCTGCTGCAAGGGCTGGGGCTCGACTGCGGAGTCACTCTCCCGCTCCTGGCCGCGACCGGAGAGTGGATCAGCCGGGCGCTGGGGCGCCCCAACGGCTCGCGCACCGGGCGAGCCCTCTGTGCCAAGGCGCGTCAGGAGGTGCACTCATGAACCGAACCTATACCATCTCCCAGCTGGCCCAGGAGTTCGACATCACCCCCCGCACCATCCGCTACTACGAGGATGAGGGGCTGCTGACCCCCACCCGGGAGGGGCAAAGTCGCATCTATAACCAGCGGGATCGTACCCGCCTCAAGCTGATCCTGCGGGGCAAACGGCTGGGTTTTAGCCTGGCCGAGGTGCGCGAACTGTTTGAGCTCTACGATGCCGATCCCTCGAGCCGCACCCAGCTGCACTCCATGCTGGCGCTGATCACGGTGAGACGCGCCGCCCTGGATCAACAGATGGAGGATATCCGCATGGTGATGGCCGAGCTCGAGGCAGCCGCAAAACGCTGTCAAAGGGCCCTCGATGACTTGAATTCCGGTGCCGCCTAGGAAAAGCTGAGAGTGGGGCTTGAGCGGGGGATGATGGATGAGGTGGCTGACTGGATTGGGGCTCTTTTTCGCCTGCTTCGCCTGGGGTGCCGTCGAGGTGAAGGTCGGCGGCTATCCTTTCGCCCCCTTCGTGGAGAAGCGCGCCGATGGGGGTTGGCAGGGGCTGACGCTGGATTTAATCGAGGCGCTCAACGCCGGGCAGTCTGACTATCACTTCCTCTTTGTCCCCACCTCGAGCGCCAACCGCTATGAGGCGCTGCAGCTTGGTCGTTTCGACATGATGCTGTTTGAAGACGTCAACTGGGGTTGGAGCAGTGAGCGGATCATGATCTCCCCACCCTTTCTGTTTGACGGCGAACGCTACATCGCCCTCAACAAGCCGGGGCGGGACCAACGTCTGTTCGACCAGATCGACAAGCTGCGTCTCATCGGCGTCAAAGGGTATCACTACGGCTTCGCCGACTTCGAAGGGGATCCCGCCATCTTGCAACAGCGCTACGACATCCTGCTGGTCAAGGATAATGTCAGTATCATCAAGGCACTGCTCCTGGGCAGGGGCGATGTGGGGATCATCACCCAGGCCTATCTGCAGCGCTATCTTGACCAGCACCCCGAGCTCAGGAAGCAACTGCTCATCTCCCATAACTGGGATCAGCGCTATCAGCTCAGGGCCCTCATCCATCCCGCATCCAGGGTGAGCCTTCCCATGCTCCAGCATTATCTTGGCGAGCTGGAGCAAAAGGGGGTACTGACCAAACTGTGGCAAGCCTATGGTTTGAGCGCCGTCGCGGTGCGATAATGGCGCCATCAAAGGCCTGAGTGAATCCATGTCGTACTCCCAGCTTCGCCGTTACTGGCCCCTCATTCCGTTTACCCTGCTGATCTTGCTGATCTGGCAGACCCCTGTGCTCCTGCATCGCTATCTGCCCCCCTGGCTGGCCGAGCGCACCGGTCTGCAACTTGAGTGGCAACCTCCGGTATTTGGCCTTCACACCCTGAGCCTTCCCGCCCTGAGCCTCAGGGACAGCGCAGGAGCCCCCCTGCTCGCCTGGGACGAGCTTACCGTGGCGCCGGCCTGGTGGGACTCACTGCGTCAGCAACGCCTCATCCTTCACACCCTGTCTCTGGGCGGGGCTCGCCTCGAGCTGGTACGCACCGGTGACGCCACCCTCAATCTGATGACGGCGCTGGCCCCCTTGCGCGGCGATGCCAGTGCCGCGCCCTCCGGCACCCCACCCGGGCTGGAGATTGGGCAGCTGAGCGTGCGGCGCGGTGCGATTCACTATCGCGACGAACGCGCCCTGGCCAAAGGCCGCCGGGATCCGTCGCTCACTCTGGATAACATCGACCTGACCCTGCCCGGCGTTAACCTGATGGCCGCAGCGCCCCTGCCCTATACCCTGACCGCTCGCCTCAACGGGGCGGCGCTGCAGAGCAAGGGAGAGGTGCGTCTCTCCCCCTGGACGGTCAGTGGCGACAGCCGGCTCGAGGGGCTCTCCCTCGCCCCCTTCACCCCGCTCTGGCAACCCTGGTTCAAGGCAACGATCACCAAGGGCACCCTCACCGCGGCAGCCCGCTGGCAGGCTGGCGAGGCGGGCTGGAAGATAGAGGCAGGCAAGCTGCAACTGGGCAAGGTGCATCTGGCTCGCAGCAAGGCTCAGCCCGGCAGACCGGGCGAGTGGCTCAACTTCGCCACCCTCGCCCTCGACGGGATCAAGGTCGATGGCCAAAAACAGCAACTGAGCGTCAAGAGCCTGAGCTGGCAATCCCCCCATCTGGCGCTGCTACTCGACGAGCGCTATGAGCCGGACCTGATGGCCCTGCTGCCCCCCACTGACGCCAAAGACACTGCGCCTCCCACACCCTGGCGCTGGACGCTGGATAAGGTGCAGCTCAAGGGGGGGAGTATCGACCTGTGGGAGTCCAGCTCCGGCAAGTCCCGCCAGCGTGCCTTCTCGAATCTGGATCTGACCCTGGGCGCTCTCTCGGAGCGGCTCGACAAGCAGAGCCCGTTCACCTTCTCAACCCGGCTCGACCAGGAGGCCAAAGGCTCGTTCAACGGAGCGATAAGCCTCTCCCCCCTGCGCCTGACGGGGGCCCTGGCGCTTGACGAGATTCCCCTGGGTTGGGCCCAGGCCTATGTACAAAACTACCTGAGGCTGCGCATCGAGTCGGGTGCGCTCACCACCCGCCAACAGCTGCATCTCGAGCAGGACAGCGCCGGACGTTGGCGCCAGGCCACCCTGGAAGGGGGGCTGACCATTCGTGATGTCCGGGTGGTGGACAAGCGCGACAACCAGCGACTGCTCGCCTGGCAGGAGCTGCAGGTGGAGCGGCTCAAGAGCGATCTGCTCACCCTCAAGAGCGAGATAGGCCGTGTTCTTCTTGAGCAGCCCTTCAGTCGCCTCGAGATAGACAAGGAGGGCAACACCAATCTCGCCTCCCTGCTGCTGCCCAACGCCCCGACCCGGGATCCGCAGAGCGCGGGCCCAACCCCTCGCCTGCATATCGATGAGGTCGTCACCCGTCAGGGCAACCTGCGCTTTGCCGATCGCCGCCTGAGCCGGGACTTTGTGGTCGATATCGCCGCACTCAACGGCATCACCCGCAACGTCAGCAACATCCCCGGCAATCGCTCCCGGATCAGCCTGCAGGGCAAGGTAGATCGCACCGCCCCCGTCTCTATCGAGGGGAGTGCCAACCTGCTGATCGAGGAGCCGGTGCTGGATCTGGTGGCCAATTTCAAGAGCCTGGAGCTCACCACCTTCACCCCCTACAGCGCCACCTATGCAGGCTACGCCATCGATCGGGGCCAGGTCTCCATGACCCTCAAATACCAGTTGGAGGGGAGCAGGCTCGAGGGGAGTAACGACATTCGCATCACCAAGCTCAAGCTGGGCGAGAAGGTGGAGAGCCCCCAGGCACTGGATCTCCCCCTCAAGCTCGCCATCGCCCTGCTGTCGGATGCCAATGGCGTGATCAACCTGGATCTCAAGGTCAAGGGGGATCTCAACCAGCCTGACTTCAAGATAGGCAGCCTGCTGTGGAACGTTCTTGGTAACACACTGAGCAAGGCGGTCACCGCGCCCTTCTCCCTGCTCGCCTCCCTCTCGGGGAGCAGTGAGTCTCTCGATGAGGTGCAGTTTGCCCCCGGTGAGAGTGAACTGGCGCCCGCCCAGCGTGAACGGGTCGCCAGCCTGGCCGATGCCCTGCAGCAGCGCCCCCGGCTCGGGATCAACCTACGCGGTGAGGTCGACAAGCGGGGAGATCTGCTGGCGCTGCAGCGCCAGCAACTGGAGAACCAACTCGGCAAGGAGCTGGATCGCAGTATCTCCCTCGGCGACATCGGGCAGGATCCCGAGATGCAGGAAGCCCTGGAGGATCTCTTCCAGACCACCTTCGCTGGCCCGCTCAAGGAGCAGGCTCTGGCCCATCAACTGGTCCCGGGCAGCAACGGCGCCTGGCAGTGGGGCATAGAGACACTGGCCACCCGCCAGGAGGTGAGCGACAAGAGCCTGCGCCGGCTGGCGACACGCCGAGCCCAGGCCATCAAGGCAATGTTTGTGGATGATTACAAGATCCCGCCGGATCGGGTCTTCGTCCTCGACAGCCAGATAGCAGGTGAGCAAGGGGGGCCCCGCGTCCTCTTCTCTACCGAGCTCAACTAAAAAGAGCCGTTTTCACACCAAGTGTGCAACAGCGCAAAAACAGGGGGGAAACAATCGGTTTCTCCCCTTCCCATGTTGTGGTTTTTTTTCACCAAAGCCGAGCTTTCCCCCTTGTCTCGTCCCGTGGCCATGACTAGAATCCCGCGACTTTTTAATCAATCCCCCACCTTTGGAGATCCTCACGTGAGTGAAAAACTGGCCAACCCGGCACCCCTCGGTCTGATGGGCTTCGGCATGACCACCATCCTGCTCAACATCCACAACGCAGGTTTCTTCCCGATCAGCGCCATGATCCTGGCCATGGGTCTCTTCTACGGCGGCGTCGCCCAGATCATCGCCGGCATCATGGAGTACAAGCGTGGCAACACCTTCGGTGTGACCGCCTTTACCTCCTACGGTCTGTTCTGGCTGACCCTGGTGGCCCTGATCGTCATGCCGACCATGGGTCTGGCTGAAGCCACTCCCCACGCCTACATGGGCTGGTACCTGCTGATGTGGGGCGTCTTCACCCTCTTCATGCTGTGCGGCACCGTCAACTTCCCCAAGGTGAAGCAGTTTGTCTTCGCCTCATTGACCGTACTCTTCTTCCTGCTGGCCGCCCGCGACTTCACCGGCAGCACCCTGATCGGCACCATTGCCGGTTTTGAAGGGATCATCTGTGGTGCCAGCGCCATCTACCTGGCCATGGCTACCGTGCTGAACGAGCAGTTCGGCCGCGTCGTGCTGCCCATCGGTGAGAAGGCCAAGCCGGTCGCCACCCTGAAAGCCGCCGCCTGATCACGGCGCGTCGAGATGAAAAAGGGCTCCCGATGGGAGCCCTTTTTGTTGCCAATATCCCTCCCCCGTCGGGGAGGGCGAATGCACTTAAGCGCGATCGAGCAGGATGTTGAGCATGCGGCGCAGGGGCTCGGCGGCGCCCCACAGCAGCTGATCACCCACGGTGAAGGCGGAGAGGTACTCAGGCCCCATGTTGAGCTTGCGCAGACGACCGACCGGGATGGCCAGGGTGCCGGTGACGGCGGCCGGGGTCAGCTCCCGTGCCGTGATATCGCGCTCGTTCGGGATCACCTTGACCCAATCGTTGTGGGCCGCCAGCAGGGCCTCGATCTCGGCCAGGGGCAGATCCTTCTTCAGCTTGATGGTGAAGGCCTGGCTGTGGCAGCGCAGGGCACCGACGCGCACGCACAGACCGTCGACCGGCACCGGGGCGCCGTCGATGCCGAGGATCTTGTTGGTCTCGGCCTGACCCTTCCACTCTTCACGGCTCTGACCGTTGGGCAGGGCGGTGTCAATCCAGGGGATCAGGCTGCCGGCCAGGGGCACGCCGAAGTTATCGACCGGCAGGGTGCCGGAGCGGGTCTTCTCGGTGATCTTGCGCTCGATGTCGAGGATGGCAGAGGCGGGATCGGCCAGCTCCACCGCCACCTCGTCGCGCAGCAGCCCCATCTGGGTGACCAGCTCGCGCATATGGCGGGCGCCGCCGCCGGAGGCGGCCTGATAGGTGGCCACGCTTACCCACTCCACCAGATCGGCCTTGAACAGGCCACCCAGGGCCAGCAGCATCAGACTGACGGTACAGTTGCCGCCGACAAAGGCCTTAACGCCCTCGTCCAGGGCGCGCTCGATGACATCGCCGTTGACCGGGTCCAGGATGATAACCGCGTCTTTTTCCATGCGCAGGGCCGAGGCGGCATCAATCCAGTAGCCTTGCCAGCCGCTGGCCAGCAGGCGCGGGTAGACGTCCTTGGTGTAGTCGCCACCCTGACAGGTGATGATGATCTCCTGGCTGGCGAGCGCCTCGATGTCGAAGGCATCCTGCAGGGTGCCGGCATCGATACCGAAGTTGGGGGCGGCCTCGCCGGCTTGCGAGGTGGTGAAGAAGGTGGGCTGGATGCGGGCGAAGTCCTTCTCTTCCTGCATGCGGCTCATCAACACCGAGCCCACCATACCGCGCCAACCGACCAAACCGACTTTTTTCATGATATTTCCTACCCTGGATAGCTGAGAAACTCTCGATAAAAACGCCCTGAGCCCCTTTGGCAACAGAGCGGTAACAAACATTGCGCTGCGAAAAATGCGTCTCTCCACATTACGGATTGTGGGCCGACGCGCAAGTCGATTTCTGCAATATTCCTCGTCGCTTGCTGCAACAGTGTCCCATCCGGGCCAAAGATGGCGCAAAGGCCTCTCTCCCCGTTATGATGAGGACCCATGGCAGCGCGCTGCCCCGCCGGGGACGACCCTGGCGGCCCTCCTTTCGCCGGGACGACCCGGCACCGATAGTGACGCGCTCATGTCCTGGATAGTGCTACTGCTGGCCGGCCTCTTCGAGGTCGCCTGGGCCATTGGCCTTAAATACACCCACGGGTTTAGCCGCCCCCTCCCCACCCTGCTCACCCTGGCGGCCATGGGGGTGAGCATAGCGCTGCTCGCCCAGGCGGTGCGCCAGCTGCCCCTTGGCACCGCCTATGCGGTGTGGACCGGCATAGGCGCCGTCGGTACCGTGCTGCTCGGCATCCTGCTCTTTAACGAGCCGGCCAATGGTGCCCGGCTGCTCTGTGTCGGGCTGATTATCGCCGGCATACTGGGGCTCAAACTGGTCGGTTAATCCCCTGAACGGGGTGACCGCAGGCGAGCGAGAGGGTGGCGCGCCAAATTCCTCGCCCAATGGCCTGCCAAGCCCCCCCGCTCCTGCTATTATCTGCGACCAAACATGAGCCTATCAGGAACAACAGTGATGACTGACCATACCTTTATCCCCGGCAAGGACGCGGCACTGGAAGACTCCATCGAGCGCTTCCAGACCAAGCTGCAGGCCCTGGGCTTCGATATCGAAGAGGCCTCCTGGCTCAACCCCGTGCCCAACGTCTGGTCCGTGCACATCCGCGACAAGGAGTGCCCCCTGTGCTTTACCAATGGCAAGGGTGCCAGCAAGAAGGCCGCCCTGGCCTCGGCTCTGGGCGAATACTTCGAGCGTCTCTCCACCAACTACTTCTTCGCCGACTTCTACCTGGGTGAAGAGGTCGCCAATGGCGACTTCGTCCACTACCCGAACGAGAAGTGGTTCCCCATCGAGGGCGACAAACTGCCGGCGGGTCTGCTCGACGACTTCACCCGCAAGTTCTACAACCCGGAAGGGGAGGTGACCGCCGACATGCTGGTGGATCTGCAATCCAACAACGACGCGCGTGGCATCGTGGCCCTGCCCTTCGAGCGTCAGTCGGATCACCAGACCGTCTACATCCCGATGAACATCATCGGCAACCTCTATGTCTCCAACGGCATGAGCGCTGGCAACACCAAAACCGAGGCGCGTACCCAGGGCCTGTCCGAGGTGTTCGAACGCCACGTCAAGAACAAGATCATCGCCGAGGCCATCAGCCTACCGGAGATCCCGGACGAGGTGATCGCCCGCTATCCGGGGATCAAGGCAGCCATCGACGCCCTGGAGGCCGAAGGCTTCCCGATCCTGAGCTATGACGCCTCCCTCGGTGGTCGTTATCCGGTCATCTGCGTGGTGCTGCTCAACCCCAAAAACGGTACCTGCTTTGCCTCCTTCGGCGCCCACCCGCGCTTCGAGGTGGCCTTCGAGCGCACCGTGACCGAGCTGCTGCAGGGCCGCGGCCTCAAGGATCTCGACGTCTTCATGCCGCCGGCCTTCGATAACGACGAGGTGGCGGATCACCACAACCTGGAGACCCACTTCATCGACTCCTCGGGCCTCATCAGTTGGGATCTGTTCAAGCAAGACGCCGACTTCGAGTTCGCCGACTGGAACTTCGCCGGCTCTACCCAGGAGGAGTTCGACCACCTGATCGGCATCTTCCACGAGCTCGAGCAGCCGGTCTACATCGCCGACTACGAGCACCTGGGCGTCTACGCCTGCCGCATCCTGGTGCCGGGCATGTCCGACATCTATCCGGCCGAGGATCTGCTGCTGGCCAACAACAACATGGGCGCCCACCTGCGCGAGGTGATCCTGGCCCTGCCCTCCCTGGAGTGGGATGCCGAGCAGTACATGGCCCTCTACGACCAGCTGGAAGAGGAAGGACACGACGAGCGCACCCGGGTGCGCGAGCTGCTCGGCATCGCCGCCGCCAAGGGTACCGCCCTGCACACCCTGCGAGTGGGTGAGCTCAAGGCTATGCTGGCCCTGGCCGCCGGTGAGCTGGAGACCGCCCTGGAGTGGATCGACTGGACCATGGAGTTCAACCAGTCGGTCTTCACCCAGGATCGCGCCAACTACTACCGCGCCCTGAAGAGCTCGGTCGAGCTGCTGCTCGATGACGAGCGCGAGCCCGAGCAATACTTCGCCGTCTTCACCCGCATGTATGGCGAGGCCGCCTTCCAGGAGGCGTGGCGCCATGCCAACGGTGAGGCGCGCTTCCATGGCCTTGAAAGCGGCGACGAGTCGCTGGTTCAGTTCCCCCTGCACCAGAAACTGCTGGCCGCCTATGAGAAGCTGCAGCGGGCCAAACGAGCCTTCAGCTGGCAGTAACCACAAGAGGGGGCTCAGGCCCCCTCTCTCTTTCCCGACGCTGTGCCCTTCATCACAAAATGGTGATAAAGAACAATAATTACCCCTTATTGGCTAACCCATTTAGACGTAGCAAGCTGTTGAAGTAGCACGACTTTTTTTTAGCAGTAATTGGCGGCTGCCAATTTAAGCGTTATCAATCATAGGGTTATAAACCCATTAAAAGTGGTTTCACCGGCAACTCAATCCCAAAATAAAGCCTCAAAAGAGGCTGATTGATGTAGTAAAATTACATTAATGATTTGCGAAAATTGATCATGGTCAACTTTGGCGCCAGGTGCCTTTGCTATGATTTCACCAGACATCAACTCTCGGGTGACACTGAATTGAAAGCCGAATCCCCCTTCGATAGTCTCAAGCCTGAAGCCATCGCCGCACTGGCAGAAGACATTACCTACGGAAAAGCCACCAAGCCCGCTTACAAGGCTTTCCCCCTGGCCATCACGGCCGGTGCCTTTATCGCTATCGCCTTCATCTTCTATATCACTGTCACCACGGGTGCCGGCACCATGCCCTGGGGCATGACCAAGCTGGTGGGTGGCCTCTGTTTTGCTCTGGGCCTCATCCTCTGTGTGCTGCTCGGTGGTGAGCTGTTCACCTCCACCACCCTGACCCTGGTGGCCAAGGCGGCCAACCGCATCACCTGGGGCCAACTGTTTCGTAACTGGGGTATCGTCTATTTCGGTAACCTGGTGGGGGGGCTCATCATGGTGGCCCTGATCGCCCTCTCTTCCCAATACATGGCGGCCGATGGTCAGTGGGGCCTGAACGCCATGAAGGTGGCCCAGCACAAGATCCACCATACTTTTATCGAAGCCGTAGCACTGGGCATCCTCTGTAACCTGATGGTGTGCCTCGCCGTGTGGATGGCTTTCGGTGCCCGCAGTGCAACCGACAAGGTGATCGTCATGCTGCTGCCGGTGGCCATGTTCGTCGCCTCCGGTTTCGAGCACAGCATCGCCAACATGTTTATGATTCCGGTCGGCATCGTCATCCACGCCATCGCAGGCCCCGAATTCTGGCAGGCCATCGCCATGGACCCGGCCAAGTTTGCCGACCTGACCGTATCCAACTTTGTGTTCAACAACCTGATCCCCGTCACCATCGGCAACATCATAGGTGGTGGTGTCATGGTTGGTCTGACTTACTGGTTTATCTTCCGTCGTCATCATTAAGGATGATTGCGGACTACATCAATACCGTGAGAGGTAATGAAAATGGCAGAACTTAACGAACAGTTCCAAAAAGCATGGGAAGGCTTCGCAGCCGGTGAATGGCAGACCTCTGTCAACACCCGTGACTTCATCCAGAAGAACTACACCCCGTATGAAGGTGACGAGTCCTTCCTGGCTGGCGCGACCGAAGCTACCACCAAGCTGTGGGACAAGGTCATGGAAGGGATCAAGATCGAAAACCGCACTCACGCGCCGGTCGATTTTGATACCGACCTGCCCTCCACCATTACTTCTCACGATGCCGGCTATATCGAGCAGTCTCTGGAGAAGATCGTCGGCCTGCAGACCGACAAGCCGCTCAAGCGCGCCATCATCGCCAACGGCGGTATCAAGATGGTCAAGACCTCTTGCGAAGTCTACGGTCGTCAGCTGGACCCCATGGTCGAGAAGATCTTCACCGAGTACCGCAAGACCCACAACCAGGGCGTGTTCGATGTCTACACCAAGGACATCCTGAACTGCCGTAAGTCCGGCGTTATCACCGGTCTGCCTGATGCCTACGGCCGTGGCCGTATCATCGGTGACTACCGTCGTGTCGCCCTCTACGGTATCGACTTCCTGATGAAGGACAAGCTGGCCCAGTTCAAGTCCCTGCAGGACGATCTGGAAAACGGCGTCAACCTGGAAGCCACCATCCGCCTGCGCGAAGAGATCTCCGATCAGCACCGCGCCCTGGGTCAGATGAAGGAAATGGCCGCCAAGTATGGCTGCGACATCTCCGTACCGGCCACCAACGCCCGTGAAGCCGTGCAGTGGACCTACTTCGCCTACCTGGCGGCGGTCAAGTCCCAGAACGGTGCCGCCATGTCCTTCGGTCGCACCTCCAGCTTCCTCGACATCTACATCGAGCGTGACCTGCAGAAGGGTCTCATCACCGAGCAAGAAGCCCAGGAGCTGATGGACCACATGGTCATGAAGCTGCGTATGGTTCGCTTCCTGCGTACCCCGGAATACGATTCACTGTTCTCCGGCGACCCGATGTGGGCCACCGAGACCCTGGCCGGTATGGGCGTTGATGGCCGTACCCTGGTCACCAAGAACAGCTTCCGTATGCTGAACACCCTGTACACCATGGGTCCGTCCCCGGAGCCGAACCTGACCATCCTGTGGTCCGAGAAGCTGCCGACCGCGTTCAAGAAGTACTGCGCCAAGGTTTCCATCGAAACCTCTTCCGTTCAGTACGAGAACGACGACCTGATGCGTCCGGACTTCAACAACGATGACTACGCCATCGCCTGCTGCGTCTCCCCGATGATCGTCGGCAAGATGATGCAGTTCTTCGGTGCCCGTGCCAACCTGGCCAAGACCATGCTGTACGCCATCAATGGCGGCGTGGACGAGAAGCTCAAGCTGCAGGTCGGTCCGAAGACCGCACCGATCACCTCCGAGTACCTGGACTACGACGAAGTGATGGACAAGCTGGACCACTTCATGGACTGGCTGGCCAAGCAGTACGTCGCTGCCCTGAACATCATCCACTACATGCACGACAAGTACAGCTACGAAGCCTCCCTGATGGCGCTGCACGATCGTGATGTGTACCGTACCATGGCATGTGGTATCGCCGGCCTCTCCGTTGCCGCCGACTCCCTGTCTGCCATCAAGTACGCCAAGGTCAAGCCGGTGCGTGACGAAGACGGTATCTCCATCGACTTCGAAATCGAAGGTGAGTACCCGCAGTTCGGTAACAACGACGAGCGCGTCGATGCCATTGCCTGCGACCTGGTTGAGCGCTTCATGAAGAAAATTCAGCAGCTCAAGACCTACCGTGGTGCCGTTCCGACCCAGTCCGTACTGACCATCACCTCCAACGTGGTGTACGGCAAGAAGACCGGTAACACCCCGGATGGCCGCCGCTCCGGCGCTCCGTTTGGCCCGGGTGCCAACCCGATGCACGGTCGTGACCAGAAGGGTGCCGTTGCCTCTCTGACCTCCGTCGCCAAGCTGCCGTTTGCCTATGCAAAGGATGGTATCTCCTATACCTTCTCCATCGTGCCGAACGCACTGGGCAAGGATATGGATGCCCAGAAGGCCAACCTGGCCGGTCTGATGGACGGTTACTTCCACCACGAAGAGAGCGTAGAGGGTGGCCAACACCTGAACGTCAACGTGATGAACCGCGAGATGCTGCTCGACGCCATGGAAAACCCCGAGAAGTACCCGCAGCTGACCATCCGTGTCTCCGGCTATGCCGTTCGCTTCAACTCCCTGACCAAGGAGCAGCAGCAGGACGTCATCACCCGTACTTTCACTGCCACCATGTAATTCATAGGTTCAGTGATAAAACCGGCGCCTCGTGCGCCGGTTTTTTTTTGGCCTCTTCAGGGCGACCGGGGTCAGGATGACCGGAGGCCCGGACTCTGGCGGAGATCCAATAAAAAAGCAGGGTCTCCCCTGCTTACTCTTTCTTGCCAAACCCTGACTGTTTCAGGGTATGGCCGCTGCTGTTGTGCCAGGCATCGAGACCGCTTCGGTTGTTCCCTGCCACCAGGCTGGCGGCGAGGCTCGGGCTGTTGAAGAGTTGATCCACCGTGAAGCGATATCCCTCGTCATGACGCGCGAGGGCCCCCTTGGCCAGCAGCTCTTCGCGCAGCTCGATCACCGCCTCGCGCAGGGAGGCCGCATCCTCGCCGTTGGCGGTGGAGCCCGCCAGCACCATGAAGCCCGGGCTCTGGCGCTTGCCCACCGGGTAGCCCTGCGCCTCAGCACCCTTCACCGAGAAGTGGTAGATCTCCCGCTCGCCGGGGCGACTCTCGGCCAAGGCCCGTTGCAGGGCCATCAACTCTTCATAGATGTCGATCGGCACCACAGCAGCCTGCCGGTTGCCCTTGCTATCGACGATGAAACTCACCTGTTTCTGTAACAGCATCCCTGAGATCCCCTGAGCCAGAATGGCTTCTATTTTAACCATCCCGGACAGAGGGGATCCAGCCTCGGGCGCCTCTGGTTTTGCCACCCATGTCACCAACTGGCATAGTAGTAACCTCTTGACCTGGCTGGATATCCCCATGATCACCCTGAGCGGCGTGCGCAAGTGTTTCGATACCGGACGCCAGTCCCTGACCCTTTTTACCGGGCTCGACCTCACCCTGGCGCCCGGCCGTCTGCACCTGCTGCTTGGGCAGAGCGGCTCGGGCAAGTCGACCCTGCTGCGCCTGATTGCCGGACTCGAGCGGCCCGACGCCGGCACCATTACCCTCGATGAGATCCGTCTCGATACCCTGGCTGCCGATCCCATGGCACGCCTGCGCGGTCGCCACTTCGGCATCGTCTACCAAGAGTACAATCTGCTGCCCACCCTCAAGGTGTGGGAGAATCTGGCCCTGGCCCTCGAGGTCAACCGCCTGCCGGTGGATCAGGGCGCCATCATGGCCCTGCTCGATCGCCTCGGCGTGGCGACCCAGGCCGATCGCTTCCCCGATACGCTATCCGGTGGGCAGCGCCAGCGAGTGGCACTGGCCCGCGCCCTCATCCACCGCCCGCGCTGGATCCTGGCCGACGAGCCCACCGGCAGCCTGGATGAGGCCAACGCCGCCCAGGTGATGGATCTGCTGGTGGCGGCGGTACGCGAGCAGGGGTGCGGCCTGCTGCTGGTCAGTCACAACCCGGCCTATGGGGCTCTGGCCGATCGGGTGCTGCACCTGGAAGGCGGCGCCCTGCACGAGTCGCGCCCATGAGTCTGGCCCTGCGCTCCCTGCTGCGCCTCTATCGCACCCATCCCTGGTTGCTGCTGATGAGCCTGTTTGGCCTCATTCTGGGGGCCGCACTGGTGGTGGCTATCGATCTTATCAATCACAGCGCGCGCACCAACTTCGTGGCGGCCCGCACCCAGATAGAGGGAGAGGCCAACTGGCGCCTGGCTCCCGAGGGGGGCATCGACGAGCGGCGTTTCGTCACCTGGGCCACCTCCCTCCCGGGACTCGATGCCGCCCCCCAGATCCACGCCTGGCTGCGCGACGAGACCGGCCAGCCGTTTCAGCTCATCGGCATCGATCCTCTCTTCGGCGGACCATTGCGCCGCCTCATTCAATCCGGCGCCCCCGAGCCGGCCAGTGAGGATGAGCAGGCGGTCTGGATCGCCCGAAAAGAGGCGGCCCGCCTCGATTGGCAGCTTGGGCAGCCACGCACCTTCCTGCTCGCCGAGCGACGCCTCACCCTGCGCCTGGCGGGTCTGCTCGAGGAGGGGGAGATCCCCCTCGATCACCTGCTGGTGACCGATATCGGCCTGGCCCAGCAGTGGCTGGGACGCGAGGGGCGCATCGATCGGGTCTACTTTCGGCTGGACGAGGCCGGGGTGAAGGCGTTGACGGCCCGGCTTGCTCCCGGCGAAGCCCTCGAGCGCACCGGCCCCGAGCTCGATGCCAGCCGGCTCGGGGATGCCCTGGCCCTCAATCTCACCGCCCTCTCCCTGCTGGCCCTGGCGGTGGGGCTCTTCCTGGTCTTCAACGCCCAGCGCTTCGTGCTCTCGGTGCGCCGCCCCCATCTGGCACGTCTCATCACGGTCGGGCTGGGGCCAACGCGCCTGCTGCGCCTGCTCGCCACCGAGCTGCTGCTCATCACCTTAACCGGCGCCCTGCTCGGCATGATGCTGGGGGTGGCCTTGGCGGCCGCCCTGATGGGGCAGGTGGGGCAGGCACTGGGGGATCTCTATGGCCCCAACCCCATCCATCTGCTGCGCCTGACCCCCCTCACCTTTATCAAGACGCTGCTGCTCTGTCTGGCCGGGGTGGTGGCCGCCAATCTTCCCGCCTGGTATGGCCTGCTGCGCCGCCCCCTGCGCGAGCTGGAGCTACCCGGCCCCGGGATGAGCCGGCCTCGCCTGCGCCGATGGATGGCGCTGATGCTGCTCGGACTTGGCGGCGTGCTGCTCGGTTGGCAAGCAAGCGGCCTGCCCGGCGCCCTGCTGCTCTCGGCCTGCTGGCTGCTCTCCATGGCCCTGTGGCTGCCGGATCTGCTCACTCCGCTGCTGGGGCGACTGCGCCACCTCGGGCGCAGAGAGCAGTCGAAGAATGGACACAGAGGCGGCCCCTGGCTGTTGCGCCTGGCCATGAGCGAGCTCGACTTCGAGCGCGAGCGCAACACGGTGGCGGTGATGGCCCTGCAGCTCGCCATCGCGGCGGCCATCGGCATCGGCGTCATGGTGGCGAGTTTTCGCCTGAGCGTGGAAGGGTGGCTGGTCCAGCGTCTGGCGGCCGATCTCTATGTGACGGCCCCTCGAGCCCCCCAGGGGGGCTATGCCAGCCTCCCGCCGACCCTGATCCCCTGGCTCGAGGCGCAAGGATCGCTTCAGCTCTCCCGGCGACGAGTCGACTCGGCCCTGCTCGGGGATCAGGCCATCGAGTTGGCGAGTATGGAGATGATCCCGCCTCTGATGCGCGGCTATCCCCTGCTCACGGGGCGTCTGCCCGGCCCCGGCGAGGCCCTCGCCAGCGAGCCCCTGCTGCGCCGTTTCGACCTTAAGGTGGGAGACAGGGTGCACATCGAGGGTCCCTTCGGTCGGCTCACCCTGCGCCTTTGCGGCAGCTACCGGGACTATGGCAGCGACAAGGGGCAATTGCTGCGCCCCTGGCAGACAACTCTTAACCCCCACTCCCTGGCGCTCTTTGCCCCCCCACCCGAGTTAGAGGCCGAGTTGGCGGCACGCTTCGGGGACGGTGTGCGCCTGCTGCCCGCCCGAGGGATCCTCACCCAGGCGCTGGCCATCTTCGATCAGACCTTTGTGGTGACCGAGCTACTCAAACTGCTCATCCTCGCCATCGCCTTCGCCGGAGTCGCCATCGCCTTCATGGTGCAGGGGCTGGCCCGCGCCCCCTGGCAGCAGACCCTGCACGCCCTCGGCCTCACCCGGGGGGAGCTGCTGCGCCTGCAACTGTGGCAGGGGGGCGTGCTGGGGCTGCTCACCGCCCTGCTCGCCCTGCCGGTGGGGTATGGCCTGGCCTGGATCCTGATCGAGGTGGTCAATCCCCGCGCCTTCGGCTGGAGCCTCGCCTTCACCCCGGCCCCCGCCCACGCCGCCCTGGCCCTGCTGCTCGCCCCCCTGTCGGCACTGGCCGCCTCGGCCCTGGCCTGGCACCTGACGAGAAGAGCCTCATGACGCGCTTTCTGATCCTGCTGCTGTGCGCCCTCCCCCTCTGGGCCAGCGAGCTCGGCTCCCTGCTGGGGGGCGATGCCACCGGCTTTCGCAAGGCGAGCCGGGAGCATCCCCTGCGCCTGCCCCTCGATCACGGGGCGCACCCGGACTACCGCTCCGAGTGGTGGTATCTCACCGGCCATCTCAAGGATGAGCAGGGGCGCGAATATGGCCTGCAGTGGACCCTGTTTCGCCAGGGGATAAGACCCGGCGAGGCGGCCAGCAACCCTTGGCGCATTCCCCAGATCTGGCTGGCCCAGGCGGCCATCACGGATCTGGCCAGTGGCCGTCACCTGAGCGACGAGCGCATCAGCCGCCAGGGGCCCGGCCTTGCCGGGGCAAGCCGCGGGCGCTACTGGCTGCGGGATTGGGCGCTGATCGCCCGGGGTGACGATCTCTTCCCCGCAACCCTGACCGTGAGCGCCGCCCCCTTCACCCTGGACCTGGAGGCGATCGCCAGCAAGCCCGCCGTGCTGCAGGGGGATGGAGGCTACAGCGAGAAGAGCCCGGGTAACGCCTCTTACTACTACTCCTACCCGAGGCTCTCCTTGCGCGGCACCCTCACCCTGGGCGGAGAGGCCCGTGCGGTGCAGGGTCAGGGCTGGTTCGATCACGAGTGGAGCAGCTCGGTATTGGCCCAGTGGCAGGCGGGGTGGGACTGGTTCTCCCTGCAGCTTGACGACGGGCGCGAGCTGATGCTGTTTCGCCTGCGCACCAAGGCTGGGCACACTGAGCCCGAGAGCCGCTACGCCGTGGTGATTGAGCGAGACGGCCGCCAGCGGCAGATCCCGGCCGGGCAGATAAGTTTTATCCCGGGCAAGGTGTGGCGCGGCCCCAAGGGGGAGGCCTATCCCATCGAGTGGCGACTCAAGGCCGGGGATCTTAACCTCACCATCCGGGCCCGCCAGGCGAGTCAGGCCATGAGCGGACACTTCGACTACTGGGAGGGCGCGGTGAGCGTCTCGGGGGATGCCAGCGGCCTGGGTTATCTGGAGATGACCGGGTATTAGGCCGGCATGGAGTGCCACATGATCCCGCGCCGGAGTGAGCCAGCGATTCGATACCGCCCCGACGGCCCTGACCGAACGCGGGTGACGTTCTGGCCACTGCTTAGGGGCGACTGTCACCTGTTTCTCTTTCCTGACTCAGACCCCCATTGACGGCTCCTGTTTTGAGGCCAGGATCCCGGCCGGGATCCATCGCCCCCGACCACCCTGAGTGTCGATCTCAACAATCCATCACCTAAACTGCGCGCTCGCTCACAGCGTCACGAGCACAAAAGACACTCATCCTCCCGTGTCAGCCCCAGTACAAGGTGGCAACCCTATGATCGACCTTTATCGGCGACCAGAACCCGCCACCAGTACTGCTCGAAGGTTAATACCATGCACATGAGCTCCCTCACTGCCGCACTGTTACTCCTGACCACCTTTGCCTCTCAGGCCGCCCAGAGCGACCCTCTGCCGGCCTGGAATAACACGGCCGCCAAACAAGGTGTCCTTGACTGGATTGCCAACGCCACCGACCCCGCCAAAGGAACCTTTATTCCCCGGGAAAAACGCCACGTAGTGTTTGATAACGACGGCACCCTCTGGCCAGAAGCACCGGTGACATTTCAACTGCAATTTGCGGTGGACGAGATCAAACGCCTGGCCCCGGCACACCCCGGGTGGAAGGCGGATCCCATCGTCCAAGCCACACTCAACAACGATTTCCAGGCTATCGCCAAATCCGGCCGGCGAGGCCTGGCACGCTTGCTGGCTCTGACGCACAGCGACATGGATTCGAGCGAGTTTCGTCAACGCGTGACCACCTGGCTCAGCCACCACCGGGATCCACGTTATGGATGCCAGTACGATCAACTTGGCTACCTACCGATGAGACAGCTGCTTGATCTCCTCAGGGCCAATGACTTCCAGACCTGGATTGTCTCCGGCGGTGGCATCGATTTCATGCGGGTCGTGTCTGAAAAGATGTACGGTATCGCGCCTCAACAGGTTATTGGCTCCTTTGCCATCAACACCTTCGCCCTCAGCCAGGAGGGGAGCGAGATCCAGAAAGGCATGAGCGGGGCCTTCTTCAATGACGGGGCGAGTAAACCGGTGGCTATCCATCTCTTCATGGGTCAGCGCCCGGTGGCGGCGTTTGGTAACAGTGATGGGGATGTTCCCATGCTGCAATACACGTCGACCAACCCTGACTACGCCCCCCTTGGATTACTGATCCACCATACCGATGGCGAGCGTGAATACGCCTACGATAGCCATCCGCCGGCAAGCGGCAAGCTGGTCGAGGGGCTTGCTCAAGCCAAGCAACGGGGCTGGGTCGTTGTGGATATGAAAAACGACTGGAACAGGGTTTTCGACCCGGCCCTTTGCCCGGGGGCCCCTTAAGGGAGCTGCCGCCCCGCCAGGAGTGGGCGATTCAGGCCGGTATCCGGCCATTGCGCACCAGGGCCCGGCGAATATTGCGGCACATCTTGCCAAAGCGGCTGAGTTCGTCGAAGGTGGGGGGAATGCCCCGCTCGATCTGATGCTGCCAATAGCAAAGTTCGGTATCGACCAGCTCCATCAGCTTCTTGGGGCAACCGAGGCAGGTGTTGTCGGGACCACAGCGAAAGGTATCGGCCCGGTAGAGGGGGAACTCCCTCTTGACCGCATCGATAATTTGCTGCATTGCAGTGATCCTGTCCGGTTTTCTGCTCATCATGCGGCCCCCTCTCACTGGCCGGGGATGATAGGGGGGCCACGCCTTGAGATCCATACCTCCTCCGGTCGAGCACCGTGCCTGCAAACCCGATTTTGACCCGAAAGCCGAAGTTGCTTACTCTTGCCTCCTCTTTCCCTCTGGATCTTCCCATGTGCACCCTCTTTGCTGGCCAGAGCCCTGACCACTATACCTGCACCACCCGCTCGGTCCGGCTCTGTGGCCACAGCACCAGTATCCGGCTCGAAAACAAGTTCTGGGATATCCTCGAGCAGATTTGCCAGGCCGAGGGACGCACCATAGGGCAGTTTCTCTCAGCGCTCTATCAGGAGTCTCTGGCCAGCGGCATGGACAAAAGTAACTTCACCTCTCTGCTGCGCTGCTCATGCCTTATCCACCTCGAGACTCGTACCGCTACATCCTAGGCAAAACGGCCGCTGCGCTCGATAAACTCGATCTTGTAGCCGTCGGGGTCGGTGATAAAGAAGAGGCGCGCCAACAGCATCCCCTCATGGCGCATCTCTCTGATCGGTGAAGGGGCAAGCCCGAGGCAGATCAGCCTGTGGTGGGCCGCCTCTATCTCCTCCACCGTCACGGCCATATGGCCATAGCCGCTACCGTGGCTGTAAGGCTCGCGCTGGTCGTGGTTGTGGGTCAGCTCGAGCTCGTAGCCGCTCTGCTCATTGGCCAGGTAGCTCAGGGAGAAGTCCTCGAAGAGAAAACGATCCTTCACCTCGAGCCCGAGGGCATCACGATAGAAACGGGTCGACGCATCCAGGTCGCGGACCCGGATCATGGTGTGGGCTAATTTGGTCATCTTGGCTCCTTGGTAACGAGAGCCTTAGGGTAACGAGTCGCTCATCGTGTGGGGTAGTAGCGCGCTACCACAGGCGCATGCCCCTCACACCCGCCCCGGTGCCGTCAGGGGAAAGCGCAGGATAAAGCGGCAACCCGCACCGGTAAGCACGGGGGCCAGATCCAGACTCCCCCCCAGGATGGCACTGGCAATACGCCGTGAGATGGCCAGCCCCATCCCTGAACCTTGCCCAAGTCGGGTGGTGAAGAAGGGATCGAAGGCGTGGGCCCGCACCTCGGGTGCCATACCGGTGCCATTGTCCTCCAGTGTCAGCTCTACCATTCCCCCTGTCACCCTGGCCTCCAGGGTGATTTGTGGATCACTCACCCCCGCCAGTCCGTGGCGCAACGCGTTTTGCAACAGATGGTGGAGCAAGAGTCCCAGTGGCTCGGGGAAGCTGTCACAGCCAATACCCTGCGGTACCCGGTTCTCGACCCTCACCCCCCCGGGCTCCAGCCCCTCGACCCTGACTTGCTCGGCAATACGCTCGCACAGATCGAAACGATGGCGCTGCTCGGAGACCTGCTCGACAGAGACCCGTTTAAAGTCATTGATGAGGCGGCTCAGACGCTGCAGCTCCTTGTCGGCCACCGAGCAGATCTCACGCCCACTCACCACAAACTCTTCGAGCAGTGAACGGGCCAGCGTCTTGCTCTCTAGCTGCCTCTCCAGGGCGGCGAAACGATCCCCCAGGGTGGTGAGCAGGGTGATCACGTTGCCAAGAGGGGTATTGAGTTCGTGCGAGACGCCCGCCACCATGGCCCCCAGCGCCGCCAGCTTCTCGTGATTAAGCAGCTCCTCCTGCTGCACCTTGACCGAGTACAGAGCCGTGGCAAGCTGCTCCCCGCGCTCCACCAACGCCTGCTGGGCCGATTCAAGCTGCAAATTGTCGAGCAGGATGTGCAAGCTGGCCTGCACGCTGTCGCGAAACTGCTCGAGCAGCTCGGGATAGGGAGAGGGATAGGGGTTCTCTTCCCGGCTCAGCACACAGATGGTGCCGAAGATATGGCCATCGGGCCAGAGGATGGGGAGACCGCAGTAGGAGATCATCTGCAGCTTGATATCGGGGTTGTGATCCCACAGGGGATCCTTGAGGGCATTGGGCACGATCAGGGGACGGCGGGTATCCATCACGTGCTCGCAGTAGAGCCCGGAGTCGAGGTGCTCCCGCGCCCCCTCCCCATAGCAGTTGTCGGAATGGTTACCGCTGACGAAGACCTCTATCTCCCGGGCATGGACCCGCATGATGAGGCTCGCCGGTACCTCGAACAAGCGGGCGATGAGATCCAGGGTCTGCTGCCATGAGGCCTTCAGGTTAACCGGGATCTCGATATCGGCGTGGATGGGGTACTTGGGGGAAAAGGCACTCATGGTGAACAGTCCAACGGGTTATCTCTGAATAAGATAGACCCGCGCCACCCGGCTCACCCGTCTTGAGCGGCAAGAAAGGCGATGGACTGACGATTGAATCGCTCCGGGCTCTCTACGTTACAGACGTGGCCGCATCCCTCGATCACCGCCAGCTCGCTATAGGGGTCGCGCGACACCTGCTCGCGCACCGGCGCGAGGAACATGTAGTCCTCCTCTCCCATGATATAGAGGGTCGGAATCGAGACCGGTCGCTCGCGAAAGTAGCGCATCAGGGGGTTGACCTCGGTGGCGAGACGAAACCAGCGTTTGAACTCCTTCTGACACAGGCGCCGCGCCTCGCGCACGAAGAGCAGGCGCGACTCGCGATGGCGATCCCGTGGCATGATGATGAAGGCAAACAGACGATAGAGCCACATATAGGGAAGGATGTGCTGACCGAGGCGTCCCAGTTGCACCAGGATGCGCGAGCGAATATCGAGGCGCAAGATGGCGCCGCCCAGCACCATGCTCTTGACCCGCTCGGGGCAGAGCTCGGCCAGATGGCGGATAAGGATGGTCCCAAGGGAGATGCCGACGAAGTGGGCACGCTGGATCCCCAGGTGATCGAGCAGGCGGACGATATCCTCGGTCACCGCCCGAAAGCTGTATTTGCCCTGCACCACCTGCTGCAGGCGATGGGAGTGGCCGTGACCGCGCAGATCGAGCAGCAGCACATTGAAGCGCTCCCGGTACGCCTTGAGCTGGCGAAACCAGATGTTGGAACTCCCCCCCGCCCCGTGGACGAAGACAACCCAGGGCCTGTCGGGCCCAACTTCATAGGTCTTGTGATAGAGCATCCGCGCATGCGCCTCTGTCGGGGTTATACTGGGTCGCCGATTCTAACAGAAAAGCCGGAGCGAACCTTGATAACGCTCACTGCCGTGCGGGATCACCTGCTAAGCCTCCCCGCCGCCACCGAAGATACTCCCTTCGGACCTGAGGTACTGGTCTATCGTCTGCACGGCAAGATGTTTGCCCTGCTGCGCTGGGAGGCCAATCCCATGGTGCTCAACCTCAAGTGCGATCCCGAGCTGGCGCTGCTGCTGCGCGAGATCCACCCGGAAGTGACCCCGGGCTGGCACATGAACAAGCGCCACTGGAACAGCGTTACCTTGCAAGACACCCTGGCCGACGATCTCTGGCAGGGGTGGGTGCACCACTCCTATCAGAGGGTAAGTGCCACCCTGCCCCGCCGCCTGCAGAGGCCTCTATGATGCTGACCATCAGCCCCATGCAGCCAGGCGATCACGACGCGCTGGCAACCCTGTTCGAGCACTCGGTACGCCATAGCGCTCCCGGGCACTACACACCACAGCAGGTCGAAGCCTGGGCGGTCGGCGCCCGCAGCCCCGCCTTTCTAAGGGAGCTGGCCGCCAGCGAGGGCTGGGTGGCCTGGCTGGATGCAAACCGGGTGGGTTTCGTCACCCTGACCAGAACTGCCCATCTGGGTCTTCTCTATGTGGCACCGGATCACCAACGACAGGGCATAGGCGAACATCTGGTGACCACAGTGCTCGCCTCTGCCAGGGAGAGAGGCTGGCACGAGCTGCAAACCGAGGCCAGTCTGCTGAGTCTTGGGCTATTTTTAAGACTGGGTTTTCGGGTGACGGCGCTCGAGCAGATCCGGCGCGGGTCG
This sequence comes from Aeromonas schubertii, assembly GCF_000820105.1. Classification (GTDB taxonomy): domain Bacteria; phylum Pseudomonadota; class Gammaproteobacteria; order Enterobacterales; family Aeromonadaceae; genus Aeromonas; species Aeromonas schubertii. The sequence continues at coordinate 154,960 of NZ_CDDB01000039.1, read as the reverse complement.
GTACTCTTTTCCCGCCATCGTCTCCGTTACCGATTGTCATCCCCGGTGGGCTCACTACAATAGCTCCATTTCCATCACACATTGAGTAGCGCGACATGGTTGTAGACGGTGAAGGGTATCTGGCGCTCATCGAATATCTGGTCGAGAGCCTTGGACTGTTTGAGCAAAAGGGCGACGAGGCCGGAGGTGAGACCATCGAGCATCTGGTGAGCGACCAGGTCGCCGAGAGCCTGATCGCCTTGTGCGAGCAGAACCCTCAGCTCGACTCCAAGGTCCGCTTCGTCATTATGCGTGAAGCCGACTCAGTGGTGGCCGACCTGCAAGAGGTCCTCTCCGCCGTCTGGGAGCGTCCGGCCACGGCCGCCCAGCGGGAGTTTCTCATCGAATTTATCATTCTTATCAAGAACCTCTTCGACAGCGCCATCCGCTAACCTGATTCCCCCACCCAAAAAGAAACAGGCCGCCCGTTGCAGCGGGCGGCCTGGCTTGCTGTCATCTTGTTTGGCAAGAAGTGTCTGGTCTGGGCCCCCGTCCATGAGGGCTCAACTGGTTGGAGCACTCCTGGCAAAGAAAGTTCATTTTATTTCTGCTTTTTTTACTACCGGTACAGTTTGCGTTCAATTCGCCCCAACGGGCAGGCAGACACCAATCCCCCCCAGACCACAATACCCCTCGGGATTCTTGGCCAGATATTGCTGGTGATACTCCTCGGCGTAATAAAACGGAACCAGGGGCAAGATGGCCGTGGTGATAGTCCGGCCATCACCGCTTTGTGCCATCGCCCCCTGATAGACGGCCAGGCTTGCCTCGGCCTCGGCCCGCTGCGCCTCGTCGGCCCAGAAGATGACAGAGCGATACTGAGTGCCCACATCACCGCCCTGGCGCATTCCCTGCGCCGGATCGTGATGCTCCCAGAAGAGGCGCAGCAGATCCCCGTAACGAATACGGGTCGGATCGAACACCACCTGCACCGTCTCTGCGTGACCGGTCAGGCCGCTGCATACCTCTCGATAAGTGGGATTGGGGGTCATCCCGCCCTGATAACCCGCCGCCGTCGACCAGACCCCTTCCTGCTGCCAGAAGAGGCGCTCGACGCCCCAAAAACAGCCCATGCCAAACCAGGCAACCGCCATCCCATCGGGCCAGGGCCCGACGGTGGCATGCCCGTTGACAACGTGCACCGGATTGACGGCTAGGGGCTCGCTACGCCCCGGCAGGGCATCGGCGGGCGATACCAGGCTGATGTTTTCCATGACTCTCTCCTGACGGCTCCATGAGCGAGCGACAATACGGGAGAGTCAGACCCGGGATCAAGAGGGGTCAGACGATCCAAAACCCTTCGACACCCTCCTCCCCGCTCACCTTGAGGTGGAGCAGCAACTCATCCTCACAACTCGAGAAGGTGCCCTTCCAGAGCAACAGGGTGTCGTGACCCCGCCGTAGCCGGGTCAGAAAGGTGAGACGAAGACAGGGGCCAAAGCGCTCGCGAAACTGGAGGCTTCCCTTGTGAAACCGCTCGGCACCGTACTCCCCGGCAACGAAGTCGGGGGGCAAGAGGGCCGAGAAGCTGGCCAGATCCCCGTCGCCATAGGCCGTGAGCAGTTGCAGTAGCAGAGGGCCAAGCCGCTCGGCCAGAGGCTCATCCTCCGGCAACTCGAGATGTGGTTGGGTCATATGACTCTCCCCTCTGAAACAGGCTGTGATGCGCTCATCCTAGCACCTGGAGAAATAAAGAGCTCACTCAGAATAAATAAGCTTGATTTGTGAATTGATTTTCATATATTGACCCCATTCGTGACTTTCTATTGTTAGGGCTTCAGCTGTGCGTGAAAGGGATCCCGCTCTGGTCAATGCATTTCGTCAATCCACCCCCTATGTCAACTTCCATCGGGGTGGCACCTTCGTGTTGATGGCGGGGGGAGAAACCATCAGTCACCCCAACTTCAGCAACATCATCAATGATATCGCCCTGTTGCAGACGCTGGGTATCCGTCTGGTGCTGGTCTTCGGCGCCCGCCCCCAGATCGACGAGGCGCTGGCCCGCCACCAGATAGCCCCCCACTTCCACAAGCAGACCCGGGTCACCGACGAGGAGAGCCTCGCTATCATCAAGCAGGTGTGTGGCGGCATGCAGTTCGAGATCACCTCCCGCCTCTCCATGGGGCTGGCCCACACCCCCATGCAGGGGGCTCGCATCAGCGTGGTGAGCGGCAACTTCGTCACCGCCCAGCCGCTGGGGGTGGACGAAGGGGTCGACTACTGCCTGAGCGGCCGGGTACGACGCATCGACACCGACGGGATCCGTCGCCAGCTGGATCAGCAGAACCTGGTGCTCATCTCCCCCATCGGCTGCTCGGTCACCGGCGAGAGCTTTAACCTCTGCTCGGAAGAGGTGGCCCAGCGCATCGCCATTGATCTCAGAGCCGACAAGCTCATCTGCTTTAGCTCCCATCAGGGGGTGCTCGACGCGGGGGGCAATGCCATCTCCGAGCTCTTTCCCGAAGAGGCGCAGGAGCATCTGGCCCTGCTCGCCCAGGAGGGGGATCACCTCTCGGGCACGGCTCGCTATCTGCGCGCCGCCATCGCCTCCTGCCGCGGCGGGGTACCGCGCTCCCATCTGGTGAGCTACACGGAAGACGGGGCCTTGCTGCAGGAGCTCTTCACCCGGGAGGGGGTGGGCACCCAGATAGTGCGCGAGAGTGCCGAGCGGGCGCGCTCCGCCACCATAGACGACATCGGCGGCATACTGGACCTTATCCGCCCCCTGGAGGAGGAGGGCATTCTGGTGCGCCGCTCCAGGGAACAGTTGGAGATGGAGATCGAGCACTTCACCGTGATCGAGCGCGACGGCCTCATCATCGGCTGCGCCGCCCTCTACAGCTTTCCCGACGAGGCGATGGCCGAGATGGCCTGCGTGGCCATTCATCCCGAGTATCGCAGTGGCCACCGGGGGGACATGCTGGTCGGCCGGGTCAGCGAGCAGGCTCGCAGACAGGGGATAGAGCGCCTCTTCGTGCTCACCACCCGCTCCATCCACTGGTTTCAGGAGCGCGGTTTTTATCCTGTGGTCGTGGAGGATCTTCCTGTGGCCAAGCAGCGCCTCTACAACTGGCAGCGCCGCTCCAAGATTTTGCTAAAGAACATTACTTAATTGATTGATTTAAAATGAGTAAAAAAAGAACCCTTAATGTTTGTCGATTCTTGATTGACACTGATAACCAAGACGGGTTATTTGTTTAATTACTCCACCGCCCAAGGGGTGGAGCCAGAAGAGGAGCGTTGCCCAGGCAGCCAGGGGGAGGAGTTCGGTCTCCGACGATCCCGGGCCAGGGGGAGCAGCGCCGAGATGGGAAGCATACCGTTATGCATCCCGTCGGCTGCGGGGGCTGAATCCCCCGGGCTGTCATCGGTGAAGGGTTAGTCCTTCTCAGGTGGAGCGCTTCTGGCCGGGATGTTCACCTATTCCTGCCATTTTACCGCTTCCCCTGTCTTTGTCCGATGGACCGGCTTTTTTATATAGACAGGAGTTTTCATGACCGCTCTCAACGTCGCCAAGTTTGGCGGCACCAGTGTCGCCGATGCCACCGCCATGGGCTGTTGCGCCGATGTCGTTCTCGCCAATCCCGCCACCCGTATTGTGGTGCTGAGCGCCAGCGCCGGCGTCACCAATCTGCTGGTCACCCTGGCCCAGGGGGAACTCGGTGACGAGGCCCTGGGCGAGCAGCTGGCCCGGTTGACAGAGATCCAGCAGCGTATCCTCGACGCCCTCTCCCCCAGCCCCGAGCTGCGGGCGGCCATCTATGCCCAGCTTGCCGAGATCGAGGCCATGGCACGCCAGGCCAGGTTGCACACCGATGCGGAGCTGGCCGATCGCCTCATCGCCTGTGGCGAGATGATGTCGAGCCGCCTCTTCACCGAGCTGCTGCGCCAGCGCGGGGCCAGCGCCCAATGGATCGATGTGCGCCAGCTGCTGCGTACCGACAGCCGCTTTGGCAAGGCGAGCGTCGATCTCGAGACTACCCGTACCCTCTGCCAGCAGACGCTCTCACCCCTGCTCGGCGATACCATCGTCGTCACCCAGGGCTTTATCGGGGCCGACGAACATGGCCGCACCACCACCCTGGGCCGGGGTGGCTCGGATTACAGCGCAGCCCTGCTCGCCGAAGCGATGGATGCCGGCAGCATCGAGATCTGGACCGATGTTCCCGGCATCTACACCACGGATCCGCGCCTGGTGACCCGGGCCAGACCCATCCCCGAAATCAGCTTCGCCGAGGCGGCCGAGATGGCCACCTTCGGTGCCAAGGTGCTGCACCCCTCGACCCTGCAACCTGCGGTGCGCAAAGACATCCCCGTCTTCGTCGGCTCGAGCCGGGATCCGGCGGCCGGCGGCACCTGGATCCGCGCAGCCACCCGCAGCAGCCCCCTGTTTCGTGCCGTGGCCCTGCGCCGCAACCAGGTGCTGGTCACCCTGCACAGCCCCAACATGTTTCACGCCTACGGCTTTCTGGCCGAGGTGTTTGGCATCCTGTCACGCCACCGCATCTCGGTGGATCTCATCACCACCTCCGAGGTGAGCGTCTCCCTGACCCTGGATCACACCGGCAGCCAGAGCAATGGAGAGACGACCCTGAGCGACAAGGTACTGGCCGAGCTCGGTGAGCTGTGCAAGGTCAAGGTAGAGAGCGGGCTCGCCCTGGTGGCCCTTATCGGCAATCGCATGAGCGAGGTCAATGGTGTGGGCAGCCAGGTCTTCGCCACCTTGCAGGATCACAATATCCGCATGATCTGCTATGGGGCCAGCGCCCACAACCTCTGCTTCCTGGTGGGCGAAGAGGAGGCCGGCGCCGTGGTCAACCGGCTGCATCAGGGTCTGCTCGGCTAATCGATCCGGGTCCATGGAGGGACCCGTCATCAACTGTTAATCAGATCTTCATTTTCCGGTCATAAAATTGACAACGAGAGGGCATTGGCCGCACCATCGGCCACTCTCGTTGCTCAAGGACAGGGCCAGATGAGATCCCGATTTGTCACTCCAGCCGCCGACTGGCGGCGCCTCCTGCTCCACCTGCTGTGGGGCCTGCTTCTCTTTGCCCTGCTGCTTCCCTGGCTGCGCCTCGACGCCGTGCTGAACCGTTTCGAGCCCATCGACTTTCACAGCGGCACCCTGCAGGTCGCCCGCCTCGAGCAGGCCTCCCTGCTCTACAAGAGTGACGAGCGCGGCATGTATGTGGTACTGCATCACAAGTGGCGACTGGCCGAGCCCCTGCAAGGAGCCGACCGTCTCACCTTCATCCTGCGCCGGGAAGACGGCGGTGAGGCCGGCCGCCTCGACATCGATGCCAGCAAGCGCCAACGCTGTGGCGACAAGGGGTGCCTTGTACAGCTCAACAGCACGATGCGCGTCCCCGATGATGCGGCCAGCCGGGAGTACTCCCTCTGGGTGAAACCGCAGATCCAGGGGGCACCGCTGCCCACCCGCTTCCTGCAGATCTTGCCGGCCCGGGGCTTCTCCCTGCCCCAACTGCTACTCGCTCTCGGCACCATAGTGCTGGTCAACGCCCTGTTGCTGCACCTGCTGGCTCCCCTGTTTCGCCTGCGCCGACGCTCCCGGCTGGCGGCCAGCCTGCTGCTGGGTAACCTTACCTTCCTGCTGCTGCACGGCTTTGCCTTCTTTCGCTTCGGTGAGTTCACCCTCTGGTCGGGATTTCGGATCGAACACTACTACCTGGCCTGGGGCACCATGGTGATAGGCTGGGGAGTGTGCGCCCTGGCCGGTTTTCATCTCTACATGGGACTGGCCTTCACCCTCTTGATGGGCTTAGGCCTTGTCGCCAACTTCACCAAGATCGCCATCTACGGGGTGCCCATCGGTGGCAATGATCTCGGCAACCTGCTGGGGCTGCTCCAGATCCTGCGCGAGGAGCACCCTTGGGCGCCCTGGGCGCTGGCCCTGCTGCTGGCGCTCGCCTGCTGGCGTTTCGCCCTGTCGCGCTGGCTGCTGCGCGGGGTTGCGGCTACCCTCGCCTTCTTTGCCCTGTGCGTCTTCGCCACCCAGGCCAGCAACCGCCTGCTCGGCCCCAACGTGCGTTATTTTCAGCACAGCGTCACCTATCACAGGGATCTGATCCGCGCCGGCCCCGGCCTCTACCTCTTCAACCTGGTGGATGACATGGTGAGCCAGGGATCCATCTTCCGCTACCCCCTGCTCAGCTCGGGTCTCGCCCCGCAGCGGGAGCACGCTCCCGAGCATCACCCTCCCCTCTGGGACAGGGTGATCGTGCTGCAATATGAATCCCTCTGGCTCGGTTGGCAGGGGAAGATCTGTGCCAGGGCGCCGGAGCTCACCCTGCCCGCCGGCGTGCACCAGTGGCGCAAAACCATCCACTCCCCCACCACGGGAGGGATGACGGTGCTGGCCGAGTTCGAGATGAACACCGGGCTGCCGGTGGGACTGCTCAAGCAGGGCATAGTGCCCTATTACTATCTGCAGCCGAGTGTGCCGAGCCTCGCCAACACGGCGCGGGCCAACGGCTATCAGACCCTCTTCGTCCACCCCTATGTGGAGAAATTCTGGGGCAGGGATCGGGCGATCCCGGCGCTGGGCTACCAGACTCGCTGGTTTGAGGAGGCCTTTACCACCCTCTCTCACAAGGGACTCTATGTCTCGGACGATGCCATGATAGCTCGCCTGCTGAGCGGCGAGGCTCCCCAGTTTGCCTATGGGGTCACCATGCAGGGGCATGGTCCCTTCGATGGCCCGCGCTATCAGGGGGCCGAGCTCGATGGCGCCTGCCCCGATCTCCCCGCCGACGAGCGGCAGACCCTCAACACTTACTACACAGGCGTGGTGGATGCCATGGCCTCATTGCAGAAGCTGCTCGAGACCCTGACGGCCGGCGATGAACGTTTTTTGGTGATCGCCTTTGGCGATCACCAACCCTTCCTGATGGGTGCGGGGGATGGCATCCTGGGTCCCAACCCAACCCGGGCGGCCCGCTACGAGATCCCCCTGATGGTCTTCACCCGCGAGGGGGATCTGCTCGACCCGGCCACCGCCTTCGGCGAGGTGCGCCAGCTCTATGAGCTGGGCCAGATCACCCGAACCCTGTTGGCCGGCCGCCTGCAGGCCGCCGAGCCTCAGCCCCTGCTGCACCCGGTATTGGGTGAAGAGGCAGGATTTGACCCCACGCCCCTGCTGCCCCAGATCCGCGCCACCTTCAAAAGCGACGCCCTTCCCTGATAACAAGGGGGTTGGCCCCGGGGTGAGGGGCGATTAGTATGGCTCCCCTCACCGCACACGGAGTCCTTTTCATGTCCGATTGTCCTTGCGGCCAGGGCCGCCCCTATGCCGACTGTTGCCAACCCCTGCATCTGGGCGCCGCCGCCCCCACTCCCGAAGCGCTGATGCGCTCCCGCTATTGTGCCTTCGTGCTGGGACTGGGGGAGTACCTGGTCGAGACCTGGCATCCGGACCATCTGGGGGGCCTCAGCGCCGAAGAGCTGGGGCAGCAAGATACCCGCTGGGATCATCTGGAGATCCTCGGCAGCGGCGAGCAGGGCGATCAGGGGTGGGTCGAGTTCAAGGCCTGGTTTCAAGATGGCGGACAACTTGCCTGCCTGCACGAGCGCTCTCGCTTCCTGCGCGAGGCGGGACGCTGGCGCTACACGGAGGGGGAGATATCGCCGCCCCCCACCCGGATCGGTCGCAACGATCCCTGCCCCTGTGGCAGCGGCAAGAAGTTCAAGAAGTGTTGTGCCTCCTGAGGGAGTGGCCTTAAATGAAACACATCTCTGCATGTAAGGAGGCGTTGTGACAGAACAGAGCCAGGCCAGTGCCATCAAGCAGAAGCTGCTCGCCCAGCGGGAAAAAGGGACCCCAATCAAGGGGAGCGATGTGCTCTCCTACCTGCAACCCGCCAGCGAGGCCGGCGTCGAGGTGATCACGCCGACCGGGGTCAACCGGGCACTCCCCGCCGTCCTGATCGGGTCGGATCGCCGCGGATTCCTCTACTTCACCCTCTACACCGTCTCGGCCAACGAGGCGGCCCTCTGCTGCCGCCCCGGTTATCGGGTCGCCATCTCGCTGGTGTGTGAACGGGGCATGGGAGCCATGGTGCACTTCAGCAGCTTCATCGAGCAGTTCAGCAGTGCGCCGCTGGTATTCACGGTGCGCACACCCGAGAGCCTGCTCTTGAGCAAGATCCGCAAGGAGACGCGCTATCCGGTCCAGTGTGAAGGGCTGGCCGTGGTCGGGCAGCGCCAGGTCGAGATCAGCCTGCTCGATCTCTCCCAGGATGGCTGCGCCTTCGCCACCAATCACCTGGCCCCGCCCTTCTCCCCCGGTTGGCAGCTGGAGCTGCGCTTTCGACCCGCCACACGGGATGCCACCCAGTTTCGTCTCACCGGCACCCTCTGCAACCTGCGCACGGTCGGAGGACAACACCGCTACGGCATGCGCTTTGACGCCCATGGCCGCCAGCAGAGCGCACGCTTCTTCGAGCATCTGGAGTTCAATGGCCACCACATGGTGATGCGCCAACATCAGCCGGAGGCGCACCAATGACGCTCCCGACGAGTGCGATATGGCTCACAAAAAACCACACAACACCCATCGCTTGAGCGTTTGCGCTCATTAATTTGGTCTGAATCAAACATTTTTCATGGCGTTCCCGTCACACTGCTCCTAACAAGAAGCAGTGAGATGAGCACAATGAAACGGATCACCACCCAGGTCGTTATCATAGGCGGCGGGGCAACGGGCGCAGGGATCATGCGCGATTGCGCCCTGCGCGGTATCGACTGTGTTTTGCTCGAGCGCGATGACATCGCCTCGGGCACCACGGGCCGCAACCACGGCCTGCTCCACTCCGGCGCCCGCTACGCCGTCACCGACCAAGAGTCTGCCCGCGAGTGCATTCAGGAAAACCGCATCCTCAAGCGCATCGCCAGCCACTGTGTGGAGGACACCGGCGGTCTCTTTCTCACCCTGCCGGAAGATGACATCGGCTTTCAGAAGACCTTTATGGAGGCCTGTGCCCGCGCCGGCATCGAGACCCGTCAGCTCGACCCGCGTGAGGCGCTGCTCCTCGAGCCCAACGCTAACCCGGCCATGATAGGGGCCATCCAGGTACCGGATGGTACGGTCGACCCCTTCCGTCTCGCCGCCGCCAACGTGCTCGACGCCAAGGAGCACGGTGCACGTATCTTCACCCACAGCAAGGTGCTGGGGCTGCTGCGCACCCAGGACAGAGTGCACGGTGTCAAGGCCATCAATACCCGCACCGGCGAAGCCTTCGAGGTGGAGTGCCAGGAGGTGATCAACGCCGCCGGGATCTGGGGCCAGCAGATCTGCGAATATGCCGACCTCGGCATCCGCATGTTCCCGGCCAAGGGCTCCCTGCTCATCATGGATTACCGCATCAACCAGCTGGTGCTCAACCGCTGCCGCAAGCCGGCCGACGCCGACATCCTGGTCCCCGGGGATACCATCTCCCTCATCGGCACCACCTCGAGCAAGGTGGACTACCACACCATCGACAACCTCAAGGTGACCCCGGAAGAGGTGGAAGTCTTGCTGCGCGAGGGGATCAAGCTCTCCCCCATCATGGCGCGCACCCGATTGCTGCGCGCCTACGCCGGGGTACGCCCCCTGGTCGCCGTGGACGGGGACGAGTCGGGCCGCAACATCAGCCGCGGCATAGTGCTGCTCGATCACGGCGAGCGCGACGGCCTGCAGGGCTTTAACACCATCACGGGCGGCAAGCTGATGACCTATCGCCTGATGGCCGAATGGGCCACCGATCTGGTGGCCAGGAAACTCGGCAACAGCACCCCCTGCCGCACCGCCGAGCTGGCGCTGCCCGGCTCGCGCGACCCCGAGAAGGTCTCGGCCCCGGGTCTGAGTGCCCCGGCCGAGGGCTCGGCCCAGTACCGCCACGGGGAGCGGGTCATCGCCTTCTTTCGTGACAATCCCAGGGCCAATGCCCTCATCTGCGAGTGCGAGATGGTGACCGCCGGCGAGATAGAGTACGCCCTGCGCGAGCTGGATGTAGACAACCTTATCGATCTGCGCCGCCGCACCCGGGTCGGCATGGGCCCCTGTCAGGGTGAGCTGTGCGCCTACCGCGCCGCCGGCCTGATGCACGAGTACGGCAAGGCCGATGGCCGCCAGGCCTGCGTCATGCTGCGCCAGTTTATCGAGGAGCGTTTCAAGGGCACCCGCCCGGTGTTGTGGGGGGATGCCCTGCGCGAAGCGGAATTTACCTACTGGATTTATGAGGGGCTGTTCGGGCTGGGTAGCTGGACCGCCGAGCCGCGCACTGAGGAGGCCGCATCATGAGATTCGACAGCATCATCATAGGTGGCGGCATCGCCGGCCTGTGCGCCGGCCTGCGTCTGGCCGAGGCGGGGCAGAAGAGCCTCATCATGGCCTCGGGTCAGAGTGCTCTGCATTTCTCCTCCGGCTCGGTGGACTTGCTGGGCGGCGAGGGGGATCCCCGCACCGCCCTGCCCGACTTCATCGACCGGCACCCGGAGCACCCCTATGCCCGGGTGGGCCACGCCAATGTGCTGGCCAGCCTGGACGATCTGCAGCGCCACTGCGCCGCCGAGGGACTCATCCTGACGGGCGGCGAGCGCAACCACAGACGCCTCACCCCCATCGGTACCCTCAAGGAGACCTGGCTCTCTCCCGATACCTGCGCCATCGCCGGCGACACGCCCCAGCCCGAGCGGCTGATGCTCGCCACCCTGGAGGGATTTCGTGACTTCCACCCGGCCCTGGCCGCCGCCAATCTGGCAAACCAGCCCGGGTTTGCCAATACCCGCATCCTCACCGGCGAGCTGCGCCTGCCCCAGCTGGCCGAATTTAGCCGCAATCCCCACGAGTTTCGCTCCGCCGACATCGCCCGCCTGTGCGATCGCCACGATCTGCTGGCCGACCTGGCCCGGGAGATCTCGCGCCTGATGCACGAGGCCGGTGGCCACTGCCACCATCTGGTGCTGCCCGCCTGTCTCACCCTGGGGCTGGTAGGCGAGCGCCTGAGCGAGCTGGAAAAACGCACCGGCTGCACCATCCGCGAGGTCGCCACCATGCCGCCGTCGCTCATCGGCATGCGCCTGCAGGAGACCCTCAAACGCCGCTTCATCGCACTCGGCGGCACCTATCTCACCAGCGAGCGGGTGCAGGGGGCACACTGTGCAAACGACCGGGTGATAGGCCTCTACAGCCAAAACGGGGAAGACGTCCTGTTCGAGGCAGACCACTTCATCCTCGCCACCGGCAGCTTCTTTAGTCGCGGCCTGGAGTCGCGCCTGCGCGGCATTCGCGAGCCCATCTTCGGTGCCGACGTGCTCAGCGACCCGGAGCGCGATGCCTGGGCTGGTCGCCGTCTGTTCAGCCACCACCCCTTCATGGGCTTCGGCGTCAAGACCGACGAGCGGCTGCGGGTACTGCGTTCAGGCCAGCCGCTCACCAACCTCTTTGGTGCCGGCAGCATACTGGCCCACTACGATCCGATTGCCGAGGGCTCAGGCTCCGGGGTGGCCGTCGCCACCGGCTGGCAGGCCGCCGGCCACATTCTGGAGTCGGCCCGATGAGACCTATGCCCCATATCCCGTGCCTTCAATCCCAACGGGAGGAGAATTGATATGCTGCTCGATCACGCCAACCAGACCTTCGATCAATGCATCAAGTGCACCGTCTGCACCGCCTACTGCCCGGTGGCCAAGGCCAACCCCGCCTACCCGGGCCCCAAGCAGGCCGGTCCGGACGGGGAGCGCCTGCGCATCAAGAGCCCGGCCCTCTATGATGAAGCGCTCAAGCACTGCACCAACTGCAAACGCTGTGAGGTGGCCTGCCCGAGCGGCGTGCGCATCGGCGACATCATAGCCCGGGCCAAGCACCAGTACGGGGGGATGAAGCCGGGGATCCGGGAGTTCGTCCTCTCCCACACCGATCTGATGGGGGGCATGTCTACCCTGATGGCCCCTGTGGTCAACCTCACCACCAGCCTCAAGCCGGTCAAGATGGTGCTCGACAAAGCCCTCGGGGTCTCCTCCCACCGGGATCTTCCCAAGTACTCCCAGGGCACCTTCCGTGGCTGGTACAAGAAACAGAAGGCGACCCAGGCCAGCTATGGACGTCAGGTGGCTTACTTCCACGGCTGCTACGTGAACTACAACCATCCTCAGCTCGGCAAGGAGCTGGTGCAGGTACTCAACGCCATGAACATAGGCGTGCAGCTGCTCGAGCGGGAGAAGTGTTGCGGTGTGCCGCTCATTGCCAACGGCTTCATGGAGAAGGCCAAGGCCCAGGCCGCCTTCAACATCCAGCAGATGGAGAGCACCCTCACGGGCAATGAGATGCCCCTGCTCACCACCTCCTCCACCTGTGGCTTTACCCTGCGTGACGAATATCCCCACCTGCTGGAGCAGGACAACCACAAGGTGCGCAGCCGCATCTCCCTCATTACCCGCTTCTTGTGGCAGGAGTTCCAGAAGGGCAACCTGCCGGCCATGAAGCCGCTCGATCTGCACATTGCCTACCACACCCCCTGCCACATGGAGAAGATGGGGGGCGTCATCTACACCCTCGAGATCCTGCGGGCCATCCCCGGGGTGCGCGTCACCGTGCTCGACTCCCAGTGCTGTGGCATCGCCGGCACCTATGGCTTCAAGTCGGAGAACTACGCCACCAGCCAGAGCATCGGCCAGGGGCTGTTCGAGCAGATTGGGCGCCTCAAGCCGGATCTGGTGATCACCGACTGCGAGACCTGCAAGTGGCAGATAGAGATGAGCACCCCCTACCGCTGCGAGCACCCGATCCACCTGCTGGCCCAGGCCCTGGCCTGAGCAATCCGTCACCCAAAAAAGAGCCGGCATCAATGCCGGCTCTTTGCGTGACGCAGCAGGAATCACTTCACGATCAGGTTGTGCTGATCGATGAGAGACTGAAGTATGTCGTGGTTGCTGTGCCCACTGAGGCTCCATTGGCTCACATCGACGTTCTCCAGGGTGATCTGCTGGCTCACCTTCCCATCCCTGGCCGGGGAGACAGCGAGATCCAGCGTCTTGAGTCCATTGCTGCCATCGCTCACCGCCAGTTGCAGATGATTGAGCAGACCATCGACACTGTGGTCACTGGCCCCCTTGAGCAGCTCGGAGAGATCGATAGCATCCCCCTCGCCGGGGTTGAAGTCGGTGATGATATCGTGAGCCGGTGTATTACCCCCTTCGTCCCCTGCCCCCCACAAGAAGAGATCGCTCCCCTTGCCCCCGGTCAAAATGTCATTGCCGGCCCCGCCACGCAGCACATCGTGCCCGTCGGAGCCTGTCAGGGACTCCGCAGCCCCACTCCCGAGCAAGGGTCCACTGGCGTGAGCATGGATATCGATGCTCTCCGGCAGTGAAGCCAGCAGAGTGCCCCCGACGCTCGACTCGGCGCTCACGGTCAGATGGTGAACCCCCTCTGCCAGACCGCTCACAAAGAGTGGCTGATGATGATCGACCGGCAGCAGCCAATTACCCAGCCCCAGATCCGAGCCGATCACATTACCGTGCTCATCCACGATGTGGGCACCGTCCAGGCCGCTCAGTCGCAAGGAGAGCTCACCCGGCGCCGGATTGACCACATCTGCCGAGATACCGAGCGGTACCGCCGTTCCCACCAGGGTAACGATATCGCCGCTCTCCACCAGCAGGGTCGGCATATCCGGCTGAGCCAACACATGGACAGGCAGGGTGTCGCTGTCAGTCATCACACCGCCGGCCCCGCTGTTACCCAGATCAGAGGTGGTGACATGCAGGGTATCACTGCCCCAGAAATGGGCGTCAGGCTGATAGTGCACGGCACTGGCAAGCAGCAAATTAATCTCGCCAAGCGTCCCGGTCAGCACCAGTTGAGGAGATCCCGACCCACTCGCACTCACCGAGCCCGCACTGCCGCTCAGGGCCAAAGTGCCGTGAGAGACACTCAGGGTCATGGAGACGGGGTGTTGCCCCGCATCCACATCCTTCACGCTGATGCCAGAGAGGGAGAGAGCGCCATCCTCTTGCACCGTCAGGCTGGCCGGCACCTGGTTGACCGGGGCATCGTTGACCGCCTGCACCTCGATGGGCAAGACGTCGCTATCGCTCAGGGGCCCGCCACTGCCGGTGTTGCCAAGATCATCGGTGACCATGGTCAGGGCGTCCTGGCCATTGAAGTCCTGGACGCCTTGATAGGTCACACCGCCACTGAGCAAGGCATTGAGACTGGCCAGGGTGCCTGTCAGCACCAGGGAGCCGGTACCATTGCCAACCACGCTCACGCCGCTGCCAGCCGGCAGGTTGAGGGTGCCGTGTTCGACCGAGAGGCGCACCTCGATGGGGCTGTTGCCCGCATCCACATCCGTCACCTGCAGCCCCCGGATGACGAAGGGGGTATCCTCTTGCGCCACTTGGGGATCGCTCGGCAGCACATTGACAGGCGCATCGTTGACCGGACTGATATCCAGGTGGATGCTGCCGCCTACCTCGGGGCCGAGGGCACCGTTATCCAGACTCTGGGCCGTCACCTTGAGATCCACAGCGCCGTTGGCGTCGTTGGTCACCAGCTCCACCGCATCGAGCCTGCCGCCATCCGTGGTGATCTGCCAGACGCCGCCCCCGAGATCCACCACAGTGCCGGCGACCCCGTTTGGCAGCCGCACCTCTGCACCGTCCGGCACCCCTTCGAGGGTGACGCGAACCTGCTCGGGTCCATTTTCGTGCACATTGCCGGCACTGCCACCGGTGGCCTGGGTATCCCGGGTCTCCAGCCCCAGGTTCAGGGTGATCACCTCCCCTTCCGTACCGCTCGCCCTGTCCTGAATATCGGCGACGATGGGATCCCCCACCGGGTTGACGGTGACGGTGAAGCTGTCACTGGTTTCAAGAGGTAGCGTGAGCCCCTTGTCCAGGGTGAAGGCACTCAGGGTGAGATTCACACTGCCGCTGAAATCTGCCGGCGGGATCAGGGTCAGTTTGGCGAAGTCCGTGCCCACCGGCACCTGCCACACACCGCCGCCGTTGTTGACCGCGGGGGCAGAGAGGGTAAAGCCATCGGGAACCCCTTTTATCTGGAGTGCCACTATCTGCTCGGAGCCGTCGTTGTCCACCAGGGCGGCATCGAAGCCTGCAAGGCTGACGCTGCCATCTTCATTACCCGTCACGTCGTGCACGGTGAGCGTCGCCGGATCGTTGACCGGTATGACCTCGAAATTCACCTGGCCGCTCCAGCTGCCGCGATCGGTACCCGTGGTGGCGGTATCGAGAATATCCACCGTCACCGCAAGCGGCACCTGACCGCTGAAGTGCTCTTTGGGTACAAACACCACATCCTTGAGGCCATTGGCATCCACCACCAGCGACTGGACGGGATGACCGTTGCCATCGAGGAAGTGGCCGTACCTGGCATCGACGGTCACCGTCACCCGCTCCACCGTCTCGAGACCGCCATTGGTCACCGAAGGGCTGATATCGGCGAGTTTCACCGAGAGATCGAGGTGGATCTCGGTGTCTTCCAGGTTATCCGGCTGGCCGTCGCCGTTGACATCCTTCACCGCCAGTTGCAGGCTCGGCGCCCCATCGTGGCCGCTATGGATATCGACCTCGGGGGTGATGGAGAGGGTGATCTCTTTCTCCACCATCTTGGTGTCACCGCTCACCGTATCGGTGTTAACCAGCCGCACAGTGAAATGCAGGCCATCACCGGCGTAGTCCTCTGGCAGGGTCAGGGTCAGGCTGTCGAGATCGCTCAGGCCATTGGGTAACTTGATCAGATACTCGCCGTTGACGAAATCAAAGGTGAGCCCCTGCACACTGACGCCGGCTGGCAAACCGGTAATGACGATGCTGAGCTCGTCGTCGCCGTTGTCGCTGCTGCCCAGGGTCACCAGCTGCCTCAGCTGGGCGCCAACATCGACGCTGTGATCTTCCACTCCCGTGATGGGCTGGCTGTTGTCAAGATCGACCGTCGCGGCAACCTGGCTCCCGTTGTTTGCCGCATGGAACTCGGCGCTGGTATTGAGCTCCCGGTACACTGGTGCACTGATATCCCCCTCGCCGTTGTCCCCAAGATCGATCACCCTGGCGTTGACCTTGAAGGCGACGGTACCGGTAAAGCCATCCGGCGCGTGCAGCGCATAGCTGCCAAGAGCGCTGTTCGGCACAGTCCAGTTGCCCTTGCCATCGCTGATGCCCCCCACCACCACAAAGCCCGGCGGCAGGTCGCTGATGACCAGATAGTCGATGACCTCACTGCTGCCGGGATCGAGATCCTCGAAGGTGAACATGCCCTTGAGCGGGATATCATGCCCGTCCTGGCTATCCAGCTGGCCGGTTTGTACCAGCTGGCCATCGGGCTCCACCACAGCCCGAATATCCACGAGCAAGGAGCCCTCGATCACCTTCTGAGCCGTGGCACTGGAGTCCACATCCTGCTGGGTGATGGTGACATGGCTCTGGATGCGGGTGTCCCTGTCGCTGTCTTCGGGGGCTTTGACCAGCAGCTGGCCGCCATTGAGCAGGTTCTGCAGGTCGGCGTCGCTCAAGTCCACGGCGCCCCCATTCACGGTCAACTGGGTATCCACTCCCCCGGCCCGGATCCAGATTTCATAACCGGGTTCGATGCCGGAGAGGCTGAGGTGCGTCACCCGTTCGGCGCTGTCACCCAGATCCGGGCGCCACTCGAGCAGAGTCAACTGATCTTCCAGACCATGGCTGGTCTTGGCATAGTCGCCGGCGTCGATCTCGGGCTCCACCTTGATGGTGAGTGGCACATCGAAGCGCTGGTGATCCCCGTCATTCTCGGTCACCACTAGGTGGCCGACGAGGTGAATATCGGCAGTACTGTTGGGAGGCGGCTGGATCTGCAGATTGCCAAGGGATGACACATTCACCTGATAGAGGGGATTGCCCTGGCCATCGAGCCCGGCAAAGGTCAGGGTCAGCTCCTTGCCGCTGCCGTCAAATACCCTGGCCCCGGCCGGCAAGCCTTCCAGCACCAGATTGAGGCTCTCGGAGGTGTCTTGCGGCGTGTCGACCTTCTCCCCCGACTCCAGCCGGAAATCGAGCGGCGCCCGGCCATCTTCCTTGGTGGTGATGGTGTAACCGTCGCCCTCCTGGGCCCACCCCGTGGAGTGAAGGTCAACATGCGGTTTATCCACGACCCCGACCAGATCCACGTGCAGGGTCTGGCTGCCGGTCTCCTTCTCATTGACCAGGGTATGAATCTGGCCGTTGGCATCGGTCAGGGTGGCGCTGTCCTTCACCACCCCCTTGATGGTCAGATCAAAATCGACGTTGCTGTTTTTCGGCGGCTGCAGCTTGAGGTCATTGATGCGATCGTAGGGCACCTCGTAGTAGCCGTTGGCATCCAGGGTGACCGCCACCCCGCCGAGTAGCAGAGTGGCGCCGGTGGGCAGGCCGCTGATGCGCACAAACAGCTGTTCGGAGCCATCACTCGTGTCCCCCAGATGGCCGAGCACTATCTTGTTGCCAAGGTTGAGCAGGGTGTCTTCCTTACCCTGGATCTCGCGCACGGTCAGCTTGGCGTCATCGGCCAGGGGCTTGACGTTGATCACCACTTCGATGGCATCCCCAAAGGCCTTGTTCTGACCGCTGACCACCGGCACCTTCTCGGTGCTGACCGGGGTGACCGAGAGCTTGATGTCGCCGCTGTAGTCCTTGCCGGGCACCACGGTGACCTTGTTGATGTTGCTGGCCGAGACGCTGTAGATGCCGCTGGCATTTGGCTTGAGCTCGGCGCCGTTGAGCATGAGGGTGCCCTTGCCCGCCTCCCATTTGATCTGGTAGCTCAGGCTCTCCGAGCGGTCCGTATCGGTCAGGCTCGCCTTCACATTGAGCCTGATGCCACTGCTGTCCTCATCGGTGCTGTCGTGCAGGCTGGTGCTACCGGTGACCCACACCGGCTTGTCGGCAATGCCGCGCACCGTGATGGCCAGATCGCCGGTGACAGGATCCGGCGCCGTGCCCTGGGTCACGCCAACTTGTAGCGCCACCTGGAAATGCAACGGCTGACCACTGTTGCTCCAGCTTGACCAGTTGGCATCCGGCACAAAGGTGAGGCCGGTGGTGGTGTAATGGACCTTGTCACCGGTGACCATGGCCTCGGGTGGTACGATAAACCACTGGCCATCGGCCGTGGTGGTCAGCGCCACCCCGTTGTAGTAGAAGGTGCCGTGGGCATTGGCAGGCGCCTGAATAAGGAGCTCATCCACATGCTCGCCCCGATCAAAATCGCCAATATCGAGCGCCATCTGGATGGGGATGCCCTGGCTCGGATCCTGGGCGCCCTGATCCTCCTGCCCGGTCACGGGATTTACGGTGAAGCGCACCGCCTCATCCTGCAGATTGAGGGTCAGGGTGCTCTGTGCGGTATCACCGTCGCCGTCGACGAGCTGGGCTGTGATGACCTGACTGAGGGTACTGGCATCGTGATCAACACCCGCCCTTGGGGTGAAGCTGTAGTTGCCATCCGCCCCTATGGTGAGGGAGCCCATCACCTGTTTACCATCCGGGCTCATCACCTCCAGGGTCAGGCTGCCGTTGATGGCATGCATCTGCCCGTTGACGGTGACCGATGCCACCCTGGCGCCATCGGCCCCCTCGTTGGCCGGCGGCAGCAGATCGCCGCTCACGGCGCTGCCGGTTTCGCTCAGGCTGTGAGTCAGATGGGTGCCGACGGGCATGTCATCCTGCACCGTGACTCGCACGCTGACATTGGGGCTGCGATCTCCGTCGTGATCGGTGACAAAGAGTGGCACCTCGATGGCCAGCTCATCCTTGCCCTGGGCCCCGTGATCGAGCTGACCCACCAGATAGACGCCATAACTGCCGCTGGCATCGAGATGGATCCAGAACACCGGCTTGCCACCCTCGGCCATGGCCAGATACCAGCCTGGATTGCTATGGGCGACCAGGGTCACCGCCTTGCCACCCGAGGTGAGGTGATTGGCCTGATTGAAGGCGGCCACATCCAGCTGCAGCGACGCCACCCTGTCCGACCCTGCGCTGATAGTCACCCTGCCGCCCGCAGTCTCACCGCCCTCGGTCGGGGTGGTGCCCGGATGCTGGGTACTGCTGGCATCGAGATCCGACTCCTCAACCCGCACCGGCTCGATGGCGATGACAAGCGGATTCTCACCATCGGTCACCATAATGGTGGCCGTCCCCTGGCGCTGGCTGCCGTCGCTGTCGGTGACCTGGACCGGCAAGGTCAGATTGAGCGTGTCGCTCGCCTTGTGATCCAGATTGGTGTGTACCGTCACCCGATAATCCAGGGTCGCCTCACTATGGGCCTCAATGCGCCCCGGCACACTCGGCAGGGTCACGCTCAGCACCAGGGTGCCGCTCGCCGTGACCGCCTGGAAGGCGTGGCCGTTGCTGCCCGGCACTTCCTGCCAGGTGAGGGTCTCCCCGTTGTGGGTGACGGGATTGCCATCGGCATCCAGCACCTGGCCGGAGAGAGTCAGGCGCACATCCGTCACGGGATCGGAATCCGCCTTGATGGTGATCTTGCCAGTATCCTGCTGATCATCCGCGCTCGAGTTGACGCCATCAAAGCGTCCTTCTTCCAGAGTCACGCCGGTGAGCGTCAAGGTCGGCTTGCCCCCTTCCGCAATGGAGACATTGAGGGTGCCCGTGGTGCTGTCGTTGTTGCCGGAGCCCTTGTCGCTGTCGACAACGTTGACCTTGAACGGCAGCTCGGTGGCGTTGCCACTGCTCTGATGTACCCCTTCGAACAGGGTCACCTTGTAGTCGAAACCGTTGTTGGCGGCGTTGTCGAGCTTGCCAACCAGCTCCACCTGCAGCACCTCGATTCGCTGACCCGCCACCTCCACATAACCCTTGAGGATCTGGCTGCCCGGGATGGCTGGGTCGCCATCCACCAGTTCGTATTTCACCGGTTGACCCAGGGCGGTCAACGCCGGCTGCTCGGCCGGATCGGCAAACGACACCTCGCTCACCCGATCCGAACCGGCGCTGATCTGGAACTGGCCCGTGCCGGTGAGAGGATTGTGACCATCGAGGTTGCCCTCATCCAGGCTGACACCGCTACCCGCGACAAAGGTGGGGGCGCTGCCATCCTTGATGACCAAGGGCAACCGGGTGGAGGCCCTGTCCCCATCTTTATCCGTGAGCGTCACCACCAGCGGCAAGTCGAGGGACTCGCTCCCCTGATGATCCAGCTCGCCGCTCAGGGTGACTTTGCTGGTGACGCTCCAGTTGCCATTGCTCTCCACCAGATCGAGCTCGGCCCGCAATACCTCGCGACCGTCCGCACTGGTGCCCACCAGATCGCCGTTGCCATCCAGGGTAAAGGTGACCGGGCTGCCATGGCTGCTGTATTTGCCATCCAGACTCTGCTGGATGGCCGAGATGTCGAACTTGAGACTATCGCGCGCCAAGGCATCTGCACCGTGGCTTACGGTAAAGCTCATGGTGCTCACCACAGCCCCCGCCCCCTGATTGGCCTCGGTCATCCCGGTGCCGGCCACGGCGCTGATCACCGGGTTGGCCCCGTCGCCGATGGCGACGCTCAAGCTGGAAGAGACGCGATCTCCGTCGCTATCGGTCAGGGTAAACGCGGCGCTAAGCAGGCTGTCGGCACTGCCC
>NZ_CDDB01000039.1:132364-134267 GCF_000820105.1 Aeromonas schubertii | reverse complement strand
TTCCGTCAGGGTCAGGGAGACAGGGTCGACCTGGGGCAAGGCGCCATCGGTGATCTGGATATTGAGAGTGCCGAGGTTGCTCTTGTCACCGTCAAAATCTGAGCCCTGTACCTTCAAACCAAGGTTGAGGCTATTGGTCGCTGCCGGCTCGTCAAACACACCGGTCAGGGAGACGCTGTATTTGCCATCCAGCCCGATGGTCACGGTGAGGATTGCCTTGCCCTGCCAATCCTTGACGATCAGTTGGTTGTCTTTAACCTCGTAACTCGTCGCTTTGCCCTGGCTGGTGAGCCCAGCGAGCGCTGGTTGGCTCGCCTCAAAGTTGAGGGAGACCAGACGATCGCTGCCCACTGTCACAGGCAGCTGACCATCGATGCTCTGGTTGCCCCCCTCTTGCAGGACGACCCCTTTATCGAGACCGAGCACAGGGTCTGCGCTATCACTTACCGTGATGGTAGCGGTTCCCTGATTTTTGCTGCTGTCGCTGTCAGTGACTTCTACCGGCAAGGTCAGGTTGAGTTTGTTATCCGCCCCATGATCCAGGTTGGTATGCACCGTCACCTGATAACCGATCTCTGCGCTGGTGTGAGCGGCGATGGTGGCGGGAACGGCCGGGATGGAGACCGTCATCACTACCAGACCACCACTGGTTACCGCCTGGAAGGTGTGACCATCGGTGCCAACCGCTTTCCAGGTCAGGGTTTCGCCGTTATGGGTGATGGCCTTGCCACTGGCATCCATCACCTGACCCGCAAAGGTCAAACGCACATCGGTCACCGGATCCGAGTCAGCCTTGATGGTGATCTTGCCGCTCGTCTGCTGGTCATCCACGGCCGAGTTGGCGCCATCGAAGCGCCCTTCATTGAGGGTTACATCGGTAAGGGTGAGGATCGGTTTCTCCCCTTCCCCAATCTGGAGATTAAGGGTGCCGCTGGTGCTGTCGTTGTTGCCGCCCGCCTTGTCGTAATCGTTGACGATCACCTTGATGGGCAGCTCGGTCACGGCGTTGCCGCCCTGATGAAGCCCTTGATAGAGGGTGACCTGATAGTCAAACCCGTTCTTGCCCGCCTGATCGAGGCTGCCAACCAGCTTGACCTCGAACACCTCGACCCGCTGGCCATCGACCATCACATAGCCCTTGATGAGCTGGCTACCGGGGATGGCGCTGTTGCCATCCACCAGCTCGTACTGCACCGGTTTACCCAATGCGGTCAGCGCAGGCTGTTCGCTGGCATCGGCAAAGGCCACCTCGACCACCCGATCCGACCCAGCTTGTACATCAAAGTGACCGGTTTGACTCAGGCTGTTGTTGCCGGTGAGGTTCCCCTCATCCAGGGTCACACCGGTGCCCAGGATAAAGCTCGGTGCCTTGCCATCCGCAATGGTGAGCGGCAGCGTGGTACCAATGCGATCGCCATCCTTGTCGGCCAGGGTGACGGCAAGCGGCAGGTTGAGGGATTCACTCCCCTTGTGATCCAGCTCGCCGTTCAGGGTGACCTTGGCGGTGACGCTCCAGTTACCGTTGTTATCGACCAGGCTCAGCTCGGCGCGCAGCACCACCTGCCCACCGGCGGTTCCGACCAGCTGGCCGGTTGCGGGATCAACGGCGAAAGTGACCGGGTTACCGTGGCTGGTCAGTCCGGTCAGAGTGCTCTGGATAGCGGCGATATCAAAATCAAGAGAGTTGGGTTCAAGGGCATCGCTGCCGTGCGCGACCGAGAAACTCATGGTGCTGACGGCAGCCGTCTCCCCTTGCGCCATCTCGGTGATGGTGGTGCCGGTCACGGCGGAGATGGTCGGATTGGCACCATCACCCACCGCCACGGTAATAGTGGAGGAGACCTTGTCACCATCGCTGTCGAGCAGGGTAAAGCCCGCCTTGAGCAGGCTGTCGGCACTGCCC
>NZ_CDDB01000039.1:0-132349 GCF_000820105.1 Aeromonas schubertii | reverse complement strand
TTCCGTCAGGGTCAGGGAGACTGGGTCGACCTGGGGCAAGGCGCCATCGGTGATCTGGATATTGAGAGTGCCGAGGTTGCTCCTGTCCCCGTCAAAGTCGTTGCCCTGCACCTGCAACCCCAGGTTGACGCTGTTGGTGCCCACCGGCTGATCCAGCACGCCGTCGAGCTGCACATGATATTTGCCGTCCAGATCCAGGGTGACGGTCAATATGACCTTGCCACCGGCATCCAGCAGGGTAATAACGTTGCCATTGGCCTGATAGGTCGTGGGCCTGCCGCCACTGGTGAGACCGTCGAGCCCGGGTTGACTTGCCTCGAAGTTGAGGGAGACCAGGCGATCGCTGCCCACTGTGACTGGCAGCTGGCCCTCCAGGCTCTGGCCCGCCGCCCCCTCTTGCAACGTCACACCACTATCGATACCAAGAATCGGGTTAATGCCGTCGTTGATGGTGACCACCAGATCGGCGCGGGTCTCGTCCCCGTCTATCTCGTTGGCCGAGACGGAGAGCCCAAGAGAAAGTTGATCGCCTCCCTGATGATCCAGCGGGCCGTTCAGGGTGACGGTCACAGTGCCATCAACATCGCTGCCGGACTGGCTGGCGCCGAGCTCGGCCTTGAGTACCTCGACCCGCTTGCCATTGGCATTCAGGTAATAGCCGGTCAGCAGGCGATCCCCGGAAAACTCGAAGGCGAGAGCATGGCCGTCGCTGCTTATGCCGCTGCCGTTGAGGCGCGTCAGGGTATCGCCCTGATTGGTGAAGATAACGGAGTCCGCCAGCAGGGGGTCGGCCTGGTGGCCAATCACAAAGTGGCTCTGCCCCACCACGGCCCCGGCATCGGTAAAGGCATCCTCGGTCAGGGTGATGGATGGCAGGGTAAAATCGGGGGGCGTGCTGTCCACCAGATTGACGTTTAGGGTGGCGCGAACCAGATCCCCGTCGCCGTCCCGATACTCGAGGTTGAAAGGCAGGCTCAGGTTGTCCTGACCGTGATCCAGGCTCTGGCTCCAGACGATACGATAGCTGCCGTCATTGGCCAGGGTCAGGGTAAAGACGGTGACCCCGGCGGCACTGGCCGTGAGACTCTGGCCGCTGGTCTGATAGCTCAGGGGCGAGCCATGGCTGCTAAGACCCAGTCCCTCGAGGGCGCTCTGGTCGGCGGCAAACCCGACCTGCAGGTTGCCATCCTGGCCGGCGCCGGTATGCAGGGAGCCGGTGGCGCTGACGGGCCCCTTCGCCAGTTCTGCCTCGGAAAGAGTCAGGGTATCGCTCTGTCCGATAAGGGGAGCACCATCTATCACTCGGTTGCCCGCCAGGTCGGTCACCTCGGCGCGCACCTCATAGGGTCCGGCAATCCCGGAGAGATCCAAGGCCGCGAGTTGCCAGCGACCATCGCTGCCCACCAGGGCGCTGCCGCTCAAAAGCGTCTCCCCACTCTGGCCGATGAGGGTGATGGTGACGCGCTGACCGGCCTCCACCTCCGTGGTCGTCCCGCTCAGGGTGACACCGCCCTGACCCAGAATAAGCCCAGTGTCGAGATCGTCGATATCGATGCCGGCCCGGGTGTCGACGGTCACCGTCAGGGTATCGCTGGCGCGGTTGCCGGCGATGTCGACGGCATTGACCTCGAAGGTATGATTTCCATCGGCCAGAGTATTGGGCAGCTGATACTGCCAGTTGCCTGCCCCATCCACCGTCAGCACGGTGAGCACATTGCCGCCCTGGGAGAGGGTCACGGTGGCGCCGGGCTCCCCCTTGCCTTGAAAGAGTGGCGTATTGTCACGGGTCAGATCGTCGGTCTGGCTGGCGCCCGTGTCACTCTCATCACTGAGATCGAGGGTAATGGTGGTGATGGTATCGAGCAGGGTCTGGCCGAGATCGCTGGCCTGGTTGCCCGATGCATCCCGGGTCTCCGCCGCTATGGTGAGCGGGCCATCCACCAGCCTGCCGGTCAGATCGCCAAAGTTGGCCTCCCAGACCAAGCCGGGCAGCACGACCGTGGTCACCGTCAGCGCGTTGCCCGCCTGATCAGTCAGGGTCACAGTCACCGGCTGACCGACCTCTACGTCGTCCACCGTACCGCGGATGACGACTCCGGTTGCCTCGGCACCATTGATGATGTTGTCGACGGTCTGAGGCTCACGAATGGTAATGGCCGCAAAGGCATCGACGGCTCCGGCACTCTCCTGACGCTCGAGTGGGGCCCCCTCGCCGTGCGCTGTATCAAAGCCGGCCTCGGCCAGGGTGGCGTCGTTATTTCGCTCCACCAACACAAAACCACCGGGGCTGGAGCCGATGACGCCACCGGCTACTGCATCACCGGCGCCGGCCGCTGACGCCTCAAAGGCTCGAGTCGGATCGACCCCGTCGAGAATCGCACGCTGTAGCGCCTCCAGCCGGGGGTCGCTTCCCCCCGTATCACCCAGCGTCACCAACGGACTGATGGGGGCATCGGGAGTGCCTGACTCGCTCAGCTCGACCCCTTCCATTCGGGCAACCAGCAGTCGCTCTCCCGGTTGCAGCTCCATGCCGACCTGTGCGCGATGAACCGTTCCATCGGTTGCAATCACAACGCCCTGCCCCTGCTCCAACCCCATAATACGGGTCGGTTTTTCGATGAGCAGCTCTGCCATAACACTCTCCTACTCAATAGTTCATCGCGCCTGGTTCGCCCTGCTGCGGGCGTGTGCTGGTGATTATACAGACTCAGAAACATCCAACCCTTTCATTATTTCGGTCAATAAGGGCTTTTCGTTGCATTTTTACGCCATTTCCCGAGCACCCACGAAGGCAGCATTAGATCTTACAAAACAAAAACAAAACCGACCAACACTCCAACAAATCACGATTAATTGAAGGATAAACACAGGCATAACACCACCTTGCAAAGCATTCAACCATTTGGAATAACAGGTGTTTTTTTTCCAAGGCACCAAAGCCGGAGCAGAATGAAATTGTTATCTCGCTCTCACTTTTGTCAGGTATAGGCCGGCTGAGTTGATCCAGAACAAATATGACTCGAATAAATCACCATTTGATTTACTCATTCAGTAGTATCCAGCATTGAATAATTGGGATTTTTCCCATTCATAACAACAAGGTCCCCTCACAGTGCGGGGCCGTCATCTGGGAGTGATGATCGTGGGTTCACAAACCAAACAGTGGGCGCTGGCAATGAGCGCTCTGATAGCCGGGGCCATCTGGACCGGGCAAGTACATGCCAAGGTCGAAGGGCGCAACGACCTGTTCGCCAAGGATCACGCCAAGCAGTACCAATCCTGGGAGCAGACCAAGCAGAGCGAGGAGCGTGCCGACGCCCTGGCCGAGGATCCCAACCTGGTGGTGTTGTGGGCCGGCTACGGCTTCGCCAAGGATTACAATAAGCCCCGTGGCCACTACTACGCCCTGACCGACGTGCGCGAGACCCTGCGCACCGGCGCCCCCAAGAGTGTCGAAGAGGGCCCCATGCCCATGGCCTGCTGGAGCTGCAAGAGCCCGGACGTAGCCCGGGTGATCGACAGTCAGGGTGAGGACGCCTACTTCAAGGGGATGTGGGCCAAGGGTGGACCCGAGATCGTCAACACCATCGGCTGCGCCGACTGCCACGCCACCGACAGCAAGGAATTCAAAGAGGGCAAACCCGCCCTGCACCAGTCCCGCCCCTATGCCAGCCGCGCCATGGATGCCATCCATATGCCGTTTGACAAGCAGGGCCGCTTCGATCAACAGGCCCAGGTGTGCGGTCAGTGCCACGTGGAGTACTACTTCACCGGTCCGAACAAGTCGGTGAAATTCCCCTGGGATCAGGGCACCACGGCCGATGACATGGAGCGTTACTACGACCAGCTCGGCTTTGCCGACTGGGTTCACGGCCTCTCCAAGACCCCCATGCTCAAGGCCCAGCACCCGGAGTATGAGACCTGGCGCGCCGGTATTCATGGCAAGAACAACGTGGGCTGCGTCGACTGCCACATGCCCAAGGTGCGTGGCGAAGATGGCAAGCTCTACACGGATCACAAGGTAGGCAACCCCTTCGATCGCTTCGATCAGACCTGTGCCAACTGCCACACCCAGAGCAAAACCATGCTCGAAGGGGTGGTCAAGGAGCGCAAGGTGGCGGTCAACGATCTGAAGCTGAAGGTGGAGCAGCAGCTGGTCCGCGCTCACTTCGAGGCGAAAGCCGCCTGGGATGCGGGTGCCACCGAGGAGCAGATGAAGCCGATCCTCCAGGATATCCGTCACGCCCAGTGGCGCTGGGACTACTCCATTGCCTCCCATGGCGTCCATATGCACGCCCCGGATGTGGCCCTCAAGACCCTGGGCACCGCCCTGGACAAGGCTGCCGACGCCCGCACCAAACTGGCCCGACTGCTCGCCACCAAGGGGATCACCGGCGAGATCCCGCTGCCGGATATCAGCACCAAGGAGAAGGCCCAGGCCGCCCTCGGCATGAATATGAAGCAGTTCATCAGCGACAAACAGCAGTTCCTCAAGACCACTGTCCCCGCCTGGGACAAACAGGCTCAGGAAGCTGGCCTGCTCACCAAGTGAGTCGTGTATCACAGGGCCCCGCCACGCGGGGCCCCAGAGGGATGAAGAGACCATGATGAAACTGTTAACCCCCAGCCTGCTGGCGCTCACCCTGATGCTGGGTGCGCCCCTGGCACAGGCTCAAGAGAGCGAGACTCAGGGCGACCAGGCCAAGGTCGAGCTGCAGCGCAACCCTGACTACGCCTGCACCCAGTGTCACAAGAAAGAGGACGAGGCGATGCACGGCAAGCACGCCAAGGCCACCAACCCCAACAACCTGGGGCCCGTCACCTGTACCAACTGCCACGGCAAGCCCTCTCCCCGTCACCGGGAAGGGGTCAAGGATGTGATGGACTTCCAGGACAAGAGCATGCCCCTGGATCAGAAAAACGGTGTTTGCCTGAGCTGCCACGAGCCCAAGCCCCTGCGCGAGGCCTTCTGGGCCCACGATGTGCACGCCACCAAGCTCGCCTGTACCAACTGCCACGAGCTGCATGTGGCCAAGGAGCCCATGGTCGGCATCGACAGCAAGGCCCGCATCGGCCTGTGCGTCGACTGTCACGGCAAGCAACACGCCGCCAAGTTGGCCAACGAGGCCGAGGCGAGTGGCAAGGAGGCCCCATGAGTTGCTCCCGTCGCGGTTTTCTGGCCGGCGCGGGAGCCGGTGCCCTCATCATGATGACGGGCCCGGTCAACTCCCTTGCCGCCAGCATGACCATAGATGGCAAGCGCCTTGGCATGCTCCATGACGAGACGGCCTGCATCGGCTGCACCGCCTGCATGGATGCCTGCCGCGAGGTGAACAAGGTGCCCGAGGGGGTGTCGCGCCTGCAGATAGTGCGCAGCGGCCCCATCGGGACCTTCCCCGAGGCGCGTTACCACTTCTATCGCCACTCCTGCCAGCACTGTGAGAACGCCCCCTGCGTCCACGTCTGCCCGACCGGGGCCTCCCATGTGGATCCGGACACCGGCATCGTCGATGTAGATGCCGATCTCTGTGTCGGCTGCCAATACTGCATCGCAGCCTGCCCCTACCGGGTGCGCTTCATCAACCCCCAAACCCGGGTGGCCGACAAGTGCGATTTTTGCCGCCACACCAACCTGGCTCAAGGCAAGCTGCCCGCCTGCGTCGAGGCGTGCCCGACCAAGGCACTCACCTTCGGGGATCTCGACGATCCGGCGAGCGAGCTCAACCGCGCGCTGCGCCGCCTGCCCACCTACCGGGCCAAGAGTCATCTGGGCACAGAGCCCAAGATGTACCGGGTGCCGGCCCTGGGCAGCGGTGAGGAGCTGGAGATTGGTCGCGACGGCGTGCCTACCGGCTATGTGAACGGTGCCATCAATGGGGAGGTGAAGTCATGATGCTGCCCGCAGACTCGTTCCATTTCCCCTCTCTGGTGTGGGACTGGCCCATCGCCATCTACCTGTTCCTGCTCGGGATCTCGGCCGGCAGCGTCACCTTCGCCGTGCTGCTAAAGCAGAAGGTGCTGGGGGATAAGGCCTCCCAAAGCGGCGTGCTCAAGGC
Organism: Aeromonas schubertii; assembly: GCF_000820105.1. Lineage (GTDB taxonomy): Bacteria > Pseudomonadota > Gammaproteobacteria > Enterobacterales > Aeromonadaceae > Aeromonas > Aeromonas schubertii. The sequence continues at coordinate 126,293 of NZ_CDDB01000039.1, read as the reverse complement.
AACCGCCATCCTGGGGCCCGCCTCCGTCGTCTTGGGGCTGCTAATCCTTATCTTCCACCTGAGCCGCCCCTGGACCTTCTGGAAGCTGATGTTCCACTACCAGTTCGATTCGGTCATGTCGATGGGGGTGATGCTGTTCCAGGTCTATATGGCGGTGCTCTTCGTCTGGCTCGGCGGCGTCTTCGCCAGTGAGCTGGCGTGGCTGCGCGAGCGCCTCTTGCCGGGGCGCTTTGGCTGGGTCGATGGCCTGCTGGCCAGGATCCCGGGATTTGACAAGATCGTCGAACCCCTGCTGCTGCTGCTCGCCGTGCTGCTGGGAGCCTACACCGGCTTTCTGCTCTCGGCCCTCAAGAGCTACCCCATGCTCAACAACCCTGTGCTGCCGGTGCTGTTTCTGGTCTCGGGTCTGAGCTCCGGCGTCGCCAGCTGCATCCTGGTCTCGACCACCCTGTTCAAGACCCGGGCGCACAGTGACGAGGTCCAGTTCCTGCACCGCTTCGAGACGCCTCTGGTTCTCATCGAGGCGCTGCTGCTGCTCTGCTTCTTCACCGGCCTCTGGTTCGGTGACGGGCAGAAGATGGTGGCCCTCATCAGCGCCATCGGCGGTGGCTTCTGGTCCCAGGTGTTCTGGTTTGGCGTGGTGGGAGTGGGCCTGATCGCGCCCCTGCTGCTCGGCCGCCTGCTTCCGGGTCACGGCCGTGGTAAGCTGCTGCTCATCTGCGGCTGCAGCCTGACCGGGATCTTGCTGCTGCGCTATTTCATCCTCTATGCCGGCCAGATGACCGTCGCCTGATGGCACTGCCTGCAATAACTCCGGGGAGTGTTGACCACTCCCCGCTTTCGTTTCAAGGGAGGGGCTAGATGCTGCCCGAACTGGCTCTGATGGCCCTCTTGCTCACCCCTCTGATCGCCTGCTGGCAGGGGCTGCTCCCCTGGCTGCCGCAGGGGCTGGGGGCCCGGCGTCTGGCCCGCCCCCTGGCATGGAGCCAGGTCGTGCTGGTGGGCCTCGCTCTGCTGCTGCTTGCCCATGCCTTCCAGAGCGATGACTTCACCCTCCTCTATGTGGCCCAGCACAGCAACAGCCGGCTCCCCCTCCCCTTCAAGCTTGCCGCAGTGTGGGGCGGCCATGAGGGATCCCTGCTCTTCTTCCTGTTTGCCCTGTGCCTGTGGAACGCACGCCTCGGCCACCTGGCCCAATCGCTCGCCACCCGGGCCCGCGCCCAGAGCGTGATGGGCTGGCTTATCGTCCTGCTCTCCGTCTATCTGTTGACCGAGAGCAACCCCTTCGTGCGCCTCTTCCCGCCCCCCTTCGAGGGGCGCGATCTCAACCCCATGCTGCAAGATGTCGCCCTCATCCTTCACCCCCCCTTGCTCTATCTGGGCTATGTGGGCTTTGCCGCCAGCTTCGCCCTGGGGATCACGGCCCTGTGGGAGCGGCGCCTCGACGGGGCCCTGGTGCGCGCCTGGCGACCGCTCGCCCGCGCGGCCTGGGGTTGGCTCACCGCCGGTATCGTACTGGGGGCCTGGTGGGCCTATCACGAGCTCGGCTGGGGAGGCTGGTGGTTCTGGGACCCGGTAGAGAACGCTTCTCTGCTTCCCTGGCTGTTTGGCACCGCCCTGCTCCATGCCCTGGCCGCCTTCGAGCGGCGCGGCCTGTTTGGCCAGGGGGTCTTGCTGCTGGCCCTGCTCACCTTCGTCATGAGCCTGCTCGGCACCTTCATGGTGCGGGCCGGGGTGATGAGCTCGGTCCACGCCTTCGCCATCGACACCAACCGTGGTGAGCGCCTGCTGCTCCTGCTCGGAGCCGTGGCCTTGTGTGCCCTGCTGCTCTATGGCTGGCGCGGTCAACTCGATGTCCGGCGGGCTCACTTCAGCCTGCTCTCTCGCGAAAGTGCCCTCGCCTGCGCCCTGGCACTGCCCCTGCTGGGGGCTGCGGTGGTATTGATTGGCACCTTCTATCCGCTCATTCATCCCCTCATCGCCCACGGGGCCATTTCGGTGGGCCCCCCCTACTTCAACGCCCTCTTCGTGCCCCTGGTGCTGCTGGCCCTGCTCGGTCTCATCCTGCTGCCCTGGCTCGGCTGGCAGCAAAGCCGGCTGCCCCGGGCCCCCTGGCTCTGGCTGCTGCTGGCCCTGCCGCCGACCCTCTGGCTCAATCAGGGGAGCGCTCTGCTGCCCGGGATGGCGACTCTGCTCGCCCTCTGGCTCTCGCTCACCTGCCTGCACGCCCTCTGGCGCGACGGGCTGCGCAGCGCCCACCTGGCTCACCTGGCGCTGGCCCTGGTGGTGCTGGCTGCCAGCCAGCTGGCCGGCCATACCCGGGAGCGGGGCCTGTTGCTGGCGCCGGGGCAGAGCGCCACCCTGGGTCAATATCGGGTGCGTCTCGATGCCATCACCCCTGAGCTCGGACCCAACTACAGCGCCGAGCGCTATCATCTGACCGCCTTCAAGGAGGGCAAAACCCTGGGCCGACTCTTCCCGGAGCGGCGCCACTACAGCGTGCGGACCATGCAGATGAACGAGGTGGGACTGCTGCGTCTCCCCTCGGGAGATCTCTACGCCGTGCCCGGTGACAAGCAGGGAAACCGTATCGCCCTGCGCCTGGCCTATAAACCCGGGGCCAGCTGGCTCTGGCTGGGAGGCGTTCTGCTCGCCCTGGCGGGCCTGCTGCCCCTCGGTCGTCATTTTCACCGCAAGCGCAACCAGGAGGCATCATGTCCCGTCTGATCCGCTGGCTCCCCCTGCTGCTCGGCCTCGGTCTACTGCTGCTGCTCTGGCACGCCCTCACCCCCGCCCAGGTGGACGATGAGGCCGGACTAAACCGCCCCCTGCCCGAGCTCACCCTGACCACCCTGGAGGGGCAACGCCTCTCCACTGCACAGCTGCTCGGCCGCCCCTTCCTGCTCAACGTCTGGGCCAGCTGGTGCGCCAACTGCCGCAGCGAACACCCCCTGCTGCTGGAGATAGGCCAGAGCCTGCCCATCCTTGGGATCAGTTACCGGGACAAACCGGCCGCCGCGCGCGCCTGGCTCGAGAGCGCCGGCAATCCCTATCAGCTGGTGCTCGACGATGGCGACGGCGCCCTCGGGCTGGCCCTCGGGGTGGTCGGTACGCCGGAGAGCTGGCTGGTGAGCGCCGACGGGCGCCTGCTGGCCCGCCACCGGGGCGTCTTGACCAAAGAAGCGTGGCAGCGCCGCTTCCTCCCGCTGCTGGAGAGACCATGAGAAGCCTGCTGCTTGCCCTCTGTCTGATCCCGTCCCTGCTGTGGGCCGCCGACGAGTTTTCTTTTGCCAATGCGGCCCAGGCCGAGCGGGCCGAGGCCCTGGCCAGGAGCCTGCGCTGCCCGGCCTGCCAGAACCAGAACCTGGTGGAGTCCAACTCGCCCCTGGCGCAAGATCTGCGCCTCGAGGTCTACCAGCGGGTCGCCGCGGGGCAGAGCGACGAGGCGGTGCGCGACGCGCTGGTCGAGCGCTACGGCGAGTTTGTCACCTACCGCCCCCCCTTGCGCCTCTCGACCCTGCTGCTGTGGGGACTGCCGCCCCTGCTGCTGGCCCTGTGCGGCCTCTGGCTCGCCACCGGGCGGCCTCCCCGACAGCCTTCGACCCTGAGCGAGGAGCAGGCCACTTTGCATGCACAGTGGCAGGCGAGCGCTCCCGAAGCGGTGGCCCCCCGCCCCCTCGCCCCCTGGCTTACCCCGTTGATCCTGCTCTCCAGCCTGGGGCTCGCCGCGCTCGGCTATCAGGCCCTGGGTCAGTTCGAGCCGTGGCGCCACTGGCAGGCCAACCCGGATCCCCTGCAGGGTCTCGAGGCCGGCGCCCTCAAGGAGGCCGCCGGAGCCAGGCTGCAGGAGCGCCTTCGCCAACAGCCGCGCGACAAGGATGCCTGGGCCGAGCTGGCCCAGTGGCTGCTCTATCAGAATCGCTTCGACGATGCCCTGTGGGCCTATGACCGACTGGCCCAGCTGGAGGGAGAGCAGAGCGCCGCCACCCGGGCCGCCCGGGCCACCGTGCTCTACTACCGGGCCGGCCAGCGCATGACGCCCCAGGCCGAGCAGGAGCTTAATCAAGCCCTGGGCCAGGACCCGGGGGAGGTGACCGCCCTGATGCTCAAGGCGTCGGATCACTTCTTGAACGGTCGCTACCGGGAGGCGGCTCATCTGTGGCAGCGACTGCTCGACGAGGGGCGTCCCCGCCTGGATCGGGAGGCGGTAACCCGCGCCCTGCAGACGGCCCGCCTCCTCGGAGGAGCCGGCTGAATGCAAATTAGGGTATGCGCCCCCGGCGCCGCCATGGCAGAATGCGGCGCCCGTCGGGCTACAGATGCCGTGGATGACACAAATTTCATGATTCCCTTCCCTGGCAAGGGATAAAGGATTGTGCTGCGTCAAAGGCCGACATATAACTAATCAGGATCCCCTTCGACTCGTGCGGTACACCAGATCATGATGAAGCGCCACCTCACCTCACTGCTGCTGGGTCTGGCCCTGTTGCCGATGGCAACCGTGCCGGCTCTGGCCAATCCCTTCTCTGCCGGCCAGAGTCATCCTCAGCACGGCTCGATTTCGGGTATGAACTCCGATGCCTTTGTCATCGCCAACCACAGAACCGGTGAGGTACTGAGCGAGCGCAACGCCAATCGGGTCATGCCGATTGCCTCTATCACCAAGCTGATGACCGCCATGGTGGTGCTCGACTCAGGACTTCGCCTCAACGAGACCCTCACCGTCACCCAGGCCGACATCGACCGCCTCAAGGGTACCGGCTCTCGTCTGGCCATCGGCTCGCGCTTGAGCCGTGCCCAGATGCTGCATATCGCCCTGATGGCCTCGGAAAACCGCGCCGCCTCCGCCCTGGCTCGCCACTATCCCGGCGGTCAGCGCGCCTTCGTCGAGGCGATGAATGCCAAAGCCCGCATGCTCGGCATGTGGGATACCCACTTCTACGACAGCACGGGGCTGACCCCGCGCAACGTCTCCACCGCCCACGATCTGGCCAAGATGGTGGCCGCCGCCGCCAGCTATCCCCTGATCCGCCAATACTCCACCGACGATCAGAGCCTGGTGCGCACCAACAAGACCCAGCTCCACTACCGTAACTCCAACCGTCTGGTGCGCGAGGGTGTGTGGGATGTGAACGTCTCCAAAACCGGTTACATCCGCGAGGCGGGCCGCTGTCTGGTGATGGAGACCCGGGTGCAGCGCGAGCCCGTCATCATGGTGCTGCTCAACGCCGATACCACGGATCAACGGGTCGCCGACGCCAAGCGTATCAAGACCTGGCTGGAGGGATCCGGTCGCACCACCCTCGCCGCCAACCCGTTTCGGACCGCCAATCAATAAACCCCTCGAGTGAAGCCCCAATCGGGGCTTCTCTCTTTACCCCCATTTGAGCATACCCCCCATTCGGGTTGGTGGATGATTTGACCACCCCCTGCGGTATCGACAGAGGATTGTCGTGCCATCCTCTCGGCGCATCTCCTCTCCCTCCCTCACGTCCCCCGCCATGCCGACACATCGTCGGCAGAGACAAAATCCTCACATGGGTCTCACCCATCCCGGGGCGCGTCTAGACTGGCTGCGACTCTCACCCATCAAGGAGCTGTTATGAAACGGATGCTTCCCCTGTTGCTGTTACCCCTGGCCATTCAGGCCGCCGAGCCGGTCTGGATCACGGTCGGCTCGGATGCCGGCCCCGAACTCAGGCGCGTGGGGGCCGAGGTCGCGCCCCTGTTCAGCGCCAAGGGGAGTGCCATCCAGCTGGCCCGGGTCGAGCCCGGCCAGCTGGCCGCCCTCTCCACCCTGATGCACGAGGAGCACGCCCGCTGCGGCGGCTACATGGTACACGCCAGCCTGGCCGATGCCCTGCAGGCCATGGCCCAGCCCCAGACCCTGGCGGGCTTCACCGCTCCTCCCCTCGCGCGCGGTGACAGCGTGCGCCGGGTGTTGCCGAACCTGGATCAGGGGCAGATCGCCGGCACCATCGGCAAACTCTCGAGCTGGCGTAACCGCTACTACACCACCACCACAGGGGTGCAGTCCGCCGACTGGGTCGCCCAGCAATGGCAGGGGCTCACCGGTACCCTGCCCTGGGCCAGGGTCAGCCGGGTCAAGCACAGCGGCTACCCCCAGCAGTCCGTGGTACTCACTCTCACGGGGAGCAAGTACCCGGACGAGGTGGTGGTGCTCGGCGGTCATCTCGACTCTACCGCCGGCTACGCCCCCAACAGCCAGACCCTGGCACCGGGCGCCGACGACGATGCCTCCGGCATCGCCACCCTGACCGAGGTGCTGCGGGTGCTGGCGAGCCAGGGTCGTCAGCCCGAGCGCACCCTGCAGTTTATCGGCTATGCGGCAGAAGAGGTGGGGCTGCGCGGCTCCAAGGATATCGCCGGCCGCTACAAGAGTGCCGGCACCCGGGTGCTGGCGGCGCTGCAGCTCGACATGACCAACTATCAGGGGTCGGCCGAGGACATCGTCTTCATGACCGACTACACCGACAGCCAGCTCAATGCCTATCTGGCCAGCCTCATCGACGCCTACCTGCCGGCCATCACCTATGGCTACGACAGCTGCGGCTACGGCTGCTCGGATCACGCCTCCTGGCACAATCAGGGCTACCCGGCGGCCATGCCGTTCGAATCACGCTTTAACGACTACAACCCCAAGATCCACACCCGCTACGACACCCTGCAAAACTCCGACAGCCAGGCGGGCCACGCCCTGAAGTTCGCCCAGCTGGCGGCAAGTTTCGCCGTCGAGATGGGACGTATCGACTGACCCGCCAGACCACAGCAAGAGGGCCCGTGAGGGCCCTCTTGCTGTGCAGATCAGAACAGATCGAGCTGCTGACCGCAGATGTGATCAAACGAGGCCCCGACGAAGGGAAGGATGGCGTCGGCGATGGGGCGCAGCTGCTTGTCCACGTAATGCTCGTAGTCGATGGCACTGCGCCGGTATTCGAGTGGCTCTGGGCCACTCACCGTCATGACGTAGGCGATGGTGCCGCGATGCTGGTAGCGCAGGGGCAAGCCGCGGCGGCGGTTCTCGTCGTCGGCCAGACGCGCGGCGCGCACGTGGGGCGGCACGTTCTTCTGATACTCCTCGAGCTGCTGGCGCAGCCGCTTGCGATAGACCAGCTGGTCGTCGCGCTCCCCCTTGCGGGTGGCATCCACCGCCTGGCGCACGAAATCGCTCGGATCCTGGTCGTGAAACACCAGATTGAAGAGCTCGGACTGAAACTCCTTGGCCAGGGCCGTCCAGTCGGTGCGTACCGTCTCGAGCCCCTTGAACACCAGGTGCTCCCCCTCCCCTTCGCCCACCAGACCCGCATAGCGCTTCTTGCTCCCCTTCTCGAGGCCGCGGATGGTTGGCATCAGGAAGCGCCGGTAGTGGGTCTCGTACTGGATCTCGAGGGCGCTCTCGAGATCAAACTCGGCGCGGATCTTCTCCCGCCAGCGGTGGTTGATATGCTCCGCCAGAGAGCGGCCGATGGCGTCGGCCTCCTCGCCGCTCACCGCCTTGCCCAGGTGTACGAAGGTCGAGTCGGTGTCGCCGTAGATGACCTGATACCCCTTTGCCTCGATCCACTCACGGGTGGTCTGCATGATGCCGTGACCGCGCAGGGTAATGGAGCTCGCCAGGCGCGGATCGTAGAAGCGGCAGCCCCCCGAGCCGAGCACCCCGTAGAAGGAGTTCATGATGATCTTGATGGCCTGGGAGAGAGGCTGGTTGCCCGCCTCCTTGGCCCGATCGCGCGCCTGCCACAGCCCCTCGATAAGGCCCGGCAGGAAGTGGCGTTCGCGGGAGAAGAGGGCACCGCGAAAGCCGGGAATGGCGTGTTCGGGAGTGCGCAGCCCCTCCACCAGCCCCATGGGGTCGATGCAGAAGGTGCGGATGATGCTCGGGTAGAGGCTCTTGAAGTCGAGCACCAGCACGTGGCGATAGAGGCCGGGGGCCGAGTCCATCACGTAACCCCCCGGGCTCGCCAATCCCCCCTCGCGGGGGAGATTCGGGGCCACGTAGCCGCCCCGATGCAAACGCGGCAGATAGAGGTTGGTGAAGGCCGCCACCGAGCCGCCGATGCGATCGAGCTCGAGGCCGGTGAGGGCCGCCCGCTCCACCGCGAAGGCAATGAGATCGCAGTGCGCGAAGATCTCGTGCACCAGGCGGCAATCCTCCAGGTTGTAGCGAGCCAGCGCCCCCTTGTCGGAATGGAACAGCTCGGTGATCTTCTGGCCCCGGTTGGCCACATCCTCGATCTCCTTGCCGCGGCCTAGCAGCTCGCCTGCCACCGCATCCAGACTAAAACTGGGGAACTGCCAGGTGGCACTCTTGAGGGTGTCGACCCCGTCCAGCACCATGCGTCCGGGCAGGGTCACGTTGCCGCTCTGGGGATCCTGGCGCGAGGCACGCCAGAAGGCGAGCTCTCGGCCGCGCCCGAGGCGCAGTCGACGCTTGTGGAGATCGGCGCGGCGCAGCAGCAGTCGAAAATCGAAGTTGACCACGTTCCAACCCATCACCAGATCCGGATCGAAGCGCTGGAACCAGCGCTCCAGGGCCGCCAGCAGGGCCGGCTCATCGGCCACCCACTCCACCGGTGTCCCCATCTCCTCGGGCTCGCCAATCATGATGACCCGCTCGTCCATGGGGCTAGAGAGCCCCACCGAGAAGAGGGCCCCGTCCATGGCACACTCCACATCGAGCGACACCCAGGAGAGGGTCGGCGCCACCTCGGCCGGGGCGCAGCGCCCGTCACTGATCTGCCAGAGACCGCCACGCCGGCTTGAATGCCCCTGAAACCTCACGCCAGCGGTGATGAAGCGCTCCATCAGGTAGCGCTCGGGCAGGCGGATGTCCGCCTCGAAGTGTTCGGTGCCCTTGATGAGCAGCAGCTCTACCGCCTTGTGAAAGGCCGCCAGGGTGGGAAAGTAGAGGCCGGCGACGGGTCGGCCATCGAAGGTCTGCATCGGCAGGCGGCGGGCGCGCCCGCGAACCCCGTGGGCGCGAAACAGGGCCATGGCTTCGTCTATCTGATCGGCAGGCACGAAGAAGAGGGGCTCCTGGCCCGGGATCACCAACCGCACCGGCCCCTGTGGACTCCACAGCCAGAGGATGATCTCGGTTTGCCCACCGTGATCGCGGGCATGGCGGGTCAGAATGAAACCTTCGCTCGGGGCGACAGGCGAAGAGAGGGGCTCGCTCATGGGCGCATTGTACGTTTGTACAGTGCTTTTGGACAAGTCACCCGCGCTCAGAGCAGCTGCGGGACGAACTCTCCTCGATCCAGGATCCGTACGCAGGCATCCACCACCTCGGGATCGAGGCGGCTACCCCGTATCCGCAGGATCTCCCGGCGCGCCTCCACGATGCCGAGGGCGGCGCGATAGGGGCGATCCGATGACATGGACTCGACAATATCGGCCACCGTCAGGATGCGTGCCTCAAGCAAGATAGCCTCCCCCGCCAGAGCGCGCGGGTAACCCGAGCCGTCCAGATACTCATGGTGCTGATAGATGATCTCGGCGATGGGCCAGGGAAAGGCGACCCCTTTCAAAATGTCATGGGCGGTCTTGGGATGTTGTTTGACCAGCTCATACTCCAGCGCGGTCAGCGAGCCCGGCTTGTTCAATATCTCGATGGGGATCTGGATCTTGCCCAGATCGTGAACAATGCCTGCCAGATAGAGGCCCCGCAGCCGGTTGGCGCTCAGCCCCAATTCCATACCGATCCGCAGGGAGAGCTCGGCCACATGTTGTTGATGACCGGCCGTGTAGGGGTCGCGCTGCTCCAGGGTGGCGGCGATCGCCTCCAGGGCATCGGCCAGCGCCTTCTCCTGAGCGAGAGCCTGCGCCGCATGGGTGCGCAGGGTGCTCTGGTACGCCTCCCGGGTCCAGAGAGCCTCGAGGCCGAAGACCAGGTTGTCGGCCAGCTCCCCAAAGAGGGCTATCTCCTGTTCGCCAAAGGCGTGAGGGATATCGGCATAGAGGGCCAGCGCCCCCTTGCGCCCGTCACTGCAGAGCAGCGGCAAGGCCAGCGCCGAGCCCAGACCAAAACGCTCGGCTCGCCGGCGCCAAAAGGTCCCGTGCTGGCTGCGAACAAGATCCGGCTCGTTGACATTGCGCTCCTCGCGCAGGCAGCGACCTATAGGTCCCTGCCCTACGGGCACATCATCCCAGGTCAGTGCGACACCCTCGAGGTAACCGCGCGCCTCACCAGCTTGGGCCGCCAGCGCCACAGGATGATCTTCACCCTGCTCGAGCCAGGCGACCAGGGCCAGACGATAGCGATCTTGCAATACCAGGGCCTCGCACACCCCCCGCAGCAAGCCCTCGACACTCTGGGCGGTGACCAGGGCCCGGTTACAGCGACTGCTCGCCTCCATGGCCCACACTTTTCGCCTCAGCTCCGGCTCTCCTTGCTCGCTCTGGGGGGAGTCGATGGCGAGCCCCATCCCCATGACGGCCCCCTGCTCGTCATAGAGAGGGTATTTGGTGAGCCGCGCCTGGGGCTCTCCCTCCCCACCAGAGTATGCGCGCCTCAGAGTGACGGTCTCGCCCCCCCCCATGACCCGTTCGTCCCCCTCCAGCCAGCTGACGGGCAACAGCTCGTCGAGCCGCCTGCCGACGATGCTATCGATCGGTAGCGACAGCTCTGCGGCCAGCATCTTGCTGCAACCCAGAATCCGCTGTTGCTTGTCGGTGACCAAAAGGCGAGCCGGTAATTTCGCGATCAATCCCGTCAGGAGCGTGGGAGCAACCAGGGGCGATAGCTCCTCTCGACCAAGCATCTCTTTCGTCATTTTTCCCCTCCCTCCGGCAGCCGATAGCCGGATCCGAGGATGGCTGCCGCCGCCTCGACCACCCGGGCATCGAACCAGAGGCCGCTATAACGGCGCAATTCGGCCAGTACAGCGTTCGTATCGTACTGGTGGCGAAACGGGCGATGAGAGAGCATCGCCTCTACGGTGTCGGCGACCCGAAGAATACGGGCCTCCAGCATGATGGCCTCCCCTTTGAGTCCCTGTGGATAGCCGCTGCCATCGAGGTTCTCATGGTGTTGCAGCACCATCTGCGCGATAGGGGCATGCAGAGGAAGTGTCTTGAGCAACTCGAAGCCATCCCGGGCATGCTGCTTGACGAACTCAAACTCGAGCGGCGTCAGGCGCCGGGGACGAACCAGGATCTCGGCGGGAACCCGAACAAGCCCCACATCGTGCACCATGGCAGCCAGCGCGATCTCCCGGCACTTGGAGGAGGATAATCCCAACCGGTCGGCAATACGCGAGGCAAGATCCATCACCCTCACTTCATGCTCACGGGTATTGCTGTCTCTGTGGGCCATCCCCAGAGAGAGGGCCGTCATCACCGACTCCAGCAGCTCATCTTGCTCCCATAAGGTCTTTCCGGGGAGATGAACAAGCGCCCCCACCAGCCCGGCTCGACCTAACGAGTCGGGCACGGCCCCTTTGCAACACAGGATGTCTCCTCTGCCGGCCATATCGAAGCGCTCCCGGTAGGAGCCACCCGTTTGGAGCAGTCGCTGATCCCGAAGGTGCATCTGCTCTCCCCCCTCACCCGGCCACCAGCTCGTGGGGCCCAATGCGAGATGGTCTGCCAGATTGATCCCCAGCAACTCGGTGAAGGGAGCATTACCCCATACCAGATGACCATTGCTGTCCTGGGTAAAGAGAGGCAGAGGAAGTGCCATCAGCAGAAGAGGATTCGAGAGAGGAGAGAGGGTATGCGCTCGCAGCTGCGCCAACTCTTCACGCTCGCCCAGCAAGGCAATACTCCGGGCCAGGTTGGGCAAGAGAGGAGAGAGCCTGGCCGACCAATCGGGATGGGGCCCCTCCCCCAGCAGAAAGAGCAAGAGGAGATCCTCGGTGGGCGCCAGAGCAAAATAGGCGGCCTGCTCTCCCCACTCGGGCCAAAGCTGTGCCACCAACCCAGTGACGACGGTGGACTCCAGCGCCATGAGCCCCCCCTTGTGCAAGGGAGCCGAGGGGATGGTGCAGAGCCGCCGATAACGCCCCTCTTCCCTCGCCAACCCGACGGCGGCCAGTGCCCCGGTGTGATGGCAGATGCGCACCATGGTGCTCTCGAGCAGGGGCAGGCGTCCTTGCTCACGGCTTATGGTCTGTGCCAGATCCCATAGCACCCGCCATTGCAACTGATCCCACTGATCTGAGTGGCTCAATTCCACCTCCCTGTTTCATGCCCTCTTCTTCACAGAAGCGGCCCTGACCGGCTCGTGGCGAGCCTTTTCCCAAACCCTGAGAATACTCCATTGGGGCCGTCAGCACGACAGAGGAATACTGACAAGCCTCACAAATAGGGTGCCGCCCCCCAAAAAGAACACCCCGCGAGGTCATCGCGGGGTGTGGATAGCAGAGACAAGAGGAGAGATCAGGCCTCATCCACCTCGACCAGCACCTTGGCCAGCTCAATCGGCTCGACCTCGGCCCCTTCCAGATCGCTATTCCAGTTGGGGCCAATCAGCACCTCGTCCTCATCCAGATCGTTGACCCAGACATCGAGGAACTCTTCCAGATCGATGGCATCCGGCTCATAGTCGGCCCACTCTTCGGCACAGTGCAGGCGTGCATCGGACTCGTTGGACCAGAGCGGCATCACATCGGCGTCTTCAAATTCGGCCGATTGGCAGACCACCCAGTCCTCACCGTAACGCAGCCCCCACAACTGGCCCGATTCGCGGACCTCTTCGACAAACAGCTGGAAATTGGCGTCAAGGTTATCAGTTAACTTGCTCATTGGGCTCTCTCTTGCACTGTGCGCGGGCCAGGGTGGCCATCTGGGGCAAATGGTCGCCCAAAACCCCAGTGGACTCAAGGGATTCGCGGAAAAAAGCCCGCCCTTTCCTCATATTCGGTAGCTGCCAACCAGGGTGGAGAGCTGCCTGCTGCGCGATTCAAGCTGAACCACGGCCCGCTCCGTCTGCTCGTTATGCTCGAGGGCCCGGTGGGCAGCCAGGGCTATCGTGTCCATGTGGCTGTGGATCCCCCGCACAGAGTCGGTCTGCTGATTCGCCGCCTCGGCAATATGCCCGTTCATTCGGCTGATGGTATCGATGACGGTCGAGATATGGCCGATCACCTCGCCCATGCGAGCCGCCGAGCTGGCGGTGACGTCCGAAAGAGACTGCAACTGGCCGATCTGGCCCGTCACCTGGGCCGTCCCTTCTTGCACCCTGGCTATCATGTCGCGGATCTCATCGGTCGAGGCATGAGTGCGATTGGCCAGGGTGCGTACCTCATCGGCCACCACCGCAAAGCCGCGCCCCTGCTCCCCGGCCCGGGCGGCCTCGATGGCGGCATTGAGGGCCAGTAAATTGGTCTGCTCGGCGACCCCGCGGATCACCTCAAGAACTCTCTCGATGCTCTGACTGTTGGAGTCCAGCTGCGACACGGCGGTGACCGAGGTCATCAACTGGGCGGCAAGACGACCGACCGCATCGGCCGTCTCCTGCATCAGGCTCTGCCCCTCCCGGATCATCATCATGGCCTGCTCGGCCGACGCCGCCGCCTCACGGGTATGATCGCCAATCTGGGTGCAGCCGGTCGTCACCAGCGCGATCGCCTCTGCCGCCTTCTTCGTATCCCCCACCTGTTCATTGGCGAGCCGATGGTGGCTACGTGCGACCGACGCCAGCTGGGTGGCCGCCTTGTCGTTTTCCGCCGCGATCCCCTGCACCTGCAGCACCAGAGAGCCCATCTGTTCGGTGAAGCGGTTGAAGTTGCGAGCCAGTGCCGATAGCTCGTCACGCCCCTCGGCCTGTAACCTGGCCCGTAAATCCCCCTCCCCGCGAGCCAGCTCATCGAGCGCCCCGGTCGTCGCCGCCAGCGGCGTCACGATAGAGCGCGTCAGCCACCAGAGTGCGCCGCAGAGGACGGCCAGGATCACGCCGCTGAGCGACAACAGCCGCACCAGGACCTGCCAGTACTGCTGCTGCACGTCATCCACATAGATGCCGGTTCCGATGATCCAGTCCCAGGGCTCGAAACGCTTCACAAAGGAGATCTTGGCCACGGGCTCATCGGCCCCCGGCTTGGGCCATTGATAGGCCACATGCCCCCCTTCGCGCCGGGTCTGGGTGGCGGTCACAAACTCGACGAAAAGACGCTTGCCAGCGGGATCTGTGATGGAGGAGAGATCCTGGCCATCGAGCGCAGGCTTCATCGGGTGCATCACCATGAAGGGGCGGCTGTCGTTGATCCAGAAGTAGTCATCATGGCCATAACGCAGCGCCTTGAGTGTCTGGAGCGCCGCCTGCTTGGCCTGCGCCTCATCAAGCTCCCCGGCCTCGACCCGCTTGGCGTAGCTGGCCACCAGGCTCCAGGCCGTCTCGACCTGATGACGGGTCTGCTTGCCCTTCTCCGCCATCAGACTGCGATAGTCCAGGGTTGCCGCAAGCAGGGTCAACAGGACGAGTGAGAGGACAATGAGTAGCGACACCAGCAACAGACGCTGGCGAATGGAGAGCGTTCTTAGCACACCGAGTTCCTCCGTTGAACAGGTCTAGCTACGCTATGGCATTAGGATCAAATAGTCCATTTGACTCCGCACTCATGCATCAGGAGTTTGATAGCGGACACGAAAAAGGGGCCCAAGGGCCCCTTCTCACACATGCCGGGATCAACGCTCCCAGTACACCTCTTCCAGGCTGTCTTCCTTCTCAGGCAGGCCACGGGAGAGACGCGGGCTGCTCTGGGCCAACACCTCATAGCTCACCCGGTTGGCGTACTTGCACACCTGAGAGAGGGAGGAGTAGGTGAGGAAATCGGCCACGTGCTTGGCGGAGTTGGGCACGGCACCGCGGTGGTAGGCATTGGCCACCATGTCGTGCAACACGGCAGACAGGGCCCCGTCGCCGGCACCGTTGGTGTTCTTGATCTTCTCCGGCCCACCCATGTAGGGGGAGATGTGGGAGTAGATGCGCTTGGGCACGCGGCAGCCACTGCGGGTCATGGGGCGGCTGAACTCGTACATGTTGAACTCGGGAATGACACCGGGCAGCAGTGGCAAGGTGGTCTCGCGCTTGAAGTCATCCTCGGTGTAGGCCGCCATGTAAAGACCCACAGGGCCTGCGGTGCAGAGCACCATGTCGGCCCAGTCCAGCGCCTTGTCGGCGGCGGCCAGGGGATCGGCAAAGCCGGTCAGGGCCTCCCCTTCCTCTTCGTTCATGGCAAGTACGGTGACGTTCTCGCTGATGAAGTCGCGCCACCACTGGGGATCGGACTCGATGACGAAGCGGGTGCCGAGGGTCAGCACCACGGGGACGCCTGCCTCACGGGCGTAGCGCACCGCACTCATGGCCGCCTCTTTCATGGGGGTGCCATCTTCACCGCGCACCAGGTAGGCGGTGATGACCAGCGCCGAGGCCTCCTTGATGATGCTCTCGGGGATGTGGGCCACATCCAGATGGTCCATCTTGCCGGGGTTGATGCCAAAGCTGCGCTCACCCCCTTCGGTGATGAAGGTGAAGCAGCGACCGATGGGGCCATCGACCGGCTGCAGGTAGTCCAGGTTGACCCGGGACGAGGTGTTGCACAGGTAACGGTAGGCATAGCTGCCGATGCGGATGTCCTGACTCATCACCCCGAGCAGGATGGAGTGGGAGTCAGCCAGCACCGAATAGTTGTGCATGGTGTTGCCGATAGTGCCACCGGCAAACTCGCTCACCACCATGTTGTTGCTCTTGAGCTCGTCGTAGATCTGCTCGGCCACCTCGTCGGAGATGAGCATGGAGTGGCCACGGCTCAGGCCATAGCGCTCGAGGAACGCGACATCCACATGAGCTTCAATATCGACCAGCGTCTGATCAATCCCCACCACATACGCCTTGCCCCGCTCGCCGAGGGTTGCATTCTGGGAGATGAGGGGATCGCGGCGATCCACCGGAAAGTAGTGTTTGGACTTGCGCTGACCGGGAAATTTCATGGCTCTGATCTTCGGCTGAAGGGGAAAAAGTGGGGCGCGATTCTACCACATCGCGGCGGTGCGAAAAGTCGCCCGTTTCACTTTCCTTACCAAGACAACGCAGGCACGAAAAAGGAAAACGTTTACCGCCGAAGTCTGCGTCCCCGGGCTCACCAGCCCAGACAGATACCCTGAACACTGGCCATCAGCAAGGCGGTAAAGGTCAGTATCATGCCCCCTTTGCGGGCTAGATTGGGGGCAGCCCGCTGCTGGATCCCCACCGCATGAAGCAGGCGTCCCGCCAGAAGCAGCAGACCGATGGCGTGCACCATGACCGGGGAGGCACCGGCCAGCTCGACGCCACCCATCAGCAGCAGTATCAGGGGGACATACTCGGCAAAGTTGCCATGGGCGCGCATGGCAGAGCGCAGCACCGGCTCGTTGCCATCCCCCAGGGATACCCGGTAGCGCAGACGACAGCGGATCACCCAGGCAGAGAGGTACAGAAAGAGCAGGCCCAGCAGGCCCGCATAGATCAAGGTAATGTGCAGCATCTTGGCTTCTCCTTCAGGCCAGCTCGCGGCAGATGAGCGACACCATCATGCGGATATGGGCCGGATCGTCGTTAAGGGACGGGATGTAGTGAAATGCCTCACCACCGTGCTCGAGGAACAGCTCGCGGTTCTGGCCGTCGATCTCCTCCAGGGTCTCGAGGCAGTCGGCCGAGAAGGCGGGACAGACGACATCGAGCCGTTTTATTCCCTTGGCCGGCAAGGCGGCGACCGTCTCGTCCGTATAGGGCTTGAGCCACTCCTCCTTGCCAAAGCGCGACTGGAAGGTGACACTCCAGCTCCCCTCGGCCAGCCCCAGCTCGGTGGCCAGCAGGCGGCCCGTCTCACGGCACTGATAGCCGTAAGGGTCACCCTCCTCCTGATACCGTTCGGGAATGCCGTGAAACGACATCAGCAGGTGATCCCCCTGCCCCTGCTGCTCCCAGTAGCGGCGCACGCTCTGGGCCAGGGCACGGATATAGTCGGGGTGGCCATGATAGTCGTGGATGAGGCGCATCACCGGCAGGTTGCGCTCTTTTTTCATCGCCTTGGCCCAGGCATCGAAGACGCTGGCGGTGGTGCTCACCGAATATTGGGGGTAGAGGGGCAATATGATGACCCGATTCACCCCTTGCGCCTTGAGGCTCTCCCACCCCTCGCTCATGGAGGGTGAACCGTAGGTCATGGCCAGGGCCACCGGCACCTCGACCCCCTCGCGCTTGAGCTCCTGCTCAAGCGCCGCGCGCTGACGCTGGCTGATGGCCATCAGGGGAGAGCCATCGGCGCTCCAGATAGACTGGTAGAGCCTGGCCACCTTGGGGGAGCGCGTCGGCAGAATGATAAAGTGGAGCAGCGGGCACCAGAGGGCGCGGGGGACATCGACCACCCGCTGATCGTGCAGAAACTGGCGCAAGAAGGCCTTGACGGCCGCAGTGGTCGGGGCAGACGGCGTGCCCAGATTGACGAGCAGGATCCCGGTTTTGGTTGTCACTTTGCTTCTCTGAGTCATCGTTATAAAAAAAGGGCCCTGATGGGCCCTCTTTTAATACCAGACTTTAGCCCAGCAGGGTAGCCAGTTGCTGACTCACCGCATCGACGCTCTGGGTACCGTCGATCTTGTGGTACCGGGTGCGGCCGGCATCGGCCTCTGCCTTGTAGAACCCGACCAGCGGGGCGGTCTGGGTGTGGTAGACGTCGAGGCGCTTGCGCACGGTAGTCTCTTCGTCGTCGGCACGGATCACCAGATCCTCGCCGGTCACGTCATCCTTGCCTTCCACCTTGGGCGGGTTGAAGACGACGTGGTAGGTGCGGCCCGAGCCCGGGTGTACGCGGCGGCCACTCATGCGCTTGACGATCTCTTCGTCCGGCACATCGAACTCGAGCACGAAATCTACATTGACGCCCGCTTCCTTCATGGCCTCGGCCTGGGGAATGGTGCGCGGGAAACCGTCCAGCAGGAAGCCGTTGGCGCAGTCGGACTGGGCGATACGCTCTTTAACCAGACCGATGATGATGTCGTCGGAGACCAGTTGACCTGCGTCCATCACCGCCTTGGCCTTGAGCCCCAGCTCGGTGCCCGCCGCGATCGCACCGCGCAGCATGTCGCCGGTGGAGATCTGCGGAATACCGTGTTTTTCCATGATGAACTGAGCCTGGGTACCCTTGCCGGCACCCGGCGCCCCGAGCAGAACAATGCGCATACACGCTCCTATTGATTGGTTATTCAAAATTAAGCGCAAGAAAAGCTACACGCTTTCCCCTGCTTCCACAAGTTTCGGGGGGACAAGCGCACAATTTACCACCAGTTCCCGCTCCTTGTGACGCCCTTTTTGCTTCGCGCAACCGAAAGCGTGGTGCGTGAACATGCAAAAAACAGAAGGCCCACCGAGGTGGGCCTTGCACTATTACTTCAGCAGCAGCCGGTTGACGCGGGCCACGAAGCTGGCCGGATCGGTCAGTCCTCCCTGCTCCGCCAACTGGGCCTGTTCGTGCAGCAGGGTCACCCAGTCACCGAACAGGGACTCGTCCTCGATATCGCCCAGCTTCTTGACCAGGGCGTGCTCGGGGTTGAGCTCGAGGATATATTTTTGCTCCGGCACCGGCTGGCCGGCGGCGCGCATCAGCTTGAGCATCTGGGTGCTCATGCCGTAGGCGTCGGTGACGATGCACGACGGCGAGTCGGTCAGGCGATGGGTGACGCGCACCTCTTTGACCGCATCGCCCAGGCTCTGCTTCACCCGCTCGATAAGGTCGGCGTTGGCCTTCTCGGACGCCTCCTGGGCCTCCTTGTCGGCGGCATCTTCCAGCTCGCCGAGATCCAGCTCACCTCGGGTGACCGAGATCATCTGCTTGCCGTCGAACTCGCTTAGGTGGCTCATCAGCCACTCGTCGACGCGATCCCACATCAGCAGCACCTCGATGCCCTTCTTGCGGAAGATCTCCAGATGCGGGCTGTTCTTGGCGGCGGCGTAAGAGTCGGCGGTGATGTAGTAGATCTTCTGCTGACCTTCCTTCATGCGGCCGACGTAATCTTCCAGCGACACGGTCTGAGCCTCGCCGTCACCGGCAGTGCTGGCAAAGCGCAGCAGCTTGGCGATCTCTTCGCGGTTGGCATAGTCCTCGGCCGGACCCTCTTTGAGCACGTTGCCGAACTCTTTCCAGAAGGTGGCGTACTTCTCGGCATCGTCCTTGGCGAGCTTGGAGAGCATGGAGAGCACCC
Organism: Aeromonas schubertii; assembly: GCF_000820105.1. Lineage (GTDB taxonomy): Bacteria > Pseudomonadota > Gammaproteobacteria > Enterobacterales > Aeromonadaceae > Aeromonas > Aeromonas schubertii. The sequence goes on along the minus strand of NZ_CDDB01000039.1, from coordinate 107,090 downwards.
GCTTGGAGCACGCCTTGCGCAGAGCCGCCGTGGTCTTGTTGTCTTGCAGGATCTCGCGGCTCACGTTGAGCGGCAGATCATTGGAGTCCAGCACCCCCTTCACGAAGCGCAGGTAGGTGGGCATGAACTGCTCGGCGTCGTCCATGATGAAGACGCGCTGCACGTAGAGCTTGAGGCCGTGCTTCTGCTCGCGGTTGTAGAGATCGAACGGGGCGCGTGCCGGCACGTAGAGCAGGCTGGTGTACTCCTGAGCCCCCTCGACCCGGTTGTGGGCCCACAAGAGCGGATCCTCGAAGTCGTGGGCGATGTGCTTGTAGAACTCCTGGTACTCTTCGTCCTTGATCTCTTTCGGGTTGCGGGTCCACAGGGCGGTGGCCCGGTTGACCTGCTCCCACTCACCCGGAGTGCCGACGATGGTCTCGCCATCCTCTTCCCGATCCGGGGTGCCCTCCTTGTACATCTCCACCGGAATCGAGATGTGATCGGAGTACTTGCCCACCACGGAGCGCAGACGCCAGTCATCGAGGAACTCCTCTTCCTCGGCGCGCAGGTGCAGGATCACGTCGGTACCGCGACCCTCTTTGGTCACGTCGGCGACGGTAAAGGAGCCCTCACCCTCCGATTCCCACTGCACGGCGCGATCAACCGGCTCGCCGGCGGCGCGGGAAACCACGGTCACCTTGTCGGCAACGATGAAGGCGGAGTAGAAGCCGACCCCGAACTGGCCGATCAGCTGGGAGTCCTTGCTCTGGTCGCCGGAGAGGTTCTTGAAGAACTCGGCGGTGCCGGAGCGGGCGATGGTCCCCAGGTGCTCGATCACCTGGTCACGGCTCATCCCGATCCCGTTGTCGGAGATGGTCAGGGTGCGCGCCTCTTTGTCGACGATGAGACGAACGCGCAGCTGACCGTCGTTCTCATACAAGGAAGGCTCGGAGAGCGCCTTGAAGCGCAGCTTGTCCGCGGCATCGGAGGCGTTGGAGATGAGCTCGCGCAGGAACACTTCTTTGTTGGAGTAGAGGCTGTGGGCCATCAGGCTCAGCAACTGTTTGACTTCGGTCTGAAACCCGTGGGTTTCTGCATGAACGGCTTGGGTCATCGGCAATTCCTTGACGATTTCAGGTTGAACGGATTCGACAAGGAAGATGGGGGCGCCCTGACGGCTTTCAAGGGGTGACAGATAAAATGCCGCACCGACCGCTGCATATTTCACCACTGGCCCGCAGAAAAAGGCCCCGCATGTGCAGGGCCCGGATCTTCCGGGCCTGACGACCCGGTGGCGGGAGTGACGACTCAGTTGAGGGGCTGACGCCCCATCAATGAGTGGGAGAGCGTGGTGCCGTCCACCAGCTCCAGCTCGCCGCCAACCGGTACCCCGTGGGCGATGCGGCTCACCTTGACCCCCGCAGAGCGGGCCATCTCGGCGATGTACCAGGCGGTAGCGTCCCCCTCGATGGTGGGGTTGGTGGCGAGGATCAGCTCCTCGATGGCCTCGTTTTGCAACCGGCGCTCGAGGATCTCGAGCCCCAGCTCCTCGGGGCCGATACCGTCGAGCGGCGAGAGGTGCCCCATCAGCACGAAGTAGCGCCCGCTGTAGTGGCCGGTCTGCTCGATGGCAGCGACATCGGCCGGGCTCTCCACCACGCAGAGCAGGCCGTTCTCGGCACGCTTGGGGCTGGCACACAGATCGCACTGCTCGTTCTCGGTGAAGGTGCGGCAGTGGCTGCAATGACCGATCTCGGTCAGGGCCCGGGTCAGGGTCTGGGCCAGCCGCAGGCCACGGCTGCGCTCGCGCTCAAGCAGCTGGAACGCCATCCGTTGGGCTGACTTGGGGCCGACGCCGGGCAGGACTTGCAGGGCCTTGATCATCTCGTCAAGGAGGGGACTGAATTTCATCGCGCTCTCGTTTTGCTCACGGTGTGGGGCAGGACTATACCCAAACCCGCCCCACCTTGTCATGGGCGAAGACCTGCGTCGATACGGAAGACTAGCGGGCCTCGAGACGCTTGACCTGCCACACCATGCGGCTGTGGTAGCGCTCCTTGTCGAGCTCGGGAAAATCGCTTAAGGGATAGATGATCCAAAGCGGCCCCTTGTTGCGTACCGTGAGCACAGCGCCATCCTGCTCGGCCGCCACCAGCACGGGGTAACGGTCAGCATCTTCCCTGGGGATAGACGCCGCATAGTCGTTAAGTGCCACGGCCCACACCTCGGGGGTCTTGAGCCCGGCCTGATTCAGCAAGTCCCGCAGCAACACCCCCTGGTAAGAGTGCATCCCCTCGGTCCAGGGTGTCTTGGTCGTTAAACGATGTTGGGGCAAAGCGGTAAACTGCTCGCGAGTCAGGCTCACCACCCCACCGGTGCCTGCCTCGATGGTGAGCAGCGGCTCGGCCCGAAGCGAGGGGGCCAGTAGCAGCAGTCCAATCCAGAAAGCGTGTCGCGTGCGCATGATGATCTCCCGTAAAAACCATCACAATCATAGCCTATGAGCCTGAATCGGATACAAAAGGCCCCGCCGAAGCGGGGCCCATCGGGATTAGAACGGCATCTTGAAGCCGGGGGGCAGTTGCATGCCGCCAGTCAGCTCGGCCATCTTGCTCTTGTTCTGCTCCTCGACACGGCGCACCGCATCGTTGAAGGCGGCCGCGATGAGATCCTCGAGCATCTCCTTGTCATCTTCCATCAGGCTCGGGTCGATGTCGACGCGACGTACGCTGTGGTTGCCGGTCATGGTGACCTTGACCATACCCGCGCCGGATTCGCCGATCACTTCCATCTCGGCCAGCTGCTCTTGCATCTTCTGCATGCGCTCTTGCATCTGCTGCGCCTGCTTCATCAGGTTACCCATTCCACCTTTACCAAACATATCTCTCGTCTCTCATCGTGAACGGATGCGGCCAGGCCGCGGGGCTTACCGAACAATATGGGGGCGGCAAGCATTTTTTCAAGCCGGGCGGGCCCGAAGGTGACATCAGCGTGACTGACATCAATCGGTCAGAGGTTCGATGGAGTCGATATGAAGTTCGGCTCCGAAGCGCTGACGTAAAAACTGAATATGGGGATCCCCTTGCATGTCCCCTCGCGCCTGCTCCAACACCTGCATGTAGAGGCGATGTTCGATCTCAAGCGGCGTCTCCTGCCCCTCGACGACCCCCAGCTCCACCTCGACTCGCACCGCCTCACCGAGCGCCGGCGTCAGATGCTCGGCCAGAGCCTGACACGCCTTGTCGCTCACCAGGTGACGCTGCTCGGGCTTGAGGGTCAGGTGCAACAGACCCGGCTCCCGGCGCAACACCGAGTTAATGGCAAGCTGGCGCAGCCGCCCCCCCACCTGGGTGTGGGAGATGAGCTCGGCCCAGGGATCGCCGCAGTGGGCCAGCAGGCTGGCCGGCATCAGGCGCTCGCCAAAGTCCCCCTGCTCCTCGTCGCTCTCCAGTTCATCCCAGTCGATGGGCAGTCGCTCGGGGGAGGCAAGCGCCTCTGTCGCAATCACAGGCTCTGCAACAGGCGGCGCAACCGGCGCGGTCACTGGCATCGCGACAGGCTCGGGGGCCGGCATGGGCGCCGGACCATCATCCAGCGGCCAAGGCGGCAGATCGTCGACGGATGCCGCCGACGCGGGCGGGGCACTCATGGGCGGCTCGGCACTGGCCATGGCCGCCTCGTAGTCGCTCCAGAGCTGACCGTCATCCTCCTCTTCCTCAAGGGGGGCGAAGGCCGGATCCACACGAGGCGGCGCGGGACGCAAAGGCTCTGCTCGCGGCGCGGGGGACGGGGCACTCTCGACCTGGCGAGGCGGTGTGACCGACGGTACCCGCACCGGCGCAGGCTCACCACGGGAGCGGCTGCGCAGCATATTCTTCTTGCCAAGCAGTGCCAGGGCCCCCGAGACCCTGGGCTCAGGCTCAGGGGAGTCGACCACGGGGGAAGGCGCCACGGCCTGTACCTCTTCTTGCGAAGAGGGCGCATAACCCATCTGCTCGGCCTGCTGCATCAACTCGGCCTGCTCGGCAAAGAGGGCCTGCTCGGCGGGCTCAGGCTCTCCCGCCGGTGACGACTTTCCCGTCTCGTCCGCGACCACCGGCGCCGGGCTGATACTCTGCTCTTGCGCCAACCCTTGGGGCCGGGCAGGGGCACTCTCATCGGCAGAGCGCGTCACCTGGGCGGGCACCGCCGTCATGGTCCCCAGAGGCGCCATGGCCTGGGGCGCCGGACTGAAGCTCGCCGGCGGCAGCGCAACCCGGCGGGGCGAGAAGGCGAGCATGCGCAGCACCGTCATCTCGAGGCCGGAGCGACCATCCGGGGCCCAGGGAAGCTCCTTGCGACCATTGAGGGCAATCTGGTAACAGAGCTGCACCTCTTCGGGGCTCATGGTCTGGGCCAACAGACGCAGGGCATCGGCATCGCCCCCCTCCTCCTGCACGCTGGAGGGGAGCATCTGCGCCAATGCGGTGCGGTGCAGCAGGGCCTCCAGCTCGGCATGCAGCTGATCAAAATCGGGGCCCAGGGTGGCGATTTCGGCCACCTTGGCCATGGCAGCCGGCGCATCCTGGCGCAGCACCGCCTCCACCAGCTGGTAGAGGTGGCGATGATCCAGGGTACCGAGCATGGAGAGCACGCTCTCGAGGCGCACGCTGCCGTTGCCGTGGGCCAGGGCCTGATCGGTCAGGCTCAGGGCATCGCGCATGCTGCCATCGGCCGCCTTGGCCAGGGCCAACAGGGCGCGCGGCTCAAACGGCTGCGCCTCCCTGTCCAGCACCCACTCGAGTTGTTTGGCGATCTGGGTCTGATCCAGGCTCTTCAGGTGAAACTGCAGGCAACGCGACAGTATGGTGATGGGGAGTTTCTGGGGATCCGTGGTCGCCAGCAGAAACTTCACATAGGGGGGCGGCTCCTCCAGGGTCTTGAGCAGGGCGTTGAAGCTGTGACGAGAGAGCATGTGCACCTCGTCGATGAGATAGACCTTGAAGCGCCCGCGGGCCGGTCGGTACTGGACGTTGTCGAGCAGCTCACGGGTGTCCTCCACCTTGGTGCGCGACGCCGCATCTATCTCCAGCAGGTCGACGAAGTTACCCTGGTCGATCTCCCGGCAGGTGTCGCAGACGCCACACGGATGGCTGCTCACCCCCTGCTCGCAGTTGAGGCTCTTGGCCAGAATGCGGGCGATGGTGGTCTTGCCGACCCCTCGGGTGCCGCTTAGCAGATAGGCATGGTGCAATCGCCCCTGCTCCAGGGCATTGGTGAGGGCCATCAGCACATGCTGCTGACCTACCACCTGGTCAAATGTACGGGGGCGCCACTTGCGGGCCAGAACCTGATAGCTCATCGCACTCCATCTGGGGCTGGGAGGGTAATGGCGGGGATGCTAACACAAAGGGGGCGACGGCAATACCGTCCGGGGATCGAGTGCGCGGATTTGCGGCACCCATAAACGACAAGAGCCGCCCTGAGGCGGCCCTTGTCAGCACGAGGGGATCACTCCCCCTCGAACTCAACCAGGCTCAGCACCTTGACACCGGCCGCGGTCAGGCGGGCATCGCCGCCCAGCTCGGGCAGGGAGATGACGAAAGCAGCATCGGTGACCTCACCGCCGGCACGACGGATAAGCTTCACCGCCGCATCCACGGTGCCACCGGTGGCCAGCAGATCGTCGACCACCAGCACCTTGTCACCGGCCACGATGGCATCGGTGTGCATCTGCAGGGTGTCCTGACCGTATTCCAGCTCGTAGGACTCCTCGATCACCTCACGCGGCAGCTTGCCGGGCTTGCGAACCGGCACGAAGCCGACGCCGAGGGCACAGGCCACCGGTGCACCGAAGATGAAGCCACGGGCTTCGGTACCCACTACCTTGGTGATCCCCTGATCCTGATAGTGCTTCACCAGCAGATCGATGGTGGTGCGAAATGCCTCGGCATCTTCCACCAGGCTGGTGATATCGCGAAACATGATGCCCGGCTTGGGATAGTCGGGAATGGTCTTGATGCTGTTTTCGAGAAACTTCAGGGTATCCGGGTTCATGTTGTAACCGTTGATTCGACTCGCCTCGGCGAAAAACAAAAAAGCCCGTCATCGCAAAAATGACAGGCCCACTCCATTGCATTTTGCCGCCATAGCTTAGGCACTTCACTCCTTCAATGCAACTGGCTCGACCAGGGGCAAACGATTGAGCCAGGTGAGCAGGATCACCATTATCACCACAAGCAGGACACGCACCCGGATATCGGGTATCAGGATCAGCGAGAGTGAGAAGGTCATCAATATAAAGAGGTTGGCCCGCCGCCGTGCCGAACGGCGAATCCCCCTGTGTTGCTGCCAGTCCAGGATCAGGGGGCCGAAGTAGCGGTGGGCCAACAGCCAGGCGTGAAAGCGCGGTGACGAGCGGGCGAAGAGGGCGGCGGCCAGCAATACAAACGGGGTTGTCGGCAACAGAGGCAGCACAATCCCAATCACACCAGTGACAAGACTGAGCCAGCCAAGCAGCATCAAGAGTGTCTTCATCTCGCTCCTCCCCAGAGTACGACTATCCTGGCTGAGATGGTGGCTGACAGGCGCCCCCCTTGCCACTACAATCTCGCCTCCTTTTTCACGCAGGCAGCCATTTTCATGCACGTCACTCTGGCCCCCATGCAGGGGGTGCTCGATCATCTCATGCGCGAGACCCTCACCGCAGTCAACGACTACGACCTGTGCATCAGCGAGTTCGTGCGGGTGGTCGATCAGCTGCTGCCTGCCAAGGTCTATCACCGCCTCTGCCCCGAACTCAAGCAAGGCGGCAAGACCCGTGCCGGCACGCCGGTCAGGGTACAACTGTTGGGACAACACCCACAGTGGATGGCCGAAAATGCCCTGCGCGCCGTGGAGCTCGGCTCCCCCGGGGTCGATCTCAACTTTGGCTGCCCCGCTCCCACGGTCAACAAGAGCCAGGGGGGCGCCGTGCTGCTGAAAACCCCCGAGACGGTACACGCCATCGTGCGGGCAGTGCGCGATGCGGTGCCGGCGCACCTGCCGGTCAGCGCCAAGATCCGCCTGGGCTTCGAGGACAAGTCCCTCTATATGGAGAACGCCGACGCCGTCTGTCAGGGGGGCGCCAACGAGCTGGCAGTCCACGCCCGCACCAAGGTCGAGGCCTACCGTCCTCCGGCGCACTGGGAATATGTGGACGCCATCCGCCGCACCCTGCCCATCCCGGTCACCGCCAACGGCGAGATCTGGAACCACGCCGACGCCGTCCGCTGCCGCGAGGTGTCGGGTTGCGATCGCCTCATGGTGGGACGCGGCGCCCTGTCGCTACCCAACCTTGCCGATGTGATGAAGCAAGGGTGCCCCCACATGAGCTGGCCCGAGGTGCTGCGACTCATGGTGCGTTACAGCGATCAGGATCTGGCCAGTGACAAGGCCGACTACTACCCGAGCCGCATCAAGCAGTGGTTTAGCTACCTCAAGCGGGAATACCCTGAGGCCGATGCGCTGTTTCTCTCCCTGCGTACCTATAAAGAGACAGCGCCAATCCGGGAGGCCCTGCTGCAGGCGGCAGAAAAGCTGGGCTAACCATGGCTAACTTGACTCATATCATTCTGAGCCCCCTTCGCCCTCCCTATACTGAGCGCACTGTTGTTAGCCTGATGGGGGCATTGTGTGTGAACTGAGTGAGGCACGCCTGATCGAATGGCGTCGCCGTCTCGAATCCCTTTGGGCCGAAGCCCGCGCCGAGCTGGTTGCCCGGATGGAAGCGACGCAGGTTGGCGAAATGGGGCCCGAGCTGGCCCAGTGTGATACCGAGCAGCTGATCAGCATAGGACAGCGACTCCTGCCCAACCAGAGCGCCCCCCTGACCGCCCGGCTGCTCCATGTGGAGGCCGCCCTCTGTCAGATGGAACTGGGCCTCTATGGTCTCTGCGCCGACTGCGAGGAGCCGCTCTCCGTCGCCGCACTGGATCAGGATCCCGCCCTGCAGCGCTGCCCGCGCTGCGAGAGTCGTTATCGCAAGGGCAACCACGCCCACGAATTGTAATGGATGCCGCCTCTGGCTGGTGAGCCGCTCTCCCCTGCTCAATACTCTGGGGAGTGACTCCAGCCGGGGGCGTATCGTGCTTCGTTTACTCCTGCTTCTTTTTTTGGCTCTTCCTCTTGCGGCCCATGAGGCCAACAAGATGCATCAACCCCTGCGCGTCGGCTGGACCGACTGGTATCCCTACTCCTATCGCAGCGCAGGCAACCTGACCGGCCTGGATGTGGAGCTGACTCGTCTCATCCTGGAAGAGGCAGGCTTCACCCCCCAATTTATCGAGATGCCCTGGGCCAGGGTGCTGCGGGAGATCGAATTTGGCTCGATAGATATCGGCATGTCGGCCAACAACACCGAAGAGCGCGCCCGCTATGCCCGTTTCTCTCTCCCCTACCGCACCGAACAGACCGCCCTGATGATCCACCGCCCCCAGTTGCCCCAGTGGCAGCACCTCAAGGGATTACAGGAGCTTGTGGGACGCGACGACTTCCTGCTCGGGGTGCTCAAAGGCTTTGATTACGGTGAAACCTTTCGCCCCCTGCTGGCCGATCCCCGCCTTCAGAAACAGCTGATCGTTCGTATGCGCCTCGAGCCACTGGTTCGACTGCTGCTCTCTGATCGGATCCAGGGCATCATCATAGATCCGGGTAATCTCATCACCCTGAGACAAAGTGCCCTCCCCCTCGATGAGCTCTACCCGCTGATAACGACCCGGGCCACCCCGGTGCACCTCATCATGAGCCTCGCGAGTACCGACGAGCAACAAAAGGCCCGGATCGATGCCTCGATCCGGGCCCTGCTCGTCGACAAGCGGCATTATGAGAACATACTCAAACGCTTCGGGGCAGAGATCTCCCTGCTCCCTATTCCTGCAGCAGATGCCCCACCAGCTCACGGCGCCAGCCGGTGAGCAGAGCAGGAGGCTCGAGTGCAGCACGCTCGGCCTCGCTCAGGCGCCAGCTCCAGGTGAAATACTGGTGGATGGTCTTCTTGCTGGCGATAAGTTCGGGCGGCACGCCACACTCCTTGGATTTCTCCTCGACCAGGGCCTTGATGCGCTTGAGCTCCCCCTTGTACTGGGGAAAGTCTACCAGCCGGCGGATACGCTCGGGCCACAGCTGCGGATCCCCGGCCTGGGCTTTGGCGACGATATCGAGCAGGCGCTTGCCATGGATCTTGATCTCGATGGGCAGCAGGCCAAGCTCGTTGAGATCGCGCAAAGAGGCCGGTCGGCGCTCCGCCACCTTGTAGAGATGCAGCTCCTTGACCACGAAGTTGACTGCCAGATCCCGGCGTACCGCCTCCTGTTGGCGCCAGGCCGCCAGCTCGCGCAGGATGGCGAGCTCGCGCCGCCCCAGCTGCCAGGCGTTGCCGATGTCCAGATACGCCTGATAGGGATCGCTGATGGCCACCTTGCGGGCGCAGTGGCTACGGCACTCCTCCTCGAACCAGGCCAGCTTGCCACTCTCGGCGAGCCGCGCCATCACCTGCCGGTAGAGAGGCACCAGATAGAAGACGTCAGCCGCCGCATAGTCGAGCTGACGCGGGCTCAAGGGACGGGCCAGCCAGTCGGTGCGGGCCTGATCCTTGACCAGCTCCACCCCGAGGAAATCTTTGACCAGGGCGCCAAAGCCCACCGACACGCCGTAGCCCAGGAAGGCGGCGGCGAGCTGGGTGTCATGCATCAGGGCCGGCAGGTGGCCGGCCTCATGCTGGATGAGTTCGAGATCCTCACCCGAGGCGTGCAACACGCTGAGGCGGCCCGGCTCACCGAGGATCTTCCACAAGGGGGACATGTCCACGGCCAGGGGATCGATCAAGGCCAGTTGATGGCCGTCGTAGATCTGGAACAGGCCGAGTTGGGGGTAATAGGTGCGGGTGCGCACGAATTCGGTGTCGATGGCGAGCGGCCCGTCCGCGAGCTCGGCCAGGTAGGCCTCGAGACGGGGCTGCTCAAAAATCAGTTGGTATTGCATGGCGTCGCCTTGTGCTGACCGGCCCCGAAAACAACAGCGCCGTGGGGGAACCACGGCGCCGGGGAAGGCAGGGACCTTATTGCTGCTTGGCAAGCTCCTCGTCACGCAGCACGCGGCGCAGGATCTTGCCCACATTGGTCTTGGGTAGTTCGTCGCGGAATTCTACCAGCTTCGGCACCTTATAGGCAGTCAGATGTGTGCGGCAGTGGGCTATCATATCCTCTTCGCTCAGACTCTGGTCTTTGCGCACCACGAAGATCTTCACCACCTCGCCGGACACCTTGTGAGGCATACCGACGGCGGCCACTTCCATCACCTTGGGATGCATGGCCACCACATCTTCGATCTCGTTGGGATAGACGTTGAAGCCGGAGACCAGAATCATGTCCTTCTTGCGATCGACGATCTTGAAGAAACCCTGCTCGTCAAAGGTTGCGATGTCACCGGTGCAGAGCCAGCCATCCTGGATCACCTCGGCGGTCGCCTCGGGGCGCTGCCAGTAGCCGGTCATCACCTGGGGACCGCGCACCTGCATCTCGCCCGGCTTGCCGAGCTCGCTCACGACCTGACCCTCGTCATCGACCAGGCGGATCTCGGTGGAGCAGACCGGCAGGCCGATAGAGCCGTTGTAGGTAGTGAGATCGTAGGGGCAAACGCTCACCAGGGGGGCACACTCGGTCAGGCCATAGCCCTCGAGCAGGGGCACCCCAGTGGTCTGCTGCCACTTCTCGGCCACCGCGCGCTGTACCGCCATGCCACCACCAATGGTGAGCTTGAGGCGCTCGAAGTTCATGGAGGAAAAATCGGGATTGTTCACCAGGGCATTGAACAGGGTGTTAACCCCAGTGATGCAGGTGAAGGGATATTTCCTGATCTCCTTGATAAACCCGGGAATATCGCGCGGGTTGCTGATGAGCAGGTTGTAGCCACCGAGGCGCATAAAGAGCAGGCAGTTCACGGTCAGGGCGAACACGTGGTAGAGCGGCAGGGCGGTGACCACGAACTCCTTGCCCGCTTGCAGGCGCGGCCCGTAGACACCCAGACACTGCTCGACGTTGGCAATCATGTTGCGGTGGGTCAGCATGGCCCCCTTGGAGAGGCCGGTGGTACCGCCGGTGTACTGCAGGAAGGCGATGTCCGAATTCTTGATCTCGGGTTTGACATACTGCAGGAAGCGTCCCTTGGCGAGGGCATGGCGCATGGTGCTGGCCCCCGGCAGGTTGTATTTGGGTACCAGCTTCTTGACGTACTTGACCACGAAGTTGACCAGGGTCCCCTTGGCCAGCCCCAGGTTATCGCCCATGCGCGTCAGGATGACGTGCTTGACCGGGGTGTCGTAGACCACCTTCTCCAGGGTGTGGGCGAAGTTGGAGACGATGACGATTGCCTTGGCGCCCGAGTCCTTGAGCTGATGCTCCAGCTCACGCGGGGTATAGAGGGGGTTGACGTTCACCACCGTCATGCCGGCGCGCAGGATGCCAAAGACGGCGATGGGGTATTGCAGCAGGTTGGGCATCATGACCGCGACCCGATCACCCCGCTCCAGCTTGAGTTCATCTTGCAGGTAGGCGGCGAAGGCCCGGGACTGCTCTTCGAGGCGACGGTAGGTGATGGTCTGTCCCATGTTGACGAAGGCGGGCATGTCGGCAAACTTGCTCACCGACTCCTCGAACATCTCCACCAGAGAGCCGTACTTGTCCGGATCGATCTCGGCCGGAACCCCTTCCGGGTAACGCTTGAGCCAGACCTTCTCCACGTGATTCTCCTGCATATAAAGCACCTGTGCGCTCACCCTGTTTCCTCCATCCCTGGATCATTCAATCGGCTGTTTTGAGCTAGAGCTCTAAGGTAGTCACATGGTGACACAAGGATTATTGAATTAACAGCGATTTAACAGAGTGAGACTGGATTGAATTGAAAGAATAGTGACGTAGGGCGGGGATTCTACCGGATAAGGCAGAATTTTTCGATACAAGCTGCGGTGATTGCAGGATCTTCCATATGGAAGTGATGTCCTCCCTCCACCATGCCGGATTCCAAGCGCCCTATGGTATCACGACGCGCCACCAACTGATGGCTGAGCTCGGGATAACCGCGCGTCCCCTGCAACAGCAGTACGGGCGCCGTGATCGCCCCGAGCAGCGCCCTGGTCTGTCCCTCGCTCATGCGCAGAGGTGTGCGCTCACGCAAGGCGGGATCGCTGCGCCAATACCAACGCCCTGCCCGCTCGATCAGGGCTCGCTCCACGATGAGACGCACCAGATGAGGAGCCAGATCCCCCACCTGGCAGCGGGCCACCACCGCCTGCTCCGGTGTCGAAAAACCGGGGTGCTGGCGCCGGGTGGTGCGGGTACGACTCTCGAGTACCCGGCGGATCTGCCCCGGCACCTCCTCATCGGGCGCAGTGAGAGGACCCAGTCCCTCGAGCAGGATGAGGTGAGAGACCTGCTCGGGAAAGACCCCGGCATAGGCCGAGGCGATCAGCGCCCCGAGAGAGTGGCCGAGCAGGATGACATGGTGCCACCCCGCAGCCCGGATGATGCGATGAAGATCATCCAGCCAGTCCACAAACACATAGGGGGTCGACTTGTGGTCCGAATGACCGTGACCGGGCAGATCGATGGCGACCAGCTGACACCCCTGAAGGTGAGCGGCCAGGGGTCGAAAGCTCTCGCTGTTATCGAGCCAACCGTGAAGGGCAAGGATCAGGGGAGCGCCGGGCTCCCCCCAACGTTGAAAGGCGACCCGGCGGCCATCATCGAGCCGGATCTCGCCGGTGTCAGCGTGGCAGGGCATGGATAGAGCGCCGCGGCCAGAAGGGATCGTAGAAGGGGTCATAGAAGAAGGGATCCACATAGCGAACCTCAACCTCTTTGACCGGGGGCCAGAGCTTGCTCTTGTCCACCTCCAGGACCGCGAAACGGTAGGGATGCTCCCCTATCTTGCCATCCACCGGGGCCGCCACCTTGCCGAGCACGCTCAGGGAGCGCCCCTTGGCATAGAGGGTGGGATCCACAAAGCCCGGCATGATGGCGAGAAACCGCCCCGCGCTCTGCTCGGTCTGCTGCGGCACCCCGTTGGATTTGAGCGGCAACTCCACCACCTCGAGCACACTGCGGCTCGGCTCGTTGCGCACCTCGGCAATGACCCCGCTCCAGCGCGCCATGGCACCACTTTGCTCCAGCGCAGGCTTGAACGGTACCAGTGCCGATTCAGGCTCGTAGGCGAGCTCCCGCGGCACAGTGCCGCAGGCCGCGAGCAGTAGGGTCGCCGCGCCCAACAGTAGTCTGCTCCACGGTTTCGATGAATAACCCATGCACAACCCTCCTCGAAAGAGGGGGGCTCCCCCTCCGGTCATTCCCGACCCGGCAGCTTCTTCCAGGTCACCTTGTCCCGCAAGTATACGGGGGTTGCGGCCTCAACCGCTACCGCCTCACCGGCTAACCAGGCGGCGCGGGCAAGCGGCAACATGTCCTCGGCCATCGGTAGCCAGGGAGCGCTCGCAGGCACCTGTTCGCCTGCCAGTTGCAGCACCTCCCCATAGGTAGAAAAACCGGTGCCGATGGCGTGCCACTCCCCCTCCAGGGCGAGTTCGGCAGCCAGCCGTTGAGGATCAATAACACACTCTTCCTGAACCGGCACCATCAGACCCGACTGCTCCTCGAAACGTCCGAAATAGACCTCGTTCATGCGCGCATCGATGGCGGTGAGCACCCGGCGGGCGCCATCACGACGCCAGGCCCCCTGAGCCATGGCCGCCAGGGTAGAGACAGCGATGAGGGGTTTCTCGGCCCCCAGTGCCAGCCCCTGCGCCACGCCGATACCGATACGCACCCCGGTAAAGGAGCCGGGCCCGCGGCCAAAGGCGATGGCGTCAAGATCCGCCAGCGTGATATCCGCCTCGTCGAGCAGGGACTGCACCATGGGCAGGATCTTGCGAGTATGGTCGCGGGGCGCCTCTTCATAACGGGCAAACACCTGCTCACCCACCAGCAGGGCGGCGGAGCAGGCTTCGGTGGCAGTATCGACGGCCAGGATCTTCAACACGCTGTTTCCTTAAACATTGCTTGGCGAGGGCCCAGCGCCCTCGCGGAAAAACTCACCCAGCCGCGCCAACTCCCGGGTACGGGGGATGGGGGGCAGGCTCTTGATAAAGGTGGCGCCATAGGCGCGGTTGACCATACGCGGATCGCAGATGACCAGTACCCCGTGGTCCCCTCTGTCGCGAATGAGGCGCCCCACCCCCTGCTTGAGGGCGATGACCGCCTTGGGCAATTGCACATCGAAGAAGGGATCGCCACCGCGCAGTCGACAATCCTCGATGCGCGCCTTGAGCAGGGGATCGTCGGGAGAGGCGAAGGGCAGCTTGTCGATGATAACACACGAGAGCGCCGCCCCCCGCACGTCGATCCCCTCCCAGAAGCTGGCGGTGGCCACCAGTACGGCACGGCCATTCTCGACGAAGCGCCTGAGCAGCTGCGACTTGTTCTCCTCCCCCTGTAGCAGCACGGTGCGACCCATCTCGCGGCGCAGGACCTCGGCCACCTGGCGCATTGCCTGATGGCTGGTACAGAGGAAGAAACAACCGCCCGGGGTGCGGTTGATAAGCGGAATCATCATGGTGGCAAGCCGCTCCCCACGCCCGAAGGCGTTGGGTTCGGGCAGAGAGCGCGGCACACACAGGCGCGCCTGCTCGGCATAATCAAACGGGCTCTCCAGGGTCAGCTCGGCGCTGCCACCGAGCCCCATCTCACCGGCGAAGTGGCCAAAGTGGCCATCCACCGTCAGGGTGGCGGAGGTAAAGATCCAGCTCACCTCGGGGCGCTGCACCTCGCCATTGAAGCGCTCGGCCACCGAGAGGGGGGTCAGATTCAATGAGAAGTGCAGCCGGGTGCACTCATACCAGTAGGAGCAGCCGGTTTCCCCGAGCGAGAGCACCTCGCCAAGGCGGCTTTTAACCTCACTCACCCGCTCGAAGCACTGGTCGAGCCGCTCGCCGCGCCCGAGCGCTATCTTGAGCACGTCGTAACAGAGCGACAGGGCATCGGTGAGGCGCGCCAGCGCCTGGCCCCAGTGACTGCTTTTCATCATGTCGCGGGTGTTGCCACGTCCGCTCTCCATGCCAAAGGCCAGGCGCAAGTCCTGGCTGGCAATCTGCAGCCGGTCGGCCCCCTTGCCAAGCTGGTTCATGTCCTGGGCCTCGCTGCGATAGGCGAGCTGGATGTCCTGGGCAAGATCTTGCAGGGTGCGACTCGAGAGCGACTTGCCAAAGTAGCTGGTGGCGATCTCGGGCAGCTGGTGCGCCTCGTCGAATACATAGACCTGGGCTTCGGGCACCAACTCGCCAAATCCCGTGTCTTTCACCGCCAGATCGGCGAAGAAGAGGTGATGGTTGATCACCACCACCTGGGCCTCCATGGCCCGGCGACGGGCGATCACCAGATGGCAATCTTCGTAGTAGGGGCAGTCGCGCCCCAGGCAGTTGTCGTTGGTACTGGTGATATGGGGCAGGATCTCGGCGTTCTCCTGCAGCCCCGGAATATCCCCCACATCCCCTGTATTGGTGGTACCGGACCAGGACTTGACCTTGACCAGATCGGCCAGCACCTCGGCCTTTTGCAGATGAGACTCGCTCATCAGGTTGTTGAGCCGCTCGAGACAGAGATAGTTGCTGCGCCCCTTGAGCAGGGCCACCGGGCGGGCATAGTCGAGGGCGCCTATGATGGTCGGCAAGTCCCGGTGATAGAGCTGCTCTTGCAGGTTCTTGGAGCCGGTGCTGATGACGATGCGCTTGCCAGAGTGAAGAGCCGGCACCAGATAGGCGTAGGTCTTGCCGGTGCCGGTCCCCGCCTCCACCAACAGGCGCCCGTGGCTATCGATGGCGCGCTCCACCGCCCTGGCCATCTCCAGCTGGGGAGCGCGGGCGACAAAGCCGTCGATGTGACGAGAGAGGGAGCCATCGGGGGCAAACAGGGTCGAGACAGTGGTCAAGGCAGGTCTTCCGGCGAAAAGGCCGAGTATACCAAAAGCGCCGCTCAGACGAAGAGATCGATCTGATGGGGGGGATCGTCCGGGGGCGACTCCTCCTCTTCCACCTCGTTCGCCACCCGCTTCACCGGCTTGCCGGCAGGGGGTTGCTCCTTGCGCCGCTCCTTGGGATCGGCCGTGCTCTCGGCAACTCTGGGCTTCTTGCCGACTGCCCTCACCTCACGGGAGATAGGCTCACTGCCCGGCGTTGCCGGCGCACGGGGCAGGATGGAGAAGATCAGATCCTGGTTGGCCATGGTGCGCTCCCTATCCGGCAGAGGGCCGGACTCCCCTAAAGATGGACTGATCACTTATCGACCGCAAAACCGTTTGCTTGATATGCGCGACTATTTTTCGGGGGCGGGGTTGCAATTTCTGACCAGACGGGTAAGTTAAAACCCATTGTGCACTGGCACTCCAATTCGTAAAGAGAGATTTACATCATGTCTAACCTGCTGAAGACCCGTCACCATCACCACCATCATCCCGACTAGTCTTTCAGGAGGTTGGCTGCTGGAAGACCGATACTGGTGACTTCCTGCAGGCCCTCGATCAACAGACCCTCGGAAGCACCGCTTCCGAGGGTTTTTTGTTTTTAATACGAAGGAAAATCGAGCAATGGAAACACAACGTCTGCGCATCGCCATGCAAAAGTCCGGTCGCCTGAGCCAGGACTCCCAGGCCCTGTTGAAAAGCTGCGGCCTCAAGATCAACCTCCTGGAGCAGCGTCTCATCGCCCACGTGGAAAACATGCCCATCGACATCCTGCGGGTACGCGACGATGACATCCCTGGGTTGGTGATGGACGGCGTGGTCGATCTCGGCATCATCGGCGAAAACGTGCTCGAAGAGGAGCAGCTGAGCCGCCGCGCCCTGGGTCAGGCCGCCGATGTCAAGGTACTCAGACAACTCGACTTCGGTGGCTGCCGCCTGTCACTCGCCGTGCCGCGCGAGATGGAGTACACAGGCGCCGAGTGCCTGGCCGGCAAGCGCATCGCTACCTCCTATCCCGGCCTGCTCGGACGCTTCTTCGCCGAGCGCGGCCTCCCCTTCAAGAGCGTGATGCTGGGCGGCTCGGTCGAGGTGGCCCCGCGCGCAGGACTCGCCGACGCCATCTGCGATCTGGTCTCTACCGGGGCGACCCTGGAGGCCAACGGCCTCAAGGAGGTCGAGGTGATCTACCGCTCCAAGGCGGTGCTGGTGCAGGCTGCCCAACCTCTCGAGGCGAGCAAACAGCAACTTATCGACAAGCTGATGCCGCGCATCCAGGGCATGCTGCAGGCACGCGAGAGCAAGTACATCATGCTGCACGCCCCCAAAGAGAAGCTCGAGGCCATCACGGCACTGCTGCCGGGAGCCGAGCGTCCCACCATCATGCAACTGGCCGGCGATACCAACCAGGTGGCCCTGCATGTCGTCTCAAGCGAGACCCTGTTCTGGGAGACCATGGAGCGTCTCAAGGCCCTGGGTGCCAGCTCTATCCTGGTGCTGCCCATCGAAAAGATGATGGAGTAAGCTCATGCAGACCCTGATCTGGAACACCCTGGCCCCGGAGCAACAGCGCAGCCTGTTGGCCCGCCCGGCCCTGGCCAACGCCGACACCCTCGAGAGCACGGTGCGCGGCATCATCAGCGAGGTGCAGCGCCGCGGTGATGCGGCACTGCGCGAGCTCTCCGCCCGTTTCGAGCGTGCTCCGCGCGAGACCCTGCGCATCAGCCGCGCCGAGTTCGACGCCGCAGAGGCGCGCCTGGGAGAGGAGATTAAAGCCGCCATCCGCCAGGCCATCGGCAACATCCGTACCTTCCACGCCGCCCAGGCCCAGCCGGTGCTGCGTATCGAGACCCAACCCGGCGTGGTGTGCGAGCTGCGCAGCCAGCCCATCGGCCGGGTCGGCCTCTACGTACCGGGGGGCAGCGCCCCGCTCCCCTCCACCGTCATGATGCTGGCCGTGCCGGCGGCCCTTGCCGGCTGCCGTGAGGTGGTGCTCTGTACCCCGTCGCCGGCCAGCGACGAGATCCTGTTTGCCGCCCGCGCCTGCGGGGTGGAGAAGGTGTTCGCCATCGGCGGCGCCCAAGCCATCGCCGCCATGGCCTACGGCACCGAGAGCATCCCCAAGGTCGACAAGATCTTCGGCCCTGGTAACAGCTACGTGACCGAGGCCAAGCGCCAGGTAAGCCAGGACGTGCGTGGCGCCGCCATCGACATGCCGGCCGGTCCCTCCGAGGTGCTGGTGATCGCCGATGGGTCGGCCAACCCCGAGTTCGTGGCCGCCGATCTGCTCTCCCAGGCCGAACACGGTCCGGACAGTCAGGTAGTGTTGGTGACCGATGCCCCGGCCTTGGCCGACCAGGTGCAGGAGGCACTCTCCCGCCAACTCGCTGGGCTGACACGCCGCGACATCGCCGCCGAGGCCCTTCGCAGCAGCCTGATCCTGCTGTGCCGCGATCTTGACGAAGCGTGCGCCATCTCCAACGCCTACGCCCCCGAGCACCTCATCGTGCAGACCCGGGCGCCGCGCGATTTGCTCGACCAGCTCGAGAATGCCGGCTCCATCTTCCTCGGCCCCTGGACCCCGGAATCGGTGGGTGACTACGCCAGCGGCACCAACCACACCCTGCCCACTTACGGCTACGCGCGCACCTGCTCGAGCCTGGGGCTCGCCGACTACCAGCGCCGCTACACGGTGCAGGAGCTGAGCGCCGAGGGACTCAAGGGACTCGGCCCCGTGGTCGAGTGCATCGCCCGCGCCGAGGGGCTGGGCGCCCACGAGAATGCCGTGACCCTGCGTCTGGCCGCGCTGAAATAACAAGGAGCAGAGCATGAGTATCAAGGACCTGGCACGGCGCGCGGTGCGCGCACTCACCCCCTACCAGTCGGCCCGCCGCATCGGCGGCAAGGGCAACGTCTGGCTCAACGCCAACGAGGCCCCCCTGGCCTACCCCTTCACCATCGAGGGAGAGCGACTCAACCGCTATCCCGAGTGCCAACCCCCCGCGGTGATCGCCGCCTATGCCGATTACGCCAGCGTGGAGACCGATCAGGTATTGGTCAGTCGCGGTGCCGACGAGGCGATCGAGCTGCTCATCCGCACCTTCTGCGAGGCGGGGCAGGATCAGATCCTCATCTGCCCCCCCACCTACGGCATGTACGCCATCAGCGCCGAGACCTGCGGCGTCGGCATTGTCGAGGTCCCCCTCACCGCCGCCCGACAGCCCAACTGGCCCGAGATCAAGAGCCGCCTGTCGGATGTGAAGCTGGTGTTTCTCTGCTCCCCCAACAACCCGACCGGGGATCTGGTGGGGCGCGAGGGACTCATCGCACTGCTCGAGGCCGCCAACGATCGCGCCCTCATCGTCGTGGACGAGGCCTATATCGAGTTCTGCCCCGAGGCGAGCGTGGTCGACCTGCTGGCGCGCTTCCCCAACCTGGTGGTAACCCGCACCCTCTCCAAGGCGTTTGCCCTGGCCGGGATCCGCTGCGGCTTCACCCTGGCCGCCAGCGAGGTGATCGCCCTGCTCTCCAAGGTGATCGCCCCCTACCCCATCCCGGATCCGGTGGCCCAGATTGCGGCAGAGGCGCTCTCGGCCAAGGGGCTGATCCTGATGCAGGAGCGGGTGCGTGAACTCAACGCCCAGAAGGCGCGGCTCAAGGCCGAGCTCGCGGCGCTGCCCTGCGTCACCGAGCTCTTCGAAGACAAGGGCAACTTCGTGCTGGTGCGCTTTGACGATGGCGCCCGGGTGTTCGCCGCCATGAAGGAGGCCGGTATCATACTGCGCGATTTTTCGAGCAAGCCCGGTTTAAATGATTCGGTGCGCATTACGGTGGGTTATCGCGGCGAGATGGACGCCGTGGTCAACGTGCTGCGCGACATACGATAAGGAGATCCCATGACTGCCCCAATCCTCTTCATCGACCGCGACGGCACCCTCATCGAGGAGCCGGTCAGCGACAAGCAGGTAGACCGCCTCGACAAGCTGCGCTTCGAACCCATGGTGATCCCGGTGCTGCGCGAGCTGCAGGCCGCCGGCTACACCCTGGTGATGGTCACCAACCAGGATGGCCTGGGCACCGCCAGCCTGCCCCTGGAGCACTTCCAGCCGCCCCACGACCTGATGATGCACCTCTTCGAATCCCAGGGAGTGCACTGGGAGCAGGTGCTTATCTGCCCCCACTTCCCGGGCGACGGCTGCGCCTGTCGCAAACCCAACCTGGGTCTGGTCAGGGAGTACCTGGCCGCGGGCCGCATCGACCGTGGCAACTCGTTTGTCATCGGCGATCGCCAGACCGATCTGCAACTCGCCGAGAACATGGGGATCGCCGGCATTCGCTACCACCCGACCGAGAACGGCTGGCTCGCCATTCGCGACCAGTTGCTCGGGCGCGGCCGCAAGGCCGAGGTGGAGCGCAACACCCGAGAGACCCGGATCCGCATCGCGGTGGATCTCGATAAGAGCGGCGGCAACCGCATCAGCACTGGGCTGGGCTTCTTCGATCACATGCTCGATCAGATTGCCACCCATGCCGGGATCCACATGGAAGTCGAGGTGAGCGGCGATCTGCATATCGACGATCACCACACGGTAGAAGACACCGGTATCGCCCTGGGTCAGGCCCTCAAGGCGGCGCTCGGCACCAAGCGCGGCATCGGGCGCTTTGGCTTCGTGCTCGCCATGGATGAGGTACAGGCGGTCATCGACGCCCGCCCCCTGACCGAGCTGGAGGTGGCCACGGCCATGGACTTGAGCGGCCGCCCCTACTTCGTGTTCGACTGCCCGGCCGGCTTTGGCCGCGACCAGGTGGGGGATCTGGCCACCGAGATGGTGCCTCATTTCTTTCGCTCCCTCTCCGACGCCATGGCCATCACCCTGCAGATGAAGGTGGGCAGTGGCAACACCCACCACCAGGTGGAGGCCCTCTTTAAGGGCTTCGGCCGCGCCCTGCGCCAGGCGGTGCGGGTAGAGGGCAGCGATCTCCCCTCCAGCAAGGGGGTGCTCTGAATGAAGCTGGTGATCATCGACACGGGCTGCGCGAATCTCGCCTCGGTGCGCATGGCCTTCGAGCGGCTCGGGGTCAACCCTGTGGTGAGCCGTGAGGCAGACATCATCGCCGCCGCCGACAAACTGATCCTGCCCGGGGTAGGCACGGCGGTGGCGGCCATGCAGAACTTGAATGAGCGCGCTCTGGTGCCGCTCATTCGCGCCGCCACCCAACCCCTGCTCGGCTTTTGCCTCGGCATGCAGATGCTGGCCGCCTCTTCCGAAGAGCGCATGGGGGGCGAGACCGATATCGATTGCCTGGGGATCATTCCGGGCAAGATCCGCCTGATGCAGGTCGGCGATCTGCGCCTGCCGCATATGGGCTGGAACCAGGTGTGGCACGACGAGACCCACCCCCTGCTCAAGGGGATCCCGAGCGGCAGCCACTTCTACTTCGTCCACTCCTACGCGCTGGAGGTGACCGAGGCGACCCTGGCCACCTGCGACTACGGCCAGCCGTTCACCGCCATCGCCGGGCGTGACAACTTCTTCGGCGCGCAGTTTCACCCGGAGCGCTCCGGCGCCGTGGGAGCCCGCCTTTTGCAAAACTTTCTGGAGCTGTGACCGGCATGATCATTCCCGCCATTGACTTGATAAACGGCCAGGTGGTGCGCCTCTACCAGGGGGACTACGGCCAGAAGACCGAATACTCGAGCGATCCCCAGGGGCGCTTCGACGACTACGTGGACCAGGGGGCGCAGCAGCTTCACCTGGTCGATCTCGACGGCGCCAAGAACGCCGCCGCCCGCCAGCTTCCCCTGCTGCGCGAGCTGCTGGCCAGCACTGCAGCCCCGGTGCAGGTCGGCGGTGGCGTGCGCGCCGAGCAGGATGTGGCCGACCTGCTCGCCGCCGGCGCCAACCGGGTGGTAGTGGGCTCCACCGCCGTCAAGAGCCCGGCACTGGTGATGGGCTGGATGGCGCAATACGGCCCCGAACGCATCGTGTTGGCGCTGGATGTGAACATAGGGAGCGATGGGGTGCGCCGTATCGCCGTGGGCGGCTGGCAGGAGCAGAGCGACACCACCATAGAGTCGCTCATCGAGGCCTTCCTGCCCGCCGGGCTTAAACATGTGCTGTGCACCGACATCAGCCGCGACGGCACCCTGGCCGGCACCAACGTCGATCTCTACCGGGATCTCTGCGCCCGCTTCCCGCAGGTTGCCTTTCAGGCCTCCGGCGGTATCGGCTCCCTCGCCGACATCGAAGCGCTCAAGGGATCGGGGGTCGCCGGCATCATCCTCGGGCGCGCCCTGCTCGAGGGCAAATTCACCGTGGCCGAGGCGATCGCCTGCTGGGCCAACCAGGAGGTGCGCTGATGTTGGCACGTCGCATCATCCCCTGCCTCGACGTCAAAGATGGCGTGGTGGTCAAAGGGGTGCAGTTTCGTAATCACGAGGTAATGGGCGATATCGTCGCCCTGGCCCGCCGCTATGCGGCCGAGGGGGCGGACGAGCTGGTCTTTTACGACATCACCGCCTCGAGCGACGCCCGGGTGGTCGACAAGAGCTGGGTGAGCCGGGTGGCGGAGGTGATCGACATCCCCTTCTGCGTCGCCGGCGGCATCCGATGCGTCGATGACGCCCGCCAGGTCCTCGAGTTTGGCGCCGACAAGATCTCCATCAACTCACCGGCCCTGGCCGATCCCACCCTCATCACCCGGCTGGCCGAGCGCTTCGGGGTGCAGTGCGTGGTGGTGGGCATTGACTCCTACTTCGACGCCCAGAGCGGTCAATATCAGGTCAAGCAGTTCACCGGCGACGAGAGCCGCACTCGCACCACGACCTGGACCACCCAGGAGTGGGTGCAGGAGGTGCAACGGCGGGGGGCCGGCGAGATCGTCCTCAACGTGATGAATCAAGATGGCATGCGCCAGGGCTATGACATCGAGCAGCTCAAGGCGGTGCGTGCCCTGTGCAGGGTGCCACTCATCGCCTCGGGCGGCGCCGGCGCCATGGAGCACTTTCGCGACGCCTTCACCCTGGCCGACGTGGACGGGGCGCTGGCCGCCTCCGTCTTTCACAAGGGGATCATCCCCATTCCCGAACTCAAGTCCTGGCTCAAGGGCCAGGGCATCGCCATTCGCAGTTAAGGAGGGCGTGCAATGACCATCTCTTTCGATAGCCAGAGCCTGGACTGGGCCAAGTGTGACAACCTTATCCCCGCCATCGTGCAGCACGCTCACAGCGGCCAGGTGCTGATGCAGGGCTTTATGAATCAGGACGCCCTGGAAAAGACCCTGGCCTGTGGCCAGGTCACCTTCTTTAGCCGCAGCAAGCAACGCCTGTGGACCAAGGGGGAGAGCTCGGGCAACGTGCTCGTCCTCAAGGCCATCACCACCGACTGCGATCGCGACAGTCTGCTCATCGCCGCCGAGCCGGTCGGCCCCACCTGCCATCTGGGCAATGTCTCCTGCTTCGATGGCCACCCGCTGCCACCGCTGGGCTTTCTCGCCGAGCTCGAGCAGCTGCTGGCCGCACGCAAGGGGGCCAGCCCCGAGAGCAGCTACACCGCCCGCCTCTACGGCAAGGGCACCAAGCGCATCGCCCAGAAGGTGGGAGAAGAGGGGGTCGAGGTAGCCCTGGCGGCCATGGCCAAGGACAGGGAAGAGCTCATCAACGAGTCGGCAGATCTGCTCTACCACCTGACGGTGCTGTTGCAAAACGAGGGGCTGGCCCTGCAGGACGTGGTGCAGCGCCTCTTCGAGCGGCATCGGCAGGGGTGACAGGAGGCTGGCTTGGCGCCCCCTCCCCTTCGGGGGGATGACAATCCCCCCAAAAAGAAGTACTCATAAGGCACTCTTAATGATGGAGCACCCCATGAGCAAGTATCAGGTTCTGGCGACTCGCCTCGATGCCCCCGACTTCACCCTGCTGGAGATGGACTCGCCCACCTTTCTCGAGGAGAAGAGACAACTGCTGGAGCAGGGGCTGGAGGTGGTGGGGGATATTATCCACGCGGCCACCCGGGAAGAGGCCATCGCCCATCACAGGGAGGGCTTTGGTTACCTCAGCCGGGAGTACAGCGCCGCCACCCCGGCAGGAGGCGCGGCCTGGATGGTGATGGGGCTCGTCGACGAGATGAAAAAACGCCTGACACGATGAAGAGTGCAGAGGGAGCCAAACGCTCCCTCTCTTTTTCCCTTAACGGGCGACCCGCACCGCCTCACCCAGCTGCCACACCGCCATGGCGTAGTGGGTGCTGTGGTTGTAACGGGTGATGGTGTAGAAGTTGGAGAGGCCGTACCAGTACTGATACTGCTTGCCCATGTCCAGGCGCAGCAGGCTCGCCTCCCTGTGATGACCGAGAGGAGCCAGCGGTGTGAGGCCAGCGGCCGAGAGCTGGCTGACTTTGTAGCGGGTCTTGAAGCCGTGCTCGAGGCCGGGAGCCTGGCCGCTCGCCTGTACCGCCACCTTGTCCCCCTTCACCCAGCCATGAGCCTGGAAGTAGTGGGCCACGCTGCCGATGGCATCCACCGGATCCCAGAGGTTGGTGTGACCGTCACCGTTGAAGTCCACCGCATAATTCTTGAATGAAGAGGGCATGAACTGGCCATAACCCATGGCCCCGGCGAAGGAGCCCTGGGGATCCAGTGGGTCGATCGCCTCACTCCTGGCCATCAGCAGATAGGTCTCAAGCTCCCCCTCGAAATAGGCGGCGCGGCGGGGGTAGTCGAAGGCCAGGGTGGAGAGGGCATCGAGAATTCGGGTCTTGCCCATCACCCGGCCCCAGCGGGTCTCGACCCCTATGATGCCGACGATCACCTGGGGGGGGACCCCATACTGGGCATAGGCACGGTCAAGGGCCTCCTCATACTGGTTCCAGAAGGCGACGCCGTTCTCCACATTGCCCGGGGTGATGAAGTTGTTGCGATAGCGTATCCAGGCCCCGTTCGGCCCAACCGGCGGCTTGGTGGTGGGGGCCTGTTTGTCCATCAGACGGATCACCCAGTCGAGACGCTTGGCCTGCCCCAGCACATCGTGCAATTGCTGCCGGTTGAAACCATGCTGCTGCACCATCTTGTCGATAAAACTGGCCGTCTGTGGATTGGCGGAGAAATCCCCCATCAGGGGTGTCTGCACATGCTCGGGATCGAGCAGAAAGCCCCCCTTGGGTGCCTGGGGCTCACTGGGAGCGGCGGGAGCCGGGGTGCTGCTGCAGGCGGTGACAAGAGGAATGATGGGAAGAAAGAGAGCCAGGTGACGCATCGACATTGAAGATCCAGCAGGTAAACGGAGCCGTCATGTTACTCCATTGTGAGGGTGGAACAAACGCATCTCCCCGCTAAATCGTCACCCGCTGTCGGCTCGATTCAGGCCATGGCAAGCAAGGAGCAGGCGCAGGCGCAAGATTGGCGATAAGATAGAGTTCATCTCCCCCTTTTCACACCGCCATGAGCCATCAGGAACAGTACCGCCAACAACTTCGCCGCCTCTCCGACGAGTTGCTGGCCATCCAAAAACCGATCCGTATCCTCGACGCCATCAAATGGCCGCGCCAGCTCGAGGAGGAGTTCTTCGCCTCGGGTGCCTGCCACCTGCCCAGGGTCGATCGCCACTTCTACGAGGCGATCCCCCTCTCCTTCGATCCTCACCACACCTACCGGGAGCTAAGAGAGCTGCGCGAGAGGATTGTCCGCCACCTGGGAGCCCATGACGAGCTGGGGCAGATCCTGCAGCAGACGGTTGAGCAATACATGGTGGTATGCGAGATGCTGCGCTCACGGGGTACGCCCGATTTTTTGCGCTACAGCCGCCTGCTCTATGGCTCGGCCCGGGATCACCTGCGCGGGGATCGCAAGACCCTCAAGGAGCTGGGAGAGCGTTTGTGCCAGATCTTCTCCCTGCCCGGCGCCCGCCACCTGACCCGCCCCTGGCCCAAGATCTATCAGGGAGAAGGCGCGGTGACGCGACTGCAGGAGAAACTCACCGACTACTTCGATGAGGGGACGGTGCGGGTGAAGCTCAGCGATGGCATCGTCTCGGATGCCGCCGCCGGCGGAGACTATATCAAGCTCAGCAGTCACGCCCGCTTCTCCGAGCTGGATCTTCAGGTACTCGAGGTCCACGAAGGGTGGGTCCATGTGGGCACCACCCTCAACGGACGGGCCCAACCCTGGGCCAGCTGGCTCAGTGCCGGCTCCCCGCGTATCACCGCCTGTCAGGAGGGGCTGGCGGTGCTGATTGAAACCCTCACCTTCAGCTCCTTCCCGGATCGGGCCAGGCGTATCTCGGATCGGGTGATGGCGATCGATATGGCCGAGCAGGGGGCCGATTTTATCGAGCTCTATCGCCACTTCCATGCCCGTGGCATGGGTCAGCACGACGCCTACAAGGTGGCCCAGCGGGTGTTTCGTGGTGGCGCGGTCGACGGCAGCGCCTGCTTTACCAAGGATCTTTCCTATGTGCGCGGCTATGTGGAGACGGTCAATTTCATTCGCAGCGCCGTACTCGAAGGGGTGCCCGAGATCCTGCCCATGCTCTTCGTGGGCAAGGTGAGCCTGGATGATATCCCGGTGCTCTATCGCCATTATCTGGAGGGGCTTATCGAGGCGCCGCGCTTCCTCCCCCCCATGTTTAAAAACCTGACCGGCCTCTACGTCTGGTTCGGCTTTTCATCGGGCATGAGCCTCATCGACATCGGACGGGTACAGCAGCATTTTCGCCAGCTGTTCCACACCCTCCCCCAGACCGCTCCCCTCTACGAACCCCAGGGAGACGTGGACATCGACTGATACAAGGACCCCGGCATCAGCCGGGGTCTTTTATCAGGAGTAGGCCTTGCCTTCCAGATAGTGCTTTCGACAAAGGGAGACGTAGCGGTCATTCCCGCCGATCTCGACCTGTGCCCCGTCGCGCATCACCTCTCCCGAGGCGCTCACCCTGGCATTCATGTGGGCTTTGTTGCCACACCAGCAGATGCTCTTGAGCTCTTCCACCTTGTCGGCGAGGCAGAGCAGGTGGTAGGAGCCGGGAAAGAGCTCGGCACGAAAATCGGTCTTGAGCCCGTAGGCCACTACCGGGATATCGAGTTCATCGACGATACGCGCCAGCTGATAGACCTGCTCCTTGGTCAAAAACTGGGCCTCGTCCACGATAAAGACATCGATACGCTTCTGCTCGTTGCGTTCACGCAGTAATTCGAAGAGATCGCTCTCTTCGCCAAATACCTCGACTTTCAGGGTCAGACCAACCCGCGCCGAGATAACACCGACACCGAAACGATCGTCGATGGCAGGAGTCATGGCCAGGGGATTCATCCCCCGCTCGCAATAGTTGAAGTGAGCCTGGATGAGCTGGGTCGATTTGCCGGAGTTCATGGCGGCAAATTTATAGTGAAGAGAGGCCATGGGCACGCATTCCGAAGGGTCTTTTTAACTGGGGCGAATACTACCATAAACCAGCGGGGGCCCTAAGGCCCCCGCATGGTGAGATCGCCGTTTGCTCAGGCATTGGCCAGAACAGGTTGGTTACGGCGAATAAAGAAGAGGCTCGATGCCATAAACCAGATCCCGCTGACCACGACACCGGCCAGCACCGAGTGCATCAGACCGAGGGCCAGGTAACCGAGCACGGCACCGAAGGCGATGGTGAGGGCATAAGGCAACTGGGTCACCACGTGATCGATATGATGGCAACCGGCTCCGGTGGAGGAGAGGATGGTGGTGTCCGAGATGGGCGAGCAGTGATCGCCAAACACGGCACCGGCCAGCACGGCCGAGAGCATGGGTAACAGCATGGTGATGTCGCTGGCGGCAGCCATGTCGCCGGCAAGCGGCAACATGATGCCAAAGGTACCCCAGCTGGTGCCGGTGGAGAAGGCCATGGCGCCGGAGAGCACGAACAAGACTGCCGGCAGCAAGGCGATGGGCAGACCGCTCTGGGCCAGGGATGCCAGGTACTTGCCGGTCTCGACCTCGCGAATAACGGCACCGATCCCCCAGGCGAAGATGAGGATATAAATAGCCGGCAGCATGGCCATTACACCGTGCTTGGCGGCCAGCATCCAGTTCTTGAGACCCAGTCCAAGGCGCAGGGAGAGCAGGATGGCCACGGCCAGACCACAGAGACCACCATTCACCAGAGAGGCTCCCACGTCGGTGTTTTCAAAGGCACCGAGCAGCGTGAAGGGGGTGCCCTTCTCGGCCAGGGCTGCGGCGCCGGAGGCCACCATAAAGTAGACGGTGGAGAGGGTCAGGGTCAGGATCGGCAGCACCAGATCCAGTACCCGCCCCTTGTCGGAGCTGGAGAGTTCGCCGCTGGCACCGGCCGGCGCCCCCTTGCTCTCGTCCCACAGCTTGCCTTCGGCCGCCCACTCCTCATGCTGACGCATGGCGCCGATGTCGAGCTGATAGAAGATCACGACCAGTACCATCGCCAGAGTAAAGACGGCGTAGAGGTTCATCGGGATCATCTGGATAAAGGCCGAGATGGGGGTCTGGTCGGTCAGACCGTGGGCCGCCAGGATGCCACCTATGATGGCGATGATGTAGGCCCCCCAGGAGGAGATGGGCATCAGCACGCAGACCGGTGCGGCAGTCGAGTCGAGCAGGTAGGCGAGCTTGGCACGGGAGATCTGGAAACGATCGGTCACCGGACGGCAGACCGAGCCCACCGAGAGGCTGTGGAAGTAATCGTCAATGAAGAAGAGGAAGACCAGGCAACCGGTCAGTATCTTGGCGCCGCGGCGGCTCTTGATACGGGTCGCGGCCCAGTCGGCAAACGCACGGGTCGCGCCGGAAACGGTCATCAGGCTGATGATGCCGCCGAGCAGCAACAAAAAGAGGAGAATATTGACGTTCCAGCTGTTAACGGCACCGTCGGCCCAGAAGATGCCTTTGGCGACATCGCCAATGTATTCGGCAGTACCGAGCGGAGAAAAACCGCTCACCAGAATGCTGCCGGCGAGAATGCCCATTCCGAGGGAGAGCAGAACCTTACGGGTCCAGATTGCCAGAATAACCGCAATCAGGGGGGGGGCGAGTGACAATGCCGACGTGGCGTAATGGGTGATTTCCATGATCTCTTGCACCTACAACAGACTCAGGTGGAGATCTACCGAGAGGATAAAGAAACAAGATCCACCGGGGGCGGACATACTCCTCACCCTTCAGGTAGCGCTCCATAGTGGATGACTATGGCAGTCCTGCACCTCTTCGATGCAGAACCAGCAGCCCGGTATGATGGCCTGGCCACTTCGGCGCTGACTCCTTTCCTCGAGCATCACAGGCATCACCCTCCGCTCGGTTACTCATAGGCAGCGCGCCTCTACTTAAAGGTATTCGCGATGCATTTTATCAATCGAGAGATTAATCGCAAGTTTTATGAATGACTACTCATATGAACCACACTCTATCGCAAAGTGCAGCAGAAACATCTTACCCTTCCCTCATGATGACCGATTTCTCCCGCTTGCCCCCCCAAACGGGAATAGCGTGAAAGTAAATAAATGGGTTTACGTCAGGAAATATTAATTAATAATTATCTCCGACTTGACTTGCTCATATTCCCTGTTTAAATTGCGACGAAATAGCTACACTTCATCTGTGTAAAAATCAATAACTGCTCGAGTGGTGTCCTTATGAACGAATTTTTGAAAGTACTGCTGAATATCCGCAGCCTGCGTGCTGCGTGCCGTGAGATGACCATGGAACAACTGGTTGAAGGTCTGGAAAAGCTGCAATCTATCGTTGACGAGCGTCAGCAAGAAGCCGCAGCCAGCCAGGCTGCTCAGGCCGAGCATCAGCGTAAACTGCAAGAATTTAGCGAAATGCTCAAAGAAGCCGGTATCGACCCGACCGAACTGGTCGGTAGCCCGGTTGTTAGCGAAAGCAAGAAGAAAGGCGCCAAGCGTGCTCCGCGTCCTGCCAAATACCGCTATATGGATAATGGCGTAGAAAAAACCTGGACCGGTCAGGGCCGTACCCCTGCCGTGATTGCCAAGGCGCTGGAAGAGGGCAAGGCCCTGGAAGATTTCGCCATCTAACGTGACATCGCCCAATAAAAAACCTCGCCCATGGCGAGGTTTTTTTTATTTGCGCTCACTCTCTTTTTGCCAAATGACTTCCCTGAGCCCCTCGCACCTGATCAACCACCTGGCCAGGACAAAGAACCAGTCACTCAGACGGTTAAGGTAGGGAAGCAGAGCGGGGTTGAGCCGCTCATGCTCACCCAGCATCACCACTTGCCGCTCGCAGCGCCGCGTCAGGGTTCTCACCACATGGGCCTGGGCAGCCACCAGTGAGCCACCGGGCAGAATAAATTGCGTCAGTGGTGACAAATCCTGACTCATCCGATCCATCTCCTGCTCGAGACGAAAGGTCCATTCATGAGTGACTCGCCACACATCCTTATTTTGTGCCGAGCCGGGAAGCGCCAACTCAGCCCCCAGATCGAACAGCTCATGCTGTAACAACTGCAGCGTGGACTGCATATGGAGAGCCTCGTCGGGTAATAGTGCAATCAACAAACCAATATGAGAATTGAGCTCGTCGACAAGACCATAACATTCAACCCTCATATGGGTCTTGGCAGATACGGTCCCATCGGCCAGCCTGGTCATTCCTCCATCACCCTGTCTGGTATATATCCTCATCCCTGTGTCCCGTTGAGTAGTGGTAATACCACAGATTCCAAACCATTGACCTTGATCTCGTGGGCCAAGGCCAGTGCACTGCCCAATTTCCCGGCCGGGAACCCCTCTCTGGCCATCCACACCAGATAGGGCTCGGGCAGGTCGATAAGGCGCCGTCCCTGATATTTCCCATAAGGCATGTTCATATTCAAATGAAGCAACACTTCTGGATCGGGATGGGTCATCAATCGATATCCAGATATTTATGAGTCTGTATTGAGAGCCGCCAGTGACGCTCGATACACACCCTCATGGCCAATTCGGTCGCATGCTTCTTCTGACTAATGGGCTGTAATCCTATCTGCACATCGGGGCGCAGGGTCGCAAAGTGAAGCAGGGCGTCGAGCTCCTCGATATGATGCTCGGTCGCCACCGGGTGCTTAATCTCATTGGCACGGGCGAGGGCCTGCGGTAATACCTCCAGCCCCCCCTTCATCCCCAGTTTGGGAGAGACGGTGACCCAGGCCTCGTCATGCACCTGGATCTCATGGGTACCACTGGTCTCGACCTGCACCGTAAATCCTTCGGCCAACAAGAGTACCGAGAGCTCGCGCAGGTCATAGAGACAGGGTTCACCCCCCGTGATCACCACGTGGCGAGCCGTGTAATCGAGGCGCTGGAAGCTCTCGCGGATCTCGGCTGCACTCATGGCGCTCCAGGCATCGGACTCGTTGGAGCGATCCAGCACCTGGCGGCTCGGCACCTGACGCTCGGGGTCGACCACCCAGGTATGGCGGGTGTCGCACCAGGGGCAGCCCACCGGGCAGCCTTGCAGGCGTACGAAGATAGCGGGAAGGCCGGTATAGACCCCCTCCCCCTGGATGGTTTGGAAAATTTCGTTGATCGGGTAGTGAATCATCACATTCTGTCTAATTCGGTGAAAGGGCCGACTTACGATGCCGGCGCCAGCTTGGTGGCGAGGCGGGCACGCACGGCCTCACCCTGCTCAAGGTACTCTTGCAGGCCACGAGCGCGCAGCAGGCAGGCGGGACACTCACCGCAACCATCCCCCTGAATGCCGTTATAGCAGGTCAGGGTGTGGTGACGCACAGTGTCAAGGTGGCCACAACGGTCGGCCAGTGCCCAGGTCTCGGCCTTGTCGAGCCACATAAGTGGTGTCTCAAAGCGAACCGGCCTGTCCATCCCCAGCACCACGGCCCGGTTGAGTGCCTGGACAAACTCGTCCCGGCAATCGGGATAGCCGGAAAAATCGGTCTCGCAGACGCCGGTAATGACCGCCTCGGCTCCCACCTGATAGGCATAGATGGCCGCCAGGGTGAGAAACAGTATGTTGCGACCCGGCACAAAGGTGTTGGGCAAGCCGTTCTCTTGCAGCTCACGGCTGACCGGGATCTCATCGCGAGTCAGGGACGAGAGGGCCAGTTCACCGAGCAGGGAAACATCCATCACCTTGTGGGCCTTCACCCCCAGGCGCTCGGCCAGTGCTCTGGCCACCTCGATCTCGGCGACATGACGCTGGCCATAGTCAAAGGTGATGGCATGGACCTCATCATAATGCTGCAGGGCCTGTACCAGACAGGTCGTGCTGTCCTGGCCTCCGCTGAATACGACCACGGCGATACTCATGTCACGCTCCTCGGTTGACTTGGCTAAAGGTAAGCCATTGCTGGTTGAAACGAACGAACAGGTCCCACAGGGGGGCGTAACGCCCGGGCTCTTGCTCCCATTCGCACAAGAGGTGATACCCCGCCTCCAGGGTCGACAAGGCACCGGAGAAGGGTGCCTTGCGAATATGATAGTGGCCACTGCGTGGCGTCAATGCCACCCGGGGCAACGCCGCCAGGGCCGGATTTTCCATCAGCATGCGATAGCACTTGCGCCAGGTGCCATCGAGGAGCACAAAGCGCGCCCCCCTCTCCCGTGGCAACTCGTCGAGGGTGAGCGCCCCCTCACCGGGCCACAGCAGGTAGCAAGGGGGATGGCTGACAAACTGCTGCACCGCCTCATCCTCCTGCCACTGACTGCCCACCCTCAGCTCAGCCAGCTCCAGAGCCCCGGCCAACAGATGGGCCGTCCCCTTGGGATGCAGATGCTCCTTGGGGTGCTGCAACACCATTAATGGTGTCGGGTTGGCGATACGGGGCAACGTGGCACACAGACAGGCCTTGAGTGCGCGGCCACAATGAGTACAGTAGCGGCTGGTGTGGGTTGATGTGGGATCACTCGTGTTCACAAAGATTTCCGGATGGCCGGCAGCTGCCGGGCTCTCGCTGTTATTGCTGCTGCTCTGGCTGAGCGTACCAAGCGATGCCCTCTCGTTTCAGCGTGAGGCCATCGCCCATGGGCAGTGGTGGCGCATCATAACAGGCAACCTCGTTCACACCAATGGCTGGCATCTGTCGCTCAACCTGCTCGGACTCTGGCTCCTGGCGCAGATTTTTCATGACGAGTTGAACTCAAGGTGCCTGCTCACCGTATTGGGACTCTGTGCCCTCGGGGTCACCCTGGGGATCTGGCTCTGGTGCCCTCAGACCCAATGGTACATGGGGCTCTCGGGAGCCCTCCACGGCCTCTTTGCCTGGGGGGTAGTACAAGAGCTGGGGCGTCGTCGCAGCGCCAGCCTGCTGCTGATTGGCTTGCTGCTAAAGCTCTACATCGACTGGCAGGGTGGAGGCTCGGGTGGCCCGAGTGCCGCACTGATCGGCGCCCGGGTCCACGTAGAGTCTCATCTTATTGGCGCAATGGCCGGTCTCTTGCTGGGCCTTCTCAGCCGAGCTCGGCGTTGATCGCCTGCAACACACTGGCAGGGGTGTCGGCCTGAGTGATGGGACGTCCCACCACCAGATAGTCGGCCCCCGCTGCCACCGCCTGTGCTGGCGTCATGATGCGGCGCTGATCCCCCTGCTCGCTGCCTGCGGGACGAATTCCCGGAGTCACCAGTTTGAAGTCGGCACCACACTCGGCCTTGAGCAAGCTGGCCTCCTGGGCCGAGCAGACCACGCCATCCAGGCCGGCCGCCTTGGTCAGACGGGCCAGGTGCAACACCTGCTCGGCAGGGGTGAGCCGAACGCCCAATTCATTGAGATCGCTCTGCTCCATACTGGTCAATACAGTCACCGCGATGAGCAGCGGGGCCTTCTCCCCATAGGGAGCCAGGGCTGCCTTGGCCGCTTCCATCATGCGACGTCCACCACTGGCATGCACATTGACCATCCAGACACCCAGTTCGGCACTGGCTGCCACGGCCTTTGCCACCGTATTGGGGATGTCGTGGAACTTCAGATCCAGAAACACATCGAAGCCTCTGGCGACCAGTTGGCGAACAAACTGGGGGCCAAACAGAGTAAACATCTCCTTGCCCACCTTGAGGCGGCATGCCGACGGGCTGAGTTGATCAACCAGGGCCAGGGCCTCTTCTTCGCGCGCAAAATCCAGCGCCACCACTACTTTGGGCTCGCTCATGTCTCTTCCTGTCTTGTTAGCTTGATTAACGTTATTCCCCGTCCAGACCCCGGACCGGTTTGATGGTGCCCCACTGGCGGCACGACGGGCACTGCCAGAAGAGGGAGTGGCTGGCAAAGCCACACTGGCGACACTTGTGGGTCGCCTTTATCTTGATCTGCTCCCCCACCAGGCTCTTGAGCATGGCGAGGCTCTCCTTGGCCTGTCCCTCCTCGGCACCGCGCAGCTGAAGCTCCATCAGGTGATAGAAGCCACGCATGGAGGGGGTTCGTCTGAGCTGACGCAGCACCAATTCGGAGGCCGCCTCGCGACCGTTGTGCTGCTCGACGTAATCGGCCAGACGCAGGGTGACGGAGAAACCGGCCCGCGCCTCCTGGGCGTGAGCCAACAACTCGGGGATCCGCTCAGCCTGTTCGCTCTTCTCAAGGCTTTCACACAGGGGAGAGATGGCCTCACTGGCAAAATCCACATCCTGCTCGAGCACCCGCTCAAACTCGCGGACGGCCTGGGCGAACTCCCCCTCCCCCATCGCCAGCCATCCCAGGGCAAGGGAGGCCCGCACACAGGCCGGCTCCACCGAGAGTGCCTTGCGAAAGCGGCTCTGCGCCAACTTGCGATCGCCCTCACGCAGGGCCATGTCCCCCAGCTCACAATGGTAGTGAGCAATGGCGGGGGCCGGCTTCTTGCCCTGAAATGTCTGCAGCCGCTCACTGACCTCGATGGCCTTCTCCCAATCACGCAATTGCTGATAGATAAGCTGCAACTGGGCCAGAGCGGTCTCTTCGAAGTCGCTGTCCTCGGTGAGCTCGAGCCACAATTTCTCGGCCCGATCGAGCAGGCCGGCGGCCAGGAAGTCACGCGCCAACTCCTGCAAAGCCAATTGACGCTGCTCCATGGTAAGTTGGCGAGTAATGAGGTTCTGGTGGATCTTGATGGCCCGATCCACCTCGCCACGCTGACGAAACAGGTTACCGAGAGAGAGGTGGGTCTCTATGGTCTCATCATCCACCTCGAGTAGCTGAATGAAGAGATCGACTGCCTTGTCAGACTGATCCGACAGGATGTAGTTCAGGCCCGCCACATACTGGCGGGAGAATTGATTGCTCTGCTTCTGGGTATCCTGGCGGACACTCCTGCGCCCCATGTACCAGCCATATCCGGCGGCGATAGGCAGCAGCAGGAAGAGTAACTCTAGCATCGAGAGGCGTTATTCCTTGGCCGCCTCGGGCGCCTTCATGGCATCGAGCTCACGGGATTGACGACGCACGCTGCGGTTGAGGGCTCGGTTCTGGATCTTAAGACGCAGCAGCAAGATGGCGAAGACGGCCCAACCGGCCACAAAACCGATCCCGAAAAAGAGGCCAAGCAGGGAGGCAAGAGAGAATTCCCCTTGGGCAATCAGATAGTTAAATTGAACAACCTGACCATTTTGAGAGCCCAGGGCGAGGGCCACGACAAACACCAGGGCCAGGACGACCAGGGCCACGATACGTTTCATAAGCATCCCCTATTGCTTGCGGTTAACCTGATGATTATCCCCAAAAAAGCGATAAGAGACTAGCGCGAATACACGGCGTGACGGGAAAAGAGGGGGGCAATGCGCCAAAAGAAAAAAGGCATACCCGAGTATGCCGTTTCTGCAACATCCTAGTCTGCGGCATTAACCCGCTCGCGTAGCTCCTTGCCCGGCTTGAAGTGAGGAACATATTTGCCGGAGAGCTCAACCTTGTCACCCGTCTTGGGATTACGCCCCACTCTGGGTGCACGGTAATGAAGGGAGAAGCTGCCAAAACCACGGATCTCGATGCGATCCCCCTTCTGCAGGGTCGACGCCATCTGCTCGAGGATCTCCTTCACGGCGGCCTCAACATCCTTGGCGGGCATTTGCATACGGCTGGCGGCCAACTGTTCGATGAGGTCTGACTTGGTCATGGAATTTACTCTCCTTTCCTCAATCATTCGCGAGACATTGAGACAAAAAAGGGCGGCGCAATGCCGCCCTCTTCATGGCTCAAGGATTACTCACCCTTGGCGGCTTTGAAAGCCTCAGCCATGGCATTGCTGAACACGGCATCGTCTTGCTGCTGGTTCAGGTTGTCGATAGCAACGCGCTCCTCGGCCTCGTCCTTGGCACGGACAGACAGGCTTACGGTGCGGTTCTTACGATCAACGCCCATGAACTTGGCTTCAACTTCGTCACCGGCGGACAGAACCAGAGTCGCGTCCTCTACACGGTCACGGGAAGCGTCGGAAGCACGCAGGTAACCTTCAACACCGTCGGCCAGCTCGATCACTGCACCCTTGGCATCAACTTCGATTACCTTACCCTTCACGATAGCACCTTTCTTGTTATCAGACAGGTACTTGTTGAACGGGTCTTCTTCGATCTGCTTCACGCCCAGGGAGATACGCTCACGCTCCGGGTCAACCTGCAGAACAACGGCTTCGATCTCGTCGCCTTTCTTGAACTCGCGAACGGCTTCGTCGCCCTGGTTGTTCCAGGAGATGTCGGACAGGTGAACCAGACCGTCGATACCACCTTCCAGACCGATGAAGATACCGAAGTCGGTGATGGACTTGATCTTACCGGATACGCGGTCACCCTTGGCGTGGGTTTCTGCAAACAGCTGCCACGGGTTGGACTTGCACTGCTTCAGACCCAGGGAGATACGACGACGCTCTTCGTCGATGTCCAGAACCATTACTTCAACCACGTCACCAACGTTAACAACCTTGGAGGGGTGGATGTTCTTGTTGGTCCAGTCCATCTCGGAAACGTGTACCAGGCCTTCAACGCCTTCTTCGATCTCAACGAAGCAGCCGTAGTCGGTCAGGTTGGTCACACGACCGGTCAGACGGGTGTTCTCCGGGTAACGCTTGGCGATAGCAACCCACGGATCTTCGCCCAGTTGCTTCAGACCCAGGGATACACGGGTACGCTCGCGGTCGAACTTCAGTACCTTGACAGTGATTTCGTCGCCGACGTTCACGATCTCGGACGGATGCTTGACGCGCTTCCAGGCCATGTCGGTGATGTGCAGCAGGCCGTCAACGCCGCCCAGATCAACGAAGGCACCGTAGTCGGTCAGGTTCTTAACGATACCCTTGACTTCCTGGCCTTCTTGCAGGTTGGCCAGCAGGCTTTCGCGCTCGGAGGTGTTCTCGGTCTCGATCACGGCACGACGGGAAACGACAACGTTGTTGCGCTTCTGGTCCAGCTTGATGACCTTGAATTCCAGCTCTTTGTTTTCCAGGTGAGCGGTGTCACGGATCGGACGCACGTCAACCAGAGAACCCGGCAGGAAGGCACGGATGCCGTTCAATTCAACGGTGAAACCACCCTTGACCTTGCCGTTGATAACACCGATAACGGTGGCCTGCTCTTCGTAGGCCTTCTCCAGCTGCAGCCAGGCTTCGTGGCGCTTGGCTTTTTCACGGGACAGCTTGGTTTCGCCGAAACCATCTTCGATAGAGTCCAGCGCTACGTCAACGAGGTCGCCCACGTTGATTTCCAGCTCGCCCATGGCGTTCTTGAACTCTTCTGCCGGGATGGCAGATTCGGATTTCAGACCGGCGTCAACCAGAACGAAACCGTTCTCGATGGCAACTACGGTACCCTTAACGATAGAGCCCTGACGGGTTTCTACGGCTTTCAGGGACTCTTCAAAGAGTTGAGCAAAAGATTCAGTCATTGTTTATGTCACAAAAATAAACATCCACTCGGCATTCCGGCTCAAGCGGGGCTGTTTTTACTAATCTGTTCCATCCATGAAACAGACAACCGATGTCAGCGCGAACCGACATCACCTAATTTACTGACAGCATAGGACATGACCTGCTCGACAACCTCGTCGATGGTCATGCTGGTGGAATCCACCACCAGAGCGTCCTCTGCCGGGCGCAGCGGTGCGACAGCGCGGTTGCGGTCGCGATCGTCACGCTCTTTAATCTCGGTCAAAAGACGCTCAAAGCTAACATCAAAGCCCTTATCTTGCAACTGCTTATAGCGTCGGTTGGCACGCTCCTCAGCACTGGCATCGAGGAATATCTTCACCTCGGCATCGGTAAAGACCACGGTGCCCATGTCACGACCATCGGCGATGAGGCCGGGCCCTTGACGAAACGCTCGCTGACGGCGCAGGAGAGCCTCGCGAACCCGCGGGAAGGCGGCGACCTTGCTGGCGGCATTCCCCACCTCTTCGGTGCGGATGGTGCGGGAAACATCTTCCCCTTCCAGCACCGCACGCACCTGCCCCTCCTCTACCACAAACTGGATGTCGAGGTGGGCGGCCAGCGGTACCAGCGCCTCTTCGGAATCGAGCTCAACATCGTGATGCAGGGCAGCAAGTGCCAGCACCCGATAGATGGCGCCGGAATCGAGCAGATGCCATCCCAGGCGCTCGGCGAGCAACTGGCACAGGGTTCCCTTGCCTGCCCCACTGGGGCCATCAATCGTCATTACGGGAGCCGGAACTGGCATACATCCTCCTCAATTACACCGCCACAAGCGGTTAACCATGATTGGAGGGGGAGTATATCGGAAGTGAGGGAGTCGGGGGGAGACGCAAAGTGCCCGCCATGGATTAATCGCTGCATTTTTGTCCTTTTCACCCCGCTCCCCACCCCAACCAGCGGGTTGTCAGGGTAGCTCAGGGGACTGGGTCACGTTACACTGTGCCCCCTCTTAGGTCTCGATTGTTGTAAAGGAGTCCCCGTGAGCAGCGTCACCCTGATCGCTCAATCCAAACTTCCCACCCCCTGGGGTATCTTCACCATGGTTGGATTCCAGGAGGCGGGTACCGATAAAGATCACGTCGCCCTGGTGATGGGGGACATCACCACCGACAGCCCGGTGCTGGGACGGATCCACTCGGAGTGTCTCACCGGCGACGCGCTCTTCAGCCTGCGCTGTGACTGTGGCTTCCAACTTCAGGCGGCCTTGCAAAATATCGCCAAAGAGGGGCGCGGCGTACTGCTTTACGTGCGCCAGGAGGGACGAGGCATCGGTCTGCTCAACAAGATCCGGGCCTATCATTTGCAAGATCAGGGTGCCGATACGGTCGAGGCGAATGTGGCACTCGGTTTTGCCGCCGATCAGCGCGACTATCGTATCTGCGCCGACATGCTCGAGCAGCTTGGCGTTCACGCCCTGCGTCTGATGACCAACAACCCGCGCAAGGTGAAGGCGATGGAGTCCTTCGGCATCAAGGTTGCCGAGCGGGTGCCCCTGCAAGAGGGTCGCAATCCCTACAACGAGTTCTACCTCTCAACCAAGGCAAACAAGCTCGATCACATGCTGAAAAAGTGAGGCGAACACGCCCCATTTGGCGAGGCCCTGCGGGGCCTCGTTACGTTTTGTCAGGCCCGTTCACACTGCTCCAGCAGGAAGTCACGCAAGGCGCGATTGGCCCTCGACAGGGTTTCATCGCGGTGCCAGGCCACACACAGATCCAGATAGATGGGGGGGATGAACGGGACGGCGAAGAGATCATCATCCTCCTCGATGGCCATTCTCAGTAAGGTGCTCACCGCAAACCCCTGTCTCACCACCGCCTTGTGCAAGGGGATCAGGTTACTCTCAAAGGCGATCCTCGGGGTCACGCCCGCCTCTGTGGCGAGACTCTCCATGTGCTCCCTGTGATAGAAGCCCTGGCGAAAGAGGGCCAACTCCTCTTCGAAGAAGGTGCCGAGGGTAATGCCCGACTTGCCACGCCAGGGGTGCTCTTCCCCCACCACGGCGACCATCTCCTCACGCACCAGGCGGGCCCCCATCAGCTCGCCGGGCAGGTCTGAGGCGATCAGGATCGCCAGGTCCAGCTCTCCGGTCGCCATGCGCGACAACAGCTCCCGGGTCCCCGCCTCATCCACCTCGATGCGCAGGCCAGGATAGCGGTGCTTGAACGCCATCAGGATCGGCGGGAAGAAGTAGGATCCCATCATAAAGGGGATCCCGATACGCACCTCACCCCGCACCAGACTCTTGAGCTCCTCCATCTCCCGCTCGGCGCGCTCCGCCTGCTGGAGCAATCGCCTGGCATGAGCCAGCAGCACCTCCCCCTCCGGGGTGATGCGAATCCGTCGCTCCTGGCGTTCGAACAGCTTGAGCTCGAGGCGCTGCTCCAGCCGGGCGATGGCCATGCTGATGGCCGATTGCGCCACATGGTGACGCCGGGCCGCCGCCGTGAAGGAGCCGGTGTCGGCTACGGCGACCAGATAGGTGAGCTGTTTCAGATCCATCCATCACATCCAGTGATGATTAACATCATTTAAATATATTATTTTTATAACCACGTGCCCACTACCCTGTGCACATCGACAGGAGGCATCCCATGATCGACCAAGGAACTCTGCACTGGTGGCGCGCCACCCTGGCTCTGGGGCTGGGATCGTTTCTGGTGTTTCTCAATCTCTATCAAGCCCACCCCCTGCTTCCGCTGCTGGCCGCCCAGTTTGCGATTCCTCCCCTTGAGGCCGGCGCGGCCCTCTCGGCCACAACAGCCGGACTGGCACTGGGTCTGCTACCCATGGCGCGCATCGCCGATCGTCACGGCCGGCGCATCGTGATGCTGGGATCACTGCTGGGGGCCATCCTCCTCTCGCTATGGCTGTCTCAGATCACTCACTTCACCGGCCTGTTGTTGCTGCGATTCCTGCAAGGGGTTCTGCTGGCGGGATTGCCGGCCACGGCGGTGGCCTATATGGGGGAGGAGTTCAGTAAACGGGCACTGATCAGCGCGGTGGGGATCTACATCGCCGCCAACTCTCTGGGTGGCATAGCCGGAAGAGTGGTGGCAGGCATGCTGGCCGGCGCACTGGGAGGCTGGCACCAGGCTTTTCTCGGGATCGGCCTCATCAGCCTGCTGCTGCTGCCGCTGGTCTGCTGGCTGTTGCCTCCCCAACAGGGTTTTCGCCCCGCCATGGCGCAACCGGGGGAGCTGGTCATGGCCCTTCGCCAACATCTGGGCTCACCGCTACTGGTGGGGGCCTATCTCATCGGCGGCCTCAACTTCATGGTCTTTCTCAACCAATACAGCTACCTCACCTTTCTGCTGAGTCAGCCCCCCTTCTCTGTACCCACCCAGTGGCTTGGTTTGCTCTTTCTCACCTACCTGAGCGGTACCCTGGCCTCGTCCCTCAGCGGACGCATCAACCGTTATCTGGGCACGGCGCACACCATGGCCGGCGGCATCATCATCATGATAAGTGGCGCTCTACTCCTGCTATTGGGCTCTCTGGCGGGGATCCTGGGGGGGCTGCTGGTGGCCAGCTTCGGCTTCTTCCTGACCCACGCCAGCGCCAGCAGCTGGGTGGGACAACATGTGAGGGAGCACCGCGCCATCGCCTCCTCTCTCTATCTCATCGCCTACTACCTGGGAGCCAGCCTGGGGGGCCTTTACCTGCACCCCTTCTGGGAGTGGGCCGGCCTCACGGGCATGGTCATCGGCATGGTGATGGTATTGCTGCTCACCCTGGGGATTAGCCTCTCTCTGGGCCGGCACTCGGTCAGTGAGGCAACCCGTTACAAGCAGACTCAGCCCCAGTAGTCCCCGGGAACCTGGCACACCTCTCCCCGACTGACCTCCTCGGCGATCACCGCCTCCAGGGTACGCAGGTGAAACTTTGCCTGCCCTCCCCCCAGGGTCAGGGCGATATCGGGATTGCGCAGGTCATGCTGGTTGTCGGTACGAAATACACAATGGGGATGGGCGGCCATGAACGCTTCGAGAGAGGGGATCACCATCTCGATGTGTTCGAGCCCCGCCTGGTGGGAGCGCCCCGGTTTGGGCGCCGCCAATTCGATGCAGGGTACACTCACCACCCCGCTCACAACCGGCTGATGATAGCGATAGGTGGCGATGGGCCTGCCCCCGATCATTCCCTCAACCAGTAGCTCACCCGCCTGCTCGAGCAGGGCTCTCAGGCGCAGGTACTCCTGGTTGTCGGCGGCTCGATAGCAGAGGTGATCGACCGGATACCCTGTCTCCACTCCCAGCTCGGCAAGTTGTGAGAGCAGCAGAGAAACGAAGGGGCCTTGCGGCCCCAGAATGGAATCGAGCGGATGAGACATGAGTTACCACTTTTTCTTGGGTTGAAACAGGACATCGAGCTCATCGGCCTCCTTGTCCTTGATATTTTGCAGCTCTTTTTGGTTCTCGCTCTGCAGCATGCTGTCGAGATCCTGAATCGCCTGACGCATATCCTCTTCCCGGGCAATCAGATAGGCATCCTTGTCGGCGACATTTCCCAGCACCGTCAGCCCCTTGAGCAACATCTGACGGCAAGAGCCAAACTGACCGCTCGACTGGGCCTCACGTGCTCTCTGGGTCAGGTTGGCGATATTGACCTTGAGCTGCATCAGCTCGAGGCGGCGATCCTCTTGGGCAAATCCTTGGGGGTCTATCTTCCCCTTGTTGTGTTCCACCCTCAACACCGCCCTCATCTTCTTGACCGTCTGCAACATCTGGATCGCTTGTCGGTCTGAGTCGGGGGCGCGAAATGCCTCATCCGGGGTGCGGTAGTTCTCTTGCACGTTGTTGATCTGATTCTGGGTATCGGCGATCCGCTGCTTTATCTGGGCATGGCCGGGAGAGACCTGTGCGATGGCGCGATAGGCATCCAGAATGCGGTGCTGCAGGATCAGCACCAGCGCCTTGGAGAAGGGCAGCAGATTGACATTGAGCAGAACCGCCTCGGTCTCGTCGGCGATAGCCTTGTGACGGGCGATGGTGGCACGCTTGTCGGACTCGACCTTCTGTTTGTACTGCTGTACCACGTTATAGGCGATCACCAGAAACAGCAGCGCGCCTATCGACAGCAGTACCAAGGTTAAAATCATGACGTTCCTCGTTCAGCCCTTGTCCTAATCATTTGATCCTACAACATGAAGTCTGCTTTCGGTAGCCCGGTCTGACCCTGGGGGAGAGAAGACCCTTATCTCCATCGGCTCCAACCTCCCTCTTCTTGAGTCACTTGAGCAAAAAACCCTGCTTTTGCAAACTCGCCAGCATAAAGGGACGCGACTCCTTGCCCAGGATGCGGCGGATCTGGCCACTCCAGCCCTGATGCTTCTGGTTGCTGCTTCGATGTTGATAATAGGCGAGCATCTGCGCATCGTATCGGGTCAGCAACGCCTCGTCGAGCCGCTCGGGATAGCGGTTCTCATAGACCACCAGATCCCGGGGCAGTCGCGGTTTACGCTCGGGTATCTGGGCCGGATGACCCAGACAGAGACCAAACAGGGGAAAGACGTCCTGGGGCAGGGCCAACGCCTCGACCACCTGGTCG
Organism: Aeromonas schubertii; assembly: GCF_000820105.1. Lineage (GTDB taxonomy): Bacteria > Pseudomonadota > Gammaproteobacteria > Enterobacterales > Aeromonadaceae > Aeromonas > Aeromonas schubertii. The sequence continues at coordinate 63,708 of NZ_CDDB01000039.1, read as the reverse complement.
GGGTGATTGCGAAGCCCACCGATATAGACCCCACCCAGCCCCATGGACTGAGCCGCCAGCAGTGCATTCTGGGCCATGATGGCCCCATCGATGGCCCCGATCAGCAACTGCTCCGTGAAACCGGTCATGGCATCGGGGGCCACGGCCCTGTGGCGATGGTAATCGACACAGAAGACCAAAAACTCGGCCGCCTCGGCCACATAGGGCTGCTCGCCGGCCAACACGGCCAGGTGGGCACGCAGAGCGGGGTCCGTGACTCGCAAGATAGTGGTGACCTGCAGAAAGCTCGAGCTTGAGGCGCTCTGGGCCGCGGCCAGGATAGCGTCGAGCTGGACCTGTGGCACCCTCTCGGAGGTGAATTTGCGAATGGATCTATGGTTGAGGATGAGATCGACGACGGGATTCATGGATGCCTCCAGACAGTTTCATGCCACTCTACCCCAAAGAAACGGGGAGGCCCAAGCCTCCCCGTCTTTCCCCTTAAGGGGCGGGATAGGTGTAGGGCGCCTGTAATCCCAAGGGGAACCCCAGAGCCCAATAGGTCAGCAGGAACAGGGTCCAGCTCACCAGGAAGGCGATGGAATAGGGCAGCATCATGGAGACCAGGGTGCCGATCCCGGTGCTCTTCACATAACGCTGGCAGTAGACCACCACCAGAGGGAAGAAGACCATCAGGGGAGTGATGATATTGGTGGAGGAGTCACCCACCCGATAGGCCGCCTGGGTCAACTCGGGGGAGATGCCTACCGCCATCAACATAGGGACCAGGATCGGGCTGATGAGTGCCCACTTGGCCGACGCCGAGCCCACCACCAGGTTGACGCAGGCGGTCAGCAGGATCATGCCGACTATGGTCACCTGTCCGGGCAGCGCCATGGCCTGCAACACCTCGGCACCGGCCAGCGCCAGCAAGGTCCCCAGGTTGGAGTCACCGAAGGCCTTGATGAAGAGTGCACAGAAGAAGGCCATCACCATGTAGGAGCCCATCTTGTTCATGGTGGCCGACATGGCATCGATCACGTCCTTGCTCTGCTTGAAGGTGCCGGCAGCAAAGCCATAGACGATACCGGGCAGGATAAAGAGCAGGAAGATGAGGGGGACGATGGACTTCATCACGGGGGCGGCGAAGGTGGTCAGAGAGCCATCTGCCGCTCGCAGGGGCGAATCGGCCGGCCAAAGGGCCGCCGCCAGGGCCAGCAGGCCGATCAACATGGCCAGACCGGCACGGTTAAAGGCGCGGCTCTCCTGCTCACTAAAGCGTCCCATGTCGACACCGCTCTCGAGATCCTCATCGAGCTTCACCGCTTGCAGACGCGGCTCGACGATCCGCTCGGTGACGTACCATCCGACCAGGATGATCAACAGGGAGGAGGCGCCGGTGAAGATGATGTTACAGAGGGTGTTGACCATGTAGTTGGGGTCGAGTAGCTGTGCCGAGGTCTGGGTAAAGCCCTGCAGCAACGCATCCCCACCCGAGGGGAGGAAGTTGGCCGCAAAACCACCGGAGACGCCGGCAAAAGCCGCCGCAATCCCGGCCAGAGGGTGACGCCCGGCCGCATGGAAGATGATGCCGCCGATGGGGATCACCAGTACATAGCCCGCATCCGCCGCCGTGTGGCTGACGATGGCGACCAGGATCAGCATGGGGGTCAGCAGACGTGCCGGGGTCACACGAAGCAGCTTCTTGAGCCCGGTATCGATAAAGCCCGATTGCTCGGCGACACCGACGCCCAGCATGGCGACCAGCACGATACCGAGGGGGGCAAAACCGGTGAAGGTCGTCACCATGTTGGCCAGGAAATCGGCCAGGGCCGACCCGGTCAACAGATTGTTGACCACCACGGCCTCACTGGTACGCGGATTGACCAGATCAAAGTGAAATTGGGAGAGGATCGCAGATGCGACCCAGACCAGTGCCAATGCGTAGAGAAACAGCATGGCCGGGTCTGGCAGCTTGTTACCGGCTCGCTCAATGCCATTGAGAAAACGGTTCAGCCACCCCTTGGGGGAGGATGAGGGAGAACTAACCTCGATGTGTTGCATCGATCCTTACTCCATGACGGTGTGATACTAATAAAGGAGTAAGTAGCCTACCAATTTTAATCACAGATGAGTAATGATAATGAACAAAACAAGGTGACATTCCGACACAAAAAACCAGTATTGTGACAAAAAGCAGACTTAATGTTCGATACAAGACTCAATTGTGAAGCAACCTGTCTCGCTCTCTATCACAAAGCCCCTCGCCTCCAGCTCGGCCGCCGTCAGCGGATGGCTGATGAGGTAACCCTGAATACGGTGGCACCCCTGAGCCTTGAGGGCCACTAGCTCCTCGTCGGTCTCTACCCCCTCCGCGATGATGTCCAATCCCAAGCCCGCCGCCATGGCGACCGTGGCCCGGATCACGGGTAAGTTGAGTCCTACCACGAAGGAGCGATCCAGCTTGATCTCGTTGATGGGGAGGCAATTGAGATAGGCCAGCGAAGAGTAACCGGTCCCGAAATCATCGATGGAGATGTTGATACCCAGCTCGCCCAGCGCTTCGAATACCTTGCGACTCCCCTCCATGTCCACCATCAACACGGTTTCAGTCAGCTCCAGAGTCAACAAATGGGGAGAGACGGCGTGACGCGCCAGCTCGGCCGCAACCCAGGCCGGCAGCTCGGACGAGATCTGCATACCCGAGAGGTTGACAGCGAGGGGCACGGCGAGACCAAAACGCTCACGCCAACTGGCCATCTGGGTCAGGGCCGAGCTCAGCACCCACTCACCCAGCTCCCGGATCAACCCCATCTCCTCGGCCAGGGGGATAAACTCGGCCGGCGAGACCTGACCCAGAATGGGGCTGTGCCAACGTAACAACACCTCACAGCCGATCACCCGTGCGGCGATCAAGTCGACCTTGGGCTGAAAGACCAGGGAGAGCTCTCCGCGTCCCGCGGCCTTGGCCAGAAACTGTTTGACGGTCAGCTTGCGGTGCAGGGCGTGCTGCAGATTGGGCGTAAAACGCTGCCAGGTGAAACGACCGAGATGCTTGGCCTGGTACATGGCCATATCGGCACGGGTGATGAGGTTGTCTCCGTCATCCGCATCATCGGGATAGAGCGCGATGCCGATGCTCCCGCCAATCGTGACTTCGGGTAGTCCATTGAGGGTAAAAGGCCTGGCCATCTGCTCCAGCATCAGGTCGGCAAAGCGGTGCGCCCGCTCGGTATCGCTCCCCAACGGCACCAGTGCCGTGAACTCGTCTCCCCCGAGACGAGCCAGCTCGACATCGGAGGGGCAGATCTCCTTGAGGCGGCCGGCCACACGCTCCAACAGCCGATCTCCGGCACGGTGGCCGAAGTTGTCATTGACCAGCTTGAAGTTATCGAGATCCATAAACAGCAGGGCAAAGCGAGCCCCCATGCTGCAGTTGACCTCCAGTGACTTCATCAACCCGTAGCGATTGAGCAGACCTGTCATGTAGTCGTGGCGAGCGAGGTGGCGGTGTTCCAGCTCCTCAAGCTTGCGGGCAGTAATGTCACGCAGGGTGAGCAGGATCTGGGAGCGCTGCTGAACATAACGAAACTGGTACTGAAACCAGCGCATCCCCTTGAGGGTTCGGCCCTCCCCCTCGCACACCAGCTCCTCATGCAGGCGCAAGCGGCGGTAGAAGTGCTCGTCATCTCCCCCATAGACCTGGTTCAGTCTGCGGATCCGGGTACCGAAGCACTTCTGAAAATAGTGGTTACCGCTGATGAGATGCCCCCTGTCGTCAAACAGGCAGGCGAGGGTATCCCCCTGCACCATGGCGGCCTCATGGCTCAGGGTATCGGCATCGAGCACCGCCTCGCCAATCATCATCAGACGCTCGGCAATCTCGATACCGGAGAGGCGCAGATAGACCTTCTTGCTGATCCCCTTTGGGGAGATGCTCCACCACTCGCAGAAACTGCGACCACTCTGAAACTCCCGCAGATAACGCTGTAACAGGAGATCCACGGCGGGGGCCATATCACGGGAGAAGTCACGCTCTTGCAGCTCGGCCAGGGAGTCGGCCTCCCAGACCGAGAGTGCCGCCCGATTGGCCCAAAAAATATGGTGCTGCTGGATGTCATAGATCCAGATCGGCGTGTGCAGCAGGTCCAGCGTGGTCAAACTTCTTTCGTCAAACGGCATCATGGAAGTGTCATCTAGGTCGGCGCCAGCACAGCGGGATGGCTCCCTCGCCTGGCATACGGGGAGATCACGCATTAGTGTTTAGATATCTGGTAGAAAGAGGTCTGCCATGACGACACTACACATTTCCCCCCTGACGAAGCGAAACGGGATCTCTTTGACCCTGCTCGGTCTGCTCGTTACCAGCATTATGATTTTTATACTTTTTTTCCTCGAAGAACAACTTGTTGTGGCGGTTATCAGTCTGTTACTGACAGGAATTTGCTGCACATTTATCGGCCTTCTCAAACTCCTTGAGCCCAGAGTGAGCCTCTCCTTGTGTCACGATTGTCTGCAATATCACCACAAATGGGGCGGCTGGGTGCTCAAATGGAGAAATATTCAGCGTTTTGATCGCCCATCGGTCAGAAGAGGTCTTGCATGGCACCCTTTGCCATACATTGGCATACGCATTCGCAATTATGACGAATTTTTGACGTGGGTCACACCCAGGTTGGCCGTCCATCTGCTAACCGAGCAACGCGCCCTGCTCGTCACCCTGATCCATCAGGAGCAGGGCTGTAGCAATGGCACCTGCCAACCGCTGGCAGAGGAGCTGTTTGAAGAGAGCCATTATCGCTCGTCCAACGGGCGTCACTATCACGGTGTCGTGGCCATGTTTGCCAATCGCATGGCCCGCCTGCGCACCCTCACGGGGCTCGATCTGCTGCTCCCGGAAGGGAGTCTGGATCGGGAGCCGGATGCCTTTCTCAGGCTGCTGCGCGACTATCAGCGCACCCTTCCCCAGATCAATTAAGAGCCAGTTAATACTTGCCAAGGGTGGCATGAGCCCCTAGATTCAGCCGTTTGGTGCATTTGACAGTTGTTGCCCATGAAGCACATCGAAGAGTTTTATCTGTTCGTCAAAGTCATTCAGGAAGGGGGCTTCTCCCATGCCGCCGCCGCCCTGAATATTCCGACCGCCACCATCAGTCGTCGTATTACCCAGTTGGAAGAGCAGTTGGGCACGCCACTGCTGCATCGCTCCACGCGCAAGCTGCGTCTGACCGACGAGGGGCTCCATTACTATCAGCGATTGTGCGGCCCGCTGCAGCAGCTGGAGCAGGCCACGGGCGAGATCCGTGGACACAAGCAGGAGCTGGGCGGCCTTATCAAGCTCGCCGCCCCTATCTCGGTCTCCAATACCCTGCTCATCGATCTGCTGGCCGAATTCAGTCGGGCCTACCCCCAGATCCGCTTCGAGCTGGAGCAGACCAACGATCACCAGCAGCTCTTCGATAACCAGTGGGACCTGGTGCTCTTTAGCGGTGACCTGCCCAAGCGGGTGGCCCATGCCCGCAGCCTCGGCAAGATCCAGTATGCCCTCTATGCCTCCCCTCTCTATCTGGAGCAACACGGCACCCCCAGCCATCCTCGGCAACTGGCCGAGCATGCGCTAATCTACTGCTGGCCCTACTCCACCTGGCAACTGCGTCATCTCGATGGCGAGGCGATAGACATCAACCAACCGGGGCGGCTCTCGGTCAGCCAGTCTCAGGCGGCTGTGCTGGCCGCCTGTAATCATCTGGGTATCATCAACGCCCCGCGCCATTCGGCGCAGAGTCAGCTCAAGCGTGGTCAACTGGTCCCTGTGTTACCCGACTGGCGTGCCGGTGAGCGAGCCTTCCACCTGCTGGTGAACAATCCCGACTTCGCCCCGCTGCGTGTGCGTCTGCTGCAGGAGTTCATCCACAAGCAGGCCCTGCGCTACAACCAACCGGTCTGATTTGGGTTGCGCCCTGACGATGGCTGGTCACACTATATAACGAACCCCTCTCAGCCAATCAGGGATGACGATGAATGTATTGATTTGTGATGACTCGGGGTTTGCCCGCAAGCAAATGGCCCGGGCGCTTCCCCCGGACTGGCCGGTCACAGTTCACTTTGCCGAGCACGGTGTCGCCGGGGTAGAGCAGGCCTTGATGGGACACGGAGAGGTGATCTTCCTCGATCTCACCATGCCCGAGCTCGACGGTTACGGTGTGCTCGAGACCCTCAAACGCGAGGGGATCAAGTCCAAGGTGATCGTGGTCTCGGGGGATATTCAGCCCGAGGCGCACCAGAAGGTGATGAGTCTGGGGGCCATCGACTTCATCAAGAAGCCGGCCACCGCCGAGCAGATCGCGGCCCTGCTGCGCCACCACGGTCTGTGGCAGCCGGGAGGACAAGCTCCCGCGCCCATCCTGACCCAGCCGACCGAAAGCTCCGCCGAGAACACCGGCAGCGGCTTGCTGCTCGGCAGCGAGACCCGTGACGCCTATCAGGAGATCGCCAATGTGGCCATGGGACAGGCGGCCGACCTGCTGGCACGCCTGCTCGACGCCTTCGTGGTTTTGCCCATCCCCAACGTCAACGTGCTCGAGGTCTCCGAGCTGCACATGGCCCTCAATGCCGCCGCCGATCAGGACACCCTCTCCGCCGTCTGCCAGGGATTTATCGGTGCCGGGATCGCCGGTGAGGCACTGCTTCTGTTTCACGACTCCAGCTTCAACGATCTCGCCCGTCTGATGAAGATGGAGGGCCCGCTGGATCGCAGCGCCGAACTGGAGCTGCTGATGGACACCGCCAACGTGCTGATCGGCGCCTTCTTGCGCGGCTATGCCGAGCAGCTCGATACCCCCTTCAGCCAGGGGCACCCCGTCATACTGGGGCAACACAGACCGATCAAGGAGCTCATCCACACCAACCAGAGCCGTTGGCGTCGCACCCTGGCCATCGAGATCAACTATCGGGTAGAGGGGTATGCGGTCCAGTGTGACCTGCTGCTGCTCTTCACCGAGGATTCGATCACCACCATGAACAACAAGATCATGCACATGCTGTAGGAGTGCCCATGGATATCAGGGAATTTCACTGGTTGATGAACATAGTCCAGAATCTGGACGTGGGGCTGGTGGTGCTGGACCGCGACTTCAAGATCCAGGTGTGGAACGGCTTTATGGAGAGCCACAGCGGCCGCTTTACCCATGAGGTGCGCGACGGCAACCTGTTCGATCTCTTCCCCGAGGTGGATAGAAAATGGCTCGAGCGCAAGGCCAACATGGTCTTCAAGCTCAACAACCGCGCCTTCAGTACCTGGGAGCAAAAGCCCTACCTGCTGCGCTTCTCCAACTACCGACCCATCACAGGGGCCGCGCCGCACATGTACCAGAACCTGACCCTGGTGCCTCTGGCCGACTTCGGCGGCCAGGTGAGCCACATCGCCATCATGATCTACGACGTCACCGACGAGGCCATGCTGGCCAGCCAGCAATAAGTGAGGGCGCCAACGGCGCCCTCATCCTTTTCCCTCAACGACTGCCCATCAGCTCGGCGAAGGCGTCGATCACCTCCTCCACATCGTCATCGCTGATCTGCAGATGGGTCACCAACCGCATCAGCCCATACCCCGAGCAGAGGATGCCACGCTCGCGCATGAAGGGGCCCACCTCGGCCAGCTCGCGCCCGTCCATATGCAAGAACAGCATATTGGTCTGGGCACTCTCCACCCGGATACCAGGAATGGCCGACAACCCTTCGGCCAAGCGTGCGGCGCGGCGGTGATCATCCGCCAGGCGCTCCACATGGTGTTCCAGGGCAAACAGTCCGGCCGCCGCCAGCACCCCGGCCTGGCGCATGCCGCCACCGACCATCTTGCGCAGGCGACGCGCCCGGGCGATCAGCGCCTGCGACCCCACCAGCACGGAGCCGACCGGAGCACCCAGCCCCTTGGAGAGGCAGATGGAGACTGAATCGAAGGGAGCGGCTATCTCGCGGGCCGAGCGGCCACAGGCGACGGCCGCATTGAACAGGCGAGCCCCGTCCAGATGCAGCGAGAGCCCCTGCCCTTTGGCCCAGGAGGTCACCTCGGCGAGATAGTCCGCCGACAGTACGCGACCGTTGTGGGTGTTCTCGAGGCACACCAGACGCGCCTGGGCGAAGTGGGCATCGTCGGGGGCCACCGCAGCCTGCAGGGCCTCCAGGGGCAGCTGACCGTCTGCCTGCATGGGGATAGCCTGCAGCACCACAGAGCCGAGCACGGCGCTGCCACCCGCCTCGTAGCGGTAGATATGGGCATGATGGCCGACCAGCGCCGCCTCGCCGCGCTGGCAGTGGCTCATGACGCCGAGCAGATTGGACATGGTGCCACTTGGCACGAACAGGGCTGCCTCTTTGCCGAGCAGCCCGGCCGCATAGGCTTCCAGCCGGTTGACGGTGGGATCCTCCCCGTAGACATCATCTCCCACCTGGGCGTGAAGCATCACCCGACGCATGTCGTCGGTGGGTTGGGTGACCGTATCACTTCGTAAATCGATAAAACGCATAGATCCCTCCTTGCTGGCGCAACGACGTTACAAAGAGAGGAGCACACTGGCAAGGGGCGAACGGTGGGAATGTGAGATAAAACAGCGGGGCCCAAGGCCCCGCTCCCGTGACAGACGGCTCGTTACTGGGCGTCCGGCTGCCGCTCGGGGGCGGCGTCGGCAAACGCCTGCAGGGCCATGCAGTTGTCATGGATCCGCTGGATATTGGGAAACACCGAGATATCCATGTTGTAGCGGCGGGCGTTGTAGATCTGGGGCACCAGCATGCAATCTGCCAGGGTCACCTCGTCACCCACACAGTAGATGCCGCTGCAGGCCGACAGCATCTGCTCCAGGGCCCGGAAGGTCTCGCGGATCCAGTGCAGGTACCAGGTCTCTTGCTGCTGTTGCCGCACGCCGAATTCGCTCTCCAGGTAGTTGAGCACGCGCAGGTTATTGAGAGGGTGCACATCACAGGCGATCATGCCGACGATCTGGCGCACCCGGGCCCGCTCCTGGGGAGACGAGGGGAGCAGAGGATAAGCCGGATAGGTCTCGTCCAGATATTCCATGATGGCCACCGACTGACCCAGCCCCCACTCCCCGTCCACCAGAAAGGGGACCAGCCCCTGGGGATTGAGACGGCGGTAGCTCTTCTCTCCCTGCTCACCGCTCCTCAGGTTTACCGGGATCTGTTCATAGACTATGCCCTTGAGTCCCAACACGATCCGCACCCGAAACGAGGCCGACGAGCGCCAATATCCATACAGCTTCAACATAAGATACCTCAATGTCGCGGGCTACCCCGCCCTAGCGCGGCTCGTAAGGCCGCACCTCCTGCTCGATGCGTCCGAAGATCTCCCCACCGGACTCGTTTCGCATCGTGATGACCACTCTATCACCAAAGCGCAGGAAGGGCGTAGCGGGCGCACCCGAATCCATGATCTCGAGCATTCTCCGCTCGGCGATACACGACGCACCGGCGCTGCGATCGTAGTTGGAGACAGTCCCCGAGCCGATGATGGCGCCGGCTCCGAGCGGCCGGGTATGGGCCGCATGAGCCACCAGAGTGGAAAACCCGAAGGTCATGTCGACACCGGCATCAGGGGCGCCAAACAGGGCGTCGTTGAGCCAGGTCTCGAGCTTGAGGTGCACCTTGCCCCCCTGCCAGGCGTCCCCCAGCTCATCGGGCGTCACCGCCACCGGCGAGAAGGCGCTCGACGGCTTGGACTGGAAGAAGCCAAACCCCTTGGCGAGCTCTCCGGGAATGAGGTTTCTCAGGCTCACGTCGTTAACCAGCATCAACAGCTTGATGTGGCCGAGGGCCGCCGCCTCGCTCACCCCCATGGGCACATCGTCGGTAATGACCGCCACCTCGGACTCGAAGTCGATGCCCCAGGCCTCATCGGCCATCAGGATGGGATCGCGCGGGGCGATGAAGCTGTCGCTCCCCCCCTGGTACATCAAGGGATCGTGCCAGAAACTCTCGGGCATCTCGGCGCCGCGAGCCTTTCGCACCAGCTCCACATGGTTGACATAGGCGCTGCCGTCCGCCCACTGGTAGGCGCGCGGCAGGGGGGAGAGGCACTGGGCCTGGTCAAACGCAAAGGCATCGGCCACGGCATCGTCACACAGGGCGCGATAGACCTGCTCCAGACGCGGGGCCAGGGCGGCCCAGTCGTCGAGGGCCGCCTGCAGGGTGGGGGCGATCGCACCCACCCGGCAGGCACGGCGCAGATCCCGGCTCACCACCACCAGCTCCCCATCACGACGGCCATTCTTCAGTGTCGCCAGTTTCATTCATTGCTCCTTGCTCTGGCGCTGCCAGCTGTTGACGTATTCCCGGTTTTCTACCCGCTCGCACACCTCGCCCAGCATCAGGGCATCCCGGGTGTCGAGCATCACGGCCACCTCGTCGGTGAACTTCTTGGCATAGGCCTGGCCCGCGGCGAAGGCCTTGGGATGGGGGCCATGGGTGAAGCCGGCCGGGTGGAAGGTGAGCATGCCCTTCTCGATGTTGTCGCGGCTGAAGAAATCCCCCGCGTGGTAGAAGAGCACCTCATCGAAGTCATCGTTGTTGTGGTAGAAGGGCACCTTGAGGGCCCCCGGATCGCTCTCGATGGGGCGCGGCACGAAGGTGCAGACCACGAAGCGGCTCGCCACGAAGGTGGTGTGGGCCGACGGCGGCAGGTGATAACGGTGGCTCATCAGGGGACGGATGTCGCGCCAGTTGAGGCGCACCACGCAGAGATCCCCGTGCCAACCGATGGCGTCGAGCGGGTTGAAGGGCCAGGTGACCACCGAAACCTGGCTGTGGCGCTTTATTTGCAGCGACCAGGGCTCCTCGCTCTGCTGGGCGAGGAAGGCGTCGTCGATGGCCGGCACCCCGAGGGCGGCGGGGTCGAAGATGGCGTGGTTGCCCACCAGCCCCTTCTCCGGCAGCTGGAAGCTGTCGTTGGTCGCCTCGATCATCAGCACAAACAGGGGGGCGCTCGGCTCGAGACGCCACATGGTGCCGCGCGGGATCAGCAGGTAGTCCCCTTCCGAGAAGCTTAAGTGCCCATAGTCGCAAAAGAGCTCTCCCGCGCCTTCGTGGATGAAGAGCAGCTCATCCCCGTCGGCGTTACGCACCAGAAACGGCATGGGCTCGGCGAGGCGCCACACTCGCATCTTGCAGTGGGGGTTGCTGAGGATATCCGGCACCACCCAGGGAGAGAGGGCGCTGCTCTCTTCCTTGAGACCATTGAGGTCGAGCAGGCGCGGGCGCAGTGGCCCCTCCCAGCTCACCCAGTCGGTCGGGGCGTGGCGATGGTGGATGTGGGAGGCGGGCCCGAAGAAACCGCCGCGCCCCAGCTCCCGCTCGTAGATCCCCTCCTCGGGGAAGTCGGCGTGGGCCTGGCGCGAGCAGACCCCCTCACGGTGGGGGAAACTAATCCATTTACGCATCGCTCAATACCCCGCGGCGAATCTGGTCCAGCTCAATCGATTCAAACAGGGCCTTGAAGTTGCCCTCACCGAATCCCTCGTTACCCTTGCGCTGGATAATCTCGAAGAAGACCGGACCGATGACGGTGTCGGTGAAGATCTGCAACAGGATGCCATCCTTCTCGGGTGCCCCGTCGATGAGGATGCGCAGCTCACGCAAGGCATTCAGGGGCTCACCGTGGCCCGCCACCCGCTCGTCCACCTGCTCGTAGTAGGTCTCCGGGGTCGGCATAAAACCGGTGCCACGGCCGCGCAGGGTGCGAATGGTGTGGTAGATGTCGCGAGTGCCGAGGGCGATGTGCTGGATCCCCTCTCCCTTGTACTGACGCAGGTACTCCTCGATCTGGGACTTGTCGTCCGCCGACTCGTTGATGGGGATGCGGATCTTGCCGCACGGAGCCGTCATGGCGCGCGAATGCAGGCCCGTCAGCTTGCCCTCGATGTCGAAGTAGCGGATCTCGCGAAAGTTGCCGACTCGCTCGTAGAACTGGGCCCACAAGTCCATGTTGCCGCGATAGACGTTGTGGGTCAGGTGGTCGATCTCGGTCAGCCCCGCATCCACAGCGGCCATGCGCGCCTGCCAATCCGGGTAGAAGACAAAATCCACCTCGTAGATGGAGCCCTTCTCCCCGTAGCGATCCACAAAGGCCAGGGTGCTCTCGCCGATCCCGTAGATGGCCGGGATGTTGAGCTCCATCGGCCCTATCTTGCCAACAAACGGCTTGGCCCCCTGGGCCAGGGCATGGCGCTGGGCCTTGCCCGCATCGGCCACCCGAAACGCCATGCCGCACACGCTCGGTCCGTGCTGCTCGGCGAAGGCCTCGGCCTGGGAGTGGGGCTCGGCATTGATGACGAAGTTGATGTCGCCCTGGCGATAGAGCCAGCACTGCTTGTTGCGATGCTTGGCGACTTCGGCAAAGCCCAGAGAGGCAAACAGCTGCTTCAGGGCATCGATGCCGGCGGTCGAGGGGGCCGTGTATTCCACATACTCGAACCCGTCGGTTCCCAGGGGGTTGTACTCAGTCATGGGTGGCTCCTTGTCCCAATGTTAACGGTTTGTTTCATTAGACCGTCAACACAGGGAAAAGGAAGGGGAGAGCTCACCACTCTGGATGAGGCAAACTGCGACAGGATGTAAAGAAGATGTTACTTGTGGCAACGAAAGGCCACTCGGACCGTCCTCCCTGTCAGCAAAAGCTGACAGGGGTGCTCAGTGCCAGTGACGGGCCATCAACTCAGGCAAGCGTTCACGTCCCTGCGCCAATCGCCTCGGCGAGGGGTTGATGAGCCAGGCCTGCCGCCCCAGGGCGAGCAGGGGGAGATCCGAGAGGGCATCGGAGAGCGCCAGCTCGGCGCAGCCACTCTCCATTCCCGGCAGCAGATCCCGTTTGGCCGCCCCGAAGCTGTAGTGGCGTGGCACTATGGCCCCGAGAGAAAACCTCATGCGACTACCCAGCACCCGTCCCACCCGAAGGCCGCCCAGTTGGTGATGGAGCCTGCGCCGCACCAGGGCGCGCGGTGAGGCGCTCACCACCCAGACCCTCTCTCCCTCTCGGGCGAGCAACTCCCTGGCCTCGCTAAAGAGCGACGCCTCGCGCCGGGCATAATCCGCCACCCAGCACCGCCAGCTCCACCCGTCACCCCCCAGGGTCGCGCACCACCAGAGCAGCCACACCGCCTTGGGGCGGGAAAGCAGCCCGAGCAGCAAGAGCAGGGGGCTGAGCAACAGCACCAGGAGCAGGGGCCAGCGACGACGGAGGAGGATATGGCGCAGCAGAGCCCCATGGCTGTCCCCCGCCGTCAGGGTGCCGTCATAGTCGGCCAGGATCAGGTTCACGGGGCGAGAGCCTCGATGGCGGCGCGGGTCTCGGGCAGCACGAAGAGCGCCCCCCACTCGGGGGAAGAGACGAAGTCAAAGGTTTCACCGCCGTGCTCGAACCCCAGGCGCCAGGCGTGCAGATAGCCGCGATCGGCGGGGGTGCCGCCGTAGCGCTCGTCGCCGAGGATGGGGGCGCCGACGCTTTTCAGGGCGACCCGGATCTGGTGGGTCTTGCCGGTCTCGGGGCGGATGCGAAACAGCCGCAGCCCCTCGCGCACCAGGGTCGAGTCGAAACGGCTGATGGCGGGATTATCCAGGGTGCGGGTCAACATCCAGCTGCCGCCGCGCCCCTTCTTCATGTCCCCCCTGATGAGCCCCTGCTTCTTCAAGGGGCGCCGATCGGAGAGGGCCAGGTACTGCTTTTTCATGCGCCGCTCGGCAAAGCCCTGGCTCAGGGCGCGGTTGGCCTGTGGGTGGCGGGCCAGCAACAGCAGCCCCGAGGTCATCTTGTCGAGCCGGTGCACCGGGTAGAGCTCGAGCCCGGTCGCCTCGCGCACCAGGGTGACGATGCCGGGGGCGCCGTCCTCCTCGTGCATGCCGATCCCGGGCCCCTTGTCGATCAGCAAAAAGTCGGGGTGGCGGACCAGTTCACGAAACATACGGACTCCGAAATGGGGAAAAAAGGGATTGTACGGGGAAGGTGCGGCGGCCACAAATCGGCGCCGGATCACGCGCCAGTCCCCTCCCCCTTGCGTCCCGAAGAGGGGCCAGTAGAGTAGTGCGCTGGTTTGGAGGGACTATGACCAACATCGACTTCTCTTCCGGCATGCTCAAGGAGGTGGCCGAGCAGCTGATGACTCAGCCCTCGGTGCTGATCCGCTCGCGCAACCTGCAGCCACTGGTGAGCCTGATGCTGGAAAACGGACTGCTGCTGACCCACTCGCCCCACCGTTATGGGCTGACCGAAGCGGGCCGGCGCTACCTCACCCGTGCCCTGGCCCTGGGGCAACTCGAGCAGGCCCCTCAGGATCCGGAGGAGTGGCTCCACGAGCAGGGGCTCACCCTCCCCACCCCGGTCAATCTGCGCCTGCTGGCCGCCCTCTATCGGCGTCAGGGGCGTCATCCCCTCTTTACCCCTGACGAGCAGGTTCGCCTGGCCGAGCGGGGGGTCGAGACCAGCCAGGACAGGGTGGTGCGCCTGCGCGCCTCCCTCCCCTTGAGCCTCTTCTTCGCGGGAGGGCGCCTGGTCGATGGCGCCCCCCTGCTCGAGACCCTGGGCGAGATCGCCCTGCCCGAGCGCACCCTGCCAGGCTTGGGCAAGCTCATCAGCAACGGGGAGCCCATGGCGCGCCTCATCACCACGGACAGAACCGGCGTCTTCACCACCCTGCCCCTGCCGCCGGCCACCCTGCTCGCCTGGTTGCCTCCGGCTGGACAGGATCTGATGGAACACCTGTGCGCCGCCCTGCCCGCCGCCGTGAGCTGGAGCCACCTCACCGATCTCGATCCGACCGGGATCGAGCGCACCCGCACCCTGGCCGAACGCACCGGCCGTCCACTGACCTGCTGGCTACCCACCGATCTCAGCGCGCACCTGCGCCACTACGGCAAGCCGCTGGAGGGCGCCAGCTGGGAGCCCAGCCGCCTGCCCCGCCCCCTGCTGGCGCGACTCACCCCCCTCATCGAGCAGGGGCTCACCCTGCCTGCCGAGCTGCTCGCCCTGGCCCGTCACTGGGACGCCGTCGGCTAAACGGGATTAGTTTCAAGGCCGCCCACGCACGGGCGCCGTACAGCGCTTTTCCCCCTACTTCGGCAGTGGTATAAAGAAGCGACCGAGGCGTCCGCACGGCAGTTGGGGCGGGCGCCTCTGTTTGCCTCCAAGGACCGCCCCCACTACCACAACGGAATTACAGGGATCATCATGTTTGAAAAGGTTGTAGCCGCCCCCGCAGACCCCATTCTTGGCCTCACCGAAGCGTTTCGCAGCGACGAGCGTGAGCACAAGATCAATCTGGGTGTCGGCATCTACAAGGACGAATCGGGAGCCACCCCCATCCTCAAGTGCGTCAAGCAGGCCGAGCAGAAACTGCTGACCGACGAGAAGACCAAAAACTACCTCGGCATCGAGGGCAACCAGGAGTACGCCCGCATCGTGCAGGGGCTGCTGTTTGGCAAGGGGGCCGAGCTCATCACCTCGGGCCGCGCCAAGACCGCCCAGGCACCGGGCGGCACCGGTGCCCTGCGCATCGCCGCCGAGTTCATTGCGCGCAACCAGCTCGCCAAGACAGTCTGGATCTCCGACCCCACCTGGGCCAACCACGTCAGCGTGTTCCAGGCCGCCGGGCTCGAGGTGAAGTGGTACAAGTACTACGACGCCGCCAGCAAGGATCTCGACTTTGCCGCCATGCAGGACTCCCTGCGCGAGGTCGAGCGCGGTGACGTGGTGCTGCTGCACGGCTGCTGCCACAATCCGACCGGCATCGATCCCACCACCGCCCAGTGGGAGGCCCTGGCCGAGCAGAGCGCCGCCGCCGGCTGGCTGCCCCTGTTCGACTTCGCCTACCAGGGCTTCGCCCGCGGCATCGAAGAGGACGCCGAGGGGCTGCGTATCTTCGCCCGCTCCCACGGCGAGCTGCTGGTGGCCAGCTCCTTCTCCAAGAACTTCGGTCTCTACAACGAGCGGGTCGGCGCCTTCACCCTGGTTGCCGCCAACAAGGCCGTGGCCGACACCGCCTTCACCCAGGTCAAGACCGTCATCCGCGCCAACTACTCCAATCCGCCCTCTCACGGTGCCGCCGTGGTGACTGCCGTGGTCAATGATCCCGCCCTCTACGCGCTGTGGGTCAGCGAAGTGGCCGAGATGCGCGAGCGCATCCGCGAGATGCGCGAACTGCTGGTGGCCAAGCTGGCCGAGCGCGGCGTGAGCCAGGACTTCTCCTTCATCGCTCGTCAGAACGGCATGTTCTCCTTCTCCGGTCTCTCCAAGGAGCAGGTGGCTCGCCTGAAGGAAGAGTTTGCCATCTACATCGTCGGCTCCGGCCGGATCAGCGTGGCCGGCATCACCCGCGCCAACATCGATCCCCTCTGCGACGCCATCGCCAAGGTGTTGTAAGCACCACCCAAGTGTGCCAAGCAGGTCCGCCCGGTGCGGACCTGCTTTTTTTTGCTTGGTCCGGGTCTCCCCTCCCAGTAGGCTGATGCAAACAGTCGAAACGGAGTTCGCTGCATGCCCCATACCCTGACAGACACCCTCTGGGCCCACACCCTGGGGGAGCCCCTCACCCCTCGTCCCCCTCTCACCCGGGATCTCGACGTGGATATCGCCATCCTGGGTGCCGGTTACTCGGGCCTGTGGAGCGCCCTGCTCCTTAAACGACGGGATCCCTCCCTGCGCATCGCCCTGCTGGAGGCCGGGATTGCCGGCGAAGGCGCCTCGGGGCGCAACGGGGGCTGGCTCATGGGCGGCTTCTCGGGCGATCTGAGTTATCTGGCCATGCTCGATGGAGAGCGGCGTGAACAGACACGGCGTCTCATCACAGGTACCGTGGCCAGGGCGGCGACCGAGCTCGCAGGGCTCGGGATCGCGTGCGACCTCGAGCACGGGGGCAACCTGCATATGGCCGCCCGCTACCCCGAGCAGCGACTGCGCCTCGAGGAGGAGCTGGCCACCCTGCGCCAGGCCGGTTTCGGGGAGGAGGATGTGCGGCGCCTCGAGGGGGCTCAGGCGCAAGACGCACTCCAGCTGCCGGACGGGGATCTCGCCCTCTACACCCCTCACTGCGCCCGGGTCCATCCCCTCAAGCTGGTGCGGGGCCTGGCAAGGGCGGTGGAGGCGGCCGGCATCTCCCTCTACGAGCAGAGTCCGGTGCTACGCCTCTCTCCGGGGAGCGTGCATCTCAAGGAACATACGGTGCGCGCCGGGGTGATCGTCTCGGCACTGGAGGGATACCAGCGGCTGCTTGGGCTCGATCAAGGGGCCACCCTGCCGGTGCAGAGCCTGCTGCTCGCCACCGAGCCCCTGAGCGAGTCCCAGTGGCAACGCATTGGCCTGCACCGCCATGAGACCTTTGCCGACGCCTCGCGCCTTGTCACCTATGGCCAGCGCAGCGCCGATGGACGCCTGGTGTTTGGTGCCCGTGGCGGTTACCGCTTCGGAGGCCAGGTCAGGACCCGCTTTCCCTTCACGCCTCGGTACCTGGGGGATGCGCCCAAGGGGGATGAGTTCGATCTGCGCGCGGATCTGCTGCTCGCCCTCTTCCCCCATCTCGCCGGGGTGGCCATCACCCATGGCTGGGGGGGAACCCTGGGGATGGCACGGCGCTTTCGCCCCCACGCCCTGTTCGACCCCCGCCTCGGGCTCGCCACCCTCGGCGGCTACGGGGGAGAAGGGGTGGGCGCCAGCCTGCTCTTCGCCGACACCTTGAGCGAGCTGATCCTGGGTGGCGACGGCTCGCTTGCCACCCAGCCCTGGGCCTATCGCGGCTCTCTCACCACCCACCTCAGACGCTGGGAGGCCGAGCCCATCCCCTGGCTCGGCTACGGTGCCATCTCGGGGCTGTTCCAACTCGAGGAGCGGCTGCTGCGCCGTCCGGTCAGACCCTCCCTGCCCCTCACGCTGGTCACCCCCCTGGCCGATGCCCTGGAGGCGCTGATGCAGTAGCGTCGAGGGCGATGGCAACAGGCTCGGTGCAAAAAGGGAGGGCGGCCATGGCCGCCCTCCTGCTTAGGGGGTGAGATCCTTGTCCACCCAATATTTGGAGCCCGAGATGTTGGCATCGAGCAGCAACCCCTTCTCCCCGATCTGGTAGATGGCCATGCCGCCGTTGTACTTGGCCTTGAGTTCGGCACTCTCCTTGCCGGCCACCACCCCCACCTCGGAGGTCGCCTCCCACCCCTGGGTGACGAAGCGCTCGAAGGTCTCGCGGCTCTCGAACAGGATCACCTGCTGGTAGAACTTGCCGCCAAAGCCGGCAGCCAGCCCGGCCCCGAACATCTTCATATAGGTGTGCTGGCCGCTCTTGCGGTTGACCGCCACCCCGGCCCCCTGATTGGTGTGCAACATCAGGGAGAACTTGCGCGAGTCGAAGACCGCATAGCCGTAGGCGCTGTCAAACAGGAGCTTGGCCGAGGGCTGCTCGTTAAAGAGGCGCACCAGGGCGGTGTCGGCCATGGTGTCGAGGGCCGTACGAGCCTGCTCGGGCGTGGTGGGCTCGAGCATCTCGTCGAGCTTCTTGTCCGCCACCGTCAGCCACTCCTTGCCCTTGGCGGCACTCTGGGCGGTCCACTCCCCGGCCTGGTTATAGGCATCTGAGCCCCAGGCAGAGAGGGAGTCCCAGGTCTGTTTGGAAAAATCCGAAACGCTCTGCCATGTCTCCTTGCCGGTCTCGCTCAGGGCACTGCCCAGATCGGCGGCGGCGGATTTGATCTTGTCCCAGTCGGCGTGGGCCGGCTGAGCCAGCATGGCGGCCACCAGCAGGGCCAGACTCCCTCTTCTCATCGTCGTTGTCCTCGGTTGACAGATGGCTCCATCTTACCCCCAAACCCATGAACGGTGGCTGATCATTCCCCCTCTACGATCCGCTTGCCGTGCGCATCGACCACCTGCTCCCCGTCCTCCTTGGCGAAGGCCCCTTTTTGCTGAGAGGGCAGAATATCGAGCACCCGCTCGGAGGGGCGGCACAGACGCGTCCCGAGCGCAGTGACCACGATCGGGCGGTTGATGAGGAGGGGGTGGGCCAGCATGGCGTCGATCAACTCGTCATCGCTGAAACGATCCTCGGCCAGCCCGAGCGCCTCGAAGGGGGGGACGTTCTGGCGCAGCAGGGCACGCACCGGGATCCCCATGGCGGCGATCAGCCCCACCAGGGTGGCACGATCGGGCGGGGTCTCCAGATAGTGGATGACGGTCGGCTCGACGCCGCTGTTGCGGATCATCTCGAGGGTGTTGCGGGAGGTGCCGCACTCGGGGTTGTGATAGATGGTGATGCTCATCAATGAGCTCCTTGTGATTGTTGATACCAGGATTGACTCCGGTTGACGATGCGCACCACCAGCAGCATGACCGGCACCTCGATGAGGACGCCGACCACGGTGGCGAGCGCCGCCCCGGAGTGGAAACCAAACAGGCTGATGGCCGCAGCCACCGCCAGCTCGAAGAAGTTCGACGCCCCGATGAGGGCCGAGGGGCCGGCCACCGCGTGCTGCTCACCGACGGCGCGGTTAAGCCAGTAGGCGAGCCCTGCATTGAAGAAGACCTGGATGAGGATAGGCACGGCCAGCAGCGCAATCACCAGGGGCTGGGCCAGGATCTGCTCCCCCTGGAAGGCAAACAACAGCACCAGGGTGAGCAGCAGGGCAGCCATGCTCCAGGGCTGGATCCGGCTCAGCAGAGGCTCGAGGGTGCCACGGGCCAGGGCGCGCCGGCGCAGCCACTGGGCCAGGATCACCGGCACCACGATATAGAGCAGCACAGAGGTGAGCAGGGTATCCCACGGCACAGTGATGCTGGAGACACCGAGCAGCAGCGCCACCAGAGGGGCAAAGGCCACCACCATGATGAGATCGTTGAGCGCCACCTGGGAGAGGGTGAAGTAGGGGTTGCCGTTCACCAGCCGGCTCCAGACAAACACCATGGCGGTGCAGGGGGCGGCGGCAAGCAGAATCAGCCCCGCCACATAGCTGTCCAGTTGATCCGCCGGCAGCAGATCGGCAAACAGGCCGCGAATGAAGATCCAGCCCAGCAAGGCCATGGAGAAGGGCTTGACCAGCCAGTTGATGACGAGCGTCACCCCGATCCCCCTCACGTGCTCGCGCACCTGGTGCAGGGCCGCGAAGTCGATCTTGATGAGCATGGGGATGATCATCACCCAGATGAGCAGGCCGACCGGCAGGTTGACCCGGGCCACCTCGAGGGCGCCGATGGTCTTGAAGAGACCGGGCAGCCCCTGGCCCAGTGCGATGCCGACCAGGATGCAGAGGGCTACCCAGGCGGTGAGGTAGCGTTCGAAGAAGCCGATGGGGCTGGCAGAGGGGTGAGACATAGAGACTCCGGATTGGGGGGTGGCCACCCGGGCCACCCTTGGACTTAGGGTTGAGTAAGGGCAAGCAGGGCTGCGCTGCCAACCGGCTCGACCACCTGCAGCGGCACGCTGGCCGCGCGCAGGCTCTGGGCCGTGACCGCCGCCAGTTGCGGCCGCTGGGCGCATGCACGCAGCCGCAGCAGGGGCGCGCTCACCGTGTCCGGTAGCACCTGATTGACCAGCCAGCCCCAGGGCTCGATGCCGGCGCGGCGCAGGTCGGCCTGCAGAGCGGCCGCCTCCAGCACAGGGGTGGGCTCGGGCAGGGTCACGATCAGCACCTTGGTGCGCGCCGGGTCCTGCAACTGCATCATGGGAGTGGTGAAGTGCAGCCCCTTGCTGCCCATCTGGCGCGCCACCTCCCTGTGGTAGGCACCGGTGGCGTCAAGCAGCAGCAGGGTATGGCCGGTCGGGGCCGTGTCCATCACCACGAACTGGCGCCCCGCCTCGCGGATGATGCGTGAAAACGCCTGGAACACGGCGATCTCGGCGGTGCAGGGGGAGCGCAAATCCTCTTCCAGCAGGGCGCGGCCGGCGGCATCGAGACCGCCCCCCTTGCTCGCCAGCACCTGCTCGCGATAACGGATCGTCTCTGCCTCGGGATCGATTCGGCTGACCGTCAGCGTCTGTGACGCCTCGGCCAGGGTCTCGCTCAGGTGCGCCGCCGGATCCGAGGTCGACAGGTGCACCCGATGGCCACGGCGCGCCAGCTCCAGGGCGACGGCGGCGGCCAGGGTGGTCTTGCCCACCCCGCCCTTGCCCATCAGCATGATGAGGCCATGCCCCTCCCCCTCGAGGGAGTCCACCAGCGAGCTCAAGGGCGGCAGGGGTGAGGGCGCCACCTCGACCGCTGCCGACGCGCCACTCCCCTGCCCTGCCAGCAGGGCGCGCAGGGCATCGACCCCGACCAGGTTGGTGTCGAGCAGCGGCAGCCGGCTCTGGGGCAGGGTGGCGAGATCCCCCGGCAGCTGGGCGAGGGCCGCTTGCTCGCGCCGCCACAGGGCCGCGGCCAGGGGATCCCCGGCGATGGCCGCCTCGGGGAAGAGGCCGTTGAGCACCAGATGGCGATGGGTGATACCCAGTGCCGCCAGCTCCTTGCCGGTGCGGGCCACCTCGCGCAGGGTCGCCCCCTGGGCGCGGGCCACCAGCACCAGGCGTGTCTGCATTCCGTCACACAGGGCTTCCACGGCGGCGCGGTAGCGATGGCGCTGCTTGTCGAGGCCGGCCAGGGGGCCGAGGCAGGAAGCATCCCCCTTGCCCTGCTCGAGAAACTCGCTCCAGGCGCCGGGCAGTTGCAGCAGGCGCAGGGTGTGGCCGGTCGGCGCCGTGTCAAACAGTATGTGGTCATACTCGGCGCGCAGGGCCGGGTCGGTGAGCAGGGCGGTGAACTCATCGAAGGCGGCGATCTCGGTGGTGCAGGCGCCGGAGAGCTGCTCCTCGATGCGGTGCACCACCGCCTTGGGCAGACGACCGCGCACCGGGCCGACGATCCGCTCGCGATAGTCGCGCGCGGCGGCCTGGGGATCGATCTCGAGGGCGCACAGCCCCGGCACCACTCCTATGGTCGTGATCCGGTTGCCGATGGGGGTCTCGAACACCTGCGCCACGTTGCTGGCGGGATCCGTGCTCACCAGCAGCACCCGCCGCCCGCGCCCGGCCAGGGCGATGGCGCTGGCACAGGCAAGCGAGGTCTTGCCCACCCCGCCCTTGCCGGTGAAGAAGAGATAGGGGGGCGCATCGTGCAAAAAGGCCGACATGGTCTCTCCTTAGCAGCAGCCGCTGCCGGGCTGACAGGGTTTGACGATCCCCTTGATCGGGGAAGGGGCGGCCAGGCCGGCGAAGCGGGCCAGCTCGCGCCGGCTCGGGTAGCGCCCGGTCAGCACCACCTGACCATCGACCAGAGTGAGCGGCAGCCCCTCCTCGCCCGCCAGGGCCAGGAAGGCGCTCACCGCCGGGGTGTCGGCAAATATCATGGGCTGCTGGGCCAGGTTGTAGCGCTCAAAGGCCACCCCTTGCTCGCGCAGCCAGGCCAGATCGGCGGCGAAGGTGACCAGGGCCGGGTCGACCTCGGTGCCGCAGATACCACTGGCGCAGCAGAGCGCCGGATCGAAGAGTTGGATCGCCATCAGATCACTCCTTGTTGCAACAGGTGGGGGGCAGCACGGCCGGGGAGCAGCCGGCATCGGCGCGCAAGGCCTCGCACGCCTCGGGGTGACCGGCGCAGCACTCCTCGGTGAGATAACCGATGAGCCCGAGCATCAGGGGGATGTTGGCGCGATAACGCAAGAACCGCCCCTCCTGCTCGACGCTCAGCAAGCTGGCGCCCAGCATGGCCTTCAGGTGAAACGAGAGGGTGTTGGGGGCGACACCGAGGGTGGTGGCCAGCTCTCCGGCCACCATGCCATCGAGACCGGCCCGCACCAGCTCTCGCCAGGCAGCCAGACGCACCGGCGAGGCGAGGGATTCGAGCACCCTGACGGCGCTCTCGGAAGGCATGGGTTGTGACATGTGAGATCCTCGATTCGCTTCAACCATTCAACTATACAAGAAATATTGAAACGATCAATTCACCATCACCTTATTCCCCTGTCGCCTTGCCCCTGCCCCTCCCCTTTGTTAGAGTCGCGCGCCGCGCGGCCTGCGCGCCATCACAATAACGAGCGCCAAGGGCGCCACAAGGAGCTAACACAACCCATGCGTGAGCGCATCAAACAAGAGTGGTTCGGTAATGTCAGGGGGGATCTGCTGTCGGGTACGGTCGTGGCCCTGGCCCTGATCCCGGAGGCCATCGCCTTCTCCATCATCGCCGGCGTCGATCCCAAGGTGGGGCTCTACGCCTCCTTCTGCATCGCCGTCATCATCGCCTTCACCGGCGGCCGCCCGGCCATGATCTCCGCCGCCACCGGCGCCATGGCCCTGCTGATGGTGACCCTGGTGCGCGAGCACGGCCTGCAATACCTGATGGCCGCCACCCTGCTCACCGGCTTGCTGCAGATCCTGGCCGGCTACCTGCGCCTCGGCGCCCTGATGCGCTTCGTCTCGCGCTCGGTGGTGACCGGCTTTGTCAACGCCCTGGCCATCCTCATCTTCATGGCCCAACTGCCGGAGCTGACCGACGTCAGCTGGCAGGTCTACGCCATGACCGCAGCCGGGCTTGGCATCATCTACCTGTTCCCGCGCCTGCCGCGCATCGGTACCCTGCTCCCCTCGCCGCTGCTGTGCATCGTGCTGCTCACCGCGGTGAGCGTCGGTCTCGGCCTCGAGGTGCGCACGGTCGGTGACATGGGCGCCCTGCCGGACACCCTGCCGGTCTTCATGTGGCCCGAGGTGCCCCTCAATCTCGAGACCCTGGCCATCATCTTCCCCTACTCCGCCGCCCTGGCCGTGGTGGGACTGCTCGAATCCCTGATGACCGCCGCCATCGTCGACGAGATGACAGGCACCCGCAGCGATCGCCACCGCGAGTGCAAGGGCCAGGGGCTGGCCAACATCGCCGCCGGCCTGATGGGCGGCATGGCGGGCTGCGCCATGATCGGCCAGTCGGTCATCAACGTGAAATCCGGTGGCCGCGGCCGCCTCTCCACCCTGGTGGCAGGAGCCCTGCTCATCGTCATGGTGGTGTTCCTGGACGAGTGGATCCGCCAGATCCCCATGGCGGCCCTGGTGGCGGTGATGATCATGGTATCCATCGGCACCTTCTCCTGGGGCTCGGTGCTGCGCATGCACAAGACGCCCCTGGCCACCAACCTGGTGATGCTGAGCACGGTGGCCGTGGTGGTGGTGACCCACAACCTGGCCCTCGGGGTGCTGACCGGGGTGCTGCTGGCCTGCCTCTTCTTCGCCCACAAGGTGGCGCGCACCCTGCTGGTACACAGCGACAGCGAGCGCCACGGCGCCACCCGCACCTACCGGGTACACGGCCAGGTCTTCTTCGCCAGCACAGAGCAGTTCTGCGCCGGCTTTGACACCGGCGAATCCCTCGAGCGGGTGGTGATCGATGTCAGTGACGCCCACTTCTGGGATCTCAGCGCCGCCGAGGCCCTGGCCACGGTGCGTCGCCGCTTCGAGGCTGCCGGCACCGAGGTGCAGCTGACAGGCGTGAGCGACGCCAGCGCCGCCCTGCTCGGCCGCTTCGCCCCGGCGACCTGAGCGCGCGCCGCGTCTGGCGCCCATAAAAAAGGCCAGCCCCGTGGGGCTGGCCTTTTGCATCTTCACAGACTTACATCTGGTCGATCATATCCTGGGCGAACTGGGAGCAGGAGCGCAACGTGGCCCCTTCCATCAGACGCTCGAAGTCATAGGTGACGGTCTTATTGCGGATCGCCGCTTCCATCCCCTTGACGATGAGGTCGGCCGCCTCAACCCAGCCCAGGTGGCGCAGCATCATCTCGGCTGAGAGGATGAGCGAGCCCGGGTTGACCTTGTCTTGACCGGCGTATTTCGGCGCGGTGCCGTGGGTCGCCTCGAACAGGGCCACACCGTCACCGATGTTGGCACCCGGCGCGATGCCGATGCCGCCGACCTGGGCCGCCAGGGCGTCGGAGATATAGTCACCATTGAGGTTCATACAGGCGATGACGTCATACTCGGCCGGACGCAGCAGGATCTGCTGCAGGAAGGCGTCGGCGATGACATCCTTGACGACGATGGTCTTGCCGGTTTTCGGGTTCTTGAAGGAGCACCAGGGGCCGCCGTCGATAAGCTGGGCATCGTACTCTTTCTGGGCCAGGGCATAGCCCCAATCCTTGAAGGCACCCTCGGTGAACTTCATGATGTTGCCCTTGTGCACCAGGGTCACGGAGTCGCGATCATTGTCGATGGCGTACTCGATGGCGGCGCGCACCAGGCGCTCGGTACCGGCCTTGGACATGGGCTTGATGCCGATGCCGCAGGACTCGGGGAAGCGAATCTTCTTCACGCCCATCTCGTTTTGCAGGAAGGCAATCACCTTCTTGGCTTCGTCGCTGTCGGCCTTCCACTCGATACCGGCGTAGATGTCTTCGGCGTTCTCGCGGAAGATCACCATGTCGGTCAGATCCGGACGCTTGACCGGGCTCGGGGTCCCTTCGTAGTAACGAACCGGACGCAGGCAGACGTAGAGATCCAGCTCCTGGCGCAGGGCCACGTTGAGGGAGCGAATGCCGCCGCCGACCGGGGTGGTCAGGGGGCCCTTGATGGCCACGCAGTATTCGCGGATGAACTCCAGGGTCTCGGCCGGCAGCCAGACGCCTTCGCCATAGACGTGGGTGGATTTCTCACCGGTGAAGATCTCCATCCAGGCGATTTTGCGCTCGCCCTGGTAGGCCTTCTCGACGGCGGCATCGACCACCTTGAGCATGGCCGGGGTCACATCGACACCGATGCCGTCACCCTCGATGTAGGGGATGATGGGGTTGTTCGGCACATTCAGCTTGCCGCCGGCGGCGACGGTGATCTTCTGGCCCTGGGAGGGGATAACTACTTTGCTTTCCATCGGCATCTCCTAACATCCGATTGTTATCATTGTGTAAGTAGAGCGGGGCCATCTTAGCCCGTCCCACCCTGAAAAGAAATGGCTCACCAGGGCTTTATGACTCATCGGATTAGCCGCCATTGGCCGTGGGGAAAGGGCATCTGCTACACTGCGCGCCATCCAACTACCGCCCGCAGGTAATCGCTTTTATGACCCCCTTGCGCCCTCCCCGATCTCGCCGTCCCGATGACACCAGGCCACGCCCCTCCCCCGAGGCGCGTAGCATAGTGCTCTTCAACAAGCCCTACATGGTGCTGTGCCAGTTCACCGACGAGGCGGGTCGCGAGACCCTCAAGGATTACATCAAGGAGCCCGGCATCTATGCCGCCGGCCGGCTCGACAGAGACAGCGAGGGGCTCTTGCTGCTCACAAGCGACGGCCTCCTGCAGGCACGCCTCACCCAACCGGGGGAGAAGCAGCCCAAGACCTACTGGGTGCAGGTGGAGGGGGAGCCCACGGACGAGGCGATCCAGGCCCTGTGCGCCGGGGTGACCCTCAACGACGGCCCCACCCTGCCGGCCCGGGTGCGTCGCATGGCGCCGCCCGCCGTGTGGGAGCGCACGCCCCCTATCCGCGAGCGCAGGGCGATCCCCACCAGCTGGCTCGAGATCACCATCGTCGAGGGGCGCAACCGCCAGGTGCGGCGCATGACCGCCCACATCGGCCATCCGACCTTACGCCTCATCCGCTACGCCATCGGTCAGTGGACCCTGGACAATCTGGCGCCGGGTGAATATCGCACCCTGCCGGCCCCCGAATTACCCCCGCGCGCCGCAACGCCACGACAGCCGACCAGGGCCAGGACCCGCGAGCACCACCCGGCGAGCCGGGCAAACCGTCCGGCCGGCAAAGGGCGCGGCACGGCCCGTCGACCGGCTCGCCACAAGCAAGGAGAGTAAGCCATGGAGACCCGGCTCACGGTCGCCGCCCTGGTCCACTGGCAGGGGCGCTTTCTGATGGTAGAGGAAGAGAT
The DNA here is from genome assembly GCF_000820105.1 of Aeromonas schubertii. GTDB lineage: Bacteria > Pseudomonadota > Gammaproteobacteria > Enterobacterales > Aeromonadaceae > Aeromonas > Aeromonas schubertii. The sequence continues at coordinate 36,860 of NZ_CDDB01000039.1, read as the reverse complement.
AGAAGGCGAGCGCCGCTTCAACCAGCCCGCCGGTCATGTGGAAGAGGGAGAGACCCTGATAGAGGCGGTGTGCCGGGAGCTGCGCGAAGAGAGCGGTCTGGTGGCCAGCCCGGGCGCCTGGCTCGGGGCCAGCCTGTTTCGTCCCCGCGACGGCGCCGCCACCTTCGTGCGCTTTGCATTTATCTTCGAGCTTGAAAACCCGCCCGGCGACCACCATCCAGAGGATCCCGACGGAGATGTGCTCGCCTGTCACTGGTGGAGTATCGGCGAGCTCGCCGCCCACCGCGGTGCCCTGCGCAGCCCTCTGGTGTGGCAGACCGTCGAGAACTATCTGGCCGGCACCCGCCTGCCCCTGCAGGCGCTACAGGCTCATCTGTAGCCCGGCAGCGAAACTCAGCGCGATATGACCCGGGGCGTCAAATTCTGATAGAATGCGCCCCGTTAATTTCAAGGATTTCCATTACTGATGACAGACAACAGCCAAATCAAGGTGATCGTCGGCATGTCCGGCGGCGTGGACTCTTCCGTCTCGGCCTACCTGCTCAAGCAACAGGGCTACCAGGTCGAAGGCCTGTTCATGAAGAACTGGGAAGAGGACGACACGGACGAGTACTGCTCTGCCGCCCAGGATTTGGCTGATGCCAAGGCCGTCTGCGACAAGCTCGGCATCGAACTGCACACCATCAACTTCGCCGCCGAATACTGGGACAACGTTTTCGAGCACTTCCTCGAGGAGTACAAGGCCGGTCGCACGCCGAACCCGGACATCCTGTGCAACAAGGAGATTAAGTTCAAGGCGTTCCTGGAGTTTGCCGCCGAGGAGCTGGGGGCCACCTACATCGCCACCGGCCACTATGTGCGCCGTGACGACAGCACAGGCCGCCCGCGCCTGCTGCGCGGCCTCGACGGCAACAAGGATCAGAGCTACTTCCTCTACACCTTGAGCGAGGCCCAGGTCGGCCAGAGCCTGTTCCCGGTCGGCGACCTGGAAAAGCCCGAGGTGCGCCGCATCGCCGAAGAGCTGGGATTGGTCACCGCCAAGAAGAAGGATTCCACCGGGATCTGCTTCATCGGCGAGCGCAAGTTCAAGGACTTCCTGGCCCAGTATCTGCCGGCCAGGCCGGGCCCCATTGAAACCGTGGATGGCAAGATCATCGGCGAGCATCAGGGGCTCATGTACCATACCCTGGGTCAGCGCAAGGGATTGGGCATCGGCGGCCTGAAAGACGCCGGCGACGAGCCCTGGTACGTGGTCGACAAAGAGGTGGCGCGCAACACGCTGGTGGTGGCGCAAGGGGAGCACCCGCGCCTCTACTCCGACGGCCTCATCGCGAGCCAGTTGCACTGGGTCGATCGCACCCCGATCCGCGAGCCCCGCCGTGCCACCGTCAAGACCCGCTATCGCCAGCAGGACATCCCCTGCCTCATCGAGCCCATCGACGATCTGACCATCCGCGTCACCTTCGATGAGCCGGTGGCCGCCGTCACCCCGGGCCAGTCTGCCGTCTTCTACGACGGGGAAGAGTGTCTCGGTGGCGGCGTCATCGAGCAGCGTTTCCGCCACCCCTGACCACATCACCACAAGGGACGACACGTGAGCGACAAGTATCAAGACAGAACCATGGCGTTCGCCGGCATCTGCCAGGCGGCCGCCCTGGTGCAACAGGTGGCCCGTAACGGCGCCTGCGACGAGGCCTCCCTGCGCGAGAGCCTCTCCAGCATTCTGGTGACCAATCCGAGCCAGCCACTCGAGGTCTATAACAACACCCATCTGGCCATTCGCGACGGCTACCGCGCCCTGGTCGAGCAACTCGGCGCCGACGGCAGCCAGAAGAATGCCGAGCTGACCCGTTACGTGGTCAGCCTGATCGCCCTGGAGCGCAAGCTGGCCAAACGCAAGGATCTGCTGGGCATGCTGAGCGAGCGGATCGGCCAGATCGACCGACAGCTGCAGCATTTCGATCTGCTCGACGAGCAGATCGTCTCCAACATGGCGAGCATCTACAGCGACCTTATCAGCCCGATAGGCCCGCGCATCCAGGTGGCAGGCACCCCGCTGTATCTGCAGCAGCCCATGGTGCAGCACAAGGTGCGCGCCCTGCTGCTGGCCGGTATCCGCGCCGTGGTGCTGTGGCGCCAGGTCGGCGGTAGCCGCAGCCAGATCATCTTCGCCCGCAAGAAGATGGTGGAGCTCGCCAAGCGATACTGATTTCCCCCCACACAAACCATCAGGAGTTCACCACATGGAACTGTCAGCGCTGACTGCTGTTTCCCCCATCGATGGCCGTTACGGCGACAAGGCGGCCGAGCTGCGCCCCCTCTTCTCCGAATACGGCCTGCTGCGTTTTCGCGTTGAAGTGGAAGTGCGCTGGCTGCAGAAGCTGGCCAGTCACGCCGGGATTCCGGAAGTACCCGCCTTCAGCCGCGATGCCAACGCACTGCTCGACGGGATCGTCAGTGGCTTTTGTGAGGCTGATGCCGCCCGCATCAAGGAGATCGAGCGCACCACCAATCACGATGTGAAGGCGGTCGAGTACTTCCTGAAGGAAAAAGTGTCGCAGCTGCCGGAGCTGGAGGCGGTCTCCGAGTTCATCCACTTCGCCTGCACCTCCGAAGACATCAACAACAACTCCCACGGCCTGATGCTCAAGACCGCCCGCGAGACCGTCATCAAGCCCTATTGCGAGAAGCTGATTGGCGAGATCAAGCGCCTGGCACACGAATACCGTGACCTGCCGCTGCTGTCGCGCACCCACGGTCAGCCGGCCACCCCGAGCACCATGGGCAAGGAAATGGCCAACGTCGCCTATCGCCTGGAGCGCCAGCTCAAGCAGATCATGGCGGTCGAGCTCCTCGGCAAGATCAACGGCGCCGTGGGTAACTACAACGCCCACATCAGTGCCTATCCGCTCGTTGACTGGCACCAGTTCTCCGAGGAGTTCGTTACTTCTCTGGGCCTGACCTGGAACCCCTACACCACCCAGATCGAGCCGCACGACTACATCGCCGAGCTGTTTGACGCCCTGGCACGCTTTAATACCATCCTCATCGACTTCGATCGCGACGTGTGGGGCTACATCTCCCTGGGCCACTTCAAGCAGCGCACCGTGGCGGGCGAGATCGGCTCCTCCACCATGCCGCACAAGGTCAACCCGATCGACTTCGAGAACTCCGAGGGCAATCTGGGCCTGGCCAACGCCGTGTTCCAGCACCTGGCCTCCAAGCTGCCCATCTCCCGCTGGCAACGCGATCTCACCGACTCGACCGTACTGCGCAACCTGGGCGTGGCCGTGGGCTACTCCCTGATTGCCTACCAGGCGACCCTCAAGGGGATCTCCAAGCTGGAAGCCAACGGCGCCGCCATGGCCGCCGATCTGGACGCCAACTGGGAAGTGCTGGCCGAGCCGATCCAGACCGTGATGCGCCGCTACGGCATCGAGAAACCCTACGAGAAGCTCAAAGAGCTGACCCGTGGCCGCCGCGTCGACGCCGAGGGGATGCGCACCTTTATCGACACCCTCGAGCTGCCCGACGCGGTGAAGGTGGAGCTCAAGAAGCTGACCCCGGCCAACTACATAGGCGCCGCCCAGCGTCTGGTGGACGAGCTCAAGTAAGCGTCCATTATCCTAAAGGGGCCCGCCGGGCCCCTTTGCCATAGACCAATCCGAAGAGACACCATGTACGAACTCAATCTCGACATCGCCCACTTTCTCGAGCACTACTGGCAGAAGCGCCCGCTCCTTATCAAGGGCGGTTTCAAGGACTTTGCCGATCCCATCACCCCGGACGAGCTGGCAGGCCTGGCCATGGAGCAGGAGGTGGAATCCCGCCTGGTGACCCGCTTCGACGGCAAGTGGGATGCCTCCCACGGCCCCTTCGAAGCCTATGACCACCTGGGCGAGGAGAACTGGACCGTGCTGGTGCAGGCGTGCAACCACTGGGCCCCCGAGGTGAACGAGCTGGCCATTCCGTTCCAGTTCATTCCCGGTTGGCGCTTTGACGACGTCATGGTGAGCTTCTCCACCCCGGGGGGCGGTGTCGGCCCCCACATCGACAACTACGACGTCTTTATCACCCAGGGGGTGGGCCGCCGCCACTGGCGGGTCGGTGACGCCCTGGCCCTGAGCGAGTTCGCCGCCCACGGCGCCCTGCGCCACTGCGAGGCGTTCGACGCCATCATCGATGCGGTGCTGGAGCCGGGCGACATCCTCTACATCCCGCCCGGGTTCCCCCATGAGGGCTATGCGGTCGAGCCCTCCATGAACTACTCGGTGGGCTTTCGCGCCCCCGATGCACGCGATCTGCTCTCCCTGTTTGCCGATCACCTGATCGACAACGAGATCGCCACCGAGCGCTACACAGACCCGGACCTCAAGGCCCGCGAGCGCCATGGGGAGATCCAGCCCCATGAGCTGCACCGCCTGCGCGAGCTGATGCAGCACGCCCTAGACGATGACGCCCTGCTCAAGGAGTGGTTCGGCGCCATGATCTCCGACGCCAAGCACGATCTCGACGTGGTGCCGGTCGACCCGGACTACAGCGAAGAGGAGGTGGCCAACCTGCTGGCTGCCGGCGAGCCGGCCATCCGGGTGCCGGGCCTGCGCTGCGTCTGGTTTAGCGGCGCCACCGACACCTGCTACATCGACGGCGAGGCCTGGCGCCTGCCGAGCGAAGACCCGGCCGCCATTTCCCTCTTGTGCGATCGGGATGTGGTGACCCAGAGCGACATGGTGACTCTCGAGGATCAGGCCGGCTTCCTGACCCTCTTCACCCGCCTGGTCAACCGTGGCTACTGGTTCTTCGACTAAGGCTATGGATGCAACAAGGGCGCCTGACGGCGCCCTTTTTCTTCTGGCAAGCTGAACCCGGCCTTGCTGGCGGGTGGGTTGGCGCTGGCTGTCGCGCTCAATAATCGTACAATGGACGCCTCACAAGGAGACATTCATGCAGATCACCCCTCTCCCCCAGCCGGTTCCCTCTCTGACGCCCGAGCAGCGCAACCGCGCCGAGAATCAGGCCCTCGACAAGCGGGCCGAGCAACAGGCTGCGGCCAGCGCCAAGCAAGAGGCCAAGCGCACCCTGGCGGTAGACTACACGGAGCAGCGCCAGAACAAGGCGGCCATGGAGCGCTATCTGGAAGCGAGCGGCAACGCCAGCACCCCGTCGCCTGCGCCCGAGCCTGCCGACATCTATCAGGCCAGCCGGCAGTTGCAGCGCCAGGAGCGCCTGAGTCAGGCGGTCAGCGCGGCCCAATCGAGCCTTGGTGAACGCATCATCGACCTCTATCAGGGGCGCCCCGAGCCCTACCTGATCGATACCCGGGCCTAAACCAGGAAAGGGCGCCGTCAGGCGCCCTTTTCTTTATTACTGCTTTCTCCGACTCCCCGGCCCGAAAGCGCCGGTGCCCCCAACAGTGCGTGCCGTCCCACTGCCCGAACAGACCCCTTCTATACTCTGATGGACCTCACCGGAGAAGTATCCATGCGTTCCATCAAGGCGGTTTCACTTCTGCTCTTCATCCTCATCAGCGCCCTGCTCATTTACCTTCTCTTGCTGTCGTGGCGGTTGGACCATCAGCAGCGCACCCTGAACCAGATCTACTATCAGTCGGCCGACCGACTGGCGCTGGCCCAGGAGATCCGCAGCAGCTCCGATCATCTGAGCAAATTTGCAAGGGCCTATGCCGTCACCGGTGAGGTGCGCTTCCGGCAGCTCTTTAACTATGTGCTGGCGGTGCGCAACGGTCAGATGCCCCGTCAGGAAGGGCACAGTTTTGGCTTCTGGGATCAGGCGGCCATCCCCGGGTTTACCCTCCCGCCCCCAAGTGCTGAGCGCGCCTATCCCAGCCTGCAGAAAGCGCTCGACAACGCCGGCCTGTCGACCCTGGAATTGCTGCTGCTCAAACAGTCGCTGAACACCTCGGATGCCCTGGTGGGCATGGAGCGGCGAGCCTTCGATGCCGTACAGGGGATTGGAACACCGGATGGCAAACCGGATCTGCAAACGGCCACCCGCTTGCTCTTCTCCGATGAGTACTTCAACGAGAAGTGGCGCATCATGCAGCCTCTCGGTGAGTTTTATACGGCCTTGACCGAACGCAATCTGCAGCGCCAGCAGCAGGCTGAGCAACAACTGGCCAGCTTTGCCCGACAGCAGCAGGCGGGACTGTTGCTGCTTCTGCTGGCCACCCTGTGTGCTTTTGCCATCATCTGGCGCTGGTACCTCTCCCCCCTGGCCAGGATGCAGGAGCGCCTCATCCGGCGAGTCAGTGCCCATGACTATCATGCCGAAGAGGAGAGCTGGCATCAGGGGGAGCTGGGCGCCCTGGCCCAGGCCCAGAACCAGCTCCTGCGTGAGGTGGGGCGGCAGCTGGATAACAACCGTCTGCTCAAGGAGTTCTCCGACGCCAGCCGGGGCTGTGAGAGTGCCGCCGAGTTTGGTAACCGGGTGATCCAGTTCCTGCTTGCCCGCTTCAATGTCCCCCTGGCCGGTCTCTACCTGTGGGAGCAGGAGCGACTGGTGCGCTGTGCCGGCATCGGCTATGGAGGGGGAGCCGAGCAACAGATGGTCGAGGGTAGCCTGCAACTGAGGCTGCTGCACAATCGCACCCCCTATCGCCTCACCGATCTGCAGGAGCACTGCACCCTTCCCATGCTGGGGGGAACCCTCACCTTGAGCGAGATCCATTTCTTTCCGCTCTGGAGTAATGACAGGCCCCTCGGGTTACTCGAGCTTGGCATGCTGGGAGCCCTGGACGAAGAGCGCCAACAGTGGCTGACCCTGCTCTGCAAGGATCTCGAAGTGGGTCTCAAGCTGACTCTTAACCAGCAACAACAGATGAGGGCCGAGCAGCGGGTCTCAGAGCAACTTCGTTTCACCCAGCAGGTACTCAACGCCATCCCCAACCCCATGTACTATCTGGATCGGCAACAACAGCTGCTCGGCGTCAATACCGCCTTCGCCGACTTCTGTGGCCAAGCCCAGGAGAGCCTCATCGGCATGCCACTGGGCGCCCTCTTCCCCGTGGGGGATGCCTTCCTCGACAACCACACCCCCCTGTTACAGGAAGCCGCCGCCATCCACTATGAGCTGACCCTGCCGGATCCGGCCGGCGAGCCCCATCAGATGAGCATCTATGAAGCCACCTATCTGGGCAGTGACAATCAGCCAGAGGGGATAGTGGGCCTGCTGGTCGATATCACCGAGCAGAAGGCGCTCGAGCAGGCCCTGCGCCAGGCCAAGGATGTGGCCGATGAGGCCTCGCAGGCCAAGGGAGAGTTCCTGGCCAACATGAGCCACGAGATCCGCACCCCCATGAACGCCATCATCGGCATGGCCCAGCTGGCAATGATGAGCGATCTAAATCCCAAACAGCAGCACTACGTGGGCAAGATAGATCAGGCAGCCAAGTCCCTGCTCGGCATCATCAACGATGTGCTGGACTTCTCCAAGGTCGAGGCCGGGCGCCTCCAACTGGAGCAGACCGACTTCCAGCTCGACGAGGTGCTCGACAACCTCGGGAACATGTTGGGACAGAGGGCACAGGAGAAGGGGATCGAGCTGCTGTTTGATATCGACCCCACCATGCCCCAGGCGTTGATCGGCGATCCCCTGCGGCTGGGGCAGATCCTGATCAACCTCTGCGGCAATGCGGTCAAGTTCACCGAGCGCGGTGATGTCGTGCTGCGAATCCAACCCAGGGAGCAGGATGAAGAGCACGTTCGGGTCCACTTCGAGATCCGTGACAGTGGCATCGGCATGACCCCGGAGCAGCTCGGCCGCCTCTTCCAGTCCTTCTCCCAGGCCGATGGCAGCATCACCCGCCGCTATGGGGGCACCGGACTGGGGCTCACCATCGCCAAGCACCTGGTCGAGCTGATGGGCGGCGAGATCCGCGTCACCAGCACTCCCGAAGTGGGCTCCTGCTTTTCCTTCGATCTCAGGCTTGGATTGCAAAGTGCCAAGGCCCGCCAATATGTCACCAGTCTCAATGAACTCAACGGCATGCATGCCCTGGTGGTCGATGACAACCCCCTGGCCAGAGAGATCATGCAGAGCCTGCTGCAAGCCATGGGGTTGACTGTCACCCTGGCCGAAGATGGCGACGGAGCCATTCGTCAGGTGCGCAGTCGGCCCTTTGCGGTGGTCTTCATGGATTGGCAGCTGCCTGGCATGGACGGGCTGGAGGCCTGCCAGCAGATCCGCCCCCTCGCCCCCGACTGCAAACTGGTGCTGGTCACCGCCCACAGCCGCGAGCTGGCACTGCAGAGCCACAACGAGATCGATGCCCTCATCATCAAACCGGTCAACCCCTCGGTGCTCTTCAACTGCCTTGCCGATCTCTTTCACCATCCTCAGCCTCTCCCCAGCGGGAGCGAGAGCCAGCCCCTCCCCACCCTGGCCGGTGCCCGACTGTTATTGGTGGAAGACAACCCAACCAACCAGGAGATCGCCGTGGGATTGCTCGAGCCACACGGAGCCCGCGTGCAGATCGCCAATCATGGTGAGGAGGCGCTGGCCTGGCTGGGGCGCGAGACATTCGATCTGGTGCTCATGGATATGCAGATGCCGGTGCTTGACGGGGTCAGTGCGACACGCCGGATCAGGGACAATCCCGCCTGGCGCAGCCTGCCCATCATCGCCATGACCGCCAATGCCATGCACCAGGATGTGGAGCGCTGCCTCGAATGCGGCATGAATGACCACATCGGCAAGCCCATCGATGTGAAGGAGATGCTGGCCAAAATAGCCAAGTGGCTACCTAAGGCGGCCGACAAGATCATGGCGCTGCCCTTGCTGGCCGAGGAAGAGGCACTCTCCCGCTTCTGCGGAGACAAGGGGCGCTGGCTGCAGAGCCTGGAGCGTTTTGTCGACCAGCTGGAGCAGGAGAGCGGGCAGGCGAGAGCGCTGCTGGAAGGAGACGATCGGATGGCCCTGGCCCGTTATGCCCACGGCATCAAGGGCGCGGCCGCCAATCTGGGGGCCACCCGCCTCGCGCTCTGGGCCGGTGAGGTGGAAGAGCTAAGTCGCAGTGATGCCCCCCCCGACGTCGACGCCTACCCCCGACTGGAGGCCGAGCTTGCCGACCTGCGCCACATCCTGCCCACCAGGGCCCCGCAGGGCACAGGCGAATGCAGCCACTCCCTCAGGGAGGCACTTAAGGCACTGCTTCCCTTGCTGACAAGCGGGGAAGCCAGCGCCAAGACAAGGCTAGAGGCACTCAAACAGCGCAGTGCCGAGTGGCCCGCCGAGCTTGCCCCTCTGGAGAGCCTGATCCACCACTATGACTTCGAGCAGGCCAGCCTGTGGCTCACCCACTGGCTGGCCGAGGACGAGAATCCATGAGTACCATCCTTATCGTTGATGACGCCCCCATCAATCTCGACATTCTTCATCACCTGCTCGAGCAGGAGGGGTATGGGGTGCGGGTCGCCAGCAATGGCCGACAGGCGATCCGCAGCATGGAGCAGTCACTGCCCGATCTGGTCATCATGGACATCAACATGCCGGAGATGGATGGCTTCGAGGCCTGCCGACGGATAAAGAGCCGCCCAGACCTGTGGGGCACCCCGGTCATCTTCATCAGTGCCAGCAGCGATATCGAGTCCCTCGACACCGCCTTTCAGTCCGGCGGCTGTGACTATATCAGCAAGCCCTTTCACCCACTCGAGGTGATGGCCAGGGTCCGCAATCAACTGCGCCTCAAGGAGTTCAACCGCCAGCAGGCCCGCATTCAGCTCTACCAGAGCCTGTTCCAACTGACCGCCGGCATCGCTCACGAGATCAATACCCCTCTGGGGATCTGTATCACCGCCTCGAGCTTTATCCATGGCGCGGGGGATCAGATCTCCCAGGCCATGGAGGGGGGCAAACTGGGCCAGAAGATGCTCAAACAACAGCTCGACGAGATCCGGGAGGGGGCACAACTGGTTGAAAACAGCCTGCAGCGGGTGGTGACACTCATCAATCGCTTCAAGGCGCTGGCCCAGGATCAGGATCCCCCCAAGAGCATCCGCTTCGATCCCCAGGAGGCCGCCGCCATGCTGGTTGCCGGGTTCGCCGAGGAGTTTCACCGCCAGGAGGTCGAGATGCAGGTGTCGGGCAACGCCACCCGGCTCACCTGCCCCCAGGGGCTCTTTCTCGATCTTCTGCAGGAACTGATCAGCAACAGCCTGGCCCACGCCGCCGTCACCCCGCTGCGGCTTGGGTTGACGCTGGATGAAGAGAACAACCAGCTACGGCTGCACTACTGGGACAACGGTGTCGGCATGTCGGCCGGGGAGCTGCCCCATCTGTTCGAACCCTTCTTCACCACCAAGCGCGGAGATCCGAGCCACTGTGGCCTGAGTGCCTGCCGCATTCATAATCTGGCGGAGAGTAATCTCGGGGGATCGCTGCAGGTATTCAGCCCCGGCGAGGGGCTGCATTACGAAATCCGGCTCCCCGTGAGGGACAACCCGGGTCAGGATTAACCCATTAGCCCAGGTGGCGCCTGTCGTTGGCCTGGGCCAGCAGCTGCTTGCTCTCGCGCAGGAATTGGCTGGCGTGCTCGCCGAAGTAATCAGCCACCCGGTTGAACGCCTCCACAAATCCCTCCCGTTGCCCCTGCTCGAGCAGGGCCAGGGAGCGGCCAAACTCTTCGTAGTAGCGACGGATCATGGCCAGATTTTGCGGTGACGAGAGGATGATGTCCGCATAGAGTGCCGGGTCTTGCGCAAACAGACGCCCCACCATGGCCAGCTCCAGCCGGTAGATGGGGGAGCTCAGACGCAGCAGCTGCTCCAGATCCGCCCCCTCCTCGGCCAGATGACGGCCATAGGCGAAAGTGGCGAAGTGGCGCAGGGCCTGGATCAGGGTCATGGCCTGGTCGTGCTCGGCGGCGCTCACCGCCACCAGACGCGCCCCCCAGATAGTCATCTGCTGGCAGAGCCACTCGCTTGCCAGAGGATCACGTCCGGCGCAGCAGACGATCACCTGCTTGGCCAGGCTCGCCACATCGGGACCAAACATGGGGTGCAGGCCGAGCACAGGCCCCGGGTGGGCCGCCAGCATGGCGGCCATGGGCCCCTGCTTGACGCTGGTGAGATCCACCAGCAGGCAATCTTCCGGCAGGCGCCCAAGCTGCCCGATCACCGCCTCTGTCACATCGATGGGCACCGCGACCATGACCATGCCGGCGTTGGCAAGCAGGCTTTCGCTATCTGCCCAATCCTCTTTCTCCAGCACCTCGACCCGGTAGCCAGAGAGACGCAGCATGTGTACAAACAGCCCGCCCAGGGCGCCGCCCCCTCCCACCACCACCACGTGGCGCAGATCGGGCTTGATGCACTTGAAACCGGTCTCCTTCTCGCTGGCGTACGACTCGCGCATGATGCGCCGCAGCACATCCTCGACAAGATCCCCGGGCACCCCGTGGGCCTCGGCCTCCTCCCGGCGGCGCGCCAGCATGGCCGCCTCCCGATCCGGGGCATAGATGGGCAGACCGTGGCGGCTCTTGACCTCTCCTACCTCCCCCACCAGCGCCAGGCGGCGGGCCAGCAGGGTCACCAGCTCCCTGTCCACCTCGTCAATCTTGTCCCGCAGGACATCCAGTTCTTTGGCCATGATCCCTTCTCTATCAGCAAGCAGGTCGCCCCGTGGCGACCCGGCCATTATTCAATGTCAGACCGGCTGACGTCGAGACTTAAGGGCCTCCCCCAGCTCGTGGTAGGCGCGTGCCAGCAGCTCGTCCGTGGTCGCCCAGCCGATGCAGGCATCGGTAATCGAGACTCCGTAGCGCATGCACTCGCGCGGCTGCTCGGAGGATTGGCTCCCCTCCTCGAGATGGGACTCGAGCATCAGGCCGATGATGGAGCGGTTCCCCTCCTGGATCTGATGGATGACGTTATCGGCCACCCTGGGTTGCAAGCGGTAATCCTTGTTGGAGTTGCCATGGCTGCAGTCGACCACCAGCCCGGGGGTCAGTCCGGCCTGAGCCATCGCCTCCTCGGCCAGGGAGACATTGACCGAGTCGTAGTTGGGATGCTTGCCCCCGCGCAGGATCACATGGCCATCCGGGTTGCCCTGGGTCTGCAGCAGGGCCACCTGCCCCTGCTGGTTGATCCCCATGAAGGCGTGGGGCGTCGCGGCAGAGCGCATGGCGTTGATGGCGGTGCCGAGATTGCCATCGGTGCCATTTTTGAACCCCACCGGCATGGAGAGACCGGAGGCCATCTCCCTGTGGGTCTGGGACTCGGTGGTGCGGGCCCCGATGGCCGACCAGGAGAAGAGTTCGGCCAGGTATTGGGGACTGATGGGGTCGAGCGCCTCGGTGGCCAGCGGCAGCTCCAGCTCGGCCAGCCAGCAGAGCAGCTCACGGGCACGATGCAATCCCAGCTCCACGTCGAAGGTACCATCCAGGTTGGGATCATTGATAAACCCCTTCCAGCCCACGGTGGTTCGCGGCTTCTCGAAGTAGACCCGCATCACAATATAGAGAGAGTCACGATAGGCATCATGCAAGGCCTTGAGTCGGGTTGCGTACTCCTTGGCGGCCTCCATATCGTGAATTGAGCAGGGACCGCAGATGACCAGCAGGCGGTGATCCCGGCGATGGATGATGTCAGAGATGGTCTGGCGCGCCCCCTGCACGAAGGCCAGGGCGTGCTCGGAGATGGGCAGCCTGCGCTTGAGCTCGGCCGGGGTGATCATCACCTGCTCGGAGTGGATATGGACGTTGTTGAGGGGATCTTTTTGCATGAGTGGACTCTCTCTTTCATGTAAACCACCGCGAAAAACCGTAAACATTAAATTACAATTGTTCACTCGCGACGACGCAACCGGAGTCCACATTAACAATCAAGCGATGAATGGCAAGATTAAATTCAATGAAATGGTTCAATAGCTTCTTTTTTACGCTACCAAGACCAGAAATAATCTCTTCACAGAATTCAAAACACCACCTTTGTATACTTAGATTTACAATCAAAAAGGGGCCCTCGGGCCCCTCGTGATCCGTGACTCACCGCTTACTTGCCGTTGTGGGCTCGAATCACCTCGACCGCCTTGTCGGGGAAGTCGCTAAACACACCGTCCACATCGGCCTGATAGAGGAAGATGTTGAGCAGATCGGTGAAGTCATTGGCATAGGCCGGCACCTGCCCCTGATCCTGACGGAAGGTATAGGGGTGGACCTTCAGACCGCTGGCATGGGCCTCCTTGACCAGGTTGGTGAAGGTGGGCTTACCCGGGGTACCCGGCTCGGGCACTATCATGGGTTTCCACGGACCCACCCCTTCGGCATAGGTGGCTATCTCTTTCATGGCACCGGGTTTGAACATCCAGTCATAGTTATAGGGCGTCGCCTTGCCCTTGGCGTCATAGACCATGGTCTCGTTCCAATCGGTCTCGGCCATCAGCTGTACCAACTTGAGATCCATGCCCATGGCCGGCATCAACTCACCGTTGATACGCTTGAGCTCGTCGGCGTCAAAACACTGCAGGTAGACCTTGTCGTCCTTACCGGTGTAGCCGTACTCCTTGAGCACCTTGAGCACCGCCCTGGAGATATCCTTGCCCTCGTGGCGGAACAGCCAGGGTGCCTTGATCTCGGGATAGATACCGACATTCTTGCCGGTGCTCTTGTTCATCCCCTGAATCATCTCGATCTCTTCCTGGAAGGTGTGGATCTTGAAGCTGGACTTCCAGAGGGGGAAGCGCGCCGGGTAGACGGGGACCTGCTTGCCATCGACCACCTGGAACGGCTCTGTCATGCGCAGGGAGCGGATCTCGTCCAGGGTGAAGTCGACCACATAGAAGCGGCCGTCAGGACGGGCACGCTTCGGGAAACGCTCGGCCACATCGGTGATGCCGTCGAGGAAGTGATCGTGCATCACCACCAGCTGGTCATCCTTGGTCATCACCAGATCCTGCTCCAGATAATCCACCCCCATGGCATAGGCCATGGCCTTGGACTCCAGGGTGTGCTCGGGCAGGTAACCGGAGGCGCCCCGGTGGGCGATGACAATCTTGCCCTCATCGGCAGCCAGGGCGGGGAAGGTAAGCGCAGTGCCCAGCGCGAGGGCTATCCATGTTTTCTTCATTGTTATGACTCTTCTTGTTGTGGTTGCTTGCAGGGTACAGAGGAAATGTGACGGCCATGCGGCCGCCACCCGGGTTAACTTGCCCGTGGCAAGGCGTGGAGATGTTCCTCCAGCCACCGGGCGAGACGGGCCTGCTGGCTGGCATCGAGACGCAAGCCCAGCTTGCTGCGGCGCCAGAGGATGTCCTCCAGGGTGCGGGCCCACTCTCGCTCGATGAGGTAACGCACCTCGGCCTCGCACAGGCCGGCACCAAACTCCTCGCCGCGCGGCTGGCCCAGCCAGAGACGGGCATTGGCGCCATAGGCCTCGGCGATGCGCAGGGCGCTGCGGTCGTCGAGCCAGTCAAACTCCAGGGCAAAGGCACGGGCCAGTTCGCGCACCGGGCAGTCGAACTCGCCGCCCGGCAGGCGGGTGGTCGCGGTCCAGTCATCGCTCATCCGGGGGAACCAGGGCTGCAGCTTGTGGCAGGCGGCCTGGGCCAGTTTGCGATAGGTGGTGAGCTTGCCACCAAACACCGACAAGAGCGGCGCCTCCTGCTCGTCACCGCTCACCTCCAGGGTGTAGTCACGGGTGACCGCCTGGGGTGAATCGGACTCGTCATCGCACAGGGGACGCACCCCGGCATAGGTCCAGACCACGTCCTTGGGCGCAACCTGACGGGTGAAGTGGGCATTGACCACGTCGCACAGATAACGGATCTCCTCATCGCTCATACGCGCCTCGCGCGGGCTCCCCTTGTGCTCCACATCCGTGGTGCCGATAAGCGAAAAATCCTGCTGGTAGGGGATGACGAAGACGATGCGCTTGTCCTCGTTTTGCAGGATATAGGCCTCGTCGCGCTCGTGAATCCGCGGGACCACCATGTGGCTCCCCTTGATGAGACGGATCCCGCGCGGGGACTTCTCATGGAGTCCATCGTCATAGAACTGCTTGACCCAGGGGCCGGCGGCATTGACCAGGGCGCGCGCGGTCACGGTGAAGCGCTCTCCCCCCTCCCGCTCCAGCGTCACCCGCCATTCACGCCCCTGGCGCTGGGCGTCGATGCAGGTAGTGCGGGTCTCGATGCGGGCGCCCTTGTCCCGGGCCAGCATGGCGTTGAGCACCACCAGACGGGCATCGTCGACCCAGGCATCGGAGTACTCGAATCCCTTGCGGATCTCGCTCTTGAGCCCATCACCAGGGACAAAACGCACCCCTGTACTCCCCTTGAGGCGATCGCGCTTGGCCAGATTGTCGTAGAGAAAGAGGCCGGCGCGGATCATCCAGGCCGGACGCAGGTGCGGGCGGTGGGGCAGGCGAAAACGCATTGGGCGGGCGATATGGGGCGCCATGCCGAGTAGCACCTCCCGCTCGGCCAACGCCTCCTTGACCAGACGAAACTCATAATGCTCGAGATAGCGCAGACCGCCGTGGATCAGCTTGCTCGAGTTGGACGAGGTGGCCGAGGCGAGATCGTGTGCCTCGAACAGGGCTACCTTGAGCCCCCTCCCTGCGGCATCGGCGGCGATGCCGACCCCGTTGATGCCGCCGCCGACGACGACCAGATCATAGTGCTCGTTCATGTTCACCTTCATTTCGTTTTTATGATTCAACGCATAGCAGCGTTTGATTTCGCTCATATTAGAGCACAAAGGAAAATCAAACGAACATTATTGCGCAAAAATGTGATCGAAATGGGGGCGGTGTTTGCCAGGCTGCAACAGCCTGTCAACCCAATGACGATGAGGAGAGAAAATCAGAGGAAGAGAGAGCCAGGGGCCTGGCCCCCGGCAGAGAGGATCAGCAGAGATGGCACTCGACCTGATGGCTGGCGAGGATGCGGGCCAGCTTGTCAGGCGGGGGTTGATCGGTAAAGAGGGCATGTACCTGACTGATATTGCCGAGGTTCACCATGGCGTTGCGGCCAAACTTGGTGTGGTCGGCGGCGAGCAGCACCTCGCGGGAGTATTGGATGATGGCCTGAGCGATCTTTACCTCGTGGTAGTCGAAATCGAGCAAAGAGCCGTCGAGATCGATCCCCGAGATGCCGATGACCCCATAGTCCATGCGAAACTGGCCGATGAAGTCCCGGGTCGCCTCCCCGACGATGCCACCGTCCCGGTTGCGGATCTCGCCACCGGCAATGATGACGGTGAAATCATCCTTGGCGGTCAGGATGCTGGCCACGTTGAGGTTGTTGGTGACGATGCGCAGATCCCGGTGCCCGAGCAGGGCGCGCGCGACCGCCTCTGTGGTGGTCCCGATGTCGATAAAGAGCGAGGAGCCGTCGGGAATATGGGCCGCCACCGCCTGGGCGATGCGCTCCTTCTCCTTGAGTTGCATCACCTTACGGGTGGTGTAGGCGGTATTGACGGTACTGGAGTGGAGCGAGGCCCCGCCGTGATGGCGGCGGATCTTGTTCTGCTCGGCGAGATCGTTGAGGTCACGACGAATGGTCTGGGGGCTGACATCGAAATGCGTCACCAGATCCTCGGTCGAGACGAATCCCTGCCGGGTGAGGACATCCAAGATCTCCTGATGTCGTTGTGTTTGCTTCACCTGGATCCTCCCTTGTGATCGAAAAAGGCCCCGCACTCGGCGGGGCCTTCGCAGTCTACCCCAACCCGGGCGGGCGAGGTAAGCAGACCATCACGTTTTAGGCCTTCTGCGCCATCATCTCGTTATCGTGCTTGAGGGTCAGGCCGATGAAGAGGATGGAGAGCACGCAGGAAGAGGTCAGCAGAATAAAGCCGCCATCCCAGCCGAAGTGGTCCACGGTGTAGCCGAGTACGGCGTTGGCGGCCACGGCACCACCTAGGTAACCAAACAGACCGGTGAAACCCGCGGCAGTACCGGCGGCCTTCTTCGGCGCCAGCTCCAGAGCGTGCAGGCCGATCAGCATGACGGGGCCATAGATGAGGAAGCCGATGGCCACCAGAGCCAGCATGTCGATGGTCGGATTGCCGGCCGGGTTGAACCAGTAGACCAGCACGGCCACGGTCACCAGTGCCATGAACAGGATACCGGCCGGGGCGCGGCGGCCCTGGAAGAATTTGTCCGACATCCAGCCACACAGCAGGGTACCCGGAATGCCCGCCCACTCATAGAGGAAGTAAGCCCAGGAGGTCTTGTCGACGGAGAAGTCCTTGGCCTCTTTGAGGTAGGTGGGGGCCCAGTCCAGCACCCCGTAACGGATGAGGTAGACGAAGGCGTTGGCGATGGCGATATACCAGAGCAGCTTGTTATTGAAGACGTACTTCATGAAGATCTCCTTGGCGGAGAACTCCTTTTCGTGCTCGGCACTGTAATCGGCCGGATAGTCGTTCTTGTACTCCTCAACCGGGGGCAGGCCGACCGATTGCGGGGTATCACGCATGATGAAGAAGGCGAGCACCGCGATAGCAGCCGCAGCGGCTGCCGGCACATAGAAGGCACTGCGCCAGTCATTGAACCAACCCATACCGAGAATAAACAGCGGGCCGATCATGCCGCCACCCACGTTGTGAGCCACGTTCCACACCGATACGATGCCGCCACGCTCCTTGTGCGACCACCAGTGCACCATGGTGCGACCGCAGGGAGGCCAGCCCATGCCCTGAGCCCAACCGTTGAGAAACAGCAGCACAAACATGATGCCAATACTGGAGGTGGCCCAGTGCATGGTCCCCATGCAGAACATGATGACGGCAGAGAGCAGCAGACCGGCAGAGAGGAAGTAGCGGGCGTTGGAGCGATCCGATACGTTACCCATCAAAAACTTGGAGAGACCATAGGCGATGGAGACCCCGGAGAGCGCCAGACCCAAATCACCACGGGAGAAACCCTGCTCGATGAGATAAGGCATGGCCAGGCTGAAGTTCTTGCGCACCAGATAGTAACCTGCATACCCAAAGAAGATGCCGATGAAGACCTGCCAGCGCATCCGTTTATAGAAGGGGTCGACCTTGTCGGCAGGCAGCCTGGCAATGTGCGGTGCCGGCCTGAAGAGACTGAGCATGTTGAGCTTCCTTTTTGTTGTTGTGATTGAAGGGTAGAGGCTAATTCGGAAACGAGCAGACTTTACCGATTCGAATTCGCGCTCATTATGCTCACAAAGGAACATCAATTCTGTGACGAACGATGAATTATTACAGTTTCATTACTCCGATGAGTCCATTATCAATAACCTCCTCCCCCTTACAGGCCGCATCGGCACTGGCCTTAATACCCCTTAGTGGTTAGGCACCCTGACTGCCATTTGCGTATGATCACATTTTATTAGCATCCTGTGCGATCTCGAGCACACTTCCTCTCTGAACTCTCTGACAGATCTGCCAGAGAGGGAGTAAGGTTGCGGCATCCCGAATACGCGCACAAACGAACACGCATGATTGCGCATTAAAACAACAGGGAACAAACGTTTTCGGGTACGAAAGATAGCAAGACACACGACTGATAAAGGAATACCTCTGGTGGAGAACCGTCTATGAGCATACAAAAACCCAGTACCTTGCCCGGCGAACTGTTCGCCGAGTTTATCGGCACCGCCCTTCTCATCTTCTTCGGGGTGGGCTGTGTGGCGGCCCTGAAACTGGCCGGCGCCAGCTTCGGCCTGTGGGAGATATCCATCACCTGGGGCATGGGATGTGCCATCGCCATTTATGTGGCCGGCGGCATCTCCGGCGCCCACATCAATCCGGCAGTGACCATCGCCCTGGCCACCTTCTGCGGTTTTGACAAGCGCAAGGTCGTCCCCTACATCGTCGCCCAGATAGCAGGTGCCTTTGCCTCTGCCGCCCTGGTCTACTTCCTCTACAGCAGCCTCTTTGTCGAGTGGGAAACCACCCATAACGTCATCCGTGGCAGCCAGGAGAGCCTGACCCTGGCGGGGACCTTCTCGACCTACCCGAATGCGGCCCTCTCCAACC
Source organism: Aeromonas schubertii (assembly GCF_000820105.1). Taxonomy (GTDB): domain Bacteria; phylum Pseudomonadota; class Gammaproteobacteria; order Enterobacterales; family Aeromonadaceae; genus Aeromonas; species Aeromonas schubertii. The sequence continues at coordinate 17,893 of NZ_CDDB01000039.1, read as the reverse complement.
TGCAGGCCTTCTTCGTCGAATTCTTCATCACCTCCGTGCTGATGCTGGCCATCCTGGCCATTGGCGATCCCAATAACGGCGCTCCCAAAGGCTTTGCCGGTGCCCTGCTGATCGGCATCCTGATCGCCGTCATTGGCGCCTCTTTCGGCCCCCTTACCGGCTTTGCCATGAACCCGGCCCGTGATTTTGGTCCCAAGCTGTTCGCCTTCGTGGCCGGCTGGGGTGAGATTGCCCTGACCGGTGGCCGTGACAACCCCTACTTCTGGGTCCCCATCCTTGGCCCCATCTGCGGAGCCCTCTGTGGTGCCGCCCTCTATGTGAAGGTATTGGCCCCCTGCGTCCCGGGTAACCGTGTCGCTGCCGAAGAGACCGCCGAGCTGTCCAATAAAGAAGAAGCGGCGGCCTAAGCCGGCGCCCGTCCGATAAAGAAGAGGCCGCTGCCCAAAGCGGCGGCCCATCCAACGTGGAGAACATCATGACTGCACAACAGAAATACGTCGTCGCTCTGGATCAGGGAACCACCTCATCACGCGCCATCGTCTTCGATCAGGATGCCAACATCGTCGGCGTCTCCCAGCGCGAATTCACCCAGCACTACCCCAAAGCAGGCTGGGTCGAGCACGACCCCATGGAGATCTGGGCGACCCAATCTTCCGTCTTCACCGAAGTGCTGGCCAAGACCGGGCTGCACAGCGACCAGATCGCCGCCATCGGTATCACCAACCAGCGTGAGACCACAGTGGTGTGGGAAAAGGCCACCGGCAAGCCCATCTACAACGCCATCGTCTGGCAGTGCCGCCGCACCGCCGCCATCTGTGAAGAGCTCAAAGCCCGTTGCCTGGAAGAGTATGTGCGCGAAAATACCGGCCTGGTGCTGGATGCCTACTTCTCCGGTACCAAGGTGAAGTGGATCCTCGACAACGTCGAGGGTGCCCGCGAGAAGGCGATGAACGGCGAGCTCCTGTTCGGTACCATCGATACCTGGCTGGTATGGAAGATGACCAACGGCGAGGTGCACGTCACCGACCCGACCAACGCCTCGCGCACCATGCTCTACAACATCCGCGAGCTGAAGTGGGACGAGAAGATGCTCGACGAGCTGGGCATCCCCATGTCCATGCTGCCTGAGGTGAAGCCCTCCTCCTCCATCTATGGCCACACCACCCGGGGTGGCGGTACCCGCATCCCCATCGCCGGCATCGCCGGTGACCAGCAGGCCGCCCTGTTTGGCCAGCTCTGCTTCGAGAAGGGGATGGCCAAGAACACCTATGGGACCGGTTGCTTCTTGCTGATGAACACCGGCACCGAGCCGGTTCGCTCCCACAACGGCCTGCTGACCACGGTCGCCGTCGGCCCCAAAGGGGAAGTGAACTATGCCCTCGAGGGGGCCGTGTTCATGGGCGGTGCCACCATCCAGTGGCTGCGTGACGAGCTCAAGATCATTCACGATGCCCGCGACACCGACTACTTCGCCTCCAAGGTGGGTGACACCAACGGCGTCTATCTGGTGCCGGCCTTCGTCGGCCTGGGCGCCCCCTACTGGGATCCGTATGCTCGCGGCACCATGGTCGGGCTGACCCGCGGCGCCAACCGCAATCACATCATCCGTGCAGCGCTGGAGTCCATCGCCTACCAGAGCCGCGACGTGCTGGACGCCATGCAGCAGGACTCCGGCATCAAGCTCTGCGCCCTCAAGGTGGACGGCGGCGCCGTAGCCAACGACTTCCTGATGCAGTTCCAGTCCGACATGATGCACACCCCTGTGGTGCGCCCGACCCGCATCGAGACCACCGCCATGGGCGCCGCCTTCCTGGCTGGCCTCGCCGTCGGCTTCTGGGAGAGCAGTGACGAGCTGCAGAACAAGTTCAGCGTCGACAGAGAGTTCATCCCGCAGATGGATCATGAGGCACGCAACAAGCTCTACCGCGGCTGGCAGAAGGCGGTCGAACGCTCCCGCCGCTGGGCCGAAGAGGAGTAAGAGAAGGCAACACAGAGAGGGAGGCATCAGCCTCCCTCTTCTATTGGTCTCACCCCTGGGTCTGCCCCTCGCTCAACGATGCATAACGACACTCGGGGAAACGGGTACAGGTCATGAAATAGTGGCCCGCCTTGGGCCCCTTGCGGGCCAGGCGCTCCACCAGCGGCGCATCGCAACGGGGGCAGGTCTGCGCGATGCGGGTGATGGTCGGTGAGCGCTCTTCTGCGGTATCGCCAATCAGCTCGGGATTCAGGGTCGGCTCACGCCGGCCTCCGGTCTCGATGCTATCGAGGGACAAAGCGCCCAGTTGCGGCCCGTCGCCAAACTCCCGCTCATGATGGGGCTCCTGAGGCAGTGCTTCTTCTTGTGGCGCCTCTTCACCCAGTCCCAGCTCAGGCTCGAGATAGTAGAAGATCTGACTGCGCAGCCGTGCCACGTCGTACTCCTCGGCCAGGGGAATGGCCAGCAGGGCCAGACCGGCGGCCTTGCAGGCGAGGCGACGAAAATCCTCTGCATGCCCCTCCTCTTCTTCGATAACGATGCCACACAGGGGAGTCCCCTCCTCCCGGTCGATCAGCACATAGTCGAGATCCCAACAGGTGAGCTCATCGCTGGCCCGCTGCCACTTGCGCGCGTTGAGGCGCTCGCTCGGCGCCAGCACGTTGGCCAGATTGACCTTGCACAACACGCGCGCCTCCTGCCCGACCGCCTCTTCAAGGGCATCGAGCAGCGTCAGCTCGTCAGCCTCGAGCACCCCTTCCTGACGTTGATATTCCGAAGGGGCCGCCCCGCGGCGTATCCACCACAAGGCTCCCGCCACCAACAACATCAGTACAGCTAACCAGACCAAGCCCATGACTCCTCCTGCCTTCACGACGATTGGGCTAAAAAAACGGGCGATACTCTAGCATGCACCCTCGAGTCTGTCAGTGACTGACGCACCGCCCCCCCATCGCTATTGCCACCACTTTTTATGGTGACAGCGCTTCATATGGCGCGCCCCCACAGGCACAATGAGAGGATGAACGACAAGGAGGTATATATGCACAAGCAACTGGTTATTACCGTCATCGGTCCGGACCGCCCGGGCATCGTCGAATCCCTGGCCAAGGCCGTCAAGCAGGCAGGCGGCAGCTGGCAGGCCAGCTCCATGAGCGAGTTGGCAGGCCAATTCGCCGGCATCTTGCAAATCACCCTGCCCGGGGAAGCCGTGGCATCGCTGCATACCACTCTGGAGGCCCTGCCCAATCTTCAGATCACCCTGGCCGAGGGGGAAGATCACCCCGAACCCCAGCAGCAGCTGATGATGACGGTCACCGGCAACGATCGCCCCGGCATCGTCGAAGAGCTGGCCGCCACCCTTTGCCGCCTCTCGGTCAACGTGATCGATCTCACCACAGGCTGTGAGCCGGCCCCCCACTCGGGCGCGCCCCTCTTCTTCGCCCACACCCTGGTGGCCTTGCCCGATAGCCTCGATGAAGAGCAGTTGATCGAGGCACTCGAGGCGCTCTCGGACGATCTGATGATCGACATCGACCGGGACGAGGATGCCTGAGTTAATAAAAGTGCAATTAAAGTGTCATATAACAGGCGACCCAGACGGCATTTCAGAGGCAGATCATGAGCACGGATCAGTTGTACGTGGACAAGGAGCTCAGTTGGCTCTCATTTAACGAGCGGGTACTGCAGGAGGCGATGGACAAGACGGTTCCCCTCATCGAGCGGGTTCGCTTTCTCGGGATCTTCTCTTCCAACCAGGATGAGTTCTTCAAGGTGCGGGTGTCGGATGTGAAACGCCGTATCCTCATCAACGAAGAGCACGGAGGGGACGAGGCGGCCAAACTGCTGCTACGGGCCATTCAGCAGAAGGTACTGACCCTGGGGGAATCATTTGATGCCACCTATCGCGAGCTGCTGTTGCAGCTCGCTCGCCACAGTATCTTTCTGGTCAACGAAAACCAGCTCTCGGAAGCCACCGTAAACTGGATGCGCACCTTCTTTCGCGAGAAGGTACTGCGCCACATCACCCCTATCCTCCTCAACAAGGAGGTCAACCCCGCCAAGTTTCTCAAAGATGAGCGCACCTATCTGGCCGTCGAGATGAAAAGACAGGGGCAGGTGATCCAGTATGCCCTGGTCGAGGTGCCCACCGACGATCTGCCGCGCTTCTTCCAGCTGCCGCCGGAAGGGTCGCGCCGCAAAAAGCAGATCATCTTGCTCGACAACATCATCCGCCTCAACCTCGATGCCATCTTCAAGGGCTTCTTCGACTACGACGAGATCGCCGCCTACGCGGTCAAACTGACCCGTGACGCCGAGTATGATCTCTCGGATCAGCTGGATCTCAGCCTGGTCGACAAGATGAGTGATGGCTTGAAGCAGCGGATCACCGCCATGCCGGTGCGCTTCGTCTATGAGCGGGAAATGCCGGCGGCCATGATCAGCTTTCTCAAGCTCAAGCTGCAGATCAGCTCCTATGACGCCATCATCCCCGGCGGGCGCTATCACAACTTCAAAGATTTCATCGGCTTTCCCAATGTCGGCCGGGATTATCTGGAAAACCCCAAGCTCCCCGCCCTCGAGTGCCGTGATTTCGATGGCTTCGTCAACGCCTTCGACGCCATCCGCGAGCGGGACATACTGCTCTACTACCCCTACCACAAGTTCCACCATTTCACCGAGCTGGTGCGCCAGGCCGCCTTCGACCCGGCGGTCACCGCCATTCGCATCAATATTTACCGGGTGGCCAAGAAGTCGCGCATCATTCACTCCCTGATCGATGCCGCCAACAACGGCAAGAAGGTGACCGTGGTGGTCGAGCTGCGCGCCCGCTTCGACGAGGCGGCCAACATCGACTGGGCCAATATCTTGACCGACGCCGGAGTGCGGGTGGTGTTCGGGGTGCCGAGCCTCAAGATCCACTCCAAGCTCTGCCTCATCACCCGGATGGAGAATGGCGCCCCGGTGCGCTATGCCCATATCGGGACCGGAAACTTCAACGAGAAGACCGCCAAGATCTACACCGACTTCTCCCTGATGACGGCTCATCCCGAGATAGCCGCCGAGGTGGAGAGCGTCTTCGAGTACATCGAATACCCCTATCGGCGCTACAAGTTCAATCACCTGCTGGTCTCCCCCATCAACAGCCGGCGTCAACTGTTTCGCCTCATCGACAACGAGCTGGCCAACGCCAAGGCGGGCCTGCCCTCCGGCATCGTGCTCAAGGTCAACAACCTGGTGGACAGGGATCTCATCAACCGCCTCTATGCTGCGGGCCAGGCGGGGGTCCCCATTCAGATGATCATCCGTGGCATGTGCGCTCTCAAGCCGGGCGTGCCGGGCCTGAGCGAGAACATCAAGGTGATCAGCATCATCGATCGCTTCCTCGAACACCCCCGCGTCATGGTGTTTCACAACAAGGGGAACCCCCAGCTCTACATCTCCAGCGCCGACTGGATGAGCCGTAATATCGACGGCCGTATCGAGGTAGGCACCCCGGTCTACGACGATCGCCTCAAGCAGCGCATCCTCGACATCCTGGATCTGCAGTGGAACGACACCACCAAGGCCCGAGTCATCGATGCCGAGCAGAAGAACGAGTACGTCAAACGGGGCAACCGGCGCAAGCTGCGCAGCCAGATGGCCATCTATGAATACCTGAAACAGTGCGAGGAGAAGCAAGGTGGACAATAGCCTCTATGCCGCCGTGGATCTTGGCTCCAACAGCTTTCATATGATCATCGCGCACCTCAGCGAGGGACGTTTCCGGGTGGTAGACCGCCTCAAGGAGCGGGTCAGGCTGGCCGAGGGGATGGATGAGCGCAAACGGATCAGTCCAGAGGCGATGCAGCGAGGGCTCGACTGCCTCGCCCTGTTTGCCGAGCGCCTCGCCAATCTCCATCCGGAGCACGTGCGTATCGCCGGCACCTACACCCTGCGCCGGGCCAGCAATGCCCATGAGTTCGTCCAGCAGGCCAGCCGCCTGCTGGGCCACCCCATTGATGTGATCAGCGGCCAGGAGGAGGCACGCCTCATCTATCAAGGGGTCGCCCATACCCAGCATGTGGAAGGGCAGGTACTGGTCGTGGACATCGGCGGGGGGAGCACAGAGCTCATCATCGGCGAAGGCTTCACCCCCCATGCCCTCACCAGCCGCAAGATGGGCTGCGTCAGCTTCACCCAGCATTTTTTCTCCGACGGCAAGCTCAGTGAGCGTCAATTTACCGCCGCCATGCTGGAGGCCCAGCACCAACTCGACCCCATCCGCGAGCAGTACCGCACTCTGGGCTGGCAGGCGTGCCTGGGCAGCTCGGGCTCTATCCGCGCCGTGCACGATGTGCTGGTGCAGGAGGGGCTGAGCGAGGGGGGCATCACCCTGGGCGCCCTCGAACTGCTGCGCCAGAAGATGATAGAGAGCAAGAAGTGCGGCAACCTCAAACTGGCGGGACTGCCCGAGGAGCGACGCGAGGTGCTGCCCGCTGCGGTCGCCATCTTGCTGGCCCTGTTTCATACCCTCAAGATCGAGCGGATGGATTACTCGGACGGTGCCCTGCGCGAGGGACTGCTCTACGAATTTGAGGAGCGGCTGCAACACCACGACATCCGCGAGCGCACCACTGAGGCGCTCAGCCGCCACTATCACCTCGACGTGCGCCAGGCGAGCCGGGTCGAACAGACCGCCCTCACCCTGTTTGATGCGGTGCAGGGCGAGTGGCAACTCGAGCACACCCCCTATCGGGCCCTGCTCGGCTGGGCGGCGCGGCTGCACGAGATAGGCATGGCCATCAACTACAGCGGCATCCATCGCCATTCGGCCTACATTCTGCAGCACACGGATCTGCCCGGCTTCAGCCAGGAGGATCAGACTCTGCTGGCGGCCCTGGCACGCTTCCAGCGCAAGGCATTGCGTCTGGAAGAGATGCCTCCCCTGCCGAGCCACGACACCATGACGGTGCTGCGCTGCCTTCGTCTGCTGCGCCTCGCGGTAGCCCTGCACCATCGCCGCCAGGACGAACTTCTGCCCGCGCTGGAAATCGCGGTAAGTGAGGAGACACTCACCCTGCGCCTGCCTGCCAACTGGTGTGAGGCCAATCGCCTCTTGATGCAAAACCTGGAGAAAGAGCAGCGCTACTGCCGGGAGGCCGGTTGGCCCCTGCTGCTGGAGTCGGTGTAACCACTCACACAACTGAAATAGCAGCGGGGCGGCCCATAGGCCGCCCCGCTTTTTATTCACCTCACTGCAACTCGGGCAGGATCAGCTTGGCAATCTCGAAGTAGATGATGAGGCCGGTACCGTCGACCAGGGTCGCGATAAAAGGGGCAGACACCACGGCAGGATCGATCCGAAGGCGACGCAGCACCATGGGGATCACCGAGGCCACGGTGGCACTCCAGAGCACAATCGCAAGAATGGTAAGGGTCACCACCAGACCAATCTGGGGGCCCACCCCCAGTGACCAGGCTCTTACCCAGGCGGCCAGCGCGATTGCCACCGAGATGAAAGAGGCGGTGGAGAGCTCTTTTTTCAGCACGGCACCGAGGTTTCGCAGGCTCACCTCCCCCACCGCCATGGCCCTTATGATGGTGGTGGTGATCTGGGTACCACTGTTGCCACCTGTGCCAATGAGCAGAGGAATGAAGAAGGCCAGGGCGATGGCCGCCTCGAGCTGCTCTTCAAATGCCCGCAGCACAGTGCCTGTGTAAGCCTCGGCCACAAACAGGACCAGCAACCAGGGGGTGCGCTTGCGCCATAGCTCCCAGGGGGAGGTCTCGAGATAGGGTTTGTCGAGCGGCAGTGACCCCCCCTGCATCTCCGCATCCTCAGTCGACTCGGATTCGAGAATATCGGCCGCGTCATCCACATGCAGCACCCCGACCAGTCGTCCCTCATGCACGACCGGCAGGATGGAGAGATCCCGCTCGATAAGCAGCCGGGCCGCCACCTCCTGATCCGCCATCGCCTCAATCCGGGCGATGTCGAGGGTCATCAGCTCCCCTAGGGATGCCGTGGGCTCGGCCACCATCAGAGTACGCAACGAGATGGCGCCACACAGCACGCCCTCGGTACTCACCACGAAGATGTCACGGGTGCTCACCGCTTGATCCCACAGATCGTGCACCTGCCGTTTGGCCCCCTCGACGCTACAGTCGCGTGGCAGGGCCAGATAGTCGAGCCGCATATGGGCACCGACCGTCTCGGGAGGCCACTTGAGCAGAAGACGCAGCGCCCCCTGATGCTCTTCCTGGATAGCGGCAGTCAGTTGATCCTGCTCGGCCCGTCCCAGCGGGCGCAGCAGCTCGAGCAGCTGGGCCAGGCTGAGCCAGTTGAGCAGTGGCGTCATGACGCTTACATGCAAACGGAGTAGCAGTCGCCCCGCCGTCGCTCCCGGCAAGGAGATAAGCAGGGACTCACTATCTTCTAGCGGCAGGGTGTCGAAGACGCAGTTAAGCTCTTCGGGGCGCAGGGCCATCAGCTGATCGGCGCGGCGTACAGGATTGGTGTTATGGGCCAGCCACCCTTGCAGTGAGGGGCGATCGAGCAGTTGATGGGTATTGAGTAACAGGTGTGTTTTCTTCATCACAGAGTTCTCGTGTGATCCAGGTCAGCCTGGAGGTGCGCGACGCGCAAATGAGAGAAAACAGCCCTTGATGGACGAGCAAGAGATCGGCAGGAAAAGGGTCGCTCACGCGAAACCCGCATCCCCACGTTCCAGCTTTAGCACTGCATAACGTATCCGGTTACCCGGAAGCCACTTGGGTTAACACCTTAATCCGATGAAAACTGTCCTGATCTTGGGCGTCTCTGGACGTCGTGAGATCAGTGGCCTGTGTTTATGCAGGAGCCTCGCCTAACGAGATGCTGCAGACAGTGCCCCGGTCACGGGGCGGCGCCATGATGGCGGCCGCCAGGAGTTGGGTCAACCCTGGTGACAAGCTTCGCAATATCTGCTTACAGAATGAAGAGAGAGAGCACGCCTGTGATATGAGGCCCCATTTAACCCAAGGAAAGTGTGCGCAATCGGGCAAAGTGGAGTTATGATCTAACAATTCGATGGAAATCATTGGGTTATCCTTCCCGCCCTGTGCTACATATCGAGGGAAGATGCGCCCCTGTATCCACGAGATGGAACGAAGATTGCTTGAGACTGAGCTCAGCAGAGAGAGACCCCTATGTTTGACAACAAGACCCTATTGATTACCGGCGGCACCGGCTCCTTTGGCAAGATGCTGGTCAAGACCATATTGGCCCGCTACCAACCCAAGCGTCTTATTATCTACTCTCGCGACGAGCTCAAGCAGTTCGAGATGCAACAGGTGTTCAACGAACCTTGCATGCGCTATTTCATCGGTGACGTGCGCGACGCCAACCGCCTCACCATGGCCATGCGCGGAGTGGACTATGTGGTTCATGCCGCCGCCCTCAAGCAGGTGCCTGCCGCCGAATACAACCCCATGGAGTGTATCAAGACCAACATCCACGGGGCCGAGAACGTGATCCAGGCCGCCCTCTTTAATCAGGTGAAGAAGGTGATCGCCCTCTCGACCGACAAGGCCGCCAACCCAATCAACCTCTATGGGGCTACCAAGCTCGCCTCTGACAAGCTGTTTGTGGCGGCCAACAACATCGCCGGGCAGGACCCGACCCGTTTCTCCGTGGTGCGCTACGGCAACGTCGTCGGCTCACGCGGCTCTGTGGTGCCCTTCTTCCAGCAGCTGATCGATCAGGGGACAGATTCCCTGCCCATCACCCATGAGGAGATGACCCGCTTCTGGATCACTCTGCAACAAGGGGTGGAGTTTGTGCTTCGCAACTTCGAGCGTATGAAGGGGGGTGAGATCTTTGTGCCCAAGCTCCCCTCGGTGCGCATCACGGATCTGGCCCGAGCCATGGCGCCCGATCTTCCCCACAAGATCGTGGGCATCCGTCCCGGTGAAAAGATGCATGAGGTGATGTGCCCGGCCGACGACTCCTACCACACCTTCGAGTTCGATGATTTCTTCGTCATCGGCCCCACCATCAACTTCAACAACCGTAACAACGACTTCTCGAAGACGGCGGCGGGCGAGAAGGGGCGGATGGTCGAATCCGGCTTTGAGTACAACTCCAGAAGCAACCCCCACTATCTCACCATAGAGGCGCTCAAGCGGCTCAACCAAGAGGTCAACATCGAATGATCCCCTACGGTCGCCAGTCCATCAGTCAGGCCGATATCGATGCGGTGGTGGAGGTATTAAAATCCGACTTTCTGACCCAGGGGCCTGTCGTACCCCGCTTCGAGCAGGCGGTCGCCGATTTTTGCGATGCCACATTTGGGGTAGCGGTCAACTCGGGTACTGCCGCACTGCACATCGCCTGTCTGGCGCTGGGAGTCGGCCCGGGAGACTGGGTCTGGACCTCCCCTATCAGTTTCGTGGCATCGGCCAACTGCGCACTCTATTGCGGTGCCCAGGTGGACTTTGTCGACATCGAGCCCGATACCGGCAATATGTGCGCGCTTGAGCTGGAGCGGAAACTGACTGCCGCCAAGGCGGAAGGCAAGCTGCCCAAGGTGGTGATCCCGGTGCACTTCGCAGGCCTGCCCTGTGACATGAAAGAGATCCACCGCCTGGGACAGGAGTATGGTTTTCGTATCATAGAGGATGCCTGCCACGCCCTCGGCGCCCGCTATCACGGCGAGCCTACCGGCAACGGCCGCTACAGCGATATCACCGTCTTTAGCTTCCACCCGGTGAAGATCATCACCACCGGCGAAGGGGGCATGGCCATGACCAATGACCCGCAATTGGCCAAGACCATGCGCATGCTGCGCAGCCACGGTATCACCCGCGAGCCGGAGGACTTTATCAACGAACCGGACGGCCCCTGGTACTACGAGCAGCAGATGCTGGGCTTTAACTACAGGATGACTGACATCCAGGCAGCTCTGGGATTGGGTCAGATGGCTAACTTAGAAAGATGGATTGAAAAACGGGGCGAGCTGGCCCGTCGCTACTTCGAAGCCCTGGTACCCGACCTTCTCCCTCGCTATTTCAATACGGAGCGGCGCAGCGCTTTTCATCTCTATGTGCACCATGTTGCTCCAGAGCAGCGCAGTGACCTGTTCCAAAGACTCCGCGATCATGGCATTGGGGCCAACGTGCACTATATGCCGATCTACAAGCAGCCTTGGTATCAAAGGTGGACGCCGTCCCCCCTACCCCATGCTGAACAGTTCTATAGCGGTGCCATCACGCTGCCATTATTTCCTGCACTGGCTCATGCTCAGCAAGATATGATCAATGGCTTGTTGAGATCCATAAGCCAATAACCATTATATTCTGGGTGGAACAACAGCCTGCATAGCAATGCTCATACAACAGGCTGATGGCGTTCAAGTAACGATCGTCTCTTTTTTATGTCAACGCACTCATGATGAACGATTATCGCGCAAATACCTTGGCCTCAAGTAGCCTAAAGTGATCTTTGAGCAGTTTTGCAAGACCGCCAGATTCTTGTACAGATGTTGCAATTCAACGTTGAATCCAATAGCCACAACACGATTAACACAATTTACTTTTTAAAATGAATATGGGGCGATTAAAAAATTCGCCATACTTGTCATCTCTAACAATGCTCTCATCATTTTTAGGTAGATATGTTACTCCGGTAGATGTTTGCACTGCAATTAAAGTTGACATAATTTCCCAATATCCTGCAGTAACCGACTCTAACCACTCAATGACTTCTGATTTGGTACCATTATTGAATAATGGCCTGTTAGGATCGCCCTTCCAGTTATATCCTATCTGAAATACTAAATATGATCCTAAATTTGAATATTTTCGTAACATGTCGGCAGCAGAGTCGAGGCAAGCCTGTTCATTACGCACAATACCAAAATCATCACCAATATGATGGAGTACATTAAGCAAATATATCAAATCAACCTTTTGTACTTCCTCTGAAGGCTGAAAATATTTACTATATACATTCAACCTGTCAGATATACCTATCATACTTGCAGCCAACTTTACAAACTCACAATGCTCTGAATTACCCTCATAGTAGTGAACCAGATTACAACCTTTTCTGATACTTTCAAAAGAAAAATATCCCGTATTACCACCGACATCTAATACAGTTAAGCCGACAAGATCAATATGTGACTCAATAGCAAGAAAGCGCTCACATTCAAAACGATTAACACTAGGTTTAATAGTGCAATTATTAAACAAATTCTCTACGAGAGGGTTCAGTCTTTGATAATGAGCATGTTTACTCATTTTATAATAAAGATTCTCAAGTTGCTTACCGTTATTAATCATGTTGACCCCAATATTTCAATCCAATCTGGATAGTATCTGAGCGCATATACACATCATTCGACATAAACTCCCCTAAACTACCAAGCATCGCCACCGCATCTGTATCTTCTAAATGACAAGAACAAGGAGAATTAAATTCATTCTCGACAAACCCTCCCATCCAAAAATACTTAGCACTCTGATTAAAAATTCCAGTATTAACGGAATAAGAGACTCCTAGCCAATCATTTAAAAAGTTAATGAAAAGATTATGCTGTGCATCAACAAAAAGTTGGGATGGCCCCCAAAACCTAGGGTTTGCTTCTATCATATAATACTTGTTTTTATATTTTTTCAATTCAACCATAACTAATCCAAAAAAGCTCATGCTGGATAGTAATTTTTCATAACCAACTGATACAGATAAGGTATGAACATCACTTAATACAGATGCAATAACTGACTTTCCATTTGGCTGTTGAATTAAATTTCTCATTGATAACTTCTCTACTGAACCTGAACGATCAAAATAATAAAGAAGATAGTAAGTCTCACCTGATATGTACTCTTGAAAATAAAAGTCATCACGATCACCCCTAGCCAAAAAATACTCTAAGTCATTGTTATTATCTATTATGACAGGACTGTGAATTTCACCTAACTTTGACTGATACCTTATTGGTTTTGCTACAAATGGCAAATTTTTTTCTTCAGGATTTAATATTTCACAAGGGACAAGCAATCCATGTTTAGAACATATCTGACCAAATGACTTCTTATCAGAAATCATCTCATAGAGATTCTTATCCACAAGAGGGATTGTAACGCCCAAACTCTCGAAAAATGTGGACTCACTTAATAAATATCTATTTAGAAACTCTGAAGATGGCGCAACGACCATTGTCTCACACTCCAACATGGCCCGTGACAAATTAATACAGCGCCTCAGATCATCTTTATCTAGCGACTGTATATTGCGAATAGCCGCAACGTGCCCCTTATAGTCTGTAGATAAAATAAAATCCTCTTCAGAGGCTGCAATGATAGTAAATTTAATATCTGTAATAATTAAGGTTCTTATAAATGCGATTATAGCCCTTGGATTATACCCTGAGAAAATCAACACTCCTGAATTACTTCCTTTGTTTGATAGGGCCATAGTATCAGTTCTCATCTAGAGTCTAGTCAAAAAATTTAAACAATATGCTGCGCATAAAATCAATCATGGCCATACTTTATCAAAGTTATTATCTTAGTAAGTGAATCAGGATCTAGACCGGGATACAACGGTAAACAAATTACACGACTTGATAAAATATTGGCGTTAATGAGATTATGAGGAGACGAAGAGGGAATTTTGTTATACATCGGTATATTGCTAATTAACGGGTAAAAGTATCGTCTTGCAAAAATACCTTCCGACTTTAACTTACTATAGAGCATATCGCGACTCATTATATAGTCATCTTTGACTAAAATAGGAAAGTAGGAGTAATTTATGATACCATTAAGCTTCATGAGAGGAAGTTCAATCCCGACTACATCCGCTAATTCATTGCAATACCGGTCAAAGATCACTTTCCTTTGTGAAAGGGCGTCATCAACATGCTTGAGTTGTAATAAGCCAAAAGCAGCATTCACTTCACTCATTTTAGCATTAATCCCGGGAGCAACAATAGTTATCTCATCAGAGAAACCGAAGTTCTTTAAATAATCTACCCGTTGTTTCAACTTTCGCGATGCTGATATTATAGCGCCACCTTCGAATGTATTAAAAACCTTTGTAGCATGAAAGCTAAGTACTGACATATCTCCCTGATTCAAAATGCTTTCGCCCTTGTATTTAGTTCCAAATGCATGCGCTGCATCATATATTAACCGCAAGCCATAGTTATCAGCAATTCTCTGAATCTCCTCAATCTCACAAGGTGTTGAGTAACAATGCACAGGCAAAATAGCTGTAGTATTTGGTGTAATCGCCTCTTCAATTTTTGAAGCGTCTATATTAAATGAACCCGGTTTCACATCAACAAACACAGGTGTAAGATTATTCCATATAAGGGCATGGCTGGTTGCAACAAATGAGTAAGGGGTTGTAATTACTTCACCCTTTATCCTTAATGCTTGCAGAGCCGTCACTAAAGCCAATGTACCATTTGTAAACAATGACAAATGTTCAACACCTAAATATAAACATAATTCTTTTTCCAATTGTTGATGAAAAGGCCCATTATTTGTTAATTGACAATTCTCCCAAATTTCCTCTAAATAAGGAATAAAATCATCTAAAGGGGGAAGATATGGCTTAGTAACAGGAACAACCTTCATTACAAAACATCCTATTTCATATTGATATTAAGACAAATATCCTCTCTAGGATATCCATGTTCAATCAGAAAGCGTTTAGCTGAAGAAAAAATACTTTTATTTACCAAATCTAAAGTCAACAAATCATCAACAATAACAATCTTGCATTTTACCCCACGCTTATTCAATAGACTATCGCATATTGAATGCCCTCTGAAAATAGGCGTAACCACAATCACATCTGTTTCATTAAATGAGTGTTCTTCTAGCTCACAACTGTACAAAACATGTCTTTTTATTAGCTTTAAAAAAGCCCCCTTATCAATAACATTTACAATATCAGTTTCATCTCCAATAAGAGCATCAAAGATCGTCCCCGCACCGAAATATATTATATTTCCTGACTTAAATTCCATTATAGCTTTACTCACTGCCCCCTTTATAATTGAATAAAATTCACTCAAGTAAGAATAAGCAAAGGCGGAATGAAGCAATGAATGTAACTCAAGCGTATACTTAAGTAAGTGATGGCGGCCAATCTCATTTTTATTGTATGTCACAAAGCAACTTGAAATCCCTTGTGATACTGAAAGCATTTTTATACAATGTGCGACTTTTAAGTTAAAGTTATTTTCCCGAGCACTGGTCCAAGATCCTGGTACATTCTCTCGATACACTGACATCTCATCTCTTATATATAAGGCACCTGAAGCCCCACCAATCAATTTGATAAAATAGTCACTCGCATCAATCCAGGGATACTTTTTAAAAAATTGATAAAATGATATAAATGAGCAGCGTCGCATCACGACGGATGATACATGAACTGTATTTTCAATAAAAAAAACACTTGCTAATTCTGGAGAAATGAATGAAACCTCCTTAGAATCAAACTCAGCAATGTAGCCATATGACCCCAAGCAGACTCCCGTTTCTGTATTCAACCTAGTTGTTGGATGAAATGATATATTACATTCACGTTTGCTAATTAATCCAGCTATTTGCTTTTTAAGTTTATCCTTTGATAACCAATAGTCATCACCTTCGCAGAAAGCAATAAACTCCCCCTGAGCATGCTCTACAAAGAAACGCCATATAGAAAGTCGGTCGCCTTTTGAATAAACATTCTCTATTCTTTTCAAACTAACAATGAGTTCAGGATACCTTTCTTCATATTCTGATATGATGCTTTGTGAATTATCTTGGGAAGCATCGTCATGCACTAAAACTTCATATTTAAAATCGACATCCTGCATAATTATAGAATCAAGGGTGCGCCTCAAGTACTGTTCATGATTAAATGAAATGCATAGTACTGAAACAAGTGCGCTAGGTTCATAATAACAAACGCAATGATTTTCTTTATCCATACCATTAATACCAAGAAGATAGGGTGGTAACCAAGGGAAAAGCATGAAAAATGCTTATCCTGCAAAAGACTCTAGCCAGGTAGTCTGTACTCATCGCCGCTTTTACTCGCTTGCACTTTATTTTTTCCTTCAGTGTCTTTTCATTGGTAAGAATGATTCATAGCTATAGCCTTGTTGCTTAAATTGGGGAGCTATCTGTCATCTCGGTGATCTGATCCTATAAATAGCTGATCCTAATTCCGCACCAGTTGCATAAGCCTATGTGCGTTGCCAGGGAACGGTGCGGCATTATCCAGAAAGTAGGGCGTTGTTGACAAAATCCGTCGTTGGATAGCCGTTCCCCAACCCGCCATGACCACTCAATTCACTGGCTGGCGAGCAGGCATACCAAGCCCTATCAGCGTGTTCATCACCTTCACACCAGCCAGAATTTCGCCCACTTGGGCGTTGTAGTTGCGCAGGCTCAGCTTTGGCCCGATGAGTTGCTTGAACTGATCTGACCCAGCAATCGTGGACACCGGGTTAAGCAGCTACCTTCTCAAACTCCTCTGGGGTTTGGTAACCCAGAGTGCTGTGCAGGCGATGTCGATTGTAATCGACCTCTATGTACTCGAATACCCTTTCCCGGTAACCGTGGCCTTGTTGAACAAAAGCATATCTGCGCTGTTTAGGTTATAAAAATCAGAGGATGTCTCTGCGTCTCACCATGTCTGAGACACTGGAATGCGGCTTTCAGATGAGATCTTCAGGCTCATGCCGAGCTTAACAAGAGAAAGATTCTTTTATTCAACAACGCCGGTAACCGTTCACCGAGAGCATCTTGACAATGGAGCACTCAGGCGTCCCTTAGTTGAAACATCCGATAATCGGGAGTTTAAAAGCATTCCGACAGAATATTCTGTTAGGAAATACCCCATAACCACACCCTATTCCACCTGTCAACCCAGTCCCGGTGAACGGTTACATGTGGATGGCACTGAGCAAGATAGCGGTTTGCTTCATGACCGCTTACGGCCGTGGTATCGACGCAGCCAAACGCCTGCTGGGGTCGGAGCTGGCAGGCGTGCTGGTGACGGACCAATATGCGGGCTACCGGTTTGTCGGCGCGAGTCAGCGGCAACTCTGCTGGGCCCATGTGCTGCGCAATGTGGTCGCCATTGCCCAAAGTGGAGAGCAGGTTAATCAGTCCATTGGAGCCAGGCTGGTGCTGCTGGCCAACAGTGTGTTTCGGGTTCGCCATCGCTATGAGCATGGGGCCTTGAGCAAGGAGCGCTATCTGCACCGGCTCAGGCGCTATCGGCAGAGCTGGTTAAAGCAGTTAGAGCAAGGACGGCTGCTCTGCTCAACGCGCTATCGGGGGCGCTGCGCGTGGCTCATCAAGGATAACGAGATGTTGTGGCGGTTTATGGGGGATGACGATATTCCGCTGACGAATAATGAGGCCGAGCGCGCGCTGCGCGGCTATGTGCTGTGGCGCAAAGGGAGCTACGGCGTGTGCTCACATCGTGGTGAGCAGTTTCGTCAGCGCATCCTGTCGTTGGTGGAGACAGCCAAACGCCTGGGTCGTTGCCCCCAGGAGTGGCTGCGCGCCGTCGTCCGAGCCTGCATCGAGAAAACGGATTACCCCATCCCTGCCGAGTTGTGTGCGTCAAGCCCCTGTCGGTGAACGGTTACACGGTTACTGTTGAATGCCCACGGCCTGCACTGCAGCATGAGCGCCAAAGGCAATTGTTATGACAATGCCTGCTCGGAGAGCTTCTTTCACTCATTGAAGGTGGAAGCGATCCATGGCGAGCGGTTCACGACCCGAGCCCAGATGCGGGAAAGGGTATTCGAGTACATAGAGGTCGATTACAATCGACATCGCCTGCACAGCACTTTGGGTTACCAAACCCCAGAGGAGTTTGAGAAGGTAGCTGCTTAACCCGGTGTCCACGATTGCTGGGTCAGATCA
>NZ_CDDB01000038.1 GCF_000820105.1 Aeromonas schubertii | reverse complement strand
GCCATGACCATCGCCCGTTCACGTCAAATCAGCCTGCAGGATACGCCTTACTACCACGTGGTGAGCCGCTGCGTGCGGCGGGCCTTTCTGTGTGGGGAAGATGCCCACTCGGGGCAGAGTTACGAGCATCGTCGCCAGTGGGTGGTAGACCGGCTGGGTCAGCTGTCGCGGCTCTTTGCCATCGGTATCTGCGCCTACGCGGTGATGAGCAACCACTACCACCTGGTGCTGAAAGTGGATGCCGAGCAGGCCCAGGGGTGGAGCGAGCGGGAGGTGGCCGAGCGCTGGGCCGGGCTGTTCCAGTGGCCGCTGCTGGTGCGCCGCTGGTATCAGGGGGATGCCCTGATTGAGTCTGAGCTCTCGGTAGTGCAAGGGCTGATAGAGGAGTGGCGCGGGCGACTCTACTCCATCAGCTGGTTCGTGCGCCTGCTCAACGAAGGGTTGGCTCGCCAAGCTAATCAGGAAGATAGCTGCAAGGGTCACTTCTGGGAGGGGCGCTTCAAGAGCCAGGCCCTGCTGACAGAGTCGGCGCTGCTCGCCTGCATGGCCTATGTGGAGCTAAACCCCATCCGTGCCAAACTCGCCGACCGACCCGAGAAGAGTGACTACACCAGCATCAGCCAGCGTCTGGGAAGGGCCCAGACCACCGAGTTACCACCCCTACTGCTGCCATTTGCCAAGAAGAATGAACCCAAATCACTGCCCTACACCTTCAGCGACTATCTGGCGCTGGTTGACTGGACGGGGCGCGCCATTCGCGATGACAAGCGGGGCCATATTCCCGAGGCGCTTTCCCCCATCTTGCAACGGTTGCAACTCGACGCTGAGGACTGGCTCAAGCAGGTGAAGCTGTTCAAACGAAGCGGCATCCGGGCCATCGGTCACGGC
>NZ_CDDB01000037.1 GCF_000820105.1 Aeromonas schubertii | reverse complement strand
CTGCTGACGGAGTCGGCGCTGCTCGCCTGCATGGCCTATGTGGAGCTCAACCCCATCCGCGCCAAACTCGCCGACCGACCCGAGGAGAGCGACTACACCAGCGTCAGCCAGCGTCTGGGAAGGGCCAAAACCACCGAGTTGCCACCCCTGCTGCTGCCGTTTGCCAAGCAGGGGGAACCCGAGTCACTCCCCTACACCTTCAGCGACTATCTGGCGCTGGTTGACTGGACTGGCCGTGCCATTCGCGACGACAAGCGGGGCCATATTCCGGCGGCGCTTTCCCCCATCTTGCAACGGTTGCAACTCGACGGTGACGACTGGCTCAAGCAGGTGAGGCTGTTTAAGCGAAGCGGCATCCGGGCCATCGGCCACGGCGTGGCGCGAGAGCGTTACGCCCACCACTGCGGCCAGCGACGGTGTCATCAGCCCGCTACCTGATTATTTGTGCATCTGGATACCACCGTATCATCCATGCGTCTCCTGCATGACCCACTGCTATTGCCATCGTGTGGATTGCGCATCCACAGCAGCTATATGATGACCGCCGATCCTCTGCTCAGCAGCCAGTCGTTAGATTCTTAGAGACCCCAAGAGCCGCAGTGATGGATTGTTTGTCTCTTATACAAAAAGGTGGATGTCCCAAGATAAAGAGGGGGGCATATTTGCATCAGAAGGTGCGTTCGGAGCTCCCTTGTGTGGAGGCGGCGTCGCTGCCGGCAAGAAGGGACGTTGGGGCGGGAGACGGGCAAGTCGTTATGCCGGTTTTGGTCCCTGACCCTTTGTGCTAGAATGTGCCCCACTTTGACTCAAGGCCTCTATCACAGGACTGCCCATGAAGGTTATCGAAGGGAATATTGCCGCCCCCGAGGCGCGTGTCGCCATCGTCGTGGCTCGTTTCAACAGCTTCATCAATGACAGCCTGGTAGAAGGCGCCCTTGATGTGCTCAAGCGTCAGGGCCAGATCGCCGATCACAACATCACCCTGGTCAAGGTACCGGGTGCTGTCGAGATCCCGCTGGCGGTCAAGAAGCTGGCCAAGAGCGGCCAGTACAATGCCGTTGTGGCGCTGGGTACCGTGATCCGGGGTGGCACTTACCACTTCGATCTGGTCGCCAATGAAAACAGCAAGGGCATGGCCCAGGTGATGATGGAGTACGAGATCCCCGTCGCCTTTGGCGTGCTGACCACAGAAAATATCGAACAAGCCATCGAGCGCGCCGGTACCAAGGCGGGTAACAAGGGTGCAGAGGCTGCACTGAGTGCGCTCGAAATGATCAACGTCCTGAAGCAACTGGACGTGTAACGAGGAGAGAGAGATTGAAACCGTCTGAGCGCCGCAAAGCCCGCCATTTCGCCATCCAGGCCATCTATCAATGGCAGATGACCAAGGATAACGTGGGCGATATCGAGGAGCAGTTCAAGGTCGAGCAGGAGACCAAGGGCGTGGATCTCGCCTACTTCCGCGATCTGCTGTTTGGCGTTTCGCTGTATTGCAACGATCTGGACAAGGTCTTCTCGCCCTTCCTCTCCCGTCCGCTGGAAGAGGTGGATCTGGTGGACAAGGCGATCCTGCGCCTGGCTACCTACGAGCTGACCCGTCGTGATGATGTGCCGCCCCGTGTGGCCATCAACGAGGCGATCGAGCTGGCCAAGGCCTTCGCCGCCGAAGACAGCCACAAGTTTGTCAACGGTGTGCTGGACAAGGTCGTCAAATCCCTGGGTAAGCAGTAAGCGCGGCCCAAAACCGAATAAGAGAGGAGCCAGCGCAAGCTGGCTTTTTATTGCATGGGTGAATTCGAGCTGATCGACAAGTACTTCAAGGTGGCCCACCACCGCAAGGATGTGGTGTTGGGGCCGGGGGATGATTGTGCCCTGCTGACCCTGCCTCCCGATACCCAGCTGGCGGTGAGCACCGATACCCTGGTGAGCGGGGTACACTTCCTGCCCGAGATGGACCCGGTGGATCTCGGCTACAAGGCGCTGGCGGTGAACCTCTCGGATCTCGCCGCCATGGGCGCCGAGCCCCGCTGGGTCTCCCTGGCCCTGACCCTGCCCGCCATCAACGAGCCCTGGGTCGCCGGCTTTGCCGAAGGATTTCTGGAGCTCGCCGAGTACTACAACGTGGCCCTGGTCGGCGGTGACATGACCCGTGGCCCACTCTCCATCACGGTTTCTGTCAAGGGAACTGTGCCCAGCGGCAAGGCCCTGCTGCGCAGCGGCGCCAAGGCCGGTGACGGCATCTATGTGACCGGGACGCTCGGTGACGCCGCCCTGGCCCTGAGCCACCTGCTGGCCAGACGTACCCTGAACGAAAACCAGCTGGCGGCCGTGCTGCCCCGCCTCGATCACCCTCATCCCCGCATCCTGGCGGGTCAGGCCCTGCGTGGCATCGCCAACGCGGCCCTCGATCTCTCCGACGGACTGGCGTCGGATCTGGGGCACGTGCTGCGCGCCTCCGGTGTGCGCGCCCAGATCGATCTGGACGCCTTGCCCCTGTCGCCGGTGCTGCAGGATGCGGTCTCCCCTGAGCAGGCGTGGCAGCTGGCCCTGGCCGGCGGCGACGACTACGAACTCCTCTTCACCGTGCCCGAAGAGCATCGCGGCGTGCTCGATACCGCCCTGGCCCATAGCGGGGTCAAGTTCACCCGTATCGGTCGCATTCTGGCCGGTGAGCCGGGAATCGAGTGGTTGCTGGCCGACAAGCCGGTCAGCCTGACCCTCAAGGGGTGGGACCACTTCGCATGATCAAACCCGAGCTGAAACGTCTTAACCTTGCCAACCCCCTCCATCTGCTGGCGGTGGGGTTTGGCTCCGGCCTCTCCCCCAAGGCCCCGGGAACCATGGGGACCCTGGTCGCCGTCCCCCTCTATCTGTTGGTGAGCGGCCTGCCTACCCCCTGGTTTATCGCCCTGTTGGTCGTGGGCTTTGTGGCCGGCATCCATATCTGTCAGGTGGCGACCGATGCCATCGGCATGGCCGATCACGGGGGGATCGTCTGGGACGAGATCATCGGTTTCGGGGTTACCATGATAGCCGCCCCGGCCGGCTGGGCCTGGGTGGTGGCCGGGTTCGCCCTGTTTCGCCTCTTCGATGTGATCAAACCCTGGCCCATCTCCTGGTTTGATCGCCGCATCCACGGTGGGTTCGGCATCATGCTCGATGATCTCATCGCCGGCCTCTTCGCCCTGATCTGTATGCAATTATTGGCCCACTGGTGGGGATGAGGGGTCATCCGGCAGAAGGGGACGCCATGGCGTCCCCTATTTTTTTCTGATTAATTGTTAATCACTGGTGCTCTATGCCAAGTAGAAGGCTTTGTGAATAAAAATTCACTACAAAGCTTCGTAAGAATCCTTTTGTCAAAAAAGAGAAACACTCTGCTTGTTGTGCTCTTGTTTATTAGTGATTTCTGCTCGAGCATGATTGTGTGGGATTTATAGCTGTTTTTCTGCTTATATTGTGATTTTTTATCTGTTTACACTCTTTCGGTCGATGCCGAGGTGACGGAATTGTATAAATCCATCATTTACACGGGGGGGTAAACAGTTTAGGTTACAGGCGGGTTATTCCAAAAAAATGCAAAAAACCCGCGCGGATCGCTGGTTTGCCTGTCTCACGGAGTGAGCCTGCCGAGGCTCGAGACCAATCCGGCATCTGCGGACTGTTTATGGACGAATTTGTTTGGGACGGATGTCCCCCGCAGAGGTAACCATGTCCTTGCTCGAAGTAAAGAACCTGCGGATCGAGTACCCCTCCCGCTACGGGGTGCACGCCGCGGTAAAGGATCTCTCTTTCTCCATTGAGAAGGGGGAGATCGTCGGTGTGGTCGGTGAGTCCGGCGCCGGCAAATCCACCATAGGCAATGCCATCATCGATCTGTTGAGTCCACCGGGGCGCATCGCCCGGGGGGATATCTATCTCAATGGAGAACTCATCTCTGGCCTTGGCCAGGGAGCGATGCGCGCCATCCGTGGCTCGCGTATCGGCTTCATCTTTCAGGATCCCATGACCTCCCTGAACCCCCTGTTCACGGTAGAGCGGCAGCTGGTCGAGACCATACTCGCCAACACCGAGCTAACCCGTCAGCAGGCCTTCGACAAGGCCCTTGAGCTGATGCAGGCGGTGGGGATCCCAAGTCCGGAGCTGCGCATCAAGCAGTATCCGCACCAGTTTTCCGGCGGCATGCGCCAGCGGGTGGTGATCGCCATCGCCCTGTCGTGCGACCCCGAGCTCATCATCGCCGACGAGCCGACCACGGCGCTGGACGTCTCTATCCAGGATCAGATCCTCCAGCTCATTCGCACCCTGTGCAAGGAGCGTCAGGTGGGCTGCATGCTGGTCACCCACGACATGGGGGTGGTCTCCAACGTCACCGACAAGGTGGTGGTGATGTATCGCGGTGATCTGGTGGAGTTTGGCACCACAGAGCAGGTGCTGGGCGCCCCCGAGCACCCCTATACCCGCAGCCTCATCTCGGCGGTGCCGCGCTCGGATGTCAAGCTGGTGCGCTTCCCGCTGGTCTCCTACATCGAGGATGCCAGTGCCCCCGACACCAGCATCGATCTCAAGACCCACTGGCTAGGCCAAACCCAGGATGAGCGCCCCTATGAGGGGGCCCTGTTGCGGGTCGAGCATGTGGATCTCAAGTTTGTCACCAAAGACTCCCTGTTCCCGAGTCGTCGCCAGTATGTGCAGGCGTGCAGCGACATCAGCTTCGAGATCTTCGAAGGGGAGACCTTCGGTTTGGTGGGGGAGTCGGGCTCCGGCAAGTCCACCATAGCCCGCGCCATCACAGGCCTCTATCCGCCCGACAGCGGCAAGATAGTGTTTGAGGGGGTCGATCTCACCGCCCTCAAGGGTGAGCACGAGCGCCGTCCCCTGCGTCGCCAGATGCAGATGGTGTTCCAGAATCCCTATTCGTCGATGAACCCGCGCATGAAGGTGCGTGACATCATCGCCGAGCCGATCCGCTTCCACCGCCTCGCCCAGAGCGAGCGACAGATAGAGCAGATCGTCGGGGACCTGCTCGATCACGTGGGGCTCGGCCGCGGGGCCGGAGTCAAGTATCCCCATGAATTTTCCGGCGGCCAGCGCCAGCGCATCTCGATCGCCCGAGCCCTGGCTACCCGTCCTCGTTTCCTCATCTGCGACGAGCCGACCTCGGCGCTGGATGTGTCGGTGCAGGCCCAGATCCTCAACCTGCTCAAGGATCTGCAGCAGGAGTTGGGGCTCACCATGCTGTTTATCAGCCACGACCTGCCGGTCATCCGCCAGATGTGTGACCGCATCGGGGTGATGAAACACGGTCATCTGGTCGAGGTGGCCGAGACCGAGAAGCTGTTTACCAATGCCGAGCATGAGTACAGCCGCAAGCTGATCTCGTTGATGCCGGAGTTCAAGGGAATGTCCCGCGAGGGGCTGGAAATCGCAAGCTAAAACAAAGAGATACGCATGGAGAACAAGATGAAGAAAGGAATGTCCAAGGTTGCAATGGCGCTGCTGGCCGCTGGCCTGGCCTTCAATGTCTCTGCCGCCGATATCAAGGTGGCCGTGGCCTCCGACCCGACCTCGCTGGATCCCCAGGAGCAGCTCTCCGGCCAGACCCTGGAGATGTCTCACCTGGTGTTCGATCCCCTGATGCGCTGGACGCAAGATCTGCAATTCGAGCCGCGCCTGGCCGAGAAGTACGAGCGCATCGACGACAAGACCGTCCGCTTCCACCTGCGCAAGGGCGTCAAGTTCCACTCCGGCAACGACTTTACCGCCGATGACGTGGTGTGGACCGTCAACCGTCTGAAGGCCTCCCCGGACTTCAAGGCGATCTTCGATCCCATCGCCGAGGCCAAGAAGGTCGACGACTACACCGTCGATCTGGTGACCGTGAACCCCTATCCGCTGATCCTGCAGACCGTCACCTATATCTTCCCGATGGACTCCAAGTTCTACACCGGCAAGACCGAGGATGGTAAGGACAAGGCCGAGATCGTGAAAAATGGTGCGTCGTTTGCCTCCACCAACGTCTCCGGTACCGGTCCGTTCACCGTCAAGTTCCGCGAGCAGGGGGTCAAGCTCGACTACGCCTGCAACCCCAACTACTGGGACAAAGCCTCCAAGGGTAACGTCGAAAACCTGACCCTGGTGCCGATCAAGGAAGACGCGACCCGCGTGGCCGCCCTGCTGGGTGGCGATGTGGACGTCATCTACCCGGTCGCCCCGAATGATCTGGACCGCGTCGAGAAGGGGGCAAGCACCCAGCTGGTGACCCTCTCCGGTACCCGCGCCATCATCATCGAGCTGAACCAGAACACCAACCCGGCCCTGAAAGACAAGCGCGTACGCCAGGCCATCGACTACGCCATCAACCAGGTGGGTATCGTCGAGAAGATCAACAAGGGTTTCGGTACCCCGGCAGGGCAGTTGAGCCCGAAAGGCTACGCCGGTTATAACGAGGCACTGACCCCCCGTTACGATCTGGCCAAGGCCAAGGCGCTGATGAAGGAAGCGGGTTACGAGAAGGGGCTCAAGCTCTCCTTCATCTCCCCGGCCGGTCGTTACGTGAACGATGTGAAGATTGCTCAGGCCGTCTCCGCCATGCTCTCCAAGATCAACATCAAGGTAGATCTGAAGACCATGCCGGTAGCCCAGTACTGGCCGGAGTTTGACAAGTGCGCCGCCGACATGCAGGTGATTGGCTGGCACTCCGACACCGAGGACAGCGCCAACTTCTTCGAATTCCTCACCTTCAGCAAGGACGCCAAGACCGGCATGGGTCAATACAACTGCTCCGGCTATGCCAACGCCGAGGCTGACAAGCTGGTGACCGAGGCCAACGCCGAGACCGATCCGGCCAAGCGTGCCGCCATGTTGCAGAAGGTCGAGGCGATCCTGGCCGAGGATGCTCCCTTCGTGCCCCTGCACTGGGAAAACCTCGCCTATGGGGCCAAGAAGAGTGCCGACATCAAGCCGGTGGTCAACGTGATGAACTTCCCCTACTTCGGGGATCTGGTCATCAAGCAGTAAGGCGTCTGCCACCAAGGACCCGGCGGGGGCGCGAGCCCCCGCCTTGATGGAAAGCCTGCACCCATAAAGCAGGCCACGTAGAAGGACCAGCATGTTTACATTTCTGCTCAAGCGGCTCTACCAGGCGATCATAGTGATGTTCGTCATCAGCCTGGTGGCCTTCTCAATTCAGGACAACCTGGGTGACCCCCTGCGCGAGCTGGTGGGGCAGTCGGTGTCCGAGGCGCAGCGCCAGATCCTGCGCGATCAGATGGGGCTCAACGATCCCTTCCTGGTGAAATATGCCCGCTTCCTCAAGGGGGCCATTCACGGGGATCTCGGCACTTCCTACTTCTTCAAGCGACCGGCCCTCGAGGTGATCCTCGACAAGCTGGTAGCGACCCTGGAGCTGGTCTTCGGGGCTTCTCTCATCATCGTCTTCGTCTCGATTCCGCTCGGGGTCTATTCCGCCATTCGCCCGCGCAGCATACTGACCAAGATCATCATGGGGGCGAGCAGCATCGGCATCTCTATCCCTGTGTTCCTCACCGCCATCATGTTGATGTACCTCTTCTCCATCCACCTGGGCTGGCTGCCGGCCTATGGTCGCGGCGAGACCGCCAACGTGCTGGGATGGGAGTCGGGCTTCTTCACTCTGGACGGTATCTTGCACCTGATCCTGCCGAGTGTGGCCCTCTCCTCCATCATGCTGCCCCTGTTTATCCGGCTGGTACGCTCAGAGATGCTCGAGCAGCTCTCCTCCGAGTATGTGAAATTTGCCCGGGCCAAGGGGCTCGATGACAACCAGGTCTACTATCGCCATGCGCTCAAGAACACCATGCTGCCGGTCATTACCGTCGGTGGCGTGCAGATCGGCACCATGGTGGCCTACACCATACTGACCGAGAGCGTGTTCCAGTGGCCGGGAACGGGGTTTCTGTTTCTTGAGGCGATCCACCGGGTTGATACTCCGCTTATCACCGCCTACGTCATCTTCGTCGGGCTCATCTTCGTGGTGACCAACACCCTGGTGGACCTCCTCTATGGTCTCATCAACCCGACCGTTAACCTGACAGCCAAGGGGTAAGCATGACTCACGCCGTGACCGCGAGCCGCTGGGCCCGCTTCAAAAACTCCGACATCGTCTACTACTTCCTGCGTGACAAGGTGGCGATGTTCAGCTTCGTGGTGTTTCTGGTCTATGTGGTGGCCGCCCTGCTGGCCCCCTGGATAGCACCGCACAATGTGTACGATCAGACCAGCTTCGATCTGATGGATGCCGAGATCCCGCCCTCCTGGCTGGAGGGGGGCGATCCCCGCTTCTGGCTCGGTACCGATAACCAGGGGCGTGACATCTGGAGCACCATCCTCTATGGCTCGCGTATCTCGCTCACCATAGGCCTGTTTGCCGTGGGTCTGCAGATGACCCTGGGGGTGGTGATCGGACTCATGGCCGGTTACTTCGGCGGTCGCATCGACAACCTGTTGATGCGCTTCGCCGACGTGCAGTTGTCGTTCTCCACCATGATGGTGGCCATCATCGTCTCGGCCATCTTTCAGGCGGCCTTTGGCTCTGATTTCTTCTCTCAGTACGCCATCCTGATGCTGGTGGTGATCATCGGCGTGGCCGAGTGGCCCCAGTACGCCCGTACCGTGCGCGCCTCGGTACTGGCCGAGAAGAAGAAGGAGTATGTGGAGGCGGCCAAGGTGATGGGCTTTCGTGCCCCGCGCATCATGTTTCGCCACATCCTGCCCAACTGTCTGTCGCCGATCCTGGTGATCTCGACCGTGCAGGTGGCCAACGCCATCATGAGCGAGGCGGCCCTCTCCTTCCTGGGCCTTGGTATGCCGGTGGACCAGCCGTCGCTGGGGTCGCTGATCAGCGTGGGCTTTAACTACATCTTCTCCGGCTCCTGGTGGATCACCGCCTTCCCGGGCATCTGTCTGGTGCTGCTGGTGCTGGTCATCAACCTGCTCGGTGACTGGTTGCGAGACGTGTTCAACCCCAAGATCTACAAGGGATAATCCTTCCAACAGGGCCTGCGGGCCCTGTTATCTTTCTGTCATCTTGAAGGGGTAAGGTGCCTGCCAGCCCCATGACAGAAGGATGTCACCATGAAACGTTCCCTGGCCGCACTCTGCCTCACCGCCCTCTGCGCCGCCCCCGCGCAGGCCGAAGTGCGCCTCACTCTTCCTGACGACCTGGTACTGCTTGGCTCCGCTCAAGGCCACGCGCAGGGGCAGAGCGTGACCCTGCCTGACGGGGTCAATCAGCTTCTGCTGCAGTATGACGGCGTAGAGGAGAGCCGCAGCTCGAGCGAGAGTGATCGCCACTACCGCTCCCGTCCCCAGGTGCTGCGCTTCGAGGCGAGCAACACCAGCCTGCAACTGACGGGATTGCCGGATGAGCGGGGCGACAAGGCGCGCTTTGCCGAGCACCCGGTGCTGACCCTGCACGACGGCGCCGGCCAGCCGGTGATCCTGGTACAAGACGAGCTGGCCGTGAGCGGCCTGCAGATCGGGGTGGACTGGAGTGGCAAGCTGGACGACTACAACCGCGGCACCGGCAAGGCCGCTTGGGCCGCCACCGGCGTCGTGTCTGCCACGGCGCCTGCCGACACCCTGGAGGCCGAGTTGCAGCGCCTCTTCCTCGGCGCCGATCCTGCCCTCAAGCGCCGCTTCATCGGCTGGGCCGCCAATCAGCTTTGAGTTCCTCCTCCCTTGCAGTATGGTGGGCGCAGTCTTGTGTCCACCGGAGTCCTCTCCATGTTTGAACTGCATCCCCGCCTCGCCGCCGACACCCGGGTACTGGGCGACCTTCCCCTCTGCCGCGTGTTGCTGTCGCGCGATAGCAACTACCCCTGGCTCATCCTGGTGCCGCGCATCGACAACTTGCGCGAGATCCACCATCTGGCTGAGGCCGACCGCCAGCAGCTGATGCGTGAGTCCTGTGCCGTTGCCGCCCTGATGGAGGCGAGCCTGCAGCCGGACAAGATCAATATCGGCGCTCTCGGTAACCTGGTGCCCCAGCTGCACCTGCACCATGTGGCTCGTTTCACCGGCGACGCCGCCTGGCCGGGCCCCATCTGGGGGGCCAAGCCGGCGCAACCCTATGAGGAGGCCGGACTCGAGAAGCAGGTGGCCCTCTGGCAACACCGCCTGGTGGGGGTAGAGGGGTTCGTATCGGCCTGATTGGTGATGCAGGCCTCAACTGGGAGCCAGATCTCGGCCTGTCCATGATCTCGCTCCGGGCAAAGCGGGACTATGGTATAGATAGTCCCACCGCAACGTGTTCAGGATGTCACATGATGTTTAACAAAGATGAAGAGTCCCGGGTATTGACCACAGAGGATGTGCTGCTCAGCCTCTGCCATTCGGTAACCGGTGTACTCAGTGCCGCTACCCAGAGCCAGGTCCGTTTCTCCGGCATGGTACAGCGCATCAGCAAGACCTGCCTCAAGCCCGATATCGGTTGCTTCGTGCTGTTCGACGGTGGTTTCTCCGGCCTGGTGGTGATCAACTTCTCCGCCGCCGCCGCCATGGAGCTCTATCAAAACTACATGTTGAGCATGGGGCTCTCCAAGGAGGATCTGGCCATCTCTCACACCTCGGATGAGGTGAGCAATGTGATGGGTGAGTTGATGAACCAGATCGTCGGCAGCTTCACCGGCAAGGTCGGGCGTGAGCTGCAGACTCACATCACCCAGAACCAGCCCAAGATGCTGGCTCTTAACAAGCAGGTGATGCTGAGTGTCGACACCAATCTGGACCATCCCGAGTCTCGCCGAGTCACCTTCTTTACCTCCAATAACAACATCTTCTACCTGGAGCTTGCCATGGACCGTACCGAGTTCATCAAGATTCACGATGGGGAGGTGCACGAGGAGATCGATCCGGACGAGCTGATCGCCCAGGCCAACCAGGCCAAGCCTGCCGCCCCGGCGCCGGCTGCCGCAGGGGGGGGCGATCACGACGATCTGCTCGACTCACTCGGGATCTGATCCCTCATAGCAAGAGGCCACCGCGAGGTGGCCTTTTTCGTTTTAAGGGGCAGGAAAGAGGGCGCCAAGTACGGCGGGGCGTGCGGCTCCCGTCACCGCCGGCAAATTGCCGGGCTCACGGGCGAGAAAGCGCTGCGCCAGCCAGGCGAAGGCTGCACCTTCGACCCAGTCCGGGTGGATGCCGAGGGCACAGGTGTCCGCTATCTGCCAGCGGGGTGACAGGGCTGCCAGGCGAGCCATCAGAAGCGGGTTATGGGCCCCGCCGCCGCAGACGAAGAGTGAGCCTGCCCGGGCCGGCAGAGCATCGGCAATGGAGCGGGCGGTCAGCTCCAGCAGGGTCCGCTGCACATCGGCCGGCGCCAGTGCGGGGTATCCGGTGAGCAAGTGATCGAGCCAGGCCAGGGTAAAGGTCTCGCGCCCCGTGCTCTTGGGGTGGGGCTGGGCGAAGTAGGGGTGGGCAAGCAGCTCCCCGAGCAGCGCCTCGTGCACCTCTCCCTCAGAGGCCCAGGCCGCGCCGGCATCGAAGCTGCCGCCCCGGTGGCGCCGGTGCCAGCCGTCGAGCAGGGTGTTACCCGGGCCTGTATCGAAGCCGTAGACCCCCTCAGGGGGGCCCGGCAGCACCGAGAGGTTGGCGATGCCGCCGATGTTGAGGACTACGCGAGGCTCTGTCTGGCTGGCAAAACAGGCCTGATGGAAGGCGGGCACCAGGGGGGCCCCCTGACCGCCCAGGGCCATGTCCATGGTGCGAAAATCGGCCACCACGTCGATCCCTGTCAGGGCGGCCAGCCGGTGGCCATTGCCGATCTGCAGGGTGAAACCGAGCTCGGGTCGGTGGCGTACCGTCTGACCGTGGGAGCCGATGGCCCTGATGTCATTCGCCGTCAGCCCCGCCTTGGCCAGCAGGGCCAGGGTGGCGGCGGCAAACTCGTCGGCCACCCGGTTATCGGCGACCCCGAGCCTGTCTATTTCGTTCTCTCCGGGCATGCAGAGCGCATGCAGCTCGTCGACCACTGTGGTGGGCCAGGGGTGGCACAGGGCACTCTCTACCTCCCAGCACGTCTGGTCGCCTTGGGAGGGGCTGCGGCGTATCAGCACCGCATCGATGCCATCCATGCTGGTGCCGGACATGAGTCCTATGTAGCGCTCTCTCATGGTTTCTCCCGGCTCATGGCCAATCTGTCATCCCCCGGACTGTCGAGGCGGGCGAGCAGGGGGGCGCTGCTGGCGCGAAACGCCTTGAGCTCCCGTCCTGCCAGTGCCTCGGCCTTGGGCAGGGTGACGGTGCGTGGATTCTTGTGCACACCCGCCACCAGAAACTCGTAGTGCAGGTGCGGGCCTGTGACGCGCCCGGTGCCACCCAGCAGGCCGATGGTCTCACCCTGTTTGACCCTCTGCCCCTTGTTGACCATGCGCTTGGAGAGGTGCAGGTACTTGGTGACATAGGTGCTGTCGTGGCGGATGAAGACGTAGTTACCGTTGAACTGGTTGTAACCGGCGGCCACCACGTTGCCGGAGCCGGAGGCCATGATGGGGGTACCCACAGGTGCCACATAGTCGATGCCGTTATGGGGGCGAACCTTGCCGGTGACCGGATGCAGGCGGCGCGGGTTGAAGTTGGAGCTGATGTAGCGGAAGTTGACCGGTGCGCGCAGGAAGCTCTTGCGCATCGCCTTTCCCTCCGGGGTGTAGTAGGTACCATCCTCCCCCAAAATGGCGCGATAGCGCTCCCCCTGATTGACGAACTCGGCGGCCAGTATGTCGCCGGCGGCGACCCGCTCGTCGTCCCGGTATTTGTCCTGGTAGATGACGGTGAAGCGATCGCCCGGTTGCAGGTCCTGGGCAAAGTCGATATCCCAGCCGAAGATGGTGGCCAGACTCATGATCTGCGGCTCGTCCAGGCCGGCCTCCACCGCCGAGCCCCAGAAGCTGGCGCGGATCTCCCCCTGAGCCAGGCTCTCGCGGGTATCGAGGTCAATCTTGAGGTGGCGGGCCGCGAAACGCTCTCCATCCCGGCTCACCCTGAGGGTCTGATCCAGGCTATGGGGGTAATAGAGGCTGTGGAGATCCCCTTGCGGGGTCAGCTTGAAGGTGAGCTCGTCGCCGGGCTTGAGGCGGCGCAATGGCTCTGCCGCTGCCAGCTGATCGATGGTGTGCAGATCGCCGCTGTCGAGGCCAAGGCGCTGGAAGATGACGCCCATGTTATCCCCGCTGCGTACCGTGACATTGCGGGTCACCAACTTGGGCTTGACGGGCGCCACCGGCCCGGATGGCACGAGCTGAGGGGGCGGCGACGGTTCGGACACGGTGCGAATCGCTTCGACACGCTCGCTCGGCCAGATGGCCAGCATCATGGTCAGAATTCCCACGATCAGCACCATTCGGCGGTGCCAATGGGGGAGGTTAATAAAGGCGTTCCAGATAGCCATGAAAAAGGGGGGACAAACGAGCACAATGCCGCGATTTTACAGGCTTTCCAATTGTCCTGCCATTCCAGTAAGATGAGCGGTCTTGTGGAAACGTGATTGGAGAGTCAAAACATGTCCCAGCTCGAGATGGCGCTGGCCGAGATCAAACGCGGAGCAGAAGAGATCCTGGTTGAAGAGGAACTGGTTGCCAAGTTGAAGGAAGGGCGCCCGCTGCGCATCAAGCTGGGGATGGATCCGACCGCCCCGGACATTCACCTGGGCCACACCGTCATCCTCAACAAGCTGAAGACTTTCCAGGATTTGGGCCATGAGGTGATCCTGCTCATCGGTGACTTCACCGCCCTGGTGGGGGACCCCTCCGGCAAGAACGCCACCCGTCCGCCGCTCTCCGAAGAGGCGATCAAGCACAACGCCATGACCTACGCCGAGCAGGCGTTCAAGATCCTCGACCCGGCCAAGACCCGTATCGAGTACAACTCCAGCTGGCTCAAGGAGCTGGGGGCGACCGGCATGATCAAGCTGGCGGCCAAGCAGACCGTGGCCCGCATGCTCGAGCGCGACGACTTCAAGAAGCGCTACGCCGGCGGTCAGTCCATCGCCATTCACGAGTTCCTCTACCCGCTGCTGCAAGGCTATGACTCTGTGGCCCTCAAGGCCGACGTCGAGCTGGGCGGTACCGACCAGAAGTTCAACCTGCTGATGGGGCGCGAGCTGCAAAAGGACGCCGGCATGGCGACCCAGTGTGTGCTGATGATGCCACTCTTGGTGGGGCTGGACGGGGTCAAGAAGATGTCCAAGTCGGCCAATAACTACATCGGTGTGCACGATGCCCCGAACGAGATGTTCGGCAAGATCATGTCCATCAGCGACACCCTGATGTGGAACTACTACGAGCTGCTCTCCTTCCGTCCCCTGAGCGACATCGAAGGGTTCAAGGCGGGCATCGAGGCCGGTACCCTCAACCCGCGTGACGTGAAGATCTGGCTGGCCAAGGAGATCATCGCCCGTTACCACGACGAGGCGGCGGCCGAGGCGGCTCACGAGGACTTCACCCAGCGCTTCTCCAAGAACGCCATCCCGGACGAGATGCCGGAGCTGACCCTGGCCCTGGAAGGGGAGGGGATGCCGGTGGCCAACCTGCTCAAGGAGGCCGGCCTGGTGGAGACCACCTCCGAGGCCCTGCGCATGATCAAGCAGGGGGCGGTCAAGATCGACGGCGAGAAGCTGGATGACGGCAAGGCGCTGCTGGGTGCCGGTACCGCCGTCTATCAGGTGGGCAAGCGCAAGTTCGCGCGCATCACCCTGGCGTAAGCGGTGCTTACCTTGCCAAGAGGCCTCCTTCGGGAGGCCTTTTTTGTATCTGACAAATGAGCCGGCGCAGGGCCGCGCTGCGCGGGTGGGGGCGGGTGGCCAGGCTCACCTCGGTGATGAGCCCCCCTCCCAGCACAGGGTGATAGCTCACTCCTTGGGGATGCAGGGCTGCCACCGAGCGCGGCACCAGCGTGATGCCAAACCCCGCCTGCACCATGCCTACCGTCGAGATCACCTGGGGGCACTCGTGGCCGAGCCGTGGCACAAAGCCGGCCCCCTGGCACAGGCCGATCACCCCGTCGTAGAGACCGGGACCTATGTCGCGCGGGAACAGGATAAAGGACTCATCGCGCAGCTGATGCATGGCCAGAGCATCGGCACCGGCCAGGGGATGCCGGGCGGGCAGGGCGATCACCAGTGGTTCGCGCTCAATCAGGTGATGCGCCAGGTCGGCACTGGCGCTGCACGGCAGGCGAAGAATGGCGGCGTCGAGCCGCTCGTCGTAGAGGGCGGCGACCAACCCCGGCATGCTCCCCTCCTGGGGAGTGAGCATGACCTCGGGGTGGCGCTCGCGAAAGTCGTGCAGCAAGGCCAGCACCGCCGGATGGAGCACGGTGGAGCCGGCGAAACCGATACGCAGGACCCCCGCCTCGCCGCGGGCGATGCGTTCGACCCGCTGACGTGCCCCTTCCGCCAGGGACAGGATGCGGGCCGCATCTTGATAGAGGCTCTCGCCCGCTTCGGTGAGCTCGACGCTGCGGGTCAGGCGGCGCAGCAGGGGAGTGCCCAACCCCTCCTCCAACTTGCGAATTTGCTGGCTCAGGGGCGGTTGAGCCATGCCGAGGCGCTCGGCGGCGCGGGTGAAGCTGCGCAGCTTAGCCACCGTCATGAAGTATCTGAGGGTTCGCAGTTCCATATCGAAGGCGTCTCGAAGTCGTGGGTGCTGAGTATTGGTCATCGGAGTGTGAAATGGGTCACCATTGACTCCGAACAGTAACAGGACGAGATCGAGAGGTGAAACTCAAATGGGAGAGATTGCCGTATCTGACAGCCAGGATAGCTGCGCGCTTGAGGTGAGTCGCCAGTTTGACCGCTGGCGCCGCCATCAGGATGAGGGTGTGATCTATCAGAGCTCCCTGATGAGCGCCCTGCTGGCCGGCGTTTACGAGGGGGAGACCACCATGAGTGAGCTTCTGCACCATGGAGACTTTGGTCTCGGCACCTTCAACCACCTCGACGGGGAGCTGATCGCCTTCGAGCGGCAGATCCATCAGCTGAAAGCCGACGGCTCCGCGCGTCGGGCCGATCCCTGGCAGAAGACGCCGTTCGCCGTGATGACCCAGTTTCGCCCCTGCCTGGAGCGGCACTTCGACCACCCCCTGAGCCGGGATGAGATCCACCAGTGGGTCGATCGCCTGGTGGGGTCGGACAATGTCTTCGTGGCCCTGCGTCTCGATGGTCGATTCGAAACCGCCAAGGTGCGCACAGTGCCGCGCCAGAGCCCACCCTATAAGCCCATGCTGGAGGCCATCGAGGCGCAGCCGCTGTTTCGCCTGGCCGGGGTGGAGGGAACCCTGGTTGGCTTTCGCTGCCCCCCTTTCGTGCAGGGGATCAACGTGGCGGGATTTCATGAGCACATGATCACAGAGGATCGCTGCTGCGGAGGCCACCTGCTCGACTACGCCATGGCGCACGGTACGCTGCGCCTCTGTGTGGTGCGCCATCTCAATCTGACACTGTCGCCCGACACCGCTTTTCGGGGCGCCAACCTCTGCCCGGCCGAACTGGATCGGGCGATCCGCGCCGCCGAAGGCTGACACACAAGGAGGATTCGATGGAAAACACGCAGTGGCAGTGTGGCGCCCAGCTGGTGGTGCGCCACCTTGAGGCGCAAGGAGTCAGACAGGTGTTCGGCATCCCGGGCGCCAAGATTGATCGGGTATTCGACGCCCTGGAGGAGTCGCCCATCGAGACCATAGTGGTGCGCCACGAGGCCAACGCGGCCTTCATGGCGGCGGCGGTGGGGCGCTTGACCGGCAAGGCGGGAGTGGCGCTGGTCACCTCGGGGCCGGGTTGCACCAACCTGGTGACCGGGCTCGCCACCGCCACGTCCGAGGGGGACCCCATGGTCGCCCTGGGAGGGGCGGTACGGCGGGCCGATGGCCTCAAGCTCACCCATCAGAGTCTCGATACGGTGAACCTGTGTCGGCCGGTCACCAAGTTCAGCGCTCAGGTTAGCAGTGGCGCGGCGCTCTGCGAGGTGATGGCCAATGCGTTTCGTGCTGCCGAACTGGGGCGACCGGGGGCGGCCTTTGTCAGCCTGCCGATGGACATCATCAACAAGCCGGTGCAGGGGCGGGTGCTGGTGCCGCGCGAGGTGCCCGAGCCCGGCTGTGCCGATGAGCGTAATCTGGAGCAGGCGCTCGCTCTCATCAGTGAGGCGGACAATCCGGTGGTGCTGCTCGGTCTGATGGCGAGCCGGCCTTCCACCGCCGAGGCGGTGCGCGCCTTTCTCGACAAGGTGCGTTTGCCAGTCACCGGCACTTACCAGGCGGCCGGGGTGGTCGACAGCGAGCACTTCGATGACTTTGCCGGCCGGGTCGGCCTGTTTAACAACCAACCGGGTGATCAGTTACTGGCGGGGGCGGATCTGGTGATCTGCATCGGGTACAGCCCCATCGAGTACGATCCCGTGCTGTGGAATGGGGATCGTTCGCGGCGCATCCTGCACATCGACGTGCTGCCGGCGGAGATCGACAGCTGCTACTGCCCGAATGGCGAGCTGGTGGGGTCGATCAGCGCCAACCTGCAGCGACTGACACACACCCTGGGTCATCCCAAGGAGCGTACTACCGAGGTTCAACGCCTGCTGCATGGCGTCCGTCAGCAGCGGCTGCGATTGGCCCTGCGCGCCGACGATCTGCACGGCATGCCGGTGCACCCCTTGCGCATCGTGCGCGAGCTGCAGGATCTGGTGCGTGGCGACATGACCCTGTGCGTCGACATGGGCAGCTTCCACATCTGGATCGCCCGCTATCTCTACAGCTTTCGGGCCCGCCAGGTGCTTATCTCCAACGGTCAGCAGACCATGGGGATCGCACTGCCCTGGGCTATTGGTGCGACCATGGTACGGCCGGGGGAGAAGGTGGTGTCGGTATCAGGGGACGGCAGTTTCATGCAGTCGAGCATGGAGCTGGAGACGGCGGTACGCCTTGGCAGCAACATCTTGCACATCATCTGGGTCGATAACGGCTACAACATGGTGGCGATGCAGGAGGAGCAGAAATACCGGCGCACCTCGGGGGTGGCGTTCGGTCCCATCGACTTCAAGCGCTATGCCGAGTCGTTCGGGGCGGCGGGATTTGCGGTGAGGTCGGCCGACACCCTGCGCGCCACCCTGAGGGCGGCGCTGGAGGTCGACGGGCCGGCCGTGGTGGCCATTCCGGTGGATTACTCGGACAACCCGAGCCTGATGGCCCAGTTGAGTCCCGAGGTGATGGCCTAGACCACCATGGGGGCGGCGACCTGGCGCGCCAGATCGTCTCCTCTCAGCTCGGCGAGGATGGTCAGGGCGAATTCGAGGCTGGTGCCCGGCCCCTGGCTGGTGATGAGGCGATGCGTCCGATCGACAACCACCCTGTCTGTGCTCAGCTGGGCGGCGGGCAGCCGCTCCTGAAAGCCCGGGTGGCAGGTGACGCGGGCGCTACCTATCAGGTCGTGGTGGGCCAGCACCAAAGCGGGAGCGGCGCACAGGGCGGCGCGCCAGCGCCCCGCGGCGGCTTGACGGCGCAGCAGGGCGATAGCCTCATCGCTGTCGCGAATGGCCTCGCTGCCGGGCACCCCCCCCGGCACCGCCACCAGATCCCAGGGCTCATCGGGCAGATCCCGCACATGGCCATCGGTCACTATCTTCACTCCGCGCGAGGCGGTGAGGGTGAGCGCACCATCCTGGGCGCAGGAGGCGAGCGTCACCGCCACGCCACCACGCACCAGCACATCGACCAGGGTCACGGTCTCGATCTCCTCCGAGCCCGGCCCCATCAGGACCACTGCCTTCATCCCTGCCTCCCAGGCATCAGCCTGCTTTTTGTGAAATGGCCTCAAACAGGCTGCGGTTAACCGGCACGGCGATGCCGTGATGGTCGGCGCGCGCCAGCAGATAGCCCGTGATGGCGTCGATCTCGGTGACGCGTCCTGCCTCCCTGTCTTGCAACATGGAGGAGTGGTTATCCGCCGTCAGCTCTGCCACTGTGAGGGCCCGGCGCAGCAGTTCGTCGGCGCCCGCTTCCATCCCCTCTGCCTGCATCACGTCGGCCAGCTCCACCGAGAGCTGGGTCAGGGCGTCGCCAAAGCGGGGGGTGGAGAGCTCGCCATTCTTGACCCTGTGCAGGGCGGTAAGCGGATTAATCATGCAGTTGATGGCGAGCTTTTGCCACTGACGACGCTGGATCTGCTCGTCCCATTCGGCTTGGCCGAGGGCTCGGGCCAGGTCATCGGCGATATGGCGGTGTTGGCGACCCGCCTCATTGAAGGGGCCGATCCAGGTCTCTCCCTTGCCGGTATGGCGAAAGCTGTAGTGCTGACCGCGCATGGCTCCGTGGCTGGTTACCCCCACCAGCAAGGGATTGTCGGGGAACAGCTCGGCCACTTGTTCGGCGATTCCCATGCCATTGTGCAGCAGCACTATGGGCACCTCGCGCCCGAGTATTCCCTGCAGAGGGCGCAGCGCCTCGACCACCTGACCGGCCTTGGTCATCACCAGCAGGCGGCGGGTCGTGGCGCCGTCGCTGGCGAAGCAGCGCGGGATGGGGAGCAGATGCGCCGAGCCATCCAGGGCGGTGAAGTCCAGGGTCGGGTGCAGGCGCGAACGCTGGCTGTCGCGCACCATGAGACGTACTCCCTGGCCGCTTTGGGAGAGCAGGCTGGCGAAGACACCGCCGAGGGCGCCGGCACCGAGCAGGGTCCAGAGGGGGGGGAGTGTATTGCTGCGTGGCATCGAATTCTCGTTATGCGGGCGGGGACCCGGCTCCTGCCGATCGGCCGCCTGATGGTGGTACGTGAGCAATGGCCCTGTATGGGGCTTATCCATCATGCTTCGGGGTGGCATTCTAGCAAGGGGGCAAAGTGGGGTCAGCTTTTTTGGCGGGATTTTGGTAGAGTGTGCCCCCTGCGATTCAGATTAGATGAGGAGGCCCAGATGCCGTCATTCGATATTGTGTCCGAAGTCCAGATGAACGAGGTGTTGAACGCGGTGGACAACGCCAACCGCGAGCTCTCGACCCGCTTCGATTTTCGTGGTGTCGAGGCCTCGTTCACCCTCAGCAAGGAAGTGGTGAAGCTGGAGGCGGACGCCGATTTTCAGCTCAAGCAGATGGTCGACATCCTGCGCGAGAAGCTCATCAAGCGGGGCATAGATACCAACTCCATGACGGTGGGGGACTCGGTCCACTCCGGCAAGCGCTTCTCCCTCGAGGTGAGCTTTAAGCAGGGGATCGAGAAGGAGACCGCCAAGAAGCTGGTGAAGCTGATCAAGGACTCCAAGATCAAGGTGCAGGCCGCCATCCAGGGCGACGAGGTGCGCGTCACCGGCAAGAAGCGTGACGATCTGCAGGAGGCCATCGCGCTCATTCGCGGTGCCGAACTGGATCAGCCGTTCCAGTTCCAGAACTTCCGCGACTGAGTATCAAGGGGGCAGGGCACTGCCCCCTTGCTTATCAGGGGCAATAAAAAAACCGGAGCAGATGCTCCGGTTTTTTGGTTACCCGAGGTTCGATTAGAACTTGTAGGTAACGGAGAAGTAGTGGCCAAAACCGGTGGACTTGAAGCCATCGGAGTTGTTGACGCCGTACACGTCGTTGAAGTACTTCAGGCCGTAACCGACGGCGTAGCGGTCGGAGTGCCAGTACAGGCCGTGGAAGGTGGCAACGCCAGTGGCATTGCGGTCGGCGCGGCCATAGGTGTCGGCGCCGAACAGGTAGTCCAGGTAGCCCTGATAGGAGATGAAGGAGCCGTTGGAGAAGGTGTAGAAGGGCTTGAACCAGTTCATGGAGAACTGATAGCCGTTCCAGGTACCCTCTTCTTCCTGGAAGTACTTGCTCTCGGTGGCGTGACGAGCGTACAGGTTCATGCCCACCTTGCCAAACCAGGGAACCATCACATCGGCGCCCAGACCGATCTGGTTCTCCATCATGGTGTCATCGACGTTGTTCAGGGAGGCGATGTAGAGCTCTTGAACCGGGCCGAAGGAGAGATCTTTACCGGTCAGGGCATCCAGGGAGAGACGCGGGGCAAACTTCATGAAGATGTTTTTGCCATCGCCATAACCATGCTTTTCGCTGTGACGGTTGTCGAAGATATCGAAGACGTCGACATAGCCGTACAGATCGAACAGGCCGGAGCGACCACCAAACTCCATTTCGAGGTAGGTGTCGTTGTAGTCGTGATCGCCACTCGGCAGCTGGCCGATGGTGTGCATCACGTTGAACTGCATCCACTTGTAATCGTTCTTGTGGATGTCACCGCTGTAGTCGGCGGCGAAGGCGGGGGTAGCGGCGGCGGCCAGCAGGCCGGCGGCGATCAGGGATTTGGTGAACTTGGCCATCTTCTTATCTCTTATGTCCGTAGTTGAGGATTTCCGTAGCCCGCTCCAGCGAGGGAGCGAGTGGATTCTAGGCCAAACATCCCGGGGGATAAATAAATTGTTGGGAACTTTGTGATGAAGTGTGAGTCTAATCACCCCCACTATTTCGCAAACGATTATCTTGTGACCGCTCTCTCGTGATAGCCGTTGTCCGTTTGGAGACGATCGGGATCAGGCAGATGGCGGGAATACCCAGCAGGGCGGTGCCAATGAAGAAGTGGCTGTAGCCAATTTGCTCCACCACGGCGCCGGAGAAACCGGCCAGAAATTTGGGCAGCAGCAGCATCATCGAGCTGAACAGGGCGTACTGGGTGGCCGAGAAGGCGACGTTGGTGAGGCTCGACAGATAGGTGACAAAGGCGGCGGTGGCGATGCCGGCGGCCAGGTTATCCAGCGAGATGATGACGGTGAGCAGCCAGGTGTTGTGTCCCACGACCCCCAGCAGGGAGAAGAGCAGATTGGTGCTGGCGGTGAGCAGGGCGCCGATCAACAGGATGCGCAGGGTACCAAAGCGCATCACCAGCACCCCCCCGACGCTGGCGCCCACCAGGGTCATGATGACGCCGTAGACCTTGGTGATGGTGGCCACCTCGGTCTTGCTAAACTGCAGGTCCACATAGAAGCTGCTGGTCATCACCCCCATCACCACATCCGAGATGCGATAGCAGGCGATAAGCGCCAGGATCAGCAGCGCCGTCTTGCCGTAGCGCTCGAAGAAGTCGCTGAAGGGACGCCAGATAGACTCGATGCACCAGGCTCCCACAGCGGCGATAGCTGGGGGCCAGCCCCGCTCCAGCAACGACGCTTTACAGGCGGCTTGCTCCTCGCTCTGGCGTTGCAGATCGGCTTCTGGCTCATGACAGAGCAGTGTAGTGACAAGGCCGACGCTCATGCAGGCGGCCATGATGAAATAGGTCAGTTGCCAACCATCCCGAGAGTAGCCAGTATCACTGCCGAGCCAGGCGGCCAGGGCCAGGGCGCCGGCGCCGGCCAGGATCATGGCGAGTCGGTAGCCCGTCATGTAGGCCGCCGCCATGGCCGCCTGCAGGCGCTCGGGGGCAGACTCGATGCGAAAGGCGTCGATGACGATATCCTGGGTCGCCGAGGCGAAGGCCACCAACAGGGCAAACAGGGCGAGATGGGTCAGGCTCAGTTTGGGGTCGCTCATCCCCATGCCGATCAGGGCACCCATGACCAGTAGCTGGGAGAGCAGCATCCAGCTGCGTCGCCGTCCAAGCAGGCTCGAGAGCAGAGGCAGGGAGAGGCGATCGACCAGTGGAGACCACACCCACTTGAAGCCATAGGCCAGGGCCACCCAGCTCATGTAGCCGATATCAGTGAGGCTCACCTCGGCCTCTCTCAGCCAGAAGGAGAGGGTGCCAAAGACCAGCAGCAGGGGCAGCCCCGACGAGAATCCCAACGTCAGCAGGGTGAGAACTCTGGGCTCCAGATAGATGGCCATGGCCTGCAGCCAGCCGGATGTGTTGCGCACCTTGCACTCCTCGCAATAACAAAGTGAAAGGCGGGCTCTGGGCCCGCCTGAGGCTTACTTGCTCTTCTTGGCTGCCGGCTGATCGGGCAGCAGGGTGACATGCCGCAAGATGACGGGGGTGGTGGGCACGTTGTTGGCGCGCAGTATGCTGCTGTACTGGGTCGGGGTCTGGGCCAGCTTGTCCAGCACCTCGAGTCCGCTCACCACCTGGCCAAACACGGTGTAGCCCGCTTGCCCGGCGCCATCCAGATTGGTGTTGTTGACCAGGTTGAAGTAGAACTGGCGAGTGGCGCTGTCCACCGCCTGGGTTCGGGCCATGGCGATGGTGCCCCGCTTGTTGGAGAGGCCACCGATGGATTCATTGACCACGGGATCATAGGTAGGGAGCTGCTGATACTGCTGGTTATAGCCTCCCCCCTGTACCACGAAACCCGGTACTATGCGGTGGAACAGGCTGCCATCGTAGCTGCCGTCGGCCACATAACGCAGGAAGTTTTTGACCGTCTGTGGCGCCGCCTTGGGGGCGAGCTCGACCACGACATTGCCATGATTGGTTTCAAACTGAACCCTTGGCGCAGCCTGCAGCAGAGCAGGCAACAGGCTGGCAGCCAATGCCAGCACACTCATCCATCTTTTCATCATGACTCTCCGTTAGCCCGGTTGGCCCTTGAGGTAGCTGCGCAGCTGCTGATCCGCCAGGATCTGTTGCAGCAGATTACCCAACTGCTGGTTCAGGGTGGACTCCAGATCGCTCATGTCCGGCTCACCCGGCCCCTCTTTGGAGGAGGTGGCGTTGAACTGCTTGCTCACCCGATTGCCCTGGAAATCGGCGGTGGCCTTGAGGCTCACTCTGGACTTGGTCACATAGGTGAAGGTCTTCTCCTCCACATTGACGGCCGCCTGCAGCACCTCCAGTTGCAGGTGTGTCGAGCCGATACCGCCCACGTTCAGCCCCTGGCTGCGCAGCCCTTCGGATAGCTTGTCGGCGAGGACCTGCCCGAGAGGGGCGTAGGCGTTGACCAGCACCGGGGCCTTCTCTCTCTTCTTGACCGAGATGACATAGGCTGCCTCACGGCGATCGACGCCCTCCAGGGTGATGCTGTTACCCGAGTAGTATTGCTGGTTGGCCGGGATGATTTGGGGATTGATATAGGCCGTTTCCGGCCAACTGGTGGCACAGCCGCCGAGCAGCAGTGCCCCCATCAGGATGAGAGACTTCTTCATCTGGGGTTCCTTTAACGTTTGATGGCTTTCAAGATAACGAATTTTTTATTGCCTGCAATGAGTTGAGCATTGCCAAACAACCGCTTGAGCTTGAGGTGGTAGTCGAGGTGGCGGTTGCCCACCACCCAGAGATCCCCACCGCGCGGGAGCACCCTGTGTGCATCCTGGAACATCTGCCAGGCGATGTGGTCTGTGATGGCTTGCAACTGATGAAACGGGGGGTTGCAGAGGATACGATCTGCACTGCCTGTGGCCATTCCGTCAAGACAGTTATTGACCATAAAGTGGGCGCGTTCGAGAGCATCGGGCAGGTTCTTCTGCACGTTTTCCCTGGCCGAGGCGATGGCCATGTAAGACTCATCGCAGAAGGTGACAGCGACTTGCGGATCCCTGGCGAGCAGAGAGAGCCCCAGCACCCCGTTGCCACAACCGAGATCGATCACCTGACGGGCACTCATCACCGGCAGGTGATCAAGCATGAAGCGGGCCCCGATATCGAGGCTGGTGCGAGAGAAGACGTTGGCGTGATTGCGCAGCACCATGTCGGTCCCCTCCAGTGGCCAGATGGTGGGGTAGGGGTCGCTGGCCTTGCAGGGCTCGCCGCGCGGCACGCAGTGGATGAGGCGTGCCTTCTTCCAGGCCAGCGAGGTGGTGGTGGCCCCGAGCCACTTCTCAAACAGCTGCAGGGTGGAGGTGTGGATCTCCTTGGCCTTGCCGGCGGCGAGGATACGGGTCTGCGGTGTCACCACCCGGGAGA
This sequence comes from Aeromonas schubertii, assembly GCF_000820105.1. GTDB lineage: Bacteria > Pseudomonadota > Gammaproteobacteria > Enterobacterales > Aeromonadaceae > Aeromonas > Aeromonas schubertii. The sequence goes on along the minus strand of NZ_CDDB01000037.1, from coordinate 16,286 downwards.
GGGCGATCAACTGCTGCTCGAGCAGGGCCTGGTACTTGGTCACCTTGATGACGACCAGCGCCGGTGCCGCAGGCAGAGGAGCCAGGGCATCCTGCCAGACGACGCTGTCGGGAGCCAGGCCGTTGCGCCTGAGGTTCTCTTCGGCGCCGCGGCGGCTGACGAAAGAGTCGCTGACAAAGTGCGGGTGATGGGCGTGCAAAAATGCGGTGAGTGCACCAAAACTGTCATTCATGATCACCACGGCGCCGGCCGCTATCCCCTCCTCGGCCAGGGTGGTGATCAGGTATTCGTCGGCAGCATCCCAGGCCTGTAACGGGTCGTTGGCTTGTGGCGGATAGCGCAGCAGCTCAAACTGGCAATGGGGATGATCGAGACGGGTCAGCATCAGGGCTCCGGCGTGACATAAACGGGGCCGCTATTTTAGCGGCTCGGCGTCAGAAGTCATATCTCATCGGGAGGATAAATGAAGGCCACTCATCCGGAGGGGGCCGCCCTGCGGTATTGGCCCGGCTGGCTCACGCAAGAGGAGCAAGTGTGGTGGTGGCAATGGCTGGAGGAGATAAGGTGGCAGCAATACCGGGTACGGCTGTTTGGCCGGACTCTGCCACAGCCGAGGCTGAGCGCCTGGTATAGTGACAGCCCCTACCACTATTCGGGCTTGCAGCTCCCCGCCACCCCCTGGCCTGAGCCCTTGGCACAGCTGCGCGACAGGGTCTGCACCGCCACGGGATATGCCTTTAACAGCGTGCTGCTCAATCACTACCGAAGCGGCAGTGACAGCATCGGGTGGCATCGGGACGATGAGGCCGAGCTTGGTGCGGATCCTGCGGTGGCGGCCGTCTCTTTGGGGGCATGCCGACGCTTCTTGCTGCGCCGACTGGAGGATCATCGGTGCCGCGAGGAGTGGTGGCTGGAGCCTGGCTCCTTGCTGCTGATGGCGCCGGGTCTGCAGTCATGCTGGCAGCACTGCCTGCCCAAAACCCGGAGTCGGGTCGGGCCGCGCATCAGCCTCACCTTTCGTTTGATCCAGCCGGGCCGTTAGAATGGCTCTCCATCGTCAGTCAGCGGAGTCTGTTTTATGCAGTTGCAAACCCACATCGAGCAAAAGTTACGGGAGGCCCTCGCCCCGAGCCATCTCGAGGTCATCAATGAGAGTCACATGCATCGTACCGAGCCGGGGGCCGAGAGCCACTTCAAGGTGATTGTCGTGAGCGAATGCTTTGCCGGTGAGCGTCTGTTGGCACGTCATCGCAGAATCAATGCCCTGTTGGCCGAGGAGCTGGCAAGTACTCTGCACGCCCTGGCTCTGCACACCTACACTGACGCCGAGTGGCAGGCTCGGGAAGGGGCGCCCCGCACGCCTTCCTGTGTGGGCAAACCGACACTGTAAGGCACTGTGTTCCCTCATCGGTCGGCAATCGATGGTGCTTTATCCGGTGTCAGGATGGATTTTAATCATTAAATTTTCTTGACCATGGAGGGGATAAATTTTGTTTATCCCTTAATGGGTATGTTGGGGTTATCCCCTTGTCCTGCTTGAAAAGTCACTTCGAATTCACTATCACAGTTTGTAGGGTGATTTTTGTGATGTTGCGTGAATTTTCCTGTTTTGTCATGGCGGGGGGAATCACCGAGATGATAAACTCAATCGCTTTTTGAATTTCCATGGATGTGGTCGCCTTCGACTACATCCCGGAGAGTCAATCCACAGTCGGGAGCCTCTCCCGGCACTTACCAACCTGTCTTCCCGTAACGGTAGTGCAAGTGAGTATGATTACAATTAAAAAAGGACTGGACATCCCCGTGTTGGGTGCGCCAGAGCAAGTAATCTACGATGGCCCCGCCATCACCCGTGTCGCTACACTCGGCGAGGAGTACGTGGGGATGCGTCCCACCATGGCCGTCAAGGTCGGGGATCGCGTCAAGAAGGGCCAGATTCTTTTTGAAGACAAGAAGAATCCTGGCGTGAAATTCACTGCCCCTGCTGCCGGTGTCGTTGCCGAGATTAACCGTGGTGACAAACGAGTTCTGCAATCCGTCGTGATCGATATCGACGGCGACGAGCAGATCACCTTTGCCGCCTTCTCTTCCGCCGAGCTGCCCCAGCTTGACCGGGCCAAGGTCCAGGAGATCCTGGTCGAGTCCGGCCAGTGGGTCGCCCTGCGCACCCGCCCGTTTAGCAAGGTGCCCGCCGTGGGTAGCGCTGCGCGCGCCATCTTCGTCACCGCCATGGACTCCAATCCGCTGGCTGCCAGTGCCGAGCTTGTCATCCGCGAACAGGCCCAGGCCTTCGTCGATGGTCTGGCGGTACTGAGCCGTCTGACCGATGGCAAGGTGTATGTGTGCAAGGCCGAGGGTAGCCTGCCCCAGTCCACCCTGTCTCAGGTACAGGAAGAGGTCTTTGTGGGCCCGCACCCGGCCGGTCTGCCCGGTACCCACATCCATTTCCTGGATGCGGTGAGTGCCCACAAGTGTGTCTGGCACATCAACTACCAGGATGTGATCGCCTACGGCAAGCTCTTCACCTCCGGTGAGATCTGCACCGACAAGGTAATCTCCCTGGCCGGTCCGAACGTGCTCAAGCCGCGTCTGCTGCGTACCCGCATCGGTGCCAGCATGGCTCAGCTGACCAATAACGAGCTGCGTGCCGACGAGAACCGCATCATCTCCGGCTCTATCCTGAGCGGTGTGCATGCCAGGGGTGAAGTCGCCTACCTGGGTCGCTACCACAATCAGGTCAGCGTGCTGGGTGAAGGGCGCGAGAAGGAGTTCCTCGGCTGGGCCAATCCCAGTGCCGACAAGTTCACCATCACTCGTACCACCCTGTCCCACCTCTTCAAGGGCAAGCTGTTCAACTTCACCACCAGCACCAACGGTAGTGATCGCTCCATGGTGCCGATTGGTAACTACGAGCGAGTGATGCCGCTGGACATCTTGCCGACCCTGCTGCTGCGCGACCTGGTCGCCGGTGACACGGACGGTGCCCAGGCTCTCGGTTGCCTGGAGCTGGATGAAGAGGATCTGGCCCTGTGTACCTTCGTCTGCCCGGGCAAGACCGAATACGGTCCGATTCTGCGCCACTGCCTGACCAAGATCGAACAGGAAGGTTAAGCGATGAGTTTTAAGCAACTTCTTGAAAAGATGGAACATCACTTCGAGCCGGGCGGCAAGTACGAGAAGTACTATGCCCTGTTCGAAGCGGCGTACACGCTTTTCTATACCCCGGGTTCCGTGACCCGCTCCTCTTCCCACGTCCGTGATGCGCTCGATCTCAAGCGCATGATGATCATGGTGTGGCTGGCCGTCTTCCCGGCCATGTTCTGGGGCATGTATAACGTCGGTAACCAGGCCATGAGCGCCGTCGCCCAACTGGGCAGCGTCGCCGGCCTCGATACCTGGCAGTACACCCTGGCCTCCCTGCTGGGGGCTTCTCTGGATCCGGCCGTGGCGGGTGTCGGCAGCAAGATGCTGATCGGTGCCGCTCACTTCTTCCCGATCTATATCACCGTCTTCTTCGTCGGTGGTTTCTGGGAAGTGCTGTTCGCCATGGTGCGCAAGCACGAGATCAACGAAGGCTTCTTCGTGACCTCGATCCTGTTTGCCCTGATCGTGCCGCCCGAACTGCCCTTGTGGCAGGCTGCACTGGGTATCACCTTCGGTGTGGTCATGGCCAAGGAAGTGTTCGGTGGTACCGGCAAAAACTTCCTGAACCCGGCCCTGGCCGGTCGTGCCTTCCTGTTCTTCGCTTACCCGGCCCAGATCTCCGGTGATGCAGTCTGGGTTGCCGTCGATGGCTTCTCCGGCGCCACCGCGCTGAGCCAGTGGGCCCAGGGTGGTCAGGCTGGTCTGGTCAATGCGGCGACCGGTCAGGCTATCAGCTGGATGGACGCCTTCCTCGGCAACCTGCCGGGCTCTATCGGCGAAGTCTCTACTCTGATGATCCTGCTCGGCGGCGCCATGATCGTCTACATGCGCATCGCCTCCTGGCGCATCATCGCCGGCGTGATGATCGGCATGATCGCCACCTCCCTGCTGTTCAACGTGGTCGGTTCTGATACCAACCCCATGTTCAGCATGCCGTGGCACTGGCATCTGGTGCTGGGCGGTTTTGCCTTCGGCATGATGTTCATGGCCACCGATCCTGTCTCTGCCTCCTTTACCAACACCGGTAAGTGGTGGTATGGCGCCCTGATCGGCGTGATGGTGGTGCTGGTGCGCGTGGTTAACCCTGCGTTCCCGGAAGGCATGATGCTGGCCATTCTGTTTGCGAACCTGTTTGCCCCGCTGTTTGACCATTTCGTAGCACAGGCGAACATCAAGCGGAGGATCGCTCGTGGCGTTTAACAAAGATACGACTATCGGCACCGTCAGCGTCGTTGCTGGCCTGTGCCTGGTCTGCTCCATCGTCGTCTCCGTGGCGGCCGTGGGTCTGCGCCCTGCCCAGCAGGCCAACAAGGCCCTCGACAAGCAGTCCAACATCCTCTCCGTTGCCGGTCTGGATGTGAGCAATGTGACCAAGACCTATGGCGAGAAGATCGAGGCTCGTCTGGTCGATCTGGCCAGTGGTCAGTTCGTGGAAGGGGATGCCGACGGCTTCGACATGCTGGCCGCCGCCAAAGACCCGTCACGAAATTTCCTGATCCCCGCTGACGCCGATCGTGCCGGTATCAAGCGCATCTCCAAGACCATGCCTGTGTTCCTCGCCAAGGGGGAAGATGGCAAGGTGGAGAGCGTGATCCTGCCGATCTATGGTCAGGGCCTCTGGTCCACCATGTACGCCTTCCTGGCGGTCGCGCCGGATGGCCAGACCATCAAGGGCATCACCTATTACGATCAAGGTGAGACCCCGGGTCTGGGTGGTGAGGTCGAGAATCCGGCCTGGCGCGAGCTGTTTGTTGGCAAGAAGCTGTTTGATGCTGATGGCAAACCGGCCCTGCGCGTGATCAAGGGTCATGCGCCGGAAGGCTCCGAGCACGAGATCGACGGTCTCTCGGGTGCCACTCTGACCTCCAACGGCGTCCAGCACACCTTCGAGTTCTGGATGGGTTCCAATGGCTTTGGTCCGTTCCTGGCCAAGCTGCGTGCAGGAGAGCTCAACAATGGCTGACAAGAGCGAAATGAAAAAGCTGCTGCTCACCCCTGTGATCGGCAACAACCCCATCGCCCTTCAGGTGCTGGGTGTCTGTTCCGCTCTGGCGGTGACCAGCCAGATGAAGACGGCATTCGTGATGACCCTGGCCGTAACCGCGGTCACGGCCTTCTCCAACCTCTTCATCTCCCTGATCCGTAACCAGATCCCCAACAGTGTGCGGATCATCGCCCAGATGGCGATCATCGCCTCTCTGGTTATTGTGGTGGATCAGGTGCTGAAGGCGGTCGCCTATGACATCTCCAAGCAGCTCTCCGTGTTCGTTGGTCTTATCATCACCAACTGTATCGTGATGGGGCGCGCCGAAGCCTATGCCATGAAGAGTGCCCCGCGGCCCTCCTTCCTGGATGGTATCGGCAACGGCCTGGGTTACGGTGCCGTGCTGCTGACCGTGGCCACCGTGCGCGAGATCCTGGGCTCAGGTACCTGGTTTGGCATCGAACTGCTGCCGCTGGTAAACAACGGTGGTTGGTACGTGCCCAATGGCCTGCTGCTGCTGCCGCCGAGTGCCTTCTTCCTGATCGGCCTCATCATCTGGGCGGTCCGCACCAAGGATCCCAAGCAGGTGGAGGCGAAGGAGTAAGAGATGGAACACTATATCAGTCTGTTAATCCGCTCGGTCTTCATCGAAAACCTGGCACTCTCCTTCTTCCTCGGGATGTGTACCTTCCTGGCGGTCTCCAAGAAGGTTAAAACCGCCATCGGTCTCGGCATCGCCGTGGTCGTGGTGCAGACCATCGCCGTACCGGCCAACAACCTCATCTACAACTTCGTGTTGAAAGACGGGGCCCTGGTGACTGGCCTGGATCTCAGCTTCCTGAGCTTCATCACCTTCATCGGTGTGATCGCGGCTCTGGTGCAGATCCTGGAGATGGCGCTGGACAAGTATTTCCCGGCCCTCTACAACGCCCTGGGTATCTTCCTGCCGCTTATCACGGTGAACTGCGCCATCTTCGGTGGCGTCTCCTTCATGGTGCAGCGTGATTACAACTTTGCCGAATCCGTCGTCTATGGCGTGGGCTCCGGCTTTGGTTGGATGCTGGCCATCGTGGCCATGGCGGGTATCCGCGAGAAGATGAAGTACTCCGATGTGCCGGACGGCCTGCGCGGTCTGGGTATCACCTTCATCACCGCCGGCCTGATGGCGCTGGGCTTCATGTCCTTCTCTGGTATCTCCCTGTAATCGGAAGGAACGATAGATGGAAATTATTTTGGGTGTGGTCATGTTCACCGTGATCCTGCTGGCGCTGGTGGCAGTCATACTGTTCGCCAAGTCCAAGCTGGTGACCGCGGGCGACGTGACAATCGTGATCAACGATGACCCGGCCAAGGCGGTGAAGACCCCGGCCGGTGGTAAGCTGCTCGGGGCCCTGGCCGGCAGCGGTATCTTCGTCTCCTCCGCCTGTGGTGGCGGTGGCTCCTGTGGCCAGTGTAAGGTTCGGGTGAAGGCGGGCGGTGGTGATATCCTGCCGACCGAGCTGGATCACATCAGCAAGCGTGATGCCCGCCACGGTGAGCGTCTGGCCTGCCAGGTGACCGTGCGTCAGGACATGGACATCGAGCTGCCTGAAGAGATCTTCGGCGTGAAGAAGTGGGAATGTAGTGTCATCTCCAATGACAACAAGGCCACCTTCATCAAGGAGCTCAAGCTGCAGATCCCCGACGGGGAGAGTGTGCCGTTCCGCGCCGGTGGTTATATCCAGATCGAAGCGCCGGCTCACAAGGTGGAGTACAAGAACTTCGACATCCCCGAGATGTATCGTGGTGACTGGGATCGCTTCAAGCTGTTCGACCTGGTGTCGACCGTCAACGAGCCGATCATCCGTGCTTACTCCATGGCCAACTATCCGGAAGAGTTCGGCATCATCATGCTGAACGTGCGGATTGCCACGCCGCCCCCCAGCAACATGCAGTTGCCGCCGGGCCAGATGTCCTCCTTCATCTTCAACCTGAAGGCGGGTGACAAGGTGACCATCTCCGGTCCGTTTGGTGAGTTCTTTGCCAAAGAGACCGACAACGAGATGGTGTTCATCGGGGGTGGTGCGGGTATGGCGCCGATGCGTTCCCATATCTTCGACCAGCTGCGTCGCCTGAAGTCCAAGCGCAAGATGAGCTTCTGGTATGGTGCCCGCTCCAAGCGCGAAATGTTCTATGTGGAAGATTTCGACATGCTGCAGGCGGAAAACGACAACTTCCAGTGGCATGTGGCGCTCTCGGATCCGCAGCCGGAAGACAACTGGACCGGCTACACCGGCTTCATCCACAACGTGCTCTATGAGAACTACCTCAAGAACCACGAGGCCCCGGAAGACTGCGAGTTCTACATGTGTGGTCCTCCCGTGATGAACGCCGCCGTCATCAACATGCTCAAGAGCCTGGGCGTGGAAGACGAAAATATCCTGCTCGACGACTTCGGTGGCTAATCGATGCGTTCTGCGGTAAAGACATGGCTGGCCCTTATCGGGCTGGCCTTTTTCTTGACAGGGTGCGGTCAGGAGAAGGTCAACACAGGGCCGGAGATCCACATCACCGGCAGCACCATGGGAACCTATTACTCCATCAAGGTCGCCGACAAGATAGCCAAGACCCCCGAGGCCTTTCAGGCCGAGGTGGATGCGCTGCTCGAGCGGGTCAACGACCAGATGTCCACTTATCGTCCCGACTCCGAGCTTTCCCGTTTCAACCAGACCCGCGACAGCAAGCCTGTGGTCGTCTCTCGTGACACTGCCCGGGTGGTGACCGAGTCGCTGCATCTGGGCCGTGAGACCCGGGGGGCGCTGGATGTGACGGTTGGCCCTCTGGTTAACCTGTGGGGCTTTGGCCCTGACAAACGGCCTACCAAGGTGCCGAGTGATGAGCTGATTGCCCAGACCCGTCAGAAGACAGGCCTGGGTAATCTTCATGTGACCACCTCGGTCGATGCGGATACCCTGCAAAAGGACATACCGGATCTCTATGTGGATCTCTCCTCCATCGCCAAGGGATTCGGTGTGGACAAGGTAGCCGAATACATAGAAGCGCTCGGCTCGCGCAACTACCTGGTCGAGATTGGCGGTGAGCTGCGTATCAAGGGGCTCAACGGCAAGGGACACCCCTGGCGGGTGGCCATCGAGAAACCGGTAGCCGGTAGTGCGGAAGGCTCGGTGCAGGAGGTGATCGTGGTTGGTGACAACGGCGTCGCCACCTCGGGAGACTACCGCAACTACTACGAGATGGATGGCAAGCGCTTCTCCCACACCATAGATCCGGCGACCGGCAAGCCCATCACTCACCGTCTGGTATCAGTGACCGTGGTGCATCCCTCCTGCATGACGGCGGATGGGTTGGCTACCGCCTTGACCGTGATGGGACCGGAGAAGGGAATGGCCTATGCCAGGGAGAAGGGATTGGCTATCTTCATGGTTACCAAGACCGACGAAGGGTTCCGTGAGGAGTACTCGGATGCCTTCAAGCCCTATCTGGTGAGAAAGTGATATGCAAATCTTTCTGATAACCTTCGCCGTCTTCCTGTTGTTTGTCGCGGCCATGGCCATCGGCTACATCATCAAGAAGAAGACCATCTCCGGCTCCTGCGGGGGACTGGGTGCCATCGGCATCGAGAAGGAGTGCGACTGTCCCGAACCCTGTGACAATCGCAAGAAGAAGATGGCCGCCGAAGAGGCGCGCCGCAAGATGCTCGAAGAAAATCGCATCATCTAGTAATCACAGCGCGGGGCCATCGGCCCCGCGCTGTTTTTCAGTAGTCATACTGGTGACACTCCTTCTTCCTGAACTCACCCCGCCAGCGAGTCAGCTCTTCCCGGGTGCCGAGGGTATCTCCCTTCTTGATCGCAATTTCCAGCGTCTCGATACGATCGTGGAGCCATTGGCACTCGGCCGTGGGGTTATTTTTGGCGGCCAGTGGCATGGCCAGTATTACCATCAGCCAGGCGGCTTGTGCGTCCATTTGCTTCTCCTGGGGCCATTAGTCCCCTAGGGATAGCCCCTTTCTCTCGGGAGCGGACTGTCAAAATGCACAGGTGAACCTGTATACTGTTTTTTTATCCAGCGCTTGGCATGTCACCGGTCGGTTTGGAGGGCACAATGGGACGTAAAATCATCCATATCGACATGGATTGCTTCTATGCCGCCGTGGAGATGCGCGACGATCCGGCCCTGCGTGAGGTGCCTATGGCCATAGGTGGCAGCGTCGAGCACCGTGGCGTCATCTCGACCTGTAACTATGTGGCGCGTCGCTTCGGGGTCCGCTCAGCCATGCCGACGGCGGTGGCTCGCCGTCTCTGCCCACCCCTGGTATTGCTGCCCGGGAGGCTTGCCTATTACAAGGAGGTCTCCGGTCAGCTGCATGATATCTTCCGCCGTTATACCTCTCTCATCGAGCCCCTCTCTCTGGATGAGGCCTATCTGGATGTGACCGAATGTCCCCTGCTGGGAGGCTCGGCGACCCGGATCGCCGCCGAAATCCGAGAGCGGATCAGGGAGGAGTTGGCCCTGACCGCCTCTGCCGGTGTTGCCCCCAACAAGTTTCTGGCGAAGATCGGCTCCGAGCGCAACAAGCCCGATGGCCAGTTTGTTATCGCCCCCCATCAGGTCGATGAGTTTGTGTGCCAGTTGCCGCTCTCCCAGATCCCCGGCGTGGGACGCAAGAGTGCCGAGCGGATGGCGGCGCTGGGCTTTATTACCTGCGAAGATCTCAGAGCCCTCGACCTCGAGCGGGCTCGCCGTCTCTGGGGGAAACCGGGAGAGGCACTGCTCGAGCGAGCCTGGGGGAGAGATGAGCGACCGGTGGCAGTGAGCCGGGAGCGCAAGAGCGTGGGAGTGGAGACCACCCTGGATGAGGATCTGCCCCCTCATGAGCCCTTGGTTCTCACCTGTCTCGAGGCGCTCTGGCCCGAGTTGCTGCGTCGTCTCGAGCGCCATCAGGGGCGTCGACCGGTACGGGGAGTGGGGATCAAGCTCAAGTTTGCCGATTTTCAGCAGACGACCGTCTATCGTAGTTGTGAAAGGCCCGATGCCGCATTGCTTCCGACGCTGCTGCGCGAGGGGCTGCTTCGGGCTCGCGGCCGGGGCATTCGCCTGGTGGGCGTGGTGGTTGGAGTAGGGGACTCGTCTGAACAGTTAGCTCTTGATTTATAAATATATTATTAAGTTATGAAGCATGGCCGCCGATATAATTCGGTATCGAATACAACAAGGATGTTTCCATGAAATCTCTCTCGGTCCAGTGGCGCATCACCCTCTCTGCCGGTCTCTGCCTGTTGCTGCTCTCGGTTTCACTCATCAGCTTCTCCCTCTATCAAGGGCGTGAAGTGCAGTCTCGCATCGAGATGCGCACCGCCGAGAGTGCGCGTGGTGCCGCCCAGCAAGTGATGCAGGCTCAGGGATTGGCCCAGTCCGCCAGGGTGACGGCCTATCTGGATGAGTCTTTCTATCGGGCCTCCCTGCTGGCTCAGGGGATCCTCTTCCAGCGCAAGAATGCCCAAGACAATTTCATGCACTCCGAGGCCCTGCGCGGTGCCCTCAACCAGATGTTGCACGAGTCGTTGCTGGCGGCTCCCAACTTGCTCGGTGTCTACGGGGTATTCGAGCCCGATGCCCTCGATGGTGAGGATGCCAACTATGTTGATTCGAGTGCCCTGGGCTCCAACGAGAAGGGGCGCTTCTCCGTCTACTGGGCGCGCGGCAAGGAGGGCATAGTCGCCGAGACCATGAGTGAGGAGGATCTGGCCGACAGCGCTCCCGATGAGAGTGGTACCCCTGCCAATTACTGGTATCGCTGTAGCCTGGAGAGTCGCAGCAGCTGCCTGCTCGAGCCCTATCTGGATGAGGTCGAGGGACAATCCCGTCTGATGACCTCGGTCACGGTTCCGCTCATGGAGGAGGGGAAGGTGATCGGTATCGTGGGTGTGGATCTGGCCCTGGACAGTCTGCAGCAGGTGGTGCAGGGCATGGATGAGGATCTTTACCGGGGCAGCGGCGATGTGATGCTGATAAGCCAGGGAGGGACTGTGGCCGCCCAGAGCGGTTTTAACACCCCGGTAGGCAAGCCGCTTGGCGGCGATCCCCTGGGGGGGCAGCTCAAGGGCTGGCTCAAGGAGGGAGTGCCACTCTCACGCTGGAGCGAGGATGGGGCCTGGCTACAGAGCTTCACGCCGATCCGGGTGGTGGGCCACAGCTGGGGGGTCTATATCCAGCTGCCCCGTGCCGTGGTATTGGAGGAGGCCGATCGGCTCAGTGCCGAGCTGGCCGAGCAGGCCGCCAGCAGCGGCTGGATGCAAATTGAGATCGGCATCCTGATCACCCTGCTTGCGCTCGGTGCCATTACCCTGTTGGCGCGCCAGGTGGTCTCACCCATTCGTGCAGTGGTCAGTCGGTTGCGGGATATCGCCAGCGGTGAGGGGGACCTCACCCAGCGGCTGCAGATAGACCGCCAGGATGAGCTCGGGGAGTTGGCTCGCTGGTTCAATCTCTTCCTCGACAAGCTGCAGGGCACCGTCTCCCAGGTGGTAGAGACGGTGGCGGGAACTCGCGAGACGGCGAGCCAGGCGGCAGCGGTGGCCGAGCGTACCCGCGACAGCCTGCAGGCCCAGTTCAAGGAGGTGGAGATGGTCGCCGCGGCCTTTGAGGAGATGAATGCCAGCGCCGCCGAAGTGGCCGGGAGTGCCGGCAGTGCCGTGGCCTCGGCCAAGGAGGCCGAGGGGATGGCGCGTCATGGACAGCAGGCGGTCAATGAGAGCCAGCGCGCTATGGATGAGCTGATGCAGGTGATTGAGGCGGCCAGACCCATGGCTGAGCGGCTCTCCGATGAGAGCGACAATATCGGCAATATTCTCGAGGTGATCCAGGCCATCGCCGAGCAGACCAATTTACTGGCCCTCAACGCCGCCATCGAGGCTGCCCGGGCCGGTGAACAGGGTCGGGGATTTGCCGTGGTGGCCGATGAAGTGCGCAGCCTGGCGGGAAGGACCCAGGACTCCGTGGTCCAAATCCGCGAACTCATCGAGAAGCTGCAAGGGGGAACGAGCGGCGTGGTGGAGGCCATCGTCGAGAGTCACGCCAGGGCCGGCCGTACCCGGGAGCGAGTGGAGGCCTCGGTCACCATGCTCGAGCAGATCCTCGAGGCGGTTGGCTCGATTGAGCAGATGAACGATCTCATCTCCCGCGCCGCCGGTCAGCAGAGCGAGGTGATCCACTCCCTTAACCACAATGTGGCAACCATCAGGGATGTGAGCCAGAACATCAGCGAAGAGGCCATATCCTCTGCCAGGATTGGTCGGGAGATGTTTACCCTGGCCGATCGCCAGCAGGCCCTGATGGGGCAGTTCAAGGTGTGAGGGGTCACGCCAGACAGAAAAAAGGCGCCATCCTGAGGTGGCGCCAAACAATTCAGATGACAGACAGGTCAAATCGGAAAATTTGAACCTTTTCTTCCCGGGGGAAGATTACACAACACCACAATCGACAGTCACTGACTCGGAAAATTGCCCTTCCCACAGGGTTTCATGGGGAAGTGCGAGCCATATGGCAACTGATTGTGCGGCGAATTATGTTTATTCGCTGGTGGCGTCGCAACCGACAATTTATAATGCAGACCATTAGAAAATCTCATCTTTGGCAGGAGTCATGTCGCGTCGTCTTCCTCCCCTCAACGCCCTCAAGGCTTTCGAGGCGGCGGCTCGCCACCTGAGTTTTACTCGGGCGGCGGAAGAACTGTTTGTCACCCAGGCTGCCATCAGCCACCAGATCAAGGCGCTGGAGGAGTACCTGGGGATTAAACTGTTTCGCCGCAAGAATCGTTCCCTGCTGTTGACCGAAGAGGGGCAGGGCTATTTTCTCGATATCAAGGATATCTTTGCCTCCATCTCTGAGGCCACCGAGAAGCTGCTGGCACGCAGTGCCAAGGGGGCACTGACCGTCTCTTTGCAGCCCAGTTTCGCGATTCAGTGGCTGGTGCCTCGCCTGGTGCGCTTTAGTGAGCGTCATCCGGATATCGATGTGCGTATCAAGGCCGTGGATCTGGATGAGGGATCGCTCACCGACGATGTGGATGTGGCCATCTATTACGGGCGCGGCAACTGGCCCGGGCTCAGGGCCGACAAGTTGCATACCGAGTATCTGATCCCGGTCTGCTCGCCCATGTTGCTGACCGGGCCCAAGCCCCTGCGTACCCCCGAAGACCTGACCCGTCATACCCTGCTGCACGACACCTCGCGCCGCGATTGGAAGGCCTGGTTTCGCCAGCTGGGGATCGATGCCCCCAACGTCAATCAGGGGCCCATCTTCAGCCACTCGACCATGGTGATCCAGGCTGCCATTCACGGTCAGGGAGTGGCGCTGGGTCACAGCGTGCTGGCCCAGCCCGAGATCGATGCCGGTCGCCTGATCTGCCCCTTCGAGCAGGTGCTGGTGAGCAAGAACGCCTTCTACCTGGTCTGTCAGGAGCAACAGTCGGAGCAGGGCAAGATCGTCGCCTTCCGCGACTGGATGCTGGAGCTGGTCGAGCAGGAAGAGGCGCGCCGCCGCGCCCAGGTCAAACCCTGATGACAGAGACCCAGGGGGCGGTGGACGCCCCGGTTCGTCTCTTGCTGGCTCACGGCGCCGGGGCCGGTATGGATCATCCCTTTCTTGTCACCCTGAGTGCTCTGCTGGCCGATGAGACGTTGCAGGTGGTGCGTTTTAACTTTCCCTATATGGCGCGCATGCAGAGGGAAGGAGGGCGCCGCCCTCCCGATCGGGCTCCCGTGTTACTCGAGTGCTGGCGCGAGGTGATTGCCGCCCATGCCCATCCCAGGCTCATTCTGGCGGGTAAATCCATGGGAGGGAGGATGGCCGCCGAGCTTGCCGATGAAACGGGGGCTGCGGGATTGGTGCTACTGGGGTATCCTTTCCACCCCGTCGGTAAGCCCGAGCGTTGGCGTGGTGAGGTGCTCAAGCAGATCGTCACGCCGACCCTGCTGTTGCAGGGGGAGCGAGACGCGTTTGGCTGTCGTGAGGAGTTGGCCGGTTTTCCCTTCTCCCCGGCGGTGCGTTGCCACTGGCTACCGGACGGAGATCACAGCCTGAAACCGCGCCAGCGCAGCGGCTTGACCGAGGCGGACAATCTGGCTTCGGCGGCCCGTCTGATCCGGGCGTTTTCCCATGAGGTGAGAGGATGAAAGCGCAACGAATCGAACTCATGGTGGCGGCTCTGATGGGGTTGTCGGCCACTCTGCTGGGCGCCTATGGCGCTCATGGTTTGCCGGCGACCGGCATTGCCCCCGATAAGCTCTCCGCCTTCAATACGGCGGTGCAGTACCAGTTTTTTCACGCCCTGGCGCTGTTGGCGCTCGGGCTCTCTCCCCTGCGCGGGCGTGGTCTGGCCCTGGCTGCCGGCCTCTTCGTGCTGGGCACCCTGGGTTTTAGCGGCAGTATCTACGCCATGGTACTGCTGGGAACCAAAGGAATTGGCCTGCTGACGCCGGTCGGGGGAGTCTGTTTTATGTTGGGATGGGCAACCCTGTTTTGGGTTGGCTGTCGTCTTGGAGGAAGAAATGAATAACCTGCTGATTTATTGCCGTCCCGGCTTTGAGAAAGAGGCGGCGGCAGAGATCACCGAGCGTGCCAGCGACATGCAGTGCTACGGCTTTGCCCGGGTCAAGGACGACAGCGGCTATGTGCTCTTCGAGCTCTATGAGGAGGGACAGGCCGACCTGCTGGCACGCAAGCTCCCCTTCCGTGAGCTCATCTTTGCCCGCCAGATGCTGGTGTTGACCCACGATCTCTCCGATCTGGATCTGGGGGATCGGATCCGTCCCATCGTGGAGGCGTGCCGTGACTATGCCATCTGTGGGGATCTGAGGGTCGAAACGGCAGACACCAACGAGGCCAAAGAGCTCTCTGCCTTCTGCCGCAAGTTCACGGTACCCCTGCGTCAGGCCCTGCGTAGCAACGAGATCCTGACCAGCAAGGAGACCCCCAATCGGCCGGTCTTCCACGCCTTCTTTGTGGCGACCGATCATGTGCTGCTTGGCTACTCCTACTCGTTCAATAATTCTGAGTTCCATATGGGAATTCCTCGTCTGCGCTTCCCCTCCGACGCTCCGAGCCGCTCGACTCTGAAGCTCGAGGAGGCGTTTCATGTCTTCGTACCCAAGGAGGAGTGGGATCTGCGCCTCACCTCCGGGATGAAGGCGGTGGATCTGGGCGCCTGTCCGGGAGGCTGGACCTATCAACTGGTGCGCCGTGGCATGATGGTGACCGCCGTGGACAACGGCATGATGGCAGACTCTCTGATGGAGACGGGCCAGGTCAAACACCTGCGCGATGATGGCTTCATGTGGAAGCCGGTGAAGAAAAACACCTACTGGCTGGTGTGCGACATGGTCGACAAGCCGGCGCGGGTGGTGCAGATGATCGGTGACTGGTTCCAGGACGGGCTCTGTCAGGAGGCGATCTTCAACCTTAAGCTGCCCATGAAGAAGCGCTTCGTAGAGTGCGAGCACAACCTGAATGTGCTGCGCGAGCGGCTTGCCGAGATCGATCCCGGCTTCGTGGTACAGGCCAAGCAGCTCTACCATGACCGCGAGGAGATCACGGTACACGTCTACAACCGCTATGCCCTCTCCAAGCTCAAACCGGCCTAAAAGCGATAGTCGAACTTAAGGCTTGATTCGTCGTCGGTGATCTTCAGCTCTATCTGCATGGGGATCGTCTTGTCGCTGGGGGTGAGCTGGACCTTGATGCCATCTCCCCTCAGCTTGACCGCCGTGTCCATGGTGCCGGCGCGAAACTTGACTCTGGGTCTGAGATTTTCGAAGCCCACCGAAACACGCTTGTCGGGGGTTAGATTGAGCCTGTGGTAGGGGGCGAGGGTCGCCTCGCCACTGTCGTTGCGTTTGACCTCAAGGCTAAGGCTCGAGTAACGGCTGAGACTCAGCTCCTCTCGGGAGCTCTGCCAGCGGGCGACTTCATCGCTGTCAAGGGCGCTCTTCCAGCTGGCTTCATCGAGCGCCATGACAGGCAAGACCGGCAGGAGCAGCAGAAAAAGCGCACGCATCAGAGATCCCTCCCTTCTCTGATACAAACATAGATCAGGGTGTCCCGGCCTGAGCAAAATGGGCAAAATAAAAGGAGCCGTAAAGGCTTAATGCCAGTCAGT
>NZ_CDDB01000036.1 GCF_000820105.1 Aeromonas schubertii | reverse complement strand
GGTTTCGCCCGCCCTGCGGGCTGTGGCGAGTGACTTCTTGCTGGCCCAAGAAGTCACCAAGAAGGCCTTTCCCCCGCCAATTTGGAGGCGCTCGGCCAAGCTCCTTACCTATGGCAAGCATCACAATCCCTGCAGGATTGCCGCTATGCGGGGTTTCGCCCTGCCCTGCGGGCTGTGGCGAGTGACTTTTCTTTGCGTGGCCAAAGAAAAGTCACCAAAAGAAAGGCCACCCCCGGCAAGTCGTCCGCTGTGCGGATGCCCTCGGCCCATTGAACGGGTTGGTCGTACCGCCGCACACGGCACGTTCATGTGCCGCCTGCGGCTGCGCCGTCCTCCCTGACGGCGCTACTGACCCGCTCAACTCACCTCGGCGTCTTGCAGGGGGCTGCAATACCGTGCCCGACAGTGACCAAGGGGGCTTTTGCGAGTCAGTTGGCCGCTCGCTCAGAGCGGTGGGTGTCCCAATTTCCCCCTGATCAGTTGGCCGCTTCGCGGCACTCAAAACGGCGGGTGTCACAATCACCCTGCTTTTTTATTTATAACAACGACACCTGCCAGAATAGGTAAAACAAAATTAACAAATAGGCTGCCATATGTTTTTGTATATACCCAGTAGGTTAGTGGCAATGTTTCACTGACTACATATAATATTGCTGCGTATAGAATGTAAGATGTTCCCATGATCTTTCGATAAGAACACCAGACTATATCACTTAGGTCTAAGCGATTACCCCAGAGGGAAAACAATAGACCTTTGCGATGATGAAAAGGCACTAATAACAAAGCACCTACAAACATATAAAAAACAGAAGGTTTCAACACTATCCATGATTCAGAGACAACATAATACATCTCGGCAAACGATAAGGGTAACGCTGCAAAAAGAAATAATAGATATGTTCGCCAATACAATCCCCATACACGTTTAATCACCTGAATCTCCTATTGTTTTCTGCAATCAGATATTTATTAATGTCTATTCGGTGGCCGTACTAATTTATCTTACCCATTTCACTCTATCTCCGAAGGGATTTAATCCGCCTTTCGAGCTGTGGCGAGTGACTTCTTGCTGGCCCAAGAAGTCACCAAGAAGGCCTTCCCCCGCCAATCCGACCGCTGCGCGGTTTCCCTCGGCTCAGTCACAAGGTCGGACGGACTGCCGCACACGGCATATCCCTATGCCGCCTGCGGCTGCGCCATCATCCCTGATGGCGCTCCTGACCTTGTTCCCTTCCCTCGGCGGATTGGAGGGGGAGCCAATACCGTGCCCGACAGTGACCAAGGGGGCTTTTGCGAGTCAGTTGGTCGCTACGCGGTGCTCAGAGTGGTGGGTGTCCCAACTGTATGCTCGAATTCGATGTTTCCCGCGAAGAAACCTAACGATTAAGCTAACGGGCGGACAAAAGCGCAGCTTTTTGACGTCCCGCGAACGAAGTGAGCGATAGTTGAGCGCATTGTTAGGTGCCGTGACTACCAAAATTTCCAGTTGGGCTTTGGCTTCTTCCATACGCCAGACCAAAGATCAAAAAATTCTAGCGCAGTGAGTTTTTCCTGAATTGAATTTTCCCCAACAGAGTCGATAACTTGTGTTGGGATGGAGAGGCCAAAGCAGCCTGCCTCGATAGGGAAAATTTCACATTGATTTGACAGGGCTCCAAGAGACGACTCAATGCTCTTTATGTCTTTTGCCTTAATTACGAATTGCATGCCCATTAGATTTTGAACTCAATCTTGCAAATTGGGGAAAGCTCGGCGGTAATTTTGTTGATTGCAGTTTCGCTAACGGACTGTCCGCGAGCGTCATAAATAATCCTGCATTGATTGAGCTGATGTGGCAAATGTTGAGCCGCGAAGGCGATGCGTGCCTTGTTGTATTTAATGCTTAGCTCTATCGATTCAGTGCTTTCGAGGTTGTGATTGGCAATAAGTACATACTCTCCGCGCTCTGCAAGGATGAATTCAGGGGTGAACATTTTCGGCACCTAACGCCTCAAACACCGGCATGGTGAAGTTGGCGGCTTTTTTGGAAAAAAAAGGGGACAGCTTTACCATGTCCGAGTGCTTTGACTTGCTAGTGTTTTTTTGCATACTTGGACATCCAAACTTTGCTTTCTTCAAGAATGCCTTGGTTGATTTGATCAACCGTGCAGTAATCTTCGTAATACCACCCGTACATTTGGTGTATGCCTAGATCATCCCCGACATAGTCTTGTGTTTTGCTGTAATAATCATAATTATCAATTTCTTCGAGTAGCTTTTTAAACTGCACACAGGGAGTTACTGTGCCCGAAGCAATTAATAGAACATGATGCTCAACCAACTCTCTTACAGCTTCTTCTAATGTCGGAATCATCACACCTATTTCGGCTAGGTATTTCTCGAATAACGCTGAGATACTTACCCAACCCTTTGGATCGCAATCTAATATATCAAGAATGACATCTGACCAAGTACCTTTATCCAATTGAGATTTTACATACTCAAAAATGTCTTTCGTGTGCAGTATTCCTGCCGCGTATTTAATTGCAAAAAATTCTTCTTCGGTACTCATGATTTGTAACACTAACGCCGCCAGCACAAGCCGGAGCACGCAGTGCGGAGGTCCAGCCCCGAAGGGGCGATTGTGCCAGGCCTTGTTAAGTGCTGAACTACTTGCACGCTAGACACTCCACACTATTAATTGTTGAATACTCCGCATACCAATAATGCGGGTCGTTTATTTTACGGTACTCTAAAGACTCGAAGGTATAGGACTTGTGGAAACGACGCTTTAGGATTACCAAATTATTGCATTTTGGTGGCCAAGCAGAAGCCTCAGCTACTTCGTTACCGCGAGCCAACTCCGCATTTAGAATTTCATTCAGTTCACTTGACTCGACTCGAACAATGCTTGACTCTCCGTGCGCACTTAACGCTTCAATCAGCCGCCGCTTCAGCGGTCGGCTGCATTGACTTGTTATGTCATGTGTTGTTGAAAGCTTCCAAAATATGGCTTTAAGGCATTTTTGATTGTCTCTCTACACTCGCCTTTTGCCAACCTAACTACAACCTCAGGTAAGCCACCATTGGATAACCCCATGGAGTGGCTAATTTGGTTAGATAGTGATTTACGGTTATACAAAACTAGTAATTGTCTGTAGTTTTTATTCTCTAATGAAAATGGGACAGTCATCATTTTGGTTCTGTTGATCATTATGCTGCACTCAAAATGGTGGGTGTCCCAATTTTCTTATTTTTTTAGACGTAAAAATATAATTGGTTACTAGAAAGGCATTCCGCCATTTATAACGATTGAAAAGGCTTGGGCATAGTTTTGAGCATTGTTGGTGTAGTAACCACTGGCAACTAATGATATTTGGCCCTGTGATGCATCTAAGGGTTGCCCTTCTATAATGCCATAGCCAGGGGCATTTTTTTCTCCACTAGTCATACAGAAAAAGGCTGTTTTTCTCGCCTCTAACGTGAACGGCGTGTCTAGGGCTGGGATAATATAGTTTGATGCAACCGTACCTGAGAAGTACTCACCTGTTTTGTCAAACATCTTAATGGTAACGATAGCGCTATTGGAGGATATGTTAGAAACCTTAAAGCATGATTTTCCTCCGCCATCCCATATGTGGTAACTAGGTATAACTCCCGTGCCAGCGTATGAATTAAATGATAATGCTCCAATAAATGATGCAGCAATGGCTATGGTTTTTTTCATAATTATACCTCTGTTTAAAAGTGCAAAGTTACAAGAACCTAGCATGGGATTCAAGAGTTTCCTCCCAAGTGGTAGTGGGAGTTATTTTTTTCTTGCATTTTACTGCAATGATATAAATCGAGGTGGGATGTGCGTACGCTTAAAAAACAATCTACATAAAATATGATGGATGTAAATTTATAAATGAATTTAAAACAGGGTAGTCACAATTTTGGTTATTCGCAACCGAGAAACAGAAAATGGGACAGTCACCATTTTTGTTCTGTTGGCCACTACGCAGCACTCAAAATGGTGGGTGTCCCATTTTCCCCTTAAAAAAACAGTGCATGGGTTGCTCATAGAAAGCGCCGCCAAACCACGCCGGCGTAAACAGATCAGAAATCAGCATCAGGCCGTCACCATGTTGAGAAAACGAAAATAGAACAGTCATCATTTTGATTATGTTGGTTACTACGTGGCACTCAGAACGGTGGGAGTCCCAATTTCCCCTCTTTAACTGCTATTGATGCAGTGTGTCGATTTTACCATCAATGTTTTTCTTTCTGAGGTCATTAAGAAAAAAATAGTTGGCTAAGATTACTCGAAAAACTGCGTATAGCTGCGAGAGTGTCAATAAAGAAACAACAAAAAATGCAGTATATTTTGCCTCCGCAATCCAATTCCCCATTATTAGGTGTTTCGCGATTGGCACGAGAAACTGGGCAGACAAAACAACCATTAATACGATTGCAGAAACCATAACAATCTCTACCAATTCGCTTAAATAATCTGCATCAGTATCAGCGTCTTTTAACGCCTGATCTGAGACGTCTTTACCTTTAAACGCTCTACCTATTGCTCGGGGATAAATGATTGCAATCCAAGCTCCGATGATTGCGAAGATTATTGAGGAGATATTCAGTAGTGCTGCCAAAGTATCCTTATAATCTGAGTAATTTAAAGAGGATACTACATCTCTTAAAAAATATGTCGCAATGACCGAGATCGCTGCAAGCACAAGATACTTAATCATTGTGCTGCCACCTCTTCTATCTCAAAAGCAGGATTATCTAAGGGTCTCAATAAATCTTGTCGCTGAGACGTAATAGCGCTTAACAACGATTGCGGTGTTACTATTTGGTTATCTTCTCTGTTTGCATTGATTTCAGCAGAAAAGGTAACACTAGTACCGTTTAACATAACCCTTTTACCATCGTTATATATGAATCCTACATTTCTAATTGCGCTTGCGGCATTTGATTCAGAATAGTTGTTTATTATTTGGCGAAGCTGTTGTTCTGTTGGGATAAATTGTAATTCGTGAGTGATTGTCCTTGCTTGATTAAACGTGGGAGTATTTCCTAGTAGACCAGAAAATACGCGCTCCAATGTTCGGCGATCATCTTCTACAGTATATTGAAGAGTTTCCCTTTTAATAATACGTCTTATTTTGTGTAGGTTTGTCAACAACTCCGTTTCAAGCTCTTCTTGCTTCCTACCGAGAGAATGAAACTTTGAATGAATTCTTGAGCTTTGGTCTGTGGGTTGACCATTTGCGGAATATCCAATTACAGTGCCATTTCCATCAAGGACTCTATATGGAGATTTGTTGGCAAGAAACCCGTTCAAAAAACAATCTAAATTTTTCTTGCCTTGAACGGAATGATTAAACCTAATAGTTGCAAATACATTCCTTTCAGGAACAAACCAAAAATAACTGGGGAATCCTGGTATTGCAGGCGTACTCCCAAATCCTGTTGTTAACATATCTGTATTGCCTGGCCTATCCATAGGATTCATTCCATAGATGACGCCGTTATCATTTGGAACCTCATTCCAAAGTATAAGAATACTATCTCCGTTTATTTCATTTTTATGCCAATTGCAAAAATAGGTGTTTCTTAAATCATTGTTTGGGTCAGCTTCATAAGTAGTGGTATTGACGAATTCTCTGCCATCTCTAGACCAAAGATTCAATTTGTTGAGAATGTCATTCAATCCACTAAAATGTGTTTGGTCGTTACCTCTAAGATAGAACCCGCACTTCTTAATATCGAAAAATTTAATTTTTGCTTCTAACATCTGTGATCCTTTTTGTGAGTTCTACATCAGATGCCTGATGGCAGTTAATTCTGTAACATCTGCATCGCCGCCGAGTAAAAAAATCATGAAATCATCATATTACCAGATCACCTCTGCTGGCTGGGCGTATTCGCGTGACGTCCTCTTTTTGCGCCACCATGACGGCTGTGTAAAAAAACAGTACATGAGTTGCTCATTAAAAGCGCCGCCAAACCACGCCGGTGTAAACAGCTCAGAAATCAGCATCAGGTCGTCACCATGTTGAGTGGGTCGTCGTGGACAACGTTCGCTTATCCATCTCATCCGGCAAGGCTACCGCCCCTGAATGACAGCCTCCAGTCTGCTGCTGTTAACCTGCGATGTTGCATAGGCCTGGCTCATGGGTGACTCCGATGAGGCTGTTGCCAAACGGCTATGTTAGCGAGTGGCGCGGGGGAGGGAAGCAGGAGACGATGGTTTCCTGAGCAGGATCAATAAATTAATCAGCTTGAGTCGTGTTGGAGTAGATCAGCAATACCGAAGGGGCTAATCAGTTCGTCGTTCCAGTTATCAGCAAGAGCATCAGGGCGGCAGGGTATTGGCTCCCCCTTCAATCCGCCGAGGTAAGGGCGCAAGGTCAGGAGCGCCATCAGGGACGATGGCGCAGCCGCAGGCGGCATAGGGATATGCCGTGTGCGGCGGTCTGATCTGACCCAGCAATCGTGGACACCGGGTTAAGCAGCTACCTTCTCAAACTCCTCTGGGGTTTGGTAACCCAGAGTGCTGTGCAGGCGATGTCGATTGTAATCGACCTCTATGTACTCGAATACCCTT
>NZ_CDDB01000035.1 GCF_000820105.1 Aeromonas schubertii | reverse complement strand
GGCGGTGATAAGCGACACGCCGCCCACGCTCAGGGTCTGCACCCCGTCGAGAGCACTAAAGGTAAAGATGCCACTTTGCGTCAGTGCGGCGGGGTTGGGTGACGATCCCTCGGGCACATTGGCATCGCTGACGGTGACTTCCCCTTGCGCCAGATCCAACCCACTCAGTTCAACAGGAGAATCCACCACAGTAATGGCAATATTGAGGGTAGAGGTCACCTCATCCTGACCGTCAAAGACGACATAGGTTACCGAAGGCACAGCCCCGTCATAGTTGGGCTCGGGGGTAAAGGTGAAGGAGCCGTCTGGATTGAGGATCAGAGTCCCGATACCGGTCAGGGTCGAAGCGACTCCAGGGGGAACATTTTCGTTGATACCCCAGCTGTAACTCACCACAGACGCATCAGCCGGGCCATCGGGGTTGGTCGTATTGGCCAACACATTGCCATCGACACTACCACCCTCAATGACGGTTACCGACTCATCGGCATCGGCCAGCTCATTGGTCAGCAGGGTCGCCTCTGTCTGGGTCGGCTCTATGGTGCCGGTAGTGGAGTAAGTGGTATCAAAGCCCGCCTCGGCAAGAGTGGCATCACCGGTTCGGTCGACCACGATAAATCCACCGTTACCACTCCCACCGTCAACGCCTCCAATCCCCCCACCGGCAGCAGGAGCCCCACCAGCCGCAGTCGCTTCAAAGGCCTGGGTCGGGTCAGCACCTTGCAAAATGGCTTGCTGCAGTGCGTTGACATCATTGCCCCCCGCAGGATTTTGTGACGTCGGGGCTGTGGCCGCCGTGGCCGGTAACTCGTCGGGATTAGGCTGAGGAGCCGGCGCATCCTGAACCGCGGCAAACGAGAGCCGGGCCTGGTCATCGATCTGAATAGTGGTGCCAGCCTTGAGGAGGTCCCCCTTCTGGATCTCGCGTCCCTGCACATTTCCTTGAAGGATCCAGGCCTTACCTTCGATCGCACTCACTGTGACCGCAGTGTCAATTTTTTGGGTACGCACGGTAGACTCTCCTATGTCACGCCCATGGCTACTCTAAACAGTAGGTGGGAACCCCCTTGGCAACCTTTGCAAAAAGTGGTGGTAACCCCCTCCGACACTCCGCTTTTACAGAAACGTTTTTAAGACGATACAGATCAGTAACTTATTTATCACTAACATTCTCCACTCCTCAGGAGACAGAGAATCTGGAAATAAAAAAAGCGCCTTTCGGCGCTTTTTATAACCACAAAATATTAAATACTCTGGGCCGGATGAACAAAACCCTGATACCCATCGATATGTAGCCGTGACAGGGCCTTTACCTGCTCCTCGTTTTCGACTCGCGTCGCTATGGTCATGATGCCGGCATTGTGAGCCGTACGGCATACCGCCGAGAGGAATGCCGTGTCGGCACCGGCTTCCAGCACTTGACTGGTATAACCGTGATCGACCTTCACATAGGATGGTTGCAGCGTTTCCAGATAGCCCAGAGACTGGAAATGGCGCCCAAAGTGATCGACCCCCCAAGCATACCCCTGCTCACGGACCACCATGATAAAGTTGGCCACTTCGTCCCTATGTTTCATGATCGCCCCCTCGGGGATCTCGAAGAAGAGCCTTCCCTTCAGACTGGGATGGCTCGCCAGGAACTCCTTGAGCCAGGCGGCAAAATCATTGGAGCAGAGTGAACCGGCCATGATATTGACCGCAATGCTCATCGTCGGTTGAGCCACCATTAACGGAGCCAGGCTCTCGAGCACGGCACGATCAAATATCGCCCCCATCTGGAACTGTTCAATCGCCGGCATAAACTGTCCCGCAAAATAGTCGGTGCCATCACGGTGAATACTGGCAAACAACTCGGCATGGATGACAGACTGATCGTCGAAGCGGCAAGCGGGCTGTGCCTTGAAGCGCAGCAGGTGAGATCTGATAGCATCTTGCACCAGATCACGCCACGCCAGACGTCCCATCAGTTCGCCCTGCCCATGCCCTTCCATCACAATGGCTCCACGGCGGGCATTGCGAGCCTGACTCAACGCATTGTCGGCCTTGGTCAGCAGTGCAGAGAGATCTTCGTCATGTTCACGCATCACAGCACCCACGACCGAGATAGCACGACTCTCATCGTTCGGATTCACCACAAGATCGGCAATTCGCTCGTTGATCTGTTCGGCCAGGGAACGCAGTTGCTCCTTGTCTGAGGTCGGATAGAGCACCGCGTATTCGGTTGCCGAGATACGGGCAATGGCGCAGTCATCACGTCCCTGCAGCAACTCGCGCAGACAAGCCGCTATGGACTTGACCATGTTGTCACGGGCCGCATAACCTTCGTCACGGTAGATGTCATCGAGTACATCGACGGCCACCAGGAGTACACCCCCCATCCCCCCTTCGGCGATCCAGGCGTTGATCTGCCCGACGAAATAAGCCCGGTTCCCCAAACCGGAGACGGCATCTTTATAGACTCGTTCACGCAGCATTTCGGCCTCATCGGCCTGCTCTTTAAACTGCATTGCCAACTTGCTGGCAAGAGTATTGATGGCCTGAACGACCTGACGGAGCTCGTAGGTCTTGGGCAGCGGTATGGTATGGCCGAAGTGGTGCTGTTCAATTTCGACCGCCTCCTCACAGATCTGCTGAAGGGGGCGCAGCAGATAGTGAAGGGCTCTCATCAGTAGCAGCACTGTGATAAGAAAACCGATTAAAAACCAGGAGGCCAGTTCACTCATGCCCCCCCACAACTCGTAATAGGCTTGACCCGGGTGACCAACGATTTTGAGCTGTCCCAGCTGCAACCAACCCGAGGTAAGGGTTGATTCGTAAGAGACCTCGGGAAACAGATCCAGAGCAATAAACCAATCGGGAACACCCTTTATCCGGGTGGTATTCTCACGCTCAATCACACTGTTCGACGCCAACAGGTCGAGCCGCACCTGACGGTAATAGCCACCGTCAAAGACGGCATTGATCACCGACTCGGCACCGACCTTGTCCCCGGTCTCGAGATAAGGCGTCAGTGCCAACCCCAACGAGGTAGCCGTGTTGATGACGGTGGTCTCTTGCTGCTGCGCCAGATAGCTGCGTGTCGAGTTGAACTGCACCCAGTAGGAAACCAGGAAAAGGAGCCCGAACAGCAGCACCATGGTGGCGAGTAATTGTCTGTAGAGGGTCATAGACTATGCATCCAACTCCATGAATTTATTATTCCAGCCTCATCTTGGGCTGGGCCAGCTTGCCTGATGTCATTCGGCTGCGAAGATCGTTCCATAATCCAAGGCGCGATGAGTTACCGGCCAGTTCACCCTGACCACGCGCCTTCATTAGCCATAGATGGCTACCGTTAAAACTGAATACAGGCGCCAGATCGGTGCGTCTGGTCGCAGGGCGGATATCGGGGATGAGGTTGTCGAGAATAAGCGGTACCGCCCCCGGGGTTTCGTAGTAGGCCACGACCATATGGAACTGGTTGTAACGGAGAGCCTTGACATAGACCATCCGCATTTTTTCGTCCGGGATCCCGAGCTCGAGCAAGGTAAAATATTTGGAGATACTGAAATCTTCACAATCTCCGCCCGCAGCTCCCAAAAATTCCAACGGTGTCGCCCAGTAGTCATTGCGGCGCCACAGTTTTATATCGTCAATAAAACGCATCTGGTTAAAGAAGTTATTGACCCGTTCGAGCCTCTGCCTCTCGCTCCAGTTTGCTCCCTTCCCCTCCATGGCCAGCAACCGCCAGGCAGCCACTCGCTTACCGGCCCTGGCCCCATAGGTTTGCTCAGCACGGGTGACCAGTCGCTGATCATCGGCATCGAGCCGGCCATCAGCCGGTACCAGAAGGGGGATAAAGAGCAGCAGTAGCCATGCCCGCCATCGGCGCATCAGGGTGAGGGATTGAAATCGCATACCCGTAACGCTCATGCATGCAGACGAAGGGGGCAGTTAACTGCCCCCAAATAGATCACTTTGCACCCTGCCATTGGGCCGGAAGCTTGTAGTGAAAACCGTCAAGCAACTGACCCATGGCGTTGAGCACCCGGTAATCTGCCAGCAAGGCATCATACTCGGCAGTGATATAGCTCTTGCGAGCCTCAAACAGTTCGTTCTCGGTGTTGAGCACGTCGAGCAAGGTGCGCTGCCCCAGACCAAATTGCTTCTTGTAAGCCTGCACCGTCTCGTAGCTTGCATCCACGTGCTGCTGAATGAACTCTTTTTGTTTGGTCAGCGACTCACGGGCATTCCAGGCCAGACGAGTCCCCTCTTCCACCTGACGGAAAGCGTTCAGGTGAATATCCTTGGCCTGGGAGTAAAGGGCCGAGGTCGCCTTGGTTTGTGCCATATCGGCACCACCACGGAAGAGGTTGTAACGCATCCGCACCATGGCCGTCAGCTCATCGCTGCGCCCGTTGAGGCCGCCGGTGTCTTCATTCCAGGTCTGGTCGACCTCAAAGGTCACCTTGGGATAGAAGTTGGCCTTGGCCCCTTCGTTTTGGTACTTGGCCGCCTCAACATCTTGCAGGGAGGAGAGCAGTGTCGGGTGCAACTCGGTAGCAACCTTGAGAGCATCATTCACTGACCCCGGCATCTTGGTGGCATCCGGTACCGGTGCAACCAGATCCTTGGGCATGCCGTTGACCACTCGAACAAACTCGGTCTGGGCATCCTGATAGTTGTTCTCCGCCGCGGCCATGTTGGCGTAGGCCCTGGCGACACGACCCTCGATCTGGGTCTGGTCGGCCGTCGACCCAAGCCCGGAATCGGTACGCTTGGTGATGTCCCCCTTGATCTGCTCGTGTACCTCGAGGTTACGACGAGAGAGCTCCAGGATCTCCTGCTGACGCAGGACGTTGAGATAGACCTCTGCGGTGCGCAGGGCCGTATTCTCGGCTTCAGAGATCATCGCCAGGCGCTGGGCGTTGGCCTCTGCCTCGGTGCGGGAGACATTGTTGCTGGTATCAAAACCATCGAAAATCATCTGCCGCAGGCTCAGCCCTGCCTCTTTACGGGTCTGGGTCGGATCGACATTGGGATTACCCGCGCCGGTTCGGGTTGTGTTGTTATCGACATCACTGTAACCAACACCCCCCGTCAGATCGACGGTTGGGTAATACCCGGCCTTGGCTCCATCATGCTGATACATCCGTGCCTGATAGAGGTCAAACGCCTCTTTAATCTTGGGATGGGTCGCCAGCGCCTGAGCTACAGCCTCTTCCAGGCTCTGGGCGTGCAAGGAGGCCGGTGCCAGCACCAGACCACTCACCATCGCCGCTATCACTGTTGTTTTCATATTTTCTCCAGTCGTCCTTAAATACTACTGGCTATCGTTCTCTCAGTGCCGTCTGCTTCGCTCTCAATATGGGTTTGAGCAGATATTCGAGGACACTCTTTTTACCAGTGATGATATCCGCACTGGCTAACATACCGGGGATGATGGGAAGTGCGTTTTGCTCATCGCCCAAGTAACTCTTGTTGGTCCGCACGCGGACCAGATAGAAGGTATTACCCTCATCGTCCTGAATCGAGTCGGCGCTGATCTGTTCAACCTTACCCTTGAGGCCACCATAGATGGTGAAATCATAGGCGGTAAACTTGACCACAGCATCCAGACCAGGACGGATAAACGCTATATCTTTGGGGGATATTTTGGCCTCGACCAACAGGGTATCCTCCAAGGGGACTATCTCCATCATATCCATCCCTGGCTGGATAACACCACCCACGGTGTTGATCTTGATGGCTTTGACCGTTCCCTTGACCGGCGCCAGCACGACGGTACGGTCAACCCTGTCACGAAGTCCGACCTGCCCCTCGGCGACCTGGCTCAACTTGGCCTGCTGCTGGTTGAGTTCGGTCTGGGCATCGGCACGGTATTTCAGGCCGATATCGTTACGCTTGAGGATGGCTTCGCGCAGCTCGGAGCCCGATTTCGGGACCAGCAGCCGGGTCGACTCCAGCTCACCCTGCATCTCGTTGACCTGGCGCTCGAGCTTGATGAGCTCGACTTGGGGCACTATCCCCTCTTTGGCCAGGGGGCGGCTGATATTGAGCTCCTGTCGAGCGAGATCCACACTGCGCGAGAGCGTCTTGATCTTGGCGTTAAGCTCGACGATCTGCTGCTCTTTCTGCTCTATCTGCTGGCCCAGTATGTAGAGCTGGTTGGAGAGGTTGTTCAGACG
Source organism: Aeromonas schubertii (assembly GCF_000820105.1). Classification (GTDB taxonomy): domain Bacteria; phylum Pseudomonadota; class Gammaproteobacteria; order Enterobacterales; family Aeromonadaceae; genus Aeromonas; species Aeromonas schubertii. The sequence goes on along the minus strand of NZ_CDDB01000035.1, from coordinate 18,700 downwards.
CTCATCCCGTGCCGAGGTTTGCCGGACGGCTCGCTCGGGGAAGACCTTCTCATACCCCTCGGGAAACTCGATGGGGACAGGCTCCACCTTGACCTGCTCCCGCCACGGGACATCGGCTCCCTTGTTCACCTTGACGCTGGCGATCTCGGCCTTAAGCCTTGCCACATCCCCCTTGAGGGTGACCACCTCCTGCTCCCGCTCGCGAAAATCGGAGCGAAAACGGGTGTCATCGATGCGCAGAAGCGGCTGCCCCTTCTCGACGACCTGCCCCTCCTTGACCAGGATCTCCTTGACGATGCCCCCCTCCAGGTTCTGAATCACCTGCAGTTGCATCGACGGGATCACCTTGCCCTGGCCGACAGTGACTTCATCCAGCGTGGCCCAGGCAGCCCATACCAGCGCCACCGTGAAGAAGGCAAACGAGGCCCACAGCAGGATCCGGGCCCTGGTTGGCGTATTGAGCAAGACGGCGGCCGCGCTGTCATCCACATAGTCGAGATGCTCCGCAGGGGGCAGCATGGGATCGAATTTACTCATTGCCCACCTCCCGGACCCGGACCTTACCTTCCCGCAACTGCTGCAGCACCAGATCTCTGGGGCCATCTGCCACTATATGTCCCTGCTCCATGACGATGACCCGATTGGCCACATCCAGCATGGAGGTCTTGTGGGTGATCAGCACCATGGTCGTGTCGGGTCCGAGTCGGGCCAGCTCCTGTTTTATCTGCAACTCGGAGCGGTTGTCCATGTTCGAGGTCGGTTCATCGAGCACCAGGATAGGAGGGTCATTGAGCAAGGAGCGAGCCAGAACGATCGCCTGACGCTGCCCGCCGGAAAGCTGACGCCCCCCCTCACCGATCTGCTTGTCGAGACCATTCGGATCCTGGTTGGTGAAGTGGGTAACACCGGCCCGCTTGGCGGCGCGCAGCACCTGTTGATCATCCACCAGGGGGTTACCCAGCATGATGTTGTCACGCACCGAGCCAAAGAAGAGGGTCACATCCTGGGGCACGCAGCCGATATTGCGGCGAATCACGGACGGGGGGATCTGATCGAGATCGTAACCATCGAGGCGAACGGCCCCCTCGGTGGGACGATAGAGTCCCATCAGCAGCTTCTCCAGAGTGGTCTTGCCTGCCCCAATCCGCCCAATGATGGCGACCTTCTCACCGGGCTGGATACGCAGGTTAATGTGATGCAGTGTGCTGGTCTCCATTCCCGGGTACTTGAACGAGACGTTCTCGAACTCGATGCGCCCCTCCACCACCGGATGATGCACATATTGTTTGCCCTCTTCCTGCTCGTCGGGAGAGGCCATGATCTTTTCCAGGATCTCGAGGGCCGACTTGGCCTGGTTGTAACGGGTCGAGAGCACCGACAGCTGAACCATGGGCGCAATGGCGCGGCTGGCCAGCATCACGGCGGCGATCATGCCCCCCATGGTGACATTGCCATCGGCGATCTGGTAAACACCCAGGATCACCAGGGCAACGGTGACCATCTGCTGGATATAACTGGCCAGGGAAGACATGGAGTTGGTGATGCGGCGGGTCTGTACACCCCAGGTGGAGATGTGGGCGACCGCCTGCTCCCAGCGGTACTGGAACAGGCTCTGAGCCCCGAAGATCTTGACCGTCTCAAGCCCCGCAATACTCTCGATAAGGTTGGCATTTTTCTGGGAGGCCAGTCGTGACCCCTCCTCGATGCTGCGCTTGAGCGGCCCCTGGATATAGAAGCTGTAGATAGCCAGCACCAACATGGCGACGACGGGCACGACCACCATGACACCGGCGAAGATCCAGATGACAAAGAGAAAGAGTAACGCGAAGGGAAGATCGATCAGGGTCGAGACGGTGGCCGAGGTAAAGAACTCGCGAATCGACTCAAACTCCTGAAGATGCTTGGCAAAGGCGCCGGTTGAGGCGGGCCTGGCCTCCATTCTCATCCCCATCACCTTGGAGAAGATCTTGGCCGAGAGCAGCATGTCCGACTTCTTGCCGGCCACATCGATAAAGTAGCTGCGCAGCTGGCGCATCACGAAGTCGAAGGTAAAGACGATGGCCGCCCCCACCGCCAGCACCCAGAGGGAATCGAAGGCGAGGTTGGGCACAATCTTGTCGTAGACGTTCATGGTGAACAGGGGGCTGGCCACCGCGAAGAGGTTGATGAGGACAGAGGCGATCAGCACATCCCGATAGATACCGCGAGACTCGAGCAGTGTCCCCCAAAACCAGTGGCCATGGCGCGTCTCCAGCACCTTGGGGGAGCGCTCATCGAAACGAAACTGCTTCTTGACGAAAAACAGCTGCCCCGTGTACTGGTCCTCGATCTGGGAGCAGGGAATGCGGGCCTCGGCATCCCCGGCCTGGGGGAAGATCACCTTGGCCTCCCCCAGGTCAGGGTGCCACTCCAGCAGGATGCAGGCTCCCCCGTTGCGCATCAGCAAAACGCAGGGAAGCAGAAGGGGAGAGAGCTGGGCAAGGGGCTGCACCGTCTGACGCGCGGAGAGGCCTGCCCGCTCTGCGGCACGAGGGAAGAGGGAAGGGCTAAGACGACCCGACGGCAGCGGTAACCCGGTTACCAGCGCATCCCGGCTGTTGGGTACCCCATAGAAACGGGTCAGAAAGACCAGCGCCTCCAACAGCTCATCCATTTGCTCGGCTGCGGCTTGCGTCACCATGTATCACCTGCGATTTATTTTTATACGACACGCCCCACCGCCCAACCAGACGACAGACTCGACAAATCAGTCTAACAGGCTGAACAGGGAACAATCTATAAGAGTGTGTTTTTAATATACTTTACAATAACCCATCCAAGGCCATCGCGGGAGTGAAAGGTCGCCCCATCCCACTGCCCTGCGGCCCTTCCTGCGCCAGTGCCGAGGCGATGGCCGTCATGGGCCCCCAACGATTCTCGCACCACTGGGGAGCCAGCAGCGTGGGCTTGCGCGCCGAGGCCGATACCCTGTGATAGACCACCTCGGGAGGGGTGTGGCGAATCATGGCCACTGCCGCCTCGACATACTCTTCCTGGCTCAGCACCTCCAACCGCCCCGCCTGCCACGCCTTGCCCAGGGTGCTGCCTGCGACCACATGCAGAGGATGCAGCTTGATGCCGGACACCCCCTGCTCTACCACCCTCTCGAGGGTCACCAGGCTGTCCATGGGTCGCTCTCCGGGCAGACCGACAATCAGGTGGGCGCACACCTTGATGCCCCGCTCATGGGCGCGGCGCACCGTGTTGACATAGGCGGCGAAGTCATGGCCCCGGTTGATGCGCCTGAGGGTCGCATCATGAGCGCTCTGCAACCCCAGCTCCAGCCAGATCTCGTAACCCTGAACCTGGTAACCGGCCAGCAAGTCGAGCACCGCATCCGGCACACAATCGGGTCGGGTGCCCACACACAGACCCGCCATGTCGGCAGAGGTCAGCGCCTCTTCATACATGGTGCGCAAATATTCGACCTCGGCATAGGTGCTGGTATAGGCCTGGAAATAGGCGAGATAGCGTTTGGCCCGGGTCACTTCGTCACGCCGGGCGGCGAGCTGCTGCACGATGGAGAGATGTTGCGCCTCCTCGTCGGCAAAGGAGGCCACGTTGCAGAAGGTACAACCCCCACGACCCAGGGTGCCATCCCGGTTGGGGCAGGTAAATGAACCGTGCAGGGTCAGTTTGTGGATCTTCTGGCCGTAACGACGCTTGAGATCCTGCCCCAGTGTATTGACCAGTTGATGTAGCTCCATCGCCCCTCCTCGCTGCGTAAGGGGCGCATTCTATCGATTGAGGGGGTTCGACATGTGAGCTGGATCAAACAGGAGCCATTCCCTTTGGCGCCCAAGGCTCCTTGAGTGACAGAAACAAAATGGAGAGTCAGAAATACAGCATAAAAAGTCACACAGACACACTGGGAGGACTTTTTTGAACCCTTGTCGGAAATGAGCGAACCAATCACAACCATATGTTTTATTTAATATTTAAACGAATATTCGGTTTTTCTGATTAGGCAATGCCCTGCTCCACAAAGTGTGATCCAGTGCGCGAGGAATCGGTTTTGCTTTGTAATTTTACTACAACGCCATTCTCCCCTACTCTCTGCGTTAAAACCGTGATGAAACAGAATTAAAAACCACACAGCATCGTAGAAACCAGACAAGCCAATATTAAACCCCATTAAACCGCCACAATTCGGCATTTTGTTATATGAATGTAAATTCAAAAAGTGCCCCTCCCTTCAATTGACCTTGCCCAAAAATCCCTTTAGTTTGAAGGTTCGCCACCTCAGGCAGACGGAACCACAAGAGCCATTCGCATTTTATGCAGTTTGCGAAACAAGGCCGCGCAAGGGAGAAGATGCAATGTCACTATATGATCCAAAGCTGGAGCGGGATAACTGTGGCTTCGGCCTGATGGCCCACATGGAAGGGGAAGCCAGCCACAAGCTTGTCCGTCTCGCGATGTCAGCATTGGCTCGCATGCAGCACAGAGGCGGGATCTCCGCCGATGGCAAGACCGGCGACGGCTGCGGCCTGTTGCTGCAAAAACCCGATAGCTTCTTTCGTGCTATCGCCCAGGAGCAGGGTTGGCACCTGGGCCGCAAATACGCAGTCGGGATGCTGTTTCTGAATCCGGATCCCGTATTGGCGCAGCAAACCCGCGCCCTTATCGAGGAAGAGCTCGAAAAAGAGACCCTGAGCGTAGTCGGCTGGCGCAAGGTGCCTATCGATACCAACGTGCTGGGCCCCATCGCCAAGGCCTCGCTGCCGAGCATCGAGCAGGTCTTCGTCAACGCCCCCCCGGGCTGGGTGATGAAGGATCTCGAGCGCCGCCTCTATATCGTGCGCCGCCGCATCGAAAAACGCGTGCAAGACGACTACTTCTACGTGGTCAGCCTCTCCAACCTGGTCACCGTCTACAAGGGCCTCTGTATGCCCGTGGATCTGCCGCGCTTCTATCTCGATCTCGGCGACATTCGCATGCAGTCGGCCATCTGCGTCTTCCACCAGCGCTTCTCCACCAACACCAGCCCGCGCTGGCCACTGGCCCAGCCATTTCGCTACCTCGCCCACAACGGCGAGATCAACACCATCAACGGTAACCGCCAGTGGGCCAAGGCCCGTGGCTACAAGTTCTCCACCCCGCTCATTCCGGATCTGCAGGACGCAGCGCCCTTCGTCAACACCACGGGGTCGGACTCCTCCAGCCTCGACAACATGCTGGATCTCTTCCTCGCCGGCGGCATGGATCTGTTTCGCGCCATGCGTCTGCTCATTCCGCCTGCGTGGCAGAAGCACCCGAACATGGACGAGGACCTGCGCGCCTTCTACGACTTCAACTCCATGCACATGGAGCCCTGGGACGGTCCGGCCGGCATCGTCATGACCGATGGCCGCTTCGCCGCCTGCGCACTGGATCGTAACGGTCTGCGCCCGGCTCGCTACGTGGTCACAAAAGACAAGTTCATCACCCTGGCCTCCGAAGTAGGGACCTGGGACTACACCCCCGACGAGGTGCTGGAGAAGGGGCGCGTCGGCCCGGGCGAGCTGTTCGTGGTCGACACCTACAACAGCAAGGTGTGGACCAGCTTCGAGATCGACGACGATCTCAAGAGTCGCCACACCTACAAGGAGTGGATGGACAAGCATTGCAAGCGCCTGATCCCGTTCGATCAGATGGACGACAGCAAGGCTGGCGTGCGTGAGTTGGACGACGACACCCTCAAGACCTACCAGAAGCTGTTTGGCTACTCTAACGAGGAGCTCGAGCAGGTGATCCGCGTGCTCGGTGAAAATGGTCAGGAGGCGGTGGGCTCCATGGGTGACGATACCCCCATGGCGGTACTCTCCGGCACCCAGCGTACCCTCTACGACTACTTCCGCCAGATGTTCGCCCAGGTGACCAACCCGCCCATCGACCCGCTGCGGGAAAACCATGTCATGTCCCTGGCCACCTGTATCGGGCGCGAGCAGAACGTCTTCAACGAGACCTTCGGCCACGCCCACCGGGTGCTGTTCCAGTCGCCGGTGCTGCTCTACTCCGACTTCCATCAACTGCTGGCCCTGGAAGGAGAGCACTACCGCCACCAGGTGATCAGCCTCAACTACCGACCCGAAGAGGGGCTGGAGGCGGCGATCAACCGCGTCTGCGAAGAGGCCAAGGCGGCCGCCCAGGCGGGTACCGTGCTGGTGATCCTCTCGGACCGGGATATCGCCCAGGATACCCTGCCGATCCCGGCCGCCATGGCGGTGGGCGCGGTGCAGCGCACCCTGGTCGACAACAACCTGCGCTGCGATGCCAACATATTGATAGAGACCGCCAGTGCCCGCGATCCGCACCACTTTGCGGTGCTGCTCGGCTTTGGCGCCACCGCCATCTACCCCTATCTCGCCTATGAGACCCTGGCCCAGCAGGTGGAGGATGGCATCCTCAAGATGAGCCTGCGCCAGGCCATGCAGAACTTCCGCAACGGCATCAACAAGGGGCTCTACAAGGTGATGTCCAAGATGGGGATCAGCACGGTGGCCAGCTATCGCTGCTCCCAGCTGTTCGAAGCCATCGGCCTCTCCGATGCGGTCGTCTCGCTCTGTTTCCGCGGCGTATCGAGCCGCATCCAGGGTGCCGACTTTGCCGATATCCAGCAGGATCAGCACAACCTGTCGCGCCACGCCTGGGTAGCCAGAAAGCCTCTCAAGCAGGGGGGCCTGCTCAAGTTTGTTCACGGCGGCGAATACCACACCTACAACCCGGATGTGGTGCGCACCCTGCAAGCGGCGGTGCGCTCGGGCAACTATGCCGACTACAAGGAGTACGCTCGCCTGGTCAACGAGCGCCCGGTCGCCACCCTGCGCGATCTGATGGTGCTGAAAGAGGGCCAGACACCTCTGCCCATCGAGCAGGTGGAGCCAGCCAGGGATCTGTTCCAGCGCTTCGACTCTGCCGCCATGTCCATCGGTGCCCTCGGCCCGGAAGCCCACGAGGCGCTGGCAGTGGCCATGAACCGCCTCGGCGGGCAGAGCAACTCGGGTGAAGGTGGCGAAGATCCGCGCCGCTTCGGCACCGAGAAAAACTCGCGTATCAAGCAGGTAGCCTCGGGGCGCTTCGGCGTCACCCCTCACTATCTGATGAACGCCGACGTGGTGCAGATAAAGGTGGCCCAAGGGGCCAAACCCGGCGAGGGTGGCCAGCTGCCCGGCGACAAGGTCACCGCCCAGATTGCCCAGTTGCGCTATTCCGTGCCGGGGGTAACCCTTATCTCGCCGCCGCCGCACCACGACATCTACTCCATCGAGGATCTCGCCCAGCTCATCTTCGACATCAAGCAGGTCAACCCGAGCTGCCTGGTGTCGGTGAAGCTGGTCTCCGAGCCCGGCGTCGGCACCATCGCCTGCGGCGTGGCCAAGGCCTATGCGGATCTCATCACCATCTCCGGCTATGACGGCGGCACCGGCGCCAGCCCCATCACCTCGGTCAAGTACGCCGGCTCCCCGTGGGAGCTGGGGCTGGCCGAGACCCAGCAGGCCCTGGTTGCCAACGGCCTGCGCCACAAGGTGCGCCTGCAGGTGGACGGCGGTCTCAAGACCGGGCTCGACATCGTCAAGGCGGCCATCCTCGGCGCCGAGAGCTTCGGCTTTGGCACCGGCCCCATGGTGGCGCTCGGCTGTAAGTACCTGCGGATCTGTCACCTCAACAACTGCGCGACCGGGGTCGCCACCCAGGACGAGAAACTGCGCCGGGAGCACTTCATCGGCCTGCCCGAGATGGTGATGAACTACTTCAGCTTCATCGCCGAGGAGACCCGCGAGCTGATGGCTCAATTGGGGGTCGCCAAACTGACCGACCTCATCGGCCGCACCGAGCTGCTCGAGGTGCTGCCGGGCATCACAGCCCGCCAGGGCAAGCTGGATCTCTCCGGCATCCTGGCCAAACCGGTGGCGGTACCGGGCTCGGCCCTGTTCTGCCAACAGACCAACGACACCTTCGACAAGGGCCCCCTCAACTTGCAGATGGTCGAAGACCTGCTGTCGGCGGTCGAGACCAAATCGGGCGGCGAGTTCCGTTACGACATCCGCAACACCGACCGTTCGGTGGGAGCGCGCCTGTCGGGCGAGATAGCCAAGCGCCACGGTAACCAGGGGATGGCTGCGGCACCGGTCAAGGTGCACTTCAACGGCACAGCGGGTCAGAGCTTCGGGGTGTGGAACGCCGGGGGGCTCGAGCTGATCCTCACCGGCGATGCCAACGACTACGTGGGCAAGGGGATGACCGGCGGCAAGCTGGTGATCAAGCCCCATATTGGCGTCTCGTTCAAGTCTCATGAGGCCGCCATCATCGGCAACACCTGCCTCTACGGCGCCACCGGGGGCAAGCTCTATGCCGCCGGCACCGCCGGCGAGCGCTTTGCGGTGCGTAACTCCGGCGCCCTGGCAGTGGTCGAGGGGATCGGCGACAACGGCTGTGAGTACATGACAGGCGGCATCGTCACCGTGCTCGGCCAGACCGGCGTCAACTTCGCCGCTGGCATGACAGGGGGCTTTGCCTACGTGCTCGACGAGGATGGCGGCTTCACCAAGCGCACCAACCCCGAGCTGGTCGAGCTGCTGGAGGTGGCGGATCTGGCCATCCACCAGGAGCACCTGCGCGGCATCATCACCGCCCACCTCAACGAGACTGGCAGTGCGCGGGCCGAGGAGATCCTGGCCCATTTCGACGCCTATGTGCCCAAGTTCCGCCTGGTCAAACCCAAGTCGAGCGACGTCAAGTCGCTGCTGGGTCATACCAGTCGGTCGAGCGCAGAGCTCCGTGTTCAGGCCATGTAAGGCGGCGACGTAAGGAAACAATGAGATGAGCCAGAACGTATTCCAGTTTATCGATGTACAGCGGGTCGACCCGCCCAAGAAGCCGCTCAAGATCCGCAAGATCGAGTTTGTGGAGATCTACGAGTCGTTTAACCAAAACCAGGTGCAGATGCAGGGGGATCGCTGCCTCGAGTGCGGTAACCCTTACTGCGAGTGGAAGTGCCCGGTGCACAACTATATTCCCGACTGGCTGAAACTGGCCAAGAATGGCCGCATTCTGGAGGCGGTGGAGCTCTCCCACCAGACCAACAGCCTGCCCGAGGTGTGCGGCCGGGTCTGCCCGCAAGATCGCCTGTGCGAGGGAGCCTGTACCCTCAATGATCGCTTTGGCGCCGTCACCATCGGCAACATCGAGAAGTACATCACCGACAAGGCCTTCGAGATGGGGTGGAAGCCCGATCTCTCCAAGGTGGTCAAGAGCGGCAAACGGGTCGCCATCGTCGGCGCCGGTCCGGCGGGCCTGGCCTGTGCCGACGTGCTGGTGCGAAACGGTGTGACCCCTGTGGTGTTCGACCGCTATCAGGAGATAGGCGGCCTGCTCACCTTCGGCATTCCCTCCTTCAAGCTCGAGAAAGAGGTGATGCAGCGCCGGCGTCAGATCTTCACCGAGATGGGGGTGGAGTTTCGTCTCGGCGTCGAGGTGGGCAAGGACATCCAGTTCAGCGACCTGCTGACCGAGTTTGACGCCCTCTTCCTCGGGGTCGGTACCTACAAGTACATGAAGGGGGGCTTCGAAAACGAGAGCGCCCCCGGCGTCTACGACGCCCTGCCCTACCTCATCGCCAACGCCAACCGTCTGCTGGGGCTCGAGAAGAGCGAGCGCGATTACATCGACTTTGCCGGCAAACAGGTGGTGGTGCTGGGAGGCGGTGATACCGCCATGGACTGCGTGCGTACCGCCATCCGTCAGGGGGCGACCCGGGTGATCTGCGCCTATCGCCGCGATGCCGAGAACATGCCGGGCTCCCGGCGCGAGGTGCAAAACGCCCGCGAGGAAGGGGTCGAGTTTATGTTCAACCTGCAGCCGGTCGGGGTCGAGCTCGATGCCCAGGGTCGCGCCTGCGGCATCAGGGTGGTGAGCACGGCGCTCGGCGCTCCCGATAGCAATGGACGTCGCAGCCCTGTGGTGGTCGAGGGATCCGAGCAGGTGCTGGCGACCGACGCCGTGGTGATGGCCTTTGGCTTCCAGCCGAGTCCCTCCCCCTGGATGGAGCAGCACGGCATCGCCCTCGACAGCCGTGGCCGCATCCAGGCGCCGGAGCAGAGCGAGTACGCCTTCCAGACCAGCAACCCCAAGGTGTTCGCCGGTGGTGACGCGGTGCGCGGCTCGGATCTGGTGGTCACCGCCATCTACGAGGGACGCAAGGCGGCCGAGGGGATCCTCGACTACCTGGCGGTCTGACCCTCGTCCATGAAAAAGGCCAGGCAATCGCCTGGCCTTTTGTCGTTGCGCGTATCAGCGCTGGGTGAACGCCTTGAACAGGGCACTGAAGCCGTAACGGGGGGACTGAGCCTCGGTCAGGCCGCTATGCTCGGGCGACACCTGACCCGCCGTGCCCGGCTGATCGCGGGCGATGGACCAGATGCCGATCATGCCGATCCCTTGCTCCTGCGCATGTTGCAGGGTGAGCGCCGCATCCGAGCGGTAGAACACCTCACTTTGCACGTCATTGACGCCGATCATGGGGGTGGTGCCAAGCATGGCCCAGATGGCGGCATCCTCCTTCTCCGGGAAGATGGCCTTGACGTCGCGGAACAGGTTGTTGATGGCATCGACCCCGCACTGGCCCTGAATATTGGCTCCCTCACCCTGGGACGGCGGGCAGGCGCTGTCGCCGTAGTCCATGGTCATGACGTTGATGCCGGTCAGTTTCACCCCGTGATCCCGGGCACTCTGCAGCACCTTGATGCCATCGGCGGTGAGTCCCTGGGGCAGAATGGGCAGGGTATACCAGATGGCCACCTGCTTGCCTTGCGCCGCCCACTGGGCCTGGGCCCTCACCAGGGCCTGGCTGCGCCGGGTGATGGAGACCGCATCCGCTACCCAGGTCCCCTCGATGTCAAAGTCGAGTACCTGCAGGTTGAGGTTGTCGACGATATCCATGTACTGACGCGCCAGCTCGTCGATATTGTCGCAAGCGGCGGCCAGCGGCGCATTGGCCGCTCCGCCGATGGAGACCATCACATCCCCACCTTGATCGCGCAATCCCTTGATGTTGCTGTAGAGCGACGGGAAATCCCCCATCTTGTAGTAGGTCCCCCAGGTCGGGACACAGGTCTGGGCATCCTTGGCCACCACAAAGGCGAGGGTGAAGTGATCGACCCCCTGTTGCTGGGCCAGCTCTCCCATGTTCGGCACACTGTTGAGGGTCGCATCGAGATAAGGGGCATAGACCTGGGCTGGCCAGGGGTGCTTGGGCGTGCCCACCTGCTCTTTCACGTTGCCCCACTCCACATAGCCCTGCCAGGGGTTGAGATCCCCCGGACGGACCCCGCGCACCTGTTGACGGGATACCTGATGCCCCTGTTCAAATTGCACCAGGGTATCGGCCGGATAGAGCACGCTCGTATCGAGCTGTGGAGCCTGGGCCAACTCCTCGTCCGTGTAGTTGTGCATCGGGCCAAGAGGCTTCCAGGGACGGCCATTATTTCCCTCCGGATTCTGATTGGCAGGATCGGAAGGATCATCCCCCTGGGTCCAGAACAGGGCCTCATAACCCTGCCCCTCCAGAAGCACCCGGTCGCCCTTGTTATAAACGGTACTGCTCTGCCAGCTAGGCAAGGGGAGATAGGGAGCCCAGGGAGAGGCTTGTGCCGGCTGGAAGCTGTAAGCAGGCACATCGGCCGTCGCCAGGTAGTCGCCCCCATTGAGAGTCACCTTGTCCCCTTGCCGATAACCCTGGCTGGCATCGAAATCAGGCAGGGTCTCACCACCGCCACCACTGGTATCACAGGTGGTGGGATTGCCATACTGGGTCATTTCGGCCGCCGTGGCGGCACGTACCACGCGCCATGGGTTGTTGGGATCATTGGGCTGAGCCTCGCCGGGACAATGGCTGGCACCGACCCACCAGGCGTTTTGCCACACCTGGCTGTCGAAGATGACCTCGAAGGTATCGCTCCCCTCCTGACCATTCCAGGCTTCCAGAGCCAGGGCAGGAGTCGCCATCAGGATGGCGGCAGCAAGCGTTGAGAGGCGGGTGATTGGACTTATCATGGTTATTGTTCCTTTTCGTGATGGTGACGCTTCACCACCGCGATTGATAACAGCCCCATACGCACCCCAACAAGTGAAACGAAAAGCCGGTTACAAAAGTTCGGAGAGACTCACATTTAACCAATAAATAACTTTTGCAAAACTAAAATATAAATATGAAATAAATTAAAAATCATATGGATGCGATTAAATAGCACCTGTGCACCTAAGGTGACCCAGGGAAAATCCCATGGTGACCTCAAGAGGCGCCCCTGCCAGATCAGGATCCCTGCCCGAGCCCCCTTTTATTATTTGCATATGCCACTTAATGGGGTTATATGTAGCATATGCAAATAATAAGGAGAGCCTTATGCTGATCGCGATTCCGGTCGAGAATGACCGCTTCATCCCCCACGTCGCCCGCGCCCCCATCTTCTGGTTACAAGATGCCTCGGGCAAGCGCCTCGGCTATCTGGATGCCCCCGCAGGCGGATGCAAGGGCCCGTTGCCCGGTTCACTACGCCAGCAGGGTGTGACCCATCTGGTGGTTCGCCGCATCGGGGAGCAGATGTTGGCCCGGATGCAGGCCGCCGGCATCGATGTGGTGTATGCCGAGCGAGGCTGGCAACCCGGTCAGCCACTCCCCTCAGCGAGTCTGACTCGGAGCGACAGCACGCGGCAACCCGCGGCCATCGTTCGTATCAGGGGGAGATCATGATGCTGCTCTACGCCCTGGGGGCGGCACTGACCCTCTTTGGTGCGCTGATCTTGATCCTGTGGGGACGCCAGCGCTACCTGGCCCGCCGCCACAAGGGCGCACGCCCCTGTGGTTGTCAGAGTGCCTGTGCCGAGCACCTCTATCAGATAAAGGAGCCGGCTAGTTCGCCTGACGCTCAAACTCCAGAGACGGGCAATCGGGGACGAGCCACGCCCCCGGCTGAGCAGGAAGTCGGTAAGTCAGGCGGTAGTGGCCAGGCTGTTTGAGGTCATAGACCTGGCCCAGCTCGGCACTGGCCTGCTCACTCTGGCCGGGAGCCAGGGCAAGCAGATCCTCCGGGGCGGGCTCACCGCGTTTGGCAAGGGGGCCTTGATAGGGTACAGGCTCCCCGTCGCGGGTGAGCACGATGGCGTCCCCAAACCACCCCTCGAAGGGGGTGAACCAGGTCAGCACAGAGAGTGCTTGCTCCCCCTGGTTGCTGAGGGTCATGGTAAGGGGCAAGGGCTCGCTCACCCGGCTATGGGGCGAAACGCTCAGCTCGCAGTGCAGGGCTGCCAGCAGCAGGCTCATCATCTCTCTCTCCTCGTGTTCGGCCATCGATCAATAAGGGGGCCGAAGCCCCCTTGATGTCAACCCGCACTCAATTTTCGAACGGCGTATTTTCGGCAAAGTACTCATGATTGTCGGCGTTATTGAGCGCCTTGAGCGGATCCGTGCTGGCCAGGTTGCGGGCATTGCTCTGGCCATAACCGAGATCGTCGGTACCCGCCACCACGGTGAAGTGGCTGAGCTCATGCACTATGGTGCCGGCACGGGAGTCGGTCCCGGTGTTCGGCGCACTCCAGAAGGAGCGGCACAGATAGATCTTGTAGGGCTGATCCGGGTAGACGTAGGCAAAGTAGCTCTTCTTGCAACCGCAGTCGAAGGTGAGCGGTTTGTTATCGATGGCATCCTGGATCTTGGTGAAGTGGGTATTCGCTGTGCTCCAGCGGGCCGAGTCATAGGCACCAAACCAGGACCGGTAACGTTGCCCTTCCGGTTTGTCGACCGCCAGATAGCCGCGGGAGTCGCTGGTGATGGCCCCCGCAGAGTCCAACGCCGTCAGGATCTGGCTCTTCTGGGTATTGCTGCAACGACCGGAGAAGGCCACCGAACCACTCACCGCCTGAGGCTCATCGACCAGCGCCTTGGCCAGTACCCGCTCATCGCTCACTCCGTCAACCCAGAGGGTGACGGTGTTGGAGCGGCTCCCGGACGCCGCACGCTTGGCCTTGTTGCCCTTGGGCTCAGCCGGCAGGCGATAACTGATGCTGTACTGCCCCTGCTGGCTCATGTCGTAGAGGCCGGACACCTCGACAGCGGTGGTGATGCTCTCACCGGCGGCGAGGCGGATAAAATCCTTGTCGACCGGGGTACCACGCTTGATGAGGGCGCCCTGATAGTCAACCGGCTGGCCGTCACGGGTCACCTGAAACAGGGGGGCGTCCTCGTCACCGGGCAACTGCCACTTGAGAACCTTGATCGACTTGTGACCGGAGTTGGTGATAGTCAGCGACACTTTGACATTCTCACTGCCATCGACCAGCGAGAGACGCGCATCCAGAGCGGCGGCGCAAAGTGGAGAGGCGAGGATCCCTGCCAACAGCAGGGCAATTGGGGTTGCTTTCATTGTCATCATCCTTGTGATTGCTTGCTTCCAACAAGTGCCCGAAGGCAACTTCACCCTAATCGATTCCGGGCCGACTGCGGCTCCCCCATTTGGGTGAAGCACACCCGGATAGGGGAGCGCTCGGCGGGTGCGACAACTTTTGCTATCATCCGCCCATCTTTAGCGGCCCAATGGCCATGACGACGAGGTTGACCATGAAAGTAGGCATTATCGGGGCAATGGAGCAGGAGGTCGCGCTGCTGCGCGGCCAGATGGAAGGGCTCGAGACCCTGAAGGTGGGCGGCTGCGAATTTTACAGCGGCAAGCTGGCCGGGCGTGATGTGGTACTGACCCGCAGTGGCATCGGCAAGGTCGCCGCCAGCGTGGCCACCACCCTGCTCATCGAGAAGTTTGCCCCGGACTGCGTCATCAATACCGGCTCTGCCGGCGGTTTTGCTCAGGATCTGCACATCGGCGACGTGGTGATCGCCAGTGAAATGCGCTTCCACGATGTGGATGTGACCGCCTTCGGTTATGAGCCGGGCCAGATGGCCCAGCAGCCGGCCGCCTTCCCCTGCGACGAGAAGCTGATGCAGCTGGCCGCCGACTGCATCGGCGAGCAGGGCAAGCACCAGACCAAGATGGGTCTTATCTGCACCGGCGATCAGTTCATGTGCAAACCCGACGCCATTGCCAAGGCGCGCGCCGACTTCCCGCAGATGCTGGCGGTCGAGATGGAAGGGGCCGCCATCGGCCAGGTGTGTCATCAGTTTGCCGTCCCCTACCTGGTGGTGCGCGCCATGTCCGATATCGCCGGCAAGGAGCAGGTAGAATCCTTTGACGCCTTTATCGAGGTGGCCGGTCAGCACTCGGCCGAGGTGATCCTGGCCATGCTCACCAAGCTGTGATCACCCTGGAGACCCTGGCGGCCACCCCGGCCGCCATCATGGTGGGGGCAGCCCTGCTCGAGGCGCTGCTCCCCTGGCCAGGTCATCTGCGCCTGTCGGCCCTGGTTCCCCTGCTCTCGCGCCTGGGTCGCAAGGTGTGCCGCCCCGATGGGGGGATTCGGGAGCAGGTGCGCTCGGGCCTGCTGGCCATGATCATCGTCTGGTTGCCCTGCGCCGCCCTGCTCTGGTCGGTGCGAAACCTGAGCCTCTCCGAGCCCCTGTTCGATCTGCTGCTGCTCCTCCTTCTGATCGAATCCCGCCCCCTGCGGGAGCTGGCGTCAGCCACCCGCCAACTTGCAGCCACCCCTGATACCCTGCCGATGGCGCGACTGCAGGCATCTCCCTGGCTCAAGCGCGCTACCGCTCGCCTCTCGTCCCTCGGGGTGAGCAAGGCGGTCACCGAGACCCTGATCCTGCGCCTGTTGACCCAGTGGGCCGGCCCCCTGTTTGGCTATGCCATCGGGGGCGTGCAAGGGGCACTCTTGTGGCGCCTGACGGCCCTGTTGGCACAAGGTTTCTCCCCCAAGGAGCCCGCCTTCCTCCACTTCGGCCAACCGGCCGGACGCCTCGCCCAGGCCCTGGCCACTCTGCCGGCCCTGCTGTTGGCGCTGCCCCTGTTGCCGGGGCGACTGGCTTCTGCCCGCTCTGGCCTGGCCTGGCCCTTCCCCGCCGGAGGCATGCTGCTCGCCCTTGTGGCCACCCGGCTCAAGGTGCGCCTCGGAGGCCCGCGCTTCTACGGCGCCGAGAAGGTACGCTTCCCCACCCTGGGCTGCGGGGAAGAGCCCGGTGCCGATACCCCGGCGCGAGCCCTGGCAAGAGTGCAACTCATCGGCTGGTGTTGGCTCGCCCTGGCGCTGGCACTGACCCTGGGAGAGCGCCTTGTCTAAAGTGTTTCTCCTGCTCCTGCTCCTGCTCTGGGGAGGCATTGCCCAGGCAACGCCACAGCGGGTTGTCAGCCTCACCCCCCACATCACCGAGCTGCTCTTTGCCATCGGTGCCGGCAGTCGTATCGTCGCCACCGACGATGCCTCGGACACCCCACCCGAGGTCCGGGGACTACCCCATGTGGCCAACTACCGGAGCATCAATGGGGAAGCCCTGCTGGCCCTGCGTCCGGACCTGGTGGTAGGGTGGCGCTCGGCCCAGTCGCGCCTGCTCGAGCCCATCGAGCGCCTCGGTGTTCCCGTCGCCTATTCGGAACCGACCGACTTCGACTCCCTGGCCGACGAGATGCGCATGCTCGGCAAGACGCTCGGTCTCGAGTCACAGGCCAATGAGGCCGCCGATGCCTATCTGGCCAGGCTGGCAGAGCTGCGCCGGCGCTATGGACAGGGGCGCAAGGTGCGCGTCTTCTACCAGCTCTGGAGCCCCCCACTCACCAGCGTGAGCGGCCATGCCTGGCCCGCCCAGGCCATCACCCTGTGCGGTGGAGAGAATCTGATGGCCGGGGCCGCCACTCCCTATCCCCAGGTTTCCCTGGAGCAGGTGCTCAAGGGAAACCCTGAGCTGATCCTTGCCGGCAGCCACGACAAGAAGGTGTTGGAGGTCTGGCTCGACTGGCCTATGGTAGAGGCGGTGAAGCACCGGGCAATGGTGCTCATCAACCCCGATGAACTGCACCGCTTTACCCCTCGAGCCCTCAATGGCGTCGAGGCGGTGTGCCAGGCCATCGACGCCGTCCGCCACCCTTAAGAGGCCCCTATGCGCCGAGTCCTAGCCCTGCTGAGCCTGTTTTCCCCCTCCCTGTTTGCCGCCCTGCCCATTGATCAGCAGACCCTGATCGGCTGGCAGCAGAAGGAGAAGCCCCCCCTGCTGCTGGATGTTCGCACCGCCGAGGAGTTTGCAGCGGGCCATATTCCGGGAGCGCGCAACCTCTCCAGTGCCGAGCTGAGCGAGCGCATGGGCGAGCTCAAGGGGTTTGAACAGAAGCCGGTGGTGATCTACTGCCGCTCGGGCCGGCGCGCCGGCGAGGTAGTGGCCCGGCTGGAGAAGGCCGGCTTCACCCAGCTCTACCACCTGAGCGGTGACTGGCAGGGGTGGGTGAAGGGAAAGCGCCCCATCCGCACGGCCGAGTGATCCCACACTTTCGTTGAACTTCTCAAAAAGGGTGGGCCAGCTCCCAATTCCATCCCCGGGAATTGGCAGTGGCCCCGACCAGCCCCTACAATCCCCGGCCGGACCCTGATTGAGTGTGAGCCGTCTCTCGATGAATCCTCTGGTTGAACAACTTGTCTATGTGTGCGACATGTTCGGTACCGCCGTCTTTGCCCTCTCCGGGGTGCTGGTGGCGGGCCGCCTGCGCATGGATGGCTTCGGTGTCATGGTGCTGGCGGCGGTGACCGCCATCGGCGGTGGCACCATTCGCGACATGATCCTCGGCGCCACCCCCGTCTTCTGGGTGCGCGACCCCCTCTACATCTGGGTGGTGATCGCCACCGCCTTCGTCGGCATGTGGGCGGTGCGTCTGCCCAGGCGCATCCCCTGGTATGTACTGCCGGTGGCCGACGCCTTCGGCCTGGCCCTGTTTACGGTGATCGGCGCACAAAAGGCGCTGGCTTTCGGGACATCCGGCCTTATCGCCGTCTTGATGGGCACCATGACGGGGGTGGCCGGCGGCGTGATCCGCGACGTGCTGGCCCGGGAGGTTCCCATGGTGCTGCAAAAGGAGATCTACGCCACCGCCTGCATTCTGGGGGGGATTCTCTACACCCTCTCCCTGCAGGCAGGCCTCGATCGCGTCGCCGCCATGCTTATCTGCATGGTCGCCGTCTTCACCCTGCGGGTGGCCGCCATCTACTGGCACCTGTCGCTTCCCACCTTCTCCCTCGAACGGCAGCATCAGGATTGAACCCGGCCCCATGATCTGTTGTCATAGAGAGGTCATACCAAGCCGGACCTTCAGATGCTAAAACCCGGAATCACCTCCCTGCTGCTGGTCAGCGCCCTGTGCCAGGCCCAGGCGCAGCCACTGATTGGGCGCCTCGCCTCGACCCCGGTACAGCACTTCAACGAGCAGATCCAGCAGGCCGGCTCGGCCCATCAGGGCTGGGTCAATGACTACCGCGAGGTGGCCTTGCGTTTCGTCGCCAACCCGGCGTTACCGAGCCGCATCCTGGCCAGGCAGGTGGACAACGAACTGATCCTGTCGGTCTCTCTCGATGGCCAGCAAAGCGATCAGCTCTATATCCTCACCCTGTTTCGCCGCAACGACATGTGGCAGATGCGCCACGCCGAGATGGGTTGGCGCTGCCAGGGGGAGCAAGCCTTTACCCCGGTCCCCTGCCCCCGCCAAGGACAATAAAAAAATCCGGCCGCAGGGCCGTAATGCCAGTCAGT
>NZ_CDDB01000034.1 GCF_000820105.1 Aeromonas schubertii | reverse complement strand
CGGCCCTGACCCTCTCGCCGGGGGGCAGCCGCCAGCTCATCTACCTGATGCGGGCGGTCACCCCGGGCGAGTACGCCGTGCCCCTGACCCAGGTCGAGGACATGGTGCGCCCCGAGCTGCGCGCCCGTGGCGGTGAGGGGATCACCCGTACCCGCATCGTCCAGGCCCAATGAGAGAGTGGCTCGCTCTGGCTCAGGGGGCGTTTCGCGCCCTGAGCCGGCCACTGCGCAGGGGGGGGGGCACGCCTGCCCATCTGGGGTCGGCGTCTGCTGCTTGTCGGCGTGGGGGCGATACTCCTGTTGGCGACGGCCGACCGACTCTTCCCGCCGCCGCCCCTTGAGCCCGCGTTTGCCCGGGTGGTGCTCGACAAGGAGGGGCGCCCCCTGCGCGCCTTCGCCGACACCGGGGGCGTGTGGCGCTACCCGGTGACCCTGGGACAGGTGTCGCCCCGCTATCTGGAGGCGCTGATCGAGTACGAGGATCGCTACTTCTGGGTGCACCCGGGCGTCAACCCGGTCGCCATGGCCAGGGCGGTGGGCCAGTGGCTGCGCTACGGGCGGCCGATCTCCGGGGGCTCCACCCTCACCATGCAGGTGGCCAGGCTGCTCGAGCCCTACGATCGCTCCATTCCCGGCAAGATGCGCCAGATGCTGCGGGCCCTGCAGCTCGAGTGGCGCTACGACAAGCGCACCCTGCTCGGCGTCTACCTCAACCGCGCCCCCTTCGGTGGCAACCTCGAGGGGGTGCAGGCGGCGAGCTTTGCCTATCTGGGCAAGAGCGCGTCGCGTCTTACCCACGCCGAGGCGGCCCTGCTGGCGGTGTTGCCCCAGGCGCCGAGCCGCTACCGCCCCGACCGCCACCCCGAGCAGGCGCAAGGGGCGCGGGACAAGGTGATCGCCCGGCTGGTGGCGCGCGGTATCTGGCCGGCCCGGGTGCTGGCCGAGGCGCCCATGGAGCCGGTGCTGGCGCGAGGGCGCTTCACCCCCATGGAGGCGCCCCTGTTTGCCCGCCGGGCGGCGAGCCAGAGCGACGGGGCCCTGGTGCACACCCTGATCGACGGGGATCTGCAGCGCTTTTCCGAGCAGCGCATCGCCAACTGGATCAAGCGCTTTCCCGCCCGTACCTCGGCGGCCCTGCTGCTGGTGGAGAACGACACCATGGCGGTGCGCGCCTACGTGGGCAGCGCCGAGTACGGGGATCCGGCGCGCCACGGCTACCTCGACATGGTGCAGGCGGTGCGCTCGCCGGGCTCGACCCTCAAGCCCTTCATCTACGGCCTGGCCCTCGACGAGGGGCTGATCCATTCGGGTTCGCTGCTGACCGATGCGCCGCGCCTCGGGCAGGCCTATCGCCCCGGCAACTTCACCGGCGCCTTCGAAGGGCCGGTCTCGGTGCAAGAGGCCCTGCAGCGCTCCCTCAACGTGCCGGCGGTGCAGGTGCTCGAAGCCCTGGGGCCGGCACTCTTTGTCAATCGCCTCGATAACGCAGGGGTGCGTATGGCTCTTGGCGATGCTCCCAACCCCGCCATCGCCCTCGGGGCGGCGGGGCTGCGGCTCGAGCAGTTGGTGAGCCTCTACGGCGCCCTGGCACGGGAGGGGCAGGTGAGCCCCCTGCGTTGGCAGCCGGATCAGCCGCTGACCTCGCGCCCCCTGCTCTCGAAGGGGGCTGCTTGGGTCGTCTGGCGCATGCTGGCCGATCAGGGGCGTGCGGATCTCCCGTTTGCCGCCAACGCCACCGGACGCGGCAACCTGCTCGCCTGGAAGACCGGCACCAGCTATGGCTACCGGGACAGTTGGGCCATCGGGGTGTCACCGCGCTGGACGCTCGGGGTCTGGATCGGGCGCCCGGACGGTACGCCGCTGCCGGGGTACTTTGGTCAGAGTGCGGCGGTACCGCTGCTGCTCTCGGTTTACTCGCGGCTGCAAGAGCGCGGGGCGCCGCTGCCCCAGCCCAACGCCGTGAGTGAGGCGACCGTCTGCTGGCCCCTCGGACGTACCCTGGCCCACACCCCGGAAGGGGCATGCCAGCGGC
>NZ_CDDB01000033.1 GCF_000820105.1 Aeromonas schubertii | reverse complement strand
AACTGACTGGCATTACGCCATTGGCGAGCCTTTTCATTCCTGTCGGAATTAGTTGAGCTTCTCTTTGATACGAGCAGCTTTACCGGACAGGTTGCGCAGGTAGTACAGCTTGGCGCGGCGAACGTCACCACGACGCTTCAGCTCTACGCTGTGGATCAGCGGAGAGTGAGTCTGGAATACACGCTCAACACCTTCGCCGTTGGAGATCTTGCGAACGGTGAAAGCAGAGTGCAGACCGCGGTTACGCTTGGCAATAACAACGCCTTCGAAAGCCTGCAGACGCTCTTTACCACCTTCTTTAACGCGAACTTGAACACGCACGGTATCGCCCTGGGCGAAAGCCGGGATATCGGTACGCATTTGCTCTTGTTCAAGCTGTTGAATAATCTTGCTCATTGTCTTTTCCTACCTAGGGTTAACTGATAACTCTACTTAACGATGTCCTGCTGTTCGCGAACATACTCGGCAAGAAGTGATTCTTGCTCGTCAGTCAGAGCTAGGTTGTTAATAAGTTCCGGCCTTCTCAGCCAGGTCCGTCCGAGAGACTGCTTCAGTCGCCAGCGCCGAATCAGCGCATGATTACCACTCAGCAGCGCCTCTGGCACCGTCAGCCCATCCAACACCTCGGGCCGGGTGTAGTGGGGATGATCCAGCAGGCCATCCGTGAAGGAGTCCTGCTCGGCGCTGGCCTGATCACCCAAGACCCCGGGGACCAGACGCGATACCGCGTCGATCAGGGTCATGGCAGGCAGCTCGCCGCCACTTAGCACGTAATCACCGATGGACCACTCTTCGTCGACCTCGGTCTGGATTACCCGCTCGTCGATACCCTCGTATCGACCGGCCACCAGAATCAGCTTCCGGTTGACCGCCAGCTCGGTGACGCCAGCCTGTGTCAGCTTGCGCCCCTGCGGTGAGAGATAGATGACTTTCGCCCCGTCACCTGCCGCCTTCTTGGCCGCGTGAATCGCATCACGCAGCGGCTGAACCATCATCAACATGCCGGGCCCACCACCATAGGGTCGATCATCGACCGTGCGGTGTTTGTCGTGGGTAAAGTCCCGGGGGTTCCAGCACTCAATCTGCAGCAGGCCATTCTTGACGGCCCGACCCGTTACCCCGTGTTCGGTAATGGCTCGGAACATTTCCGGGAAGAGGCTGATTACCCCAATCCACATATGAAACCTCCGACACCGAATGTCAGGGAACTAGAAACCAGGATCCCAATCAACTTCGATTGTTTTGGCAGCGAGATCCACATTGAGGATCACCTGCCCTTCCAGAAACGGCAACAGCCGCTCCTGTTTGCCAAAGGCATCTTTTACATTCGCCTTGACGACCAGCACATCGTTGGAGCCGGTCTCCATCAACTCAGTCACCTTGCCGAGATCATACCCCTTGGTGGTGACTACGGAGCAACCGATAAGGTCGCGCCAGTAGAACTCCCCTTCGGGCAGTTCCGGCAGCAGTTCCGGATTGACGCCAATCTCGAGATTGGTCAGGGCGAGGGCTTCTTCGCGCAGGTCGATACCGTCCAGCTTGCAAATCAGACCCTTGTTGTGACGTTTCCAGCCGGAAACCCGGATTTCGCGCCACTCCCCGTTTTGCTGAATCAGCCAGGGGTTGTAATCGAAAATCGCTTCGGCAACGTCGGTGAAGGAGTTCACTTTGAGCCAACCCTTGATACCGTAAACGGTACCGAGTGTGCCCATGACTACAGGTTTTTCCACCTCGGGACTCCTTACCTTACAGACTGATTAAGCAGCCTTGCGGGCGTCTTTGATCAGCTTGGCAACGCGATCGGACACGTTGGCGCCAGTGGCAACCCAGTGGTCGATGCGAGCCAGATCCAGGTTCAGCTTTTCAGCCTGACCGGCGGCGATCGGGTTGAAGAAGCCTACGCGCTCGATGAAGCGGCCGTCACGGGCGTTACGGCTGTCGGCAACTACTACCTGATAGAACGGACGCTTTTTCGCGCCACCACGCTGTAAACGAATGGTTACCATATCGTCCTCATAAACATCAAATGAACAAGGCCCGCAAACACGCGGACCCTAGCTTAAAATAAGCCGCATAATTCTACTTGGATTCGGAACAAATGCAACCGAACCTGCCATTTTTTGCCCAATAGAAACGCAGAGGGCTCGCCGTAGCGAGCCCTCCCGGTCGGGTCAGAATCCACGACCACCGCCGAAGCCCGGCGGCATCATACCGCGCATCTGGCTCATCATCTTGCGCATACCGCCCTTGCCGGACATCTTCTTCATCATCCGCTGCATCTCGGTGAACTGCTTGAGCAGGCGGTTCACATCCTGCACCTCAACCCCGGCACCGGCCGCGATACGGCGCTTGCGTGAGCCCTTGATGATGTCGGGATGGGCGCGCTCCTTGCGCGTCATGGAGCCGATGATGGCCTCCATACGCACGGTCAGCTTGTCATCCATCTGATCCTTGACGTTATCGGGCAGGCCGGACATGCCGGGCAGCTTGTCGAGCAGCCCCATCATGCCGCCCATGTTACGCATCTGGGCCAGTTGCTCGCGGAAGTCCTCGAGATCGAACCCCTGCCCCTTCTTGACCTTCTCGGCCAGCTTGGCGGCCTTCTCCTTGTCGACGCTACGCTCCACCTCCTCGATCAGGGAGAGTACGTCACCCATGCCGAGGATACGGGAGGCGAGTCGGTCCGGGTGGAACGGCTCGAGGGCGTCGGTCTTCTCACCGACACCGATAAACTTGACCGGCTTGCCGGTGATGTGGCGCACCGACAGGGCGGCACCACCGCGGGCGTCACCGTCCGCCTTGGTGAGGATGACACCGGTCAGGGGCAGCGCCTCGTTAAATGCCTTGGCGGTGTTGGCGGCGTCCTGACCGGTCATGGCGTCAACCACGAACAGGGTCTCGATGGGCTTGATGGCGGCGTGGAGATCCTTGATCTCCTCCATCATCTCGCCATCCACATGAAGACGACCCGCGGTATCGACGATCACCACGTCATAGAACTTCTTGCGGGCGTGGTCGATGGCGCCGTTGGCGATATCGATGGGTTTCTGGGTCGCCTCGCTCGGGAAGAAGTCGACACCGATGTCGCTCGCCAGGGTCTCGAGCTGCTTGATCGCCGCCGGACGGTAGACGTCGGCACTGACCACCAGCACCTTCTTCTTGTTACGCTCTTTGAGGAATTTGGCCAGCTTGCCCACCGACGTGGTCTTACCGGCACCCTGCAGACCGGCCATCAGTATGATGGCGGGGGGCTGGGCCGCCAGGTTGAGCTGCTCGTTGGCCTCCCCCATGACGCCGACCAGTTCGGCGTGGACGATCTTGATGAAGGCCTGACCCGGGCTCAGGGACTTGGCGACCTCCTGGCCGACGGCCCGCTCCTTGACGCGCGCCACGAAGTCACGCACCACGGGCAGCGCCACGTCGGCTTCCAGCAGGGCCATGCGCACTTCACGCAGGGTCTCCTTGATGTTCTCCTCGGTGAGGCGGCCACGGCCACTGATGTTGCGCAGGGTGCGCGAGAGTCGATCTGTCAAATTCTCAAACATGACGCGTTCCGAATGTCTTGGCGTTGCAAATTGGCGGCATTATAACCCAGCATCGGCTGCGGCACGATGGCAGGCTGGGTCCGATGAGCCGGATATGGGGGCAGGATCGGAATTGCACAACTGGCGAGCAGGGCGCCGCAGAGGGTATACTGCCTATCTTGACCACAGAAGAGCTTGCTCGGCAACGACTTACCTATGATCGTCCTCTCCGTTCTGGCGCTGGCCTTTTATCTGCTGGCCATCATCGCCTCCCTGCATCTGCTGCTCTCTCCGGGAGCGCAGGGACACAGGCAACTGTTTGCCTGTGCCGGACTGGCCCTGCTCTGCCATCTTTTCTCGCTGACACAGGAGGTGCTCACCCAGTCGGGGCAGAACCTGAGCCTGCTCAATGTCGCCTCTCTGGTCAGCTTCATCATCAGTGCCTTCATGACCGGTGTGACCAAGCGCTTCAATGGCTGGCTGCTGCTTCCTGTGGTCTACGGCTTTTCGGCCCTGCTTATCGTGGCAGACACCCTGATCCCGAACCACTTCATCACCCACCTGGAGTCACACCCCCAGCTGCTGCTTCATATCGGGCTGGCCCTCATCGCCTACTCCGTGCTCTCCATCGCCAGCCTGTTTGCCCTGCAGCTGGCCTATCTCGACTATCGCCTCAAGGCGCGCAAGCTGACTCACCTGCCAGCCATGCCCCCTCTGATGACGGTCGAGAAGCGACTGTTTCGCCTCATGACGGTGGGCCTGTTCCTGCTCACCCTCTCCATCGCCTCCGGCTTCTTCTTCCTCAGCGACATGTTTGCTCAGGGCAAGGCCCACAAGGCGATCCTCTCCATCATCGCCTGGTGCGTCTATGTGTTCCTGCTATGGGGGCATCACGTCCATGGCTGGCGGGGTCGCAAGGTCGTCTGGCTGAGCCTGTTGGGCAGCCTGATCCTTACTCTCGCCTATTTTGGCAGCCGCTTCGTCAAGGAGATCCTCCTGAGCTGACGATGGCCGCACTCTATCAACCAACCAAGGGAGTCCTTTTTGGATAGCATATCGACGGGCACACTACTCATCGTTCTGGTGCTGCTCATCCTCTGTTCCGCCTTCTTCTCCAGCTCCGAGACCGGCATGATGTCACTCAACCGCTACCGGTTGCGTCATCTGGCCCAGACCAAGCATCGTGCGGCCCGTCGGGTCGAGAAACTGCTCGAACGCCCCGATCGTCTGCTCGGCCTCATCCTCATCGGTAATAACCTGGTCAATATCCTCGCCTCGGCCATCGCCACCGTGGTCTGCATTCGTTTGTTCGGAGATCTCGGGGTCGCCGTGGCCACCTTCGGCCTGACCATAGTCGTGCTCATCTTTGGCGAGGTAACACCGAAGACCCTGGCGGCCATGTTCCCCGAGCGGATCGCCTATCCGGCCTCCATCGTACTCAATGCCCTGATGGTCCCTCTCTCCCCCTTCGTCTGGATGATCAACGGCGTGACCAACCTGCTGCTGCGGATGCTGCGCCTGCAACCGGGTTCGGATCACTCCCTCAGCCCCGAAGAGCTGCGCACCATAGTCAACGAAGCGGGTAGCCTGATCCCCCAGCGCCACCAGGACATGCTGCTCAGCATCCTGGATCTCGACAAGGTGCTGGTCGAAGACATCATGGTGCCGCGCAACGATATCTATGCCATCGACATCAACGACGACTGGAAGAGCATAGTGCGCCAACTGGTGCACAGCCCCCACACCAAGGCACTGCTCTATCGGGATAACATCGACGATGTGGTGGGCTTTCTGCATGCCCGCGATGCCCTGCGACTACTGGCCAAGGAGCAGTTCAACAAGTCGAGCCTGCTGCGGGCGGTCAAGGAGATCTACTTCATCCCCGAGGGCACGCCCCTCAATGTGCAGATGGCCAAGTTCCAGCGCAACAAGGAGCGCATCGGTCTCATCGTCGACGAGTACGGGGATATCCAGGGGCTCATCACCCTGGACGATATCCTCGAGGAGATCGTCGGTGACTTCACCACCTCCATGGCGCCGACACCGAGCGACGAAATTCACCCCCAGCCCGATGGCACCTATCTGGTGGAGGGGTCGGCCAACATTCGCGAACTCAACAAGGAGATGGGCTGGCATCTGCCCACCGACGGACCGCGAACCCTCAATGGTCTTATCCTCGAATACCTGGAAGATCTGCCCCAGCCCAACATCAGCCTGCGCCTGGCCGGCTATCCCATCGAGATCGTCGAGGTGGAGCAGAACATGGTGAAGCTGGTGCGTCTGATGCCCGCCCTCTATCGCCGCGAGCGAGAGAACGAACACTGATGAAAAGCAGGGGCGGCCAACTGGCCGCCCCCTTACTCTTCGGGCTCCTCTTCCACCGTCAGGGTGGGAATGAGCTGACCGAATACCTGTTGCAGTTCACTGCGATTGGCGAGGAGATCCTCCAGGGTATAGTTGTCCATCACCCCCAGGAAGGCGTTCATCGCCTCCTTGAGCGCCCCCTTGAGCAGACAGACAGAGACGATGTGGCAAACCGGAGAGCCACAATCGATCCCGTCGAGATTCCCTTCCAGCTCACGAATTACCGCCCCCACGTTCACCTCGGCAGGCTTCACCGCCAACCAGATCCCCCCGTTCTTGCCTCGCTGGGAGCCCAGATAACCCAGCTTCACCAGCTGGTTGATCACCTTGACCATGTGGTTGCGTGAGACGTCATAGAGGGCCGAGACCTTGCCCACACTCGACAGCTCCCCCTCCGGCAGGGTGGCCAGATAGAGCAGGGCTCTCAGTCCAAAATCGGTATAGCTGGTCAGTCTCATAATGGGTGCTTGCTCTCAATGGCGATGAAAGATTGATCTGAATCAAATAAACATTTAGGATGCCACTTATGTAAGTGACATTTTATATGTTTAATTAAAGCGGAGATCACCATGCTGGATCAACAGACGATTGCCACTATCAAGAGCACCATCCCCCTTCTGGAGTCAGCCGGACCCGCTCTGACCCGCCACTTCTACCAGCGCATGTTCACCCACAATCCCGAACTCAAGGATGTCTTCAACCTGGCCCACCAGCACTCGGGGGGTCAGCCGGTGGCACTGTTCAACGCCGTCGCGGCCTATGCACGCCATATCGACAACCTGTCGGCCCTGACCGGCGCCGTCGAGCGCATCGCCCACAAACACACCGGCTTCCTGATCAAGCCGGAACAATACCACATAGTAGGTAGCCATCTCTTGGCCACGCTCAAAGAATTGGGGGGCGAAGCGGTCACCGATGAGATTCTGGCCGCCTGGGAGAAGGCCTATGGTCTGCTCGCCTCCATCTTCATCGGCCGCGAGGAGCAGATCTATGCCGAGCGGGAAGAGGCCACAGGTGGCTGGCGCGGCACCCGTCCCTTCGTCATTCGTCAGAAGCGCATCGAGTCCGATCTCATCACCAGCTTCGTGCTCGAGCCCAAAGACGGGGAAAGCGTGGTGGACTTTATTCCTGGCCAGTACCTGAGCCTGCAGCTGAGCCACCCCGACCTTGCCCATACCGAGATCCGGCAGTACTCCCTCTCCGATGCCCCCAATGGCCGCAGCTATCGCATCTGCGTCAAACGGGAAGCCGGTGGTCAGGTCTCCAACCTGCTGCACGATCGCCTCGAGGAAGGAGACGAGCTGGACGTGATCCCGCCGGCGGGGGATTTCTTCCTCAATGCGACCACCAATACGCCGATCGTCCTGCTCTCCGGTGGCGTGGGGCTCACCCCCATGCTGGCCATGCTCAACCAGCTGATCGTCACCGGTCATCAAGGGGAAGTTCGCTGGCTGCACGCCTGTGAATACGGTGGCCTGCACGCCTTTGCAGATGACATCGCCGGCAAGGCTGCCCGTCTCCCCAACCTGGAGGCGAGAACCTGGTATCGTCAGCCACGTGCCGGGGATGAGGGGAAGTTCGACTTTGCCGGCCAGCTGGATCTCGAGCAGGTCAACGAGCTGCTGCCGGCGGGAGCCCACTACTACTTCTGCGGTCCGGAAGGGTTCATGAGAGAGGTGAAACGCCAGTTGAGTGAACGCGGAGTCGAAGAGGGGCGCCTGCACTACGAGTTTTTTGGCCCCCATCAGAGCCTGTAACCAGCAAGGGGCGTGCCTGGCACGCCCCTCGTTTTAGTGCATCGCCTTGGCGCGTGTCACCACATTGTCGGGCATCTTGCTGGCAAGACGCGAGAGCAGTGAGGCCGCCTTCTGGTGCAACTGCTTGTCGCCAATCACGGCATTATGGAGCCAGCGATAGGCGCTCTCGTAGTCGAGCGGACTACCGTGACCCGCTACCAGAAATTCCACCCATTCGATCTGGGCCTTGGTAAACCCGGCCCCGGCCGCCTCACGCAGCATCACCTCGGCACGTTGCAGATCCTTTTGTACCAGGATCCCCTTCCAGTAGTAGCGCCCCAGCTGTTCCAGCGCCGGAGCCAGCCCTTGATCGGCGGCCTCTCGCAGGTAGGAGACACCCAGTTCGGCATTGCTCCCGGTGCAGACGCCCCAGGCCAGCATGTCTCCCCACAGGAATTGATAGGCGGGGATCTTCATCACGCTGGCACGGGCCTCGATATCCTGGGTCAACTGGCACTTGTCATCTTTCACCCGCTTGAGATGGGTTCCCTGCTCGATCCAGGTGAGCAACTCATCCTGGCTATAGAGCTGTACCGCCTCCATGGGCGCCTCACTCCCCGCCGGGGCACGCACCACGGGGATCGCCTCGGCCCCCCAGGCGAAGGCCGCCATACCCCACAGGGACAAACAGAGCATCTTCTTCATACCACCTCCTGCTGTTCCTGTTTATCGGCCGCCGGGCGGCACACTGAAATGCAAAAGGGGAGCCTGGGCTCCCCTTCTTCTCGCGGCCGACTTACTTGACGAAGTCGATACCGAGCTGGATGTCACCCTTGAGGGTATCCAGCATGCTGTCCATGGCCTGCTGTTCGAAGGCACTCAGGGCACCGTACTCCAGCACGGCTTCGACACCGTTCTTGCCGAGCAGCACCGGCTGGGCGAAGAAGGTGGCGTGCTCGCCGTTACCTTCCACATAGGCACACTCGATGACGTTGGCGTCGCCCTGCAGGCCCTTGATAAGGGAGAGGCCGAAGCGGCAGGCTGCCTGACCCATGGAGAGGGTGGCAGAGCCGCCACCGGCCTTGGCTTCCACCACTTCGGTACCGGCGTTCTGGATTCGCTTGGTCATGGCAGCAACCTCTTCCTCGGTGAAGGTAGCCCCTTCAACCTGGGAGAGCAGCGGCAGGATAGTGGTGCCGCTGTGACCGCCGATCACCTTGACGCGTACATTGTCCACGTTCAGCCCCTTGGCCTCGGCGACGAAGGTCTCGGCACGGATCACGTCCAGGGTGGTGACACCGAACAGACGGCGCTTGTCATAGACACCGGCCTTCTTCAGTACCTCGGCAGCGATGGCGACCGTGGTGTTGACCGGGTTGGTGATGATACCGATCAGCGCCTTCGGGCAGGTGGCCGCGCACTTCTCGATGAGGTTGCGAACGATTCCGGCGTTGATGTTGAACAGATCGGAGCGATCCATGCCCGGCTTGCGAGCCACACCGGCTGAGATCAGCACCACATCGGCACCGACCAGAGCCGGCGTCGGATCCTCACCACTGAAGCCCTTGATCTTTACATCGGTCGGGATATGGCTGAGATCCACGGCGACACCCGGGGTCACCGGGGCGATGTCATAGAGGCTCAGCTCGGAGCCGGCCGGCAGACGGTTTTTCAGCAGCAGAGCGAGGGCTTGGCCGATGCCACCTGCGGCACCCAGTACGGCAACTTTCATGATCAACTCCCTGTTTAAGCGTAGGTTTAAGGCACTATGTTCTTGTGCGCCTCACCTTACTGGATCACCCCCGAAAAAACAATCTGATAACAGGCTCAGCGTCGGGTTCTGTGAGGCACCGGGCAAGGGGAGAAGATTGTCACGGGAAAATACCTATAAGTAGATACAAGACACGGTTTTTCCCCATTTTTATGCTCATTCGACCCCTCACAGCTGAAAGCGCAAGGCCCGCCGCTCCAGGATTCTGAACATGACCGTTAACAATCCATTCATACCCAGGTAGAGGCAACCGGCCACCCCGAACACCGCCAGGGTGTCATAGGTCTGGGCGTTGAGGCGCTGGGCCAGCCCCATGATATCCATGATGGTGATGGTGCTGGCCAGTGAGCTCCCCTTGAGCACCAGGATCACCTCGTTGGAGTAGGCCGGCACCAGACGCCGCGCCGCATGGCGTACCTTCATCCAGAGGGTCTGCCCCGGGCCCATGCCCAACGCCCGACACGCCTCCACCTCGCCGGCCGGGATGGCATCGAGGGCCCCCTTGAACAGTCGGGTCGAATAGGCGGCGGTGTTGAAGCCGAGCGCCAGCATGGCACAGAACCAGGGCTGTTTGAGCCAGATCCAGAGCCAGCTCTCCTTGAGCCAGGAGAACTGCCCCGGCCCGTAATAGATGAGGAAGATCTGTACCAAGAGTGGCGTACCGGTGAAAAGCAGGAGCCAGACCTGCACCAGCTGGCGCACCAGAGGCACCCGACGCTCCAGCACCCAGGTCATCAGCAGGGCCAGGGTGACCCCCAGCAGCAGGCTGGCCGCCGTCAGGCCGAGGGTGGTGCCGAGCCCCTCGAGCAAGGTGGTGAGATAGGCGAGCATGACTAGCCTCCGTAGCGGCGGGTATAGCGGGCGGCCCGTCCCAGCAGCCCCTCGCTGCACAGGGAGATGACCAGGTAGATGGCGGCCGCGCTGGCGTACCAGGTGAAGGGCTCATAGGTGCTGGCCGAGGCGAGCTGGGCCTGACGCATCAGGTCATTGACCCCGATGAGTGACACCAGGGCCGTGTCCTTGAGCAGCACCAGCCACTGGTTGCCAAGCCCGGGCAGGGCGTGACGCCAGGCCTGGGGCAACACGATGTGCACGAAGGTATGCACACGCCCGAGGCCGAGAGCCCAGGCCGCCTGCCGCTGTCCCATGGGAACCGCATTGAGGGCGCCACGCAGGGTCTGGCTGGCGTAGCTGGCAAACAGCAGAGAGAGGGCCAGTACGCCACAGGCAAAGGGGCTGAACTCCACATACTCCCCGCTGATGAGAAACAGCACCTGGGTCGAACCGAAATAGATGAAGAGCACGACCAGAATTTCGGGCAGGCCACGAATGAGCGAGGTGACCAGGGCCACCGGCCAGGCCAGGAGGCGTCTGCCCGAGAGCTCGGCGGCACTGAACAGGATAGCCAGCAGCAAGCCGCCGAGCAGGGAGGCCAGCCCCAGACCGAGGGTCATGAGGGTGGCCTGTAACAGCAGATTCAACATGGATCAGTGAGCGAAGTACTTGTCATAGATCTTCTGGTAGGTACCGTTGGCCTTGATGGCCTTCAGACCCGCGTTCAGCTGGGCGAGCAGCTCGCCATTGCCCTTGGCGACGGCCATCCCGAAGCCGGTACCGAAGTACTTGGCGTCGGTCACCTTGTCACCCAGCATGGCGTATTCCGGGTGCTGCTTGAGCCACTCGGCCGCCACGGCGGTGTCGGCAAACACGGCATCGATACGGCCGTTGAGCATATCGAGGAAGGCGTTCTGATAGCTGGCGTAAGGCACGCTCAGCACCCCCTTGCTGTTCCAGTTATCCAGCACATAGCTCTGATGGGAGGTACCGTTTTGCACGCCCACCGTCTTCTGGGCCAGCTCTTCGGGGCTCTTGAGGCCACCCTTCCTGGTCACGAACACGGCGGTGTTCTCGTAATAGATGTCGGAGAAGTCGACCTGGGCGGCACGCTCCGGAGTCACGTCCATGGCAGCGATGGCCACGTCGTAGCGACGGAACTTGAGACTCGGGATCAGGCTGTCAAACGCCTGGTTGTGGAAGCTGCACTCCAGCTTGGCCTCGCTGCAGATGGCACGGGCCAGATCGATGTCGAAACCCTGGAACTCGTTCTTGTCGTCGATAAACTCGAACGGCGCATAGGTCGCCTCGGTGGCAAACTTGATCTCCTTGGCGACCACGGCACCGCTCATCAGACCCAGGGCAGCAAACAGCATGACTGCTTTTTTCATGACATCTTTCCTTATCAATGCATCAGAAATTGAGCGAAACGCTCGGTACGGGGGGCAGTGAAACACTCGGGCCCTCCCATCTCAATAATCTGGCCACGCTCCAGGTAGATCACCTGGCTGGCGATGCGGCGGGCAAACTCCACCTCGTGGGTCACCACCACCTGGGTGATGCCGGTGCCGGCCAGGGTACGGATGATCTCGGCCACCTCCTTGGTGATCTCGGGATCCAGGGCTGCGGTCGGCTCGTCAAAGAGCAGGATCTCGGGATCCATCATCAGGGCGCGGGCGATGGCCACCCGCTGCTGCTGGCCACCGGAGAGGCGGGCCGGCCAGGCATCCTGCTTGTCCCCCAGCCGCAGCTGGGCGAGCAGATAGCGACCCTTGTCGATGGCCTCGGCCC
This sequence comes from Aeromonas schubertii, assembly GCF_000820105.1. Lineage (GTDB taxonomy): Bacteria > Pseudomonadota > Gammaproteobacteria > Enterobacterales > Aeromonadaceae > Aeromonas > Aeromonas schubertii. Next base: position 74,798 of record NZ_CDDB01000033.1, on the reverse strand, counting down.
GGCCCATTCCCAGCACCTTGACGGGCGCCTCGATCAGGTTCTCCATCACGGTGAGGTGGGGCCACAGATGATACTGCTGAAACACCATGCCGACCTTGCGACGCAGGGCCTGGCTCTGACGGGCAAACTCGGCAGCCCCGAGGGCATACGGGAAAGAAAATTCAGCGCCCCCTATCTGCAGGGTGCCGCTGTCCGGGGTATCGAGCAGGTTCATCAGGCGCAGCAGAGAACTCTTGCCGGCACCGCTTGGGCCCAGCAATACCAGGGTCTCACCCGGTTCGGTACGAAACGAGACATGCTGCAGAATGGGGTGTTCCTGCCAGCTCTTGACCACATGGGACAACTCAATAGCCATACAGAGATAATGAATAAGTTTGCAGAAGGAAGCTCCGATTCTAGCCTTAACGTTGGCCAAAGCAAGCCAAAATTGAATCAATATGCACTACAAATCGCTCTTTCTTGCAAAAAGCGGGGGCCGAATGCAGAATAAGCGGGCTAACACCCCTGCCGCCTGGGCACCACAGGCATCCTTACGCTGAGACCAAGATGAAACATAACGACAAGCAAGAGAAGCTGGCGAAGGCTTTCAAGGCCTTGCTCAAGGAGGAACGGTTTGGCTCCCAGGCGGAAATCGTCGCCGCCCTGCAGGAAATGGGTTTCGAGAATATCAACCAGTCCAAGGTATCCCGGATGCTGAGCCGCTTCGGCGCGGTGCGCACCCGCAACGCCAAGATGGAGATGGTCTACTGCCTGCCGGTCGAACTGGGCGTGCCCACCACCTCCAGTCCCCTCAAGAACCTGGTGCTGGATATCGACCACAACGGCGCCCTGGTGGTGATCCACACCAGCCCGGGTGCGGCCCAGCTGATTGCCCGCCTGCTCGACTCTCTCGGCAAGGCGGAAGGGATCCTCGGCACCATCGCCGGTGATGACACCATCTTCATCACCCCGACCAGCGATACCGAGATCGAGGAGCTCTACATGTCGGCCCTCGAGTTGTTCGAGCAGACCCCCTGAGTCTGACCGCCCAGAGACAACAAACCCGGCCTCGGCCGGGTTTGTGCATTGTGGGGCTCACGCTCCCTGACGCGCCAGGAAGTCGCTGCTCGGGGCGAAGAAGGCGGCGCCGGTCACGGCCCGGGTGAAGCGCAGCAGGTGGTCGAAGTGGCCACCCTCTCCCTTGTACATGCTGGCCAGCATGGCATTGAAGTGGAGCGGAGTGCGACAGCAGGAGATGAAGTAGAGCCCCTGCTCGCTCATGGAGCCCCAGGGCATGCTCTGGCGCAGTATCTCCATCGACTCCCCCTTGGGGGTCTTGAGATTGACCCGCTTGATGTGGGCGGTGAGCGGCTTGTCCACCGACTCGTACTCGATGTTGTCGACCTTGGTGCGGCCTATGATGTCTTCCTGACTCTTCAGGGCCAGCTTCTCCCAATCGCTCATGGCGTGGACGAAACGCTGCACATGCAGGTAGGAGCCACCGGCGAACTCGCCGCCCTCGACCAGCGCCACCTCGGGCCTGTGATCCCCCTGCGGGTTCTCGGTACCATCCACGAAGCCGGTCAGATCCCGGCAGTCGAGGTTGCGAAAACCGCGCTGCTCCTCGGCAATCGTCACCAGACCGGCGAGCAGGGCCAGCAGTCGATGACCGGCGTGGTGCAGCACATCGACCCGGTCGGCACGCAGTTGGACGAAGAGATCGAACGGGGTGTGGGGCGCCTCGTGACCGTTGGCAGACTGGGCCATGAAACCACGCAACTGCTCGGGGCGGGCGGCAGGGTAGAGGGAGTCCCACGCCTCGGAGCCGATGGCCACCAGGCCGCTGAAGGCGGCATCGGGAAAGTCGGCCTGCACCGACTGCCACAGGGCCGGAGTCCTGGCCAGGCGGGCCGCCAGCTCGCCGGCGTCACCGCAACGGTTGAGCATCAGGTAGAGTGCGTGCAGGTTCGGTTCGGCACAGACGCCTTGTTGGGCTTGCATATCCTATCTCCCTCATCGAGTTGAGCGGACCATTATAGGCTCGTCGGGAGCCCGATCCTTGCTCGGGAACAAATCAGGGTTCAAACAATACCAGTGGATGGGGGGCCACCTCCACCCTCACCGCCCCCATCGGCAGCGGCTCGGCGCAGCTCGCCTCCAGCGTCAGATCGCCGCAGGCGATGCTCACCTTGCAGTGATGGCCGAGAAACTGCTGCCCCACCAGGGGCCAGCCTGCCACATCCGGCTGCAGATGCAGCTGGCGCGGGCGCAGCATCAGGGAGAGGCGGCGGCCGGTGGCGTGACCATGGGGCTCGCTGCCGGTCACCTCACCGAGCGGCGTCATCACCCGACGCTCGTCCAGCACCTCGGCCGGCAGGTAGTTGACCGCCCCGAGGAACTCGGCCACGAAGCGGTTCTCGGGTCTGCGATAGAGCCGCTCCGGCTCCCCCACCTGCTCGATGTGACCGCTGCGAAACAGGGCCAGCCGATCGGCGAAGGCGAATGCCTCCTCCTTGCTGTGGCTGACAAACACGGCTCCGATGCCGCGACTCTTGAGCAGGGCACGGATCTCGGCGATGAGTTTCATCCGTACCTGGGTATCGATATTGGAGAAGGGCTCGTCGAGCAGCATCAGGCGCGGCTGGCAGACCAGGGCCCGGGCGATGGCGACCCGTTGCTGCTGCCCCCCGGAGAGCTGGTGTGGATAGCGGTCGGCCAACCCCTGCAGGTTGACCAGCTCGAGTACCCTGGCCACCTCGGCAGCCTGCTCTCCCTTGGGGCGTTGGCTGATGCCAAAGGCGATGTTGCCCGCCACCGTCAGGTGGGGGAAGAGGGCATAGTCCTGAAAGATCATGCCGATCTGGCGCGCCTCTGGCGCCACCATGACCCCCTGCCCCTCCAGGGTCTCCCCCCCCAGGCGGATGGTGCCCGCCGCGAGGGGCAGCAGGCCGGCGATGGCCTTGAGCAAGGTGGTCTTGCCACAGCCGCTCGCCCCGAGCAGGCAGACGATCTCGTTCTCTCCCACGGTCAGGGAGAGATCTTCCAGCACGTTGTGGCCATTGTAGCGGCAGCTCACCCGCTCGACCGAAAGCACCGACATGGGCGACTCCTTGGATTCAGTGGCCCTGGCCGTCGAGAGAGCGGTTGACCCAGATGAGGGGCAACAGACCGACCAGGACGATGACGATGGCCCCGAGCGCGCCGCGCTCGAGCATTTCGTCGGAAACGAATTGATAGACATGGGTGGCCAGGGTCTCGAAGTTGAAGGGGCGCAGCAGCAGGGCCGCCGGCAGCTCCTTCATCGACTCGATAAACACCAGCATGGCACCGGCCAGCAGACCGCGCCGCACCAGAGGCAGGTGCACCCGACGCAACATGCCGACACTGCGCTCACCCAGGGTGCGCGCCGCCATGTCGAGGCTGGGGGCTATCTTGCCCATGCTGCTCTCTACCGAGCCGATGGCGATGGCGCAAAAACGCACCAGATAGCCGAAGACGATGGCGGTGAGGGTGCCGGTGAAGAGCAGGCCGGGGCCGCTCATACCGAGCCACTCGGCCAGATCGTTGATGGCAAAGTCGAGGGAGGTCAGGGGCACCAGCACACCGATGGCGAGCACGGTCCCCGGCAGGGCGTAGCCGAGGGCCGCCAGTCGCAGGGGGATCAGGCTCTTCACCCCGCCGTCGAGGCGGCGGGTGAAGAGCAGCAGCAGGGAGAGCGCCACCGCCAGCAGGGCCACCAGCCCCGAGATCATCAGGCTGTTGCCGGAGAAGCGCACGAACTCCGGCGTCCAGGAGGGGCCGGCGTAGTCGATGGCATAGTCGAGCAGGATGGCAAACGGCAGGGCGAAGCCCGCCAGCACCAGCCCCCAGCACCAGATAGCCGCCAGGGCGCGCCACAGCGGTGAGAGGGGATAGCAGAGGGGGGGCTCGTGACCCATTCCCTTCTGGAACACCTGACGCCGACGGCGACTGAGCCGCTCCAGGGCGATGAGTGCCGCCACCCCCACCAGCATCAGGCAGGAGAGGGCCGAGGCCGCCGAGAGGCTGCCGTAGCCGAGCCAGGTGTCATAGACCGCCGTGGTGAGGGTGTTGACCGCGAAGAAGTGCACGGTGGCGAAGTCGGCCAGGGTCTCCATCGCCACCAGGGAGGCGGCCACCATGATGGCGGGCCGGGCCAGCGGCAGGCTGAGGCGACGGAAACTCTGCCAGGGGCTGCAGCCGAGCAGCCGACTCGACTGGATCAGGCTCACCGACTGCTCGAGGAAGGAGGCCCGGGTCAGCAGATAGACATAGGGAAAGAGCACCAGCGCCAGCATCCAGGCCGCTCCGCCGAGGGAGCGGATCTCGGGCAGCCGCAGCTCGGGCCCGAACCAGGTGCGCAGGGTCGCCTGCAGGGGGCCGGAAAAGTCGAGCAGATCCGTATAGACGTAGGCGACGATGTAGGAGGGCATCGCCATGGGCAGCATCAGCGCCCACTCCAGGGCACGCCGTCCCGGCACCTGGCACATGGCCACCAGCCAGGCGGTCGGCACCCCGAACAGCAGCGAGAGTGCCACCACCAGCACCATCAGCAGCAGGGTATTGGCCACGTAGGTGCCGAGCACCGTATCGACCAGATGCGAGATCACCGCCCCGTCGGCAGACGGGGCGGAAACGAAGAGGGCCACAATGGGCAAGGCCAGCAGCAGGCCCGTGAGCCAGCTGCCGGCCATCCAACCGGAATACTTCATCGGTTTCCTGACACGGGTGGGGAAAACCCCCACACCTTACAGATCGAACTTCACTTCATCCAGCAGCGTCAGGGCATCCTTGCGCAGTTTTGCGTAGTCGCTCACCGCCAGGCTGTCTGCCTTGAAGTCACCCCAAGACTTGACCAGTGCCGAGCGCTCCACCCCGACCTTGACCGGATACTCGGTGTTGAGCTCCGCATAGAGGTGCTGGGCCTCGTCACCGGAGAGGAACTCCATCAGCTTGACGGCGGCCTCCTTGTTCTTGGCGTACTTGGTCATGGCCATGCCGCTCACGTTGACATGGGCGCCGCGGTTCTGCTGGTTCGGGAAGTTGATGTAGACGGCGTCGGCCCAGGCCTTCTGGGCCGGATCGGCCAGCATCTTGCCGAGGTAGTAGCTGTTGCCGAGCGACAGGTCGCACACCCCGTCCTTGATCGCCTTCACCTGATCCCGGTCGTTGCCCTGGGGCTTGCGGGCCAGGTTGGCCTTGACCCCTTCCAGCCACTGCTTGGCCTCGGCCTTGCCGTGGTGGGCGATCATGGAGGCGATCAGAGCCACGTTGTAGTCGTTCTTGCCGCTGCGCACGCAGATCTTGCCCTTGTATTCGGGCTTGGCCAGATCCTCATAGCTGATGGCGTCCAGCTTGCCGAGACGCTCCTTGCTGGAGTAGATGGCCCGCACCCGGGTGGTCAGGGCGAACCAGCGATCGTCAGGATCGCGCAGGGAGGCGGGGATGTTCTCCTCCAGGGTCTTGCTCTGCACCGGTTGCACCAGGTCTTTGTCCACCAGCTCGGTCAGGCGGCTGATGTCGGTGGTCAGCATCAGATCGGCCGGGGTCAGCTTGCCTTCGCGCTGCAGGCGCTCGGTCAGACCATCCTTGGCGAACACCAGGTTCACCTTGATGCCGCTCTCCTTCTCGAACTGCTCGATGATGGGCTTGATCAGCTCATCCTGGCGGTTGGAGTAGACGTTCACCTCTTGGGCGGCGAAGGCCGCGGGGGTCGCCACGGCAGCAAAAAACAGTGCCAGAAGAGTCTTTTTCATGATTTTGTTCCTGGATCGTTGGCGCAAGTAGCAATTATTCTCGTTTGTATTTTGCATACTCCTCTTCCCGATACAAGCCCATCCCCTTGCTGGAACCCTCTTTTTCAATCGACGACTCAATAAAACGATGACGGAGATCAAGAAGTTCGACCCGCCTCCTCCCAGGCATTACAATCCCTTCCATTCGAACAGAGCCGCAAGAACCCATGCTGATCCTCTCCAGCCGTTGCCACATCCCCGATCAAGAGCTGCAATTCCAGACCATGCGTGCCCAGGGGGCCGGCGGCCAACACGTCAACAAGACCGACTCCGCCGTCTGGCTGCGCTTTGACTACCGCGCCTCACCCACCCTGCCGGACCACTACAAGGAGGGGCTGGATCGCCTGCGCGACAGCCGGGTACACGACGGCTTCATCCTGATCCGAAGCGAATGCCACCGCAGCCAGGAGATGAATCGCCAGGAGGCCAGAGAACGGCTGCTGCTGCTCCTGAAGAAGGCGGCCGAGCGCCCCAAGGCACGCCATGCCACCCGCCCGACCCGCGCCTCCCAGGTACGCCGGGTCGACGCCAAGAAGCGCAAGGGGGCCATCAAGGCAGGCCGCCGCGCCCCCATGGGTGATTAAATGACCAGCTTTCAGACCCTGCTCGCCCTCGCCCAGCTGCTGGCCCTCCCCCTGCTGGTGTTGAGCCGTCACCTCCCCCTGCCGGTCGCCCTCTTCTACGTCACCATGAGCCTGCTCACCTTCCTGGTCTATGGCTGGGACAAACGGGCCGCCCGCCTCAAGCGTCAGCGCATCCCCGAGCAGACCCTGCACACCTGGAGCTGGCTGGGCGGTTGGCCCGGCGCCCTGCTGGCACGCCAGTTCTTGCGCCACAAGTCGAGCAAGAAGGAGTACAGGCTGCCCCTGTGGCTGAGCGTGGCCGGCAACCTGCTCTTCTTCGCCGCCCTGCTGTGGTGGTGCAACCCCTGAAAACAGAAGAGCGTGGCCGGTGCCACGCTCTCTCGTCTCAGAAGATCCCCTTCTGCCTCACCTTCTGCATCTTCTCGGTCGGCGGGGCCATCTCGGCCAGGCTCAGCTCCTCGGTGGTGCTGCCCCGACTGCTCTCGACCGGGGTCGAGACGGCGCGCCCGCTCAGCCTCAGTTGTTGCAGTTGCAGCGCCTGCTGCTCGGCCAGGGCGCGCAGCCGCTCCAGCTCGCCGTGCAGCCGGGCAAATTCTGCCTGTTGCGCCTCCAGCAAACTCTCAAGCCGCGCCTCCTGCGCCTCGCCGGCCACCTCCCGCTCCGTCTCCCCGCTGGCGCGGGTATGGCTCAGCAGCAGCTGGATCTGCTCCAGCTGGCGGGGGGAGAAGCTCGCCTCCGGCTGTTCGGCCTCCATCCCGGGGACCCGCGGCAGCAGCTCGCAACGGAGCAACTCGGCGGTGAGCTCGGCCAGGGTCAGGGGCTCACGTCCGATAGACTCGGCCACGTGCTGACAGAGGCGCGGGCTCAACAGGTGGAGCTGCAAGCCGGCCAGGTAGACGCTGCGATGGAAGGTCCGCATGGTCATGCTGACGTCGTCCCGCTCGCTGCCACTCTGGCGCAGGCCCAGATACCACTGCTGCAGCGCGCCGGCGGCCCGCTGATCCGCCGCACTGTGCGCCGGATTGAGGTAGAGGGAGAGGTTGAGCTTCTTGCCCGGGTTCATCACTCGACCTCGAGCAGCATGGGCTCGGCCAGATCGATGGTCACCTCCTCCGCGTGGTAGAGGCAGATCTCCCGGGAGAGGGCGCTCTGGGGATTCTCTATCATCATCACCCGCTCACCCAGGGTCGGGTACGCCTCGCGGATTGCCGCCTCGATAAGGGGGGCGCCACCGCCGACCAGATAGACCCGGTTCGGATTCTTGGCGAACTTCTTCGCCTCGAAGGCGACCTGATCCCCCAACTCCTGGATCTTGGTCTCGATGCGGCGCAGGATATCCGGGATCCGCGACTCGTCGTTGACCACGCTCTGGACGAAGGCACTGTCGTGGCGGCGCTTGATCAGCTCGTTGGCCACCAGGTAGCTGGAGTCGCTGTCGGCCGCGGCGAGGGACTTGCGAGCGGCATCGGTCACCATGGAGACGCCGATCTCGTTGTTGCCGTAGATGGCCGAAACGTCGTCAAACTCCCCCACGATGATCCCCATGTCGAGGGTGGTGCCGCCACAGTCGATCACCAGAGACTTGGTGAACTCGTTGCAGTTGGAGTCGAGCAGATGGGAGAGCACGGCCGGCAGGCTCTCTGGCATCACCTCCACATCCACTATGCTGAACAACTCGCCCTTGTTGAGGCTGATCTCGCGCATCAGGTTGTGGCGCTTGGCCTCGATCTTCGCCTCGTTACGCTGGCAGTCATCCGGGTTGTAATACTCGGTGATGGGCAGGGTCACCACCACGCTCACCGGCCCCGGAACCAGCCCGGTCTGCAACAGGGCGTGGTGTACCGCCAGCAGGTTGAGATCGTCGTACTGATACTCGATATGGGTGGTGGAGAGGGCCTTGTCGGAGGTGGCGTCATAGGTGTACTTGGTGGTGCCTATGGTGTAGTTGAACACCTTCTGGCCCCGCAGCAGGGCCGCACTCTTCCAGTCCTTGCGAAAGGAGTTGGGAGAGACCACCGTCTTGAGCACGCCCCCTTCGATCCAGCTGACTTTGACATTGGTAGAGCCATCGTCGATGGCGAACTTGATACGGGCTTGGTTCATCGGAAGAGTCTCGGCAGGTGAAATGGCGCCAGGGCGGCTTTATCGGCTACAGCGACCAGAGCGTCACTTTTCTTGAATAAAAACAGGGGGCGCAGTCTCCCGCGCCCCCTCTCGTACTCTCTCGGTGTTATTCCGCCCGAAGACGGAAGCGGACCCGCCGGCGCCGAGCCGCTGGCGGGCCGGGATCCTTACTGCAGACTCAGGGCCAGGGTCGGGTGTTCCTTGTCCTGGGCCTTGAGGGTGAAGGTGAAGCGACCGGCCTGACCCAGCTCGACGGCCAGATTACCGCCGTTCTTGCACAGGGTGACCTGCTCACCGGCCTTCAGGGTCGGGGTGTCATCGCACTTGCCGTAGTTGAGGCTGCCCCAATTGGCATCAGCGACCTTGGCCTCGGTCGTGCCCACCTTGTCGGCCGCCACCTCGGTGGCAAACTGATAGGCGTAGTTGCCGCCGAAGGCGAACTCGTTGACCGCATCCCACTGGCCCAGCAGACCACGCAGATAGACCTTGGTGTTGCCAAAGGGCGGCACGGTGGCGAGATCCACCTTCTTGCCCACCGGCAGACCGCTGCGCTCGGCGCTCTGGGGCTTGACGAAGAGGGCGGCCGACCAGGGAGAGACCTTGACCACGCTCCCTTCGACCCGGGAGTCACCGGCGATGCCGGCCACGTTGTGCCTGTCGCTGAGCACCAGGGTCGAGAGGTCGATGGGCTGACCTTCGCTATCCACGAAGTTACCAACGCTCTGCTCGCTGTTGGTGGCGTTGATCACCACCAGCACCCCGTCGGCGGAGGCATCCAGATCTGCGCCGGCCTTGCTGCCGTCGTCGATGGTCATGGCAATCAGCCCAGGCACCTGACCCGGCCCCGTGTTGCGGAAGTCGACCCGCTTGATCACCTCGTCACCACTGCCCAGACGCAGCAGGGGAGTGGAGTAGCGCAGACGCACCAGCTCCTGATAGAAGCCGTTGACCCGCACCATGTCGGCACCGCTCGGCTTGGCGTGCTTGGCCAGCACCTGCTCGATCAGGTCGTAGTTCCCCTCGTCCTTGTCCTTGCGCGGCAACCCCTTGTCGAAGTTGTTGTCGGTCAGGGTGTAGTCCACCTTGTTGTACCAGTCACCCGAGTCGTAGCTGTCCCGCTCCATGGACTTGGAGCGCAGCAGCTCGCTGCCGGCGTGGGTGAAGGGAATGCCCTGTCCCAGCAGCACAGTGGCCAGCGAGACCCCCTGCATGCGCACCAGATCCGCCCCCTCCGGCGCCTTGTAGGCGAGGATGTCGAACAGAGTCTGGTTGTCGTGCTTGGAGACATAGTTCTGGATCTCGACAGGATCCTGGGCATAACCGGCCGCCTGACCGTTGTAGTCGATCTCGTCACCGCGCTTGGGCAGGCCATCCTTGTCAGTCAACACGAAGGCCTTGAGGTTACCGGCCATGCCGAGACGGGTCAGATCCGCCAGGTGCAGGGCCTGCTCCTTGCTCACCTTGCTCATCTCGTTGGGGTAGACGAAGGCGCCGTTGCCGAAGCCCTGGCTCTCGCGCAGGCCGTTGCCACCGTCGAAGGGGCTGCCGCCACGCACCGAGTCGCGCAGGCGATCGGAGAAGGAGCCGATGCCGGTGCCGGCCAGGTGTTTCTGGGTCGCCTGCTCGAAACGCTTGTCGTCCCCCACCTCACCGAAGTTCCACCCCTCGCCGTAGAAGTACATCTCGGGGTTGACCTTCTTCACCGCCGCCAGGGCCTCCACCATCTGTGACTTGGGATGGTGGCCCATGAGGTCGAAGCGGAAGGCATCGACCTTGTACTCCTTGGCCCAGGTGACCAGAGAGTCTTCGATCAGCTTGGCAAACATGGCGTGTTCCGGCGCCGTGTTGGAGCAGCAGGTGGAGTTCTCGACCGCACCGGTTTCCGGATTGAGGCGTTGGTAATACCAGGGGACTATCTTGTCGAGCACCGACTTGGAGCCGAGCCCGGCCTCATTGGTGTGGTTATAGACCACGTCCATCACCACGTTCATGCCGATGTTCTGCTTGATGGACTGCACCATCTCGCGGAACTCCTTGATGCGGGTCGTCCCCTCGGCATTGGTAGCATAAGAGCCTTCCGGCACCGTGTAGTGGTAAGGATCATAACCCCAGTTGAAGGAGTCCACCCCGCGCACGTAGCCGTAGAGGGCCTGCACCTTGGGCGAGGCCTTGCTGTCGCTCCCCTTGAGGCTCTCCAGCACCTGGCCGACGGTCTGGCCGCCCGCACAGTAGCCGGCAAACTCCGAGCTCGTCACGTCCGGATTGACCTGGCACAGCTTGCTGAAGGGATCGTCCAGATTGGCCACCTTGGCCGGATCCTCGTTGACGGTGGCGATGTCGAACACAGGCAGCAGATGAAGGTGGCTGACCCCGGCCTCGGCCAGGGACTTGAGGTGCTGCACCGGCACCGAGTTGGCCTGGGTCAGGCCGACAAACTTGCCGCGTTTGGCGGCATCGGTAGAGGCATCGTTACCGGTCAGATCCCGTACGTGGGCCTCATAGATGGTGATGTCGGCCGGCTTGCTCTGGCTGTGGGGCGCCTTGAGGTCGTCCCAACCGGCAGGCTTGAGGGCCGGATCCTCGAGATCCACCACCTGGCTGAACTCGGAGTTCATGGAGAGGCTCAGGGAGTAGGGGTCCGTCACCTCATAGCGTTCCAGCTTGCGGCTGATCGGGTGGTAGACCTCCATGGCGAAGCGGTAGAACTTGCCCACCAGCTCGCTGCCCCCCTGATAGCTCCAGCTGCCGCTGGCCGCGTCATAGGTCATGACCTGCTCGCCCAACGCCTGATGGTTGGCGTCGTAGAGGGCCAGCTTGACCGACCTGGCCGTCGGCGCCCAGAGGCGGAAAGCCACCTTGCCATCCTTGACCTGGGCACCGTACTCCAGCCCCTTGGCGTTGCCCGCATAGAGGGCATCGAGGGCGCCGGCGCTCTGCACCAGGGTCGCCCCCTGCAGTATGCCCTCGCCATCGGTCGCCAGGGCCACCAGTTCCCCCTTGAGCAGGGGCTTGAGATCCTTGCCGGCCGGCAGGCGGAAGGCCGCCTTCTCCTTGAGGTGGGGATACTTGGCCTTCTGGGCCTCGGTCAACTCGACTGGCGTCAGGCTGATATAGGGGAAGACGAACTCGCCCTTTTCGTTGGCCTGGATCGGGCCGCTATCGGAGTAGTAGAGGCGCACCAGCCCCTTATCCTTACCCCCTTCCCAGATCAGGGTCTCACCGTCGATGAGGTGGGCACTGGCCCCGGCCACCCCGAAGGCGGCGGTGAAGGCCTCGGCACGGGTGCCGTAGATCTGATCCTTGCCGGCCACGATGGCGACGGTGCGATCCGGATGCTCCGCAAACTGTACCTTAAGGTCGTTGCTCAGCTTGCCAAGGTTGCCGTCACGGGCGATGAAGTTGATGCACCCCTCGACCTTGGCCAGGGGGATCACCCAGGCCGGACCGAAGTTGTCAGACTGGATCGGGGTCTTGGACTTGTCGTTCCAGTCGCTGTTGAGGCCGGCTGGATCGGTGGCACTGCAGGCATCGTTGTTCCACAGGTGCATGCTCCAGTCGGTGTAAGGAGCATCGGCACTGCGGGCGGCGGCACGCTGGGTATCGACCAGGGCGATCACCGCCTCGTTCTTGCCGGCGGTCACCAACTCACCGGGAGGGGTCACATTGGGCAGACGGGCCACGGGACCATCTGAGGGGGGCACCACGGGAGTCGTGGTGGAGTCATTGCCGTTACATCCGGACAATAGGGCAAGCAGTGACACTGTCGCCAGTGCCACTTTGGTCTTCTTCATATCCATATTTTTATTATTCCCGCTGTAGTTTGTCTCTGGACCTGTGTGTCCATGGCCCGATGGCTCGGGCGACGACATAGTAATCAGGTGATGCGGGGGATGAACGTGATCTCTTTGGCAGAAAATCCTTTTCTATCAGCTGGATGGTGGCTTTTATCCGAAATTTGGAGATGGCTCACAGACGCGCATGAAGCGGGAGAGTTGAACTGAAAGGGTCCCTCATCCAAGGAGTGAATATGAACAGGAGCAAGGAGCAGGCGCTGCGACTGGATGAAGAGTACAGGAGTCTGTTGCGCCTCTTTACCGACTTCTGCCAGCAGGCTGGTGCCTTGGCAGAGCAGTTCGGCTTCTTCGGCTGGCCCGACTACGAGGATGCCCCGCCCCACACCCGGGACTTCACCCTGCTGGGTGAGGAGCGCACCCTGGAACTGCACTGCCATCCGGGCCCCAACGGTGAGCTGATCGGCCACATCAAGGTGCGCGATCCCAGGGGCCAGGTGCACGCCGCCCTCAGCTACCGCCCCCAGGGGGCTCTGCTGCTGGAGACGGGCCATCTGCTGGACGACCCGTCGGATCTGCTGCTCAGGCTACTGCTGGGCGCTGTCTATCACGAAGGACAGAAGGGGTGATCTCCACCGTCACATGGACCAGCTCCTCGTGGATGGCGAGCCGCTCGCGCATCTGATCGGCACTCAGGGCCTCCTCGGTCCAGAGGGAGAGCATGCAGGCATAGCTCCCCTGCCCCACCCGCCAGACGTGGAGATCCCGAATGGTGGCCCCCTCCGGGGCCTCGGCCACCAGCTCGCGGATCTCCTCCACCACGGGAGCGTCCATCTCCGCATCCAGCAGCACCCGCCCGGTCTGACGCAGTAGTCCGATCGCCCAGACCCCCACCAGGCCGGCACCGACGATCCCCATGACGGGATCGAGCCAGCTGGCCCCCCACCAGAGGCCGCCACACAGGGCCAGGATCGCCAGCACAGAGGTGGCGGCGTCGGCCAGCACGTGCAGATAGGCCGCCCTCAGGTTGAGATCCTGGTGATGATGGTGACCCTGGTCGTGATGATGCCCATGGTGGTGATCGTGGCCATGATGATGGCCGTGGTGGTCATCCTTGAGCAACCAGGCGCAGGCCAGGTTGACCATGAGCCCCAGCACGGCGATGGCGATCGCCTGCTGGTAGTGGATCTCGCTCGGGTTGAGCAGCCGCTCGGTGGACTCCACCAGCATCAGCAGGGCGACCCCGATCAGCATCAGGGCACTGGTGAAGCCCCCCAGCACCTCTATCTTCCAGGTGCCGAAACAGAAGCGGCGATCCCGCGCGAAGTGACGGGCTGCCCGATAGGCCAGCACCGCCAGCCCGAGCGCCAGAGCGTGGGAGCTCATGTGCCAACCGTCGGCCAGCAGGGCCATGGAGTTGAACCACCAGCCGCCACCGATTTCGGCCACCATCATCACCAGGGTAAGCAGCACGGCCCAGCGGGTCTTGCGTTCGGCGAGCGGATTCCCCTCGTTGACCAGAGGGGCGTGACAGGGGAAGGGGTGGGGCGACATGGTGGCTGCTCCTGCAAAGATGAAATATACTCCCCCCCAGTATATAGAGCATTGTTCGGAGCGCCTAGATGTCCCACACGATCCACGATAAGAAGAAGCTGCTGGCACGCGTGCGCCGCATCCGCGGCCAGAGTGCCGCTCTCGAGCAGGCGCTGGAGCAAGAAACCGACTGCGGCGCCGTACTGCAGCAGATTGCCGCCATCCGCGGGGCGGTCAACGGCCTGATGCTGGAGGTGCTGGAGGGGCATCTGCGGGAACACCTGGGTGCCGAAGAGAGCACGCCGCAGCAGCGCCTGCAGGATCTGGAGAGCGTGAGCCGGGTGCTGCGCTCCTACCTGAAGTAGGGGCGCAGCACCCGCTTAGTCAAACTCCCCGTAGGGGGTGAGAGGACGGGGAGGCATGTCGAGATCCCCCTGCCAGGGCTTGAAGCTGTAGCGCAGGAAGAGGGTCCCGTGACTCGGGGCATAGTCGTCGGCCTGCTGAATATCGATACGGGCACCGATGCGCCAGTGATCGGTCAGGCGGTACTCCACCAGCCCCCCCAGGGTGTAGCCAAATCCGCTGCTGCCACCGCCGCGCTCGATGGCGTCCCGATCCGGCAGGGCTGGTGGCACCAGGCCGGAGATCGGGTAGCGTTGCGTGTCGTCACTGCGGGAGCGGGACCAGGAGAGGGAGCCATTGACCTCCCACGACCAGTCGCTGCTGCGCTGGCGATAGCTCACCGGCAGGGAGAGGGAGAAATAACGCTGGGGGCTGTAGTAACCCCCCTGCCCCAGGGTATAGCCCCCCAGATCCCGCTGGTAGTGCCACAACATGGTATTGAGACCCACGCTGGCACGCCTGTGCTCCTGATGGATGAACTTGTAGTAGCCCCCCCCCATCAGGCGGGTCCGCCAGTTGTCGGGCACATTCTCCCCGGTCAGCAGGTGCTGCTGCAGGCTGCCCCAGTAACCCACGGCCCCCCCCAGATCGTGGCTCAGATCGAGGCGAGCCCCGTTGGCCCGCACACCCCCCCACACAGTGCCGGTGCCGGGATCCATGGTGCCGGCATAGGAGAGCAGGGAGCTGGTCACGGGGCGCCGGGACAGGGTGAAGGTCCACCCCAGATCCCCGAGATCGCCCTGCACCGAGGCCCCGCCGCTCCAGTCCACCACCTCGAAGCCAAGGGGGGTCGTCCCCAGATCGAAGGCCCAGCGCCCCTTGTGCCATCCGGCGGCGACCAGGGTCCCCTGAGCCTGCTGATCCCCGGGCGTGCAGAGACGCTCGACGCAGGTACCGAACTTCTCCTGCCCCGAGAAGTGACCCGCATCCATGTCAACCCGCTCTATCCGGCCAAACAGGGTGCCTCCCGCCCATGGGGTATCGAGCTGTAGCATCTGGGTGAGGGCCCGCAGATCGGACGTTCCCCCCGTGCCACTGGAGCCCCAGTAGTCGCTGTCAAACGAGACGGTGGTTTGGCTCTGGCGATAGTGGCGATCCAGATCGGCACGCAGGCTGGCGGCAAGCCACTCCTCCCCCTCACGGGCACGGGTCGCTCGCGTCAGATCCCCCTCATTCACCCCGGCATCCGGGATAAGGCCGGCGGCGGCCATGGCCTTGCGATCCAGCTCGATGGCCTGCCCGGTCTGCCCGGTGGCAAAACGCTGGCGAGCCCCGTCGCGCCAAAACAGCGCACTGTCGCGGGAAGAGGCCTGCGCCATCGACGGGGCATAGGCGGTGAAGATGGCCTCGGCCCGGGCGCTCTCTCCCAGGGCCTGATAGAGGTTGGCAACCTCGCGCCACCTCCCCGCCTCCCCAATCGGCGGCAGGGTGTCAGGCCAGGGGGGCAACCACTCTCTCGCCGCTGCCCTGTCACCACGGTCCAGCGCCAGCTCGGCGAGGCCGATACGCGCCTCGAGACTGCCGGGCTCGACCTCGAGCAGACGCCGGTAGAAGGCATCGGCCTCGGCCCCTTCCCCTCGCTGTGCGGTCCAGCCGGCCAGCAGCAGGAGCGCCTCGGGGTCGGGCAAGAGGGGGCGCAGATGCGCCTCGGCAGCGGCCAGCTGCCCCTCCTGATGCAAGCGTCTGGCCTCGGTCAGGGTCTGCTCTCGCTGCAACCGCCGATCCAGGGCCCCCATCTCCTCGCTCCACTGGGCTTTGGGCAGGCGCGCCAGCACCCGCCGCCCCTCCTCTGGCCTCTCCTGGCCCGAGAGATAGAGAGCCAGGGCCCGATACCAGGCCGCATCCCGGGGGTAGAGAGCAAGACCACCGCGCAACATCAGCTCGCCGCGACCGGCCTCCCCCTGCTCGGCCAGCGTGCTGGCCACCCGGTAGGTGAGCCAGGGGTCCTCCGGCGTCAGGGTCAGGGCCTGCTGGCGCAGGGCCTGTGCCCCGCTCTGCTCTCCCTGCTCTGCCAGGCTATCGGCCTGCTGCTGAAGGAGTTCGCTGCGCAGCCGCTTCCCTTGGGCAGCCAATGCCGGCGACCCCTCGATCAGGGCCAGGGCTCGCTCGGGATCCCGGGCACGATAGAGTGCAAACAACTTGAGCAGGGGACGGCTATCCCCCGGGACCAGACGGCGGGCCTGACCATAGGCCTGCTCGGCTGCCGCTTCGTCCCCCAGAGCCAGGTTGGCATCCCCGAGCCCGAGCCATCCCTCCGCCTCTTTGGCGTCGAGCCGCACCGCCTGTCGATAACGCTTGGCGGCGAGCGAGGCCTCTCCCCGTTCGAGGGCCCCGTCGGCCTGCTCCAGCAGCAACCAGTAGCGGTTGGTATCGAGCAGCCCCTGCCACTTGGCCCGGTCATCGAGACCCGGCTCGCGCAGCACCCTCTCGAACTGGGCGATGGCCAGGGCCCGCTGGTTGGCGCGGGAGTACGCCTGCCCAAGGGCACCGATCAATGCCACATCGTCGGGATTGGCGGCCAGCGCCCGCTTCAGTTCGGCCAGGCTCGCCTCCCCGGCCAGGGCTCGTTGCCGGGCCCGGAAGGCGGGTGAGGCCCACCGGCTCTGTTGCTCCTCCAGCATGGCCAGGGCCGAGGTGACCTCGTCGCCGCTGCCGAAGACGGTGATGAAGCGCTCCAGGGCGGCGATACTCGACTCCCCGACCGGCATATCCCGGATCGCCCCGAGCCAGAGGCTGGCCGCACTGCCACGGGAGAAGGGGCTCTGGGCCATCTTCTCGAGCAGGGTGAAGGCCTCCCGCTGCCGACCGTCGGCCAGCAGATGGCCGGCCAGCCCGGCCTGCAAGGCCGGCTGCCCCGGATAATCCCGGTTGAGCCGCACCAGCTCGGCCATCCCCTGGCGATGGAGCGAGGGGATGCTTGCCTGCAACAGGGCATATTCCACCGCCAGCTCCAGATTGGGGGCCTGCCCCTCTACCAGCAGGGAGCGATAGAGAGAGAGTGCCTCATCGAGACGCCCGGCCCGGCTCAGCAGGCGAGCCTGCTGCAGCTGCTGCCGTTTGGCCGGCTCGTTCAGGGCCAGGTTGGCCATCCCCTGGCGATAGAGGGGGGAGTCCGGTGCCAGCTTGCCCAGCTCGCCGAGCAGGCGGCGCGCCTCATCGACCTTGCCCAGTCGCAGGGCCTGGCGGGCCCGGGCCGCCAGCAATTCGCTTCTCGCCCCCTCGATCAGCGAGAGGGAGTAGAGGGAGTTGCTCACCAGATCTTCCCGTCCGGTCGCCTCCCCCAGCCGGATCTGTCCAAGCAGCCAGCTGACCGGCTCGACCTCGGCCCGCACAGATGTGCTGCCGAGCAGTGCCCCCAGCAAGCAGAGGGCACTCAGGGCTGACATGTGCCGCTCCACGCCGGTTGCAGGGTGCCGTCCGCCGCGAAGCGATAACGCCCCTGATCCCAACCCAGCCCAAACAGGGTGAGCACGCTGCCGTAGTAAGCATCGCTCCGGCTCGACTCACGGGTCGCCCGGGCACGCAGAGCCTCGGCACCCGGGGTGCCCCGGGCCAGGGGCAGCAGGGCGGCGGCGAATCCGCTCCCGCCCCGGCTCACGACCTTGCCGCTTTGCACCTCGACTCGCTCCGGCGTGCCGGTCGAATCAATGGCCTGCAGCATGGGGGAAAAATGCGCCACCAGGGCGGCGCGGGCGGGGTCGTCTGCGGCCAGCATGCCAAGCCATAGATAGACGCGGATGGCGTCATAGCTGCCCATGCCACCCTTGCCCTCGCTGGCCTGCCAGTGACCCGCTACCCAATCGACCCAGTCAGGGGCGAAGCCCTGCGGGGCACTGCCGGTGAGGAGGGCGGGCAGGGTCTCGCGCAGCCCCTGCCAGGGCCCCTGGAAGGAGGCGAAACGGGCCAGCAACTGGGGGGGCAGATAGCTGGGGTTGAGGGTCCAGCGCTCTCCCTGATTAAAGCCGGTGGGACCAGGCAACAGCACGGGACCCAGACCCGGCAGGGTAGCCACCTCCTCCCGGGCGATGCGCCTGAGTAGCATGGTACCGATGGAGGAGTAGCTGTGGTTATTCCAGAGGCGCCCCGCCTCGATCAGGCTGTAGGCGATCCAGAGATCCGAGTCGGAGGCGCTGTTGGCGTCGAGCACCCCCAGGCTGCCATCCTCCCGCTTGCCCCAGAGCCAGGCGGGCAGGAAACCGGTCAAATCCCCCCTGGCCAATTGCAGCTCTGTCCACTCCAGCAATCGGGCGAAGGTCTCCCTGTCGTCGTTGACCAGGGCGAAGAAGAGGGCGTAACTCTGCCCCTCCGAGGTGGTGATACGGCGCGGGTCGGAGGGATCGATCACCCGCCCCTCCTCCAGATAGCTGGCCTTGAAGTGCTCCCACTCTGGCCAGTCGCAGGCGCCCCAGGCGGGCATCATGGCAAGGCCCCACAGCAGCAGGGCACTACAGATTCGTCTCATCGCACTCATCCCTTACTCTTCCTTCAGGCGGCGGCGGCTGACACCGGCCAGCAGCAGTCTCAGGCCCCAACCCAGCAGCAGCATGCAGACCAGGCTCAGACCGGCCAGGCGCAGGGGGTGATTGGCAAAGAAGTGCCACAGGCGCTCCCACCAGGGGATATAACCCACCTCGTAGCGCTCGCCCACGGTCAGGCTGCTGACGCCCGACTCCCGGATGATGGCCACAGAGCCCCCTATCTTGTTGCGCTGGGTGGGATCCTGCAGGGCCTTGTTGAGCAGCTCGACCCCGGCCTCTCCTCCCGCCAGCAGGGCCACCAGACTGCGCTGCTCGTGGCGCGGCGACTGCAGCCCCAGTATGGCGGCGATGGCGCCGTTACCGCTCATGGCGATCCTGGCCTCCGGTTGACGATCCTCGAGAGAGGCCAGCAGATCCCCCTGTGAGGGGCGACGCGGCTGGTTGACCCAGCTCTTGCCCGCCGCCAGCAGGGCATTGGGCTCGGCATCGTCACCCAGCTCCCCGGGCAGGGCACCGATGAGCAGGGTATCGAGATCTGCCTCCCTGGCCTGCTCCCAGTCATCCACCAGGCGCACCGAGAGCGCCGGATACCCGGTCTCGGCGCCGATGGCCCCCAGGATATCGAGCAGAGTAGTGATCTGCCCCGGCAGGGGTCTGGCCGGCATCAGGATCTGGCTCTCGGAGAGATCGGCCAGACGGCTGAAGGGGAAGCCGGCCCCGGCAAACACCTTGAGGTTGGGCATCTCGATGAAGTGGCGATAGCCGGTGAGATCCAGGGTCGAGCCCTCGTCGATCCGCACCCGCTGGGGGGGCGGCACTATGGTGTCGCAGCGGCCGTCCGAGTTACCCCCGATGACACGATCGGCGTATTGAAACACGAAGTTGAGCCGGTTGGGCTGGGCCACCTTAAGACCCGGCATGCGCAGGGCTCGGGCATCATCGTCTCCGGCCAGCCAGAGGGGCAGGGTCAGCATCTGCTCCCCCTTGAGCGCCTCGGGCTCGAGGGCATAGGAGCGGATGAACTGATCGTTGACCGCCAGATCCAGCCGCGAGCCATCCCGACTGAGGGGGGCCGTGTTGTGGTAGCGCAGATCCATCTTGATGCCACGGCTCGCGAGCAGATAGAGGTCCGGTGGCAGGCGCAGGGTCAACGCGAGGGGCCAGGGCTGTGCCCCGCTCGCCTGCAACTGCCCCTCATATTCGACCAGCTCGCCGAAACGGACCGGACGATCCAGCCTGAGCCAGTTGGGCGCATCGTAGGGCTGACGCGGCGCCAGGGGAGTCAGGTCGTCGACCCGCACGCTCTGGCCGCGCAGCAGCACATTGCCCTGGGCGATGGCCCGGCTGGCGGTGAGCAGATCCTCTCCGTGGCGCCCGAGCACCAGCAACAGCTTCACATAGGGGTTATCCGGCGAGCTGATCATGTCGATGGTGGGCCCATCCACCTTGGGGTAGTCGGCCAGAAAGGGGGGGCGCTGCTCGTTGGTGGCGAAGATGACCCCGTTTCGCTCGGGCAATTGGTCGATCAGCACCGGAAAGTGCTGGCCACGCCAGTCGGCCCGGGTACCAAACCAGGAGGCCAGCACCCCGGCCGCCTGCTGCTCGATGAGGGGCACGGCACCGCTGAAGACCATGGGGAGCACCAACTTGCCCTGATCCCGGGTATCGAGGAAGGGCATGGGAAAGAAGGAGAGCTCGTTGCGCACCGGCAGGGTCTGCAGGGTGAGGCTCAACTTGCTGTCCCGGTTGACGTTGAGCCAGAGGGCGCTGCTCGCCGGGTTCTCGCACACCTTCTGGTAGTGACCGATAAAGTCAAAACGGAGACGGTTGAAATCCTTGGCATAACGGGGATCGAGCGGGATCCGCGCATGACTGCGCTGCCCCAGCTGCTCCTTCATCAGGGGGGTGACCCCCATCAGCTCGTCATTCAGGTAGACCTTGACCTGGGAGAGCAGGGGGAGCAGCGAGGGAGAGGGGGTGTAATCGAGATCCAGCGTGGCACCGGTCACCACCTGATCCCGGCGTACGGTGAAATCGGCCAGCCCGTCGGGCCGCGTACCCAACAGGGAGAGGGTTCCCGGGGTTGCGGCGATCTGCTTCAGGGTCAGCTCCCGTTGCTCTACCGGTGGCGGCACCTGGGCCTGTGGACCGATGGCGTCGGCCCGGGCCGGCCCGTGCATGAGCAGCAGTAGCGGGAGGAGATAGGCTTGTCGGTTCATCATCCTTTCACTGTTTCAAGGGTCGGAGCCTGAGACCGGAAATCCGGCGAGACGCGACGGGGCAAGAAGGAAAATAGCCAGCGAACCAGTTTTTCGCTGGCGATGCAGAAGGGGGCCAGGAAGCTGCTGCGCAGCAGGCGCCAGTAGGCACTCCACCCGAGCCGGGTAATGTCGATCAGGCTGTGCAGGGGGCGATCCCGGCCGAGTCGCTCCTGCCAGAGTGACCAGGTATCGGCACGGGCAAAGGTGCACTGGATAAAGGCTATATGCTGCTCCCGGGTCATGGGGGCCAGCTCCAGCCCCAACTTTTTCCCCATCACCCGGCGCACCCGGGCGGCAAAGAGCGACTCGCGCAGGCCGTTTCGCAGCAGCAGCCACACCGCTTCACGACCGTCCAGAACAAGCTCGTGCTCCAGCTCCAGACCGACCCCACCGTTGGAATAATCCTTCAGGACGCAGGGATAGAGGTGTCCGCTCGCCAGCCGGATCGCCGCCGGCATCGCCATCTCGACCCTGGGATTGGCCCGCACCTGACGCGACTCGAAGGCCACCGCCAACGCGCCGCCCAGTATGGTCATGTTGTAGAGCACCCAGAGCATGCCAAGGAGCAGGGTCGGTATCTCGCCGGGCAGACCGGTGGCGATACGCCAGACCCCAAAGCCGAGGCCGCAGAGGTTGAGCAGCACCAGCAGCAGGTAGGGACGAGAGACCTCCAGGTCCAGGTAGACCTCGTCGGTCATCCCCCCCTTGGCGGTCACGTTGAACTTCCCCTTGTGGGGGGCGAACAGGGCGACCGTGGTGGGACGGGCGATATACCAGGCCAGAACCGTCTCGTACACCTCTCCCCAGAAGGAGTGGCGTACCTTGCCCTGCAACCGGGAGTTGGTGAGGGCACTGTGGAAGATGTGCGGCAGCATGTAGAGGGCGATGGCCCCGGCCGGTGCATAGATGATGTAGGCGTGCAGGATGAGGAACGCCAGCGGTGCCGTCAGGAAGATGAGGCGCGGGATCCCCGACATGAAGTGGAGCATGGCGTTGAAATAACAGAGCCGTTGCCCCAGGTTAAGCCCCTTGCCAAACAAGGGGTTATCCAGACGCAGTATCTGTACCATGCCGCGCGCCCAGCGGATGCGCTGGCCGATGTGGGCCGACAGACTCTCGGTGGCGAGCCCCGCCGCCTGGGGGATGCGGATATAGGCCGAGGTATAGCCGAGACGGTGCAGCCGCAGGGAGGTGTGGGCATCCTCGGTCACCGTCTCCACCGCGATGCCGCCGATCTCGTCCAGCGCCGAGCGTTTGATAACGGCACAGGATCCGCAGAAGAAGCTGGCATCCCAGGTGTCGTTGCCATCCTGAATGAGGCCGTAGAAGAGCGCCCCCTCGTTGGGCATCTTGCGAAAACGGCTCAGATTGCGCTCGAACGGGTCGGCCGAGAAGAAGTGGTGGGGCGTCTGCACCAGGGCCAGGGAGGGGTCCTTGAAGAACCACCCCACCGTCATCTGCAGGAAGGAGCGGGTCGGCAGGTGGTCGCAGTCGAAGATGGCCACCAGATCCCCGCTCGCCTGCTTGAGGGCGTGGTTGATGTTGCCCGCCTTGGCGTGCTCATGGGTGGGGCGCGCCACATAACGGATCCCCGCCTCCTCGGCGAAGTCGCGAAACGCCGGGCGATCCCCGTCGTCGAGCAGCCAGATGGTGAGCTTATCCCTGGGCCAGTCCAGCGCCAACGCCCCGTAGACGGTCCCCTTCACGATGGCGAGGTCCTCGTTATAGGTGGGGATCATCAGATCCACCGAGGGCCACAGACTCTGATCCTGTGGCAAGGGCGCGGGCGGCCGGTGCAGGGGCCAGGCGGTCTGCCAGTAGCCAAGCAGCAGCACCACCCAGGCGTAGGTCTCGGCGAAGAGCAGCAGCAAGCCACACATCAGGCTGACCGGGTCGAGCCAGTCCAGGGTCGAGGTATAGCGCCACCAGATGTAGCGGCAGGAGATGATGATAGAGAGGATCATCAGCATCAGCATGGGGTAGCGACCGGGAATGGCCCGCAACACCAGGGCCATGGTCGCCAGCGACAGCACGAACACCAGCTGGGCCAGGGCATCGAAGGGTTGGGTGATGCAGAGCAGGCTGAGCAGCCCGGCCACGGTGCAGAAAAAGCCGGCCTTCCAGCGGGCGACCCTGGGCCCCTCCACGGCGGCCGAGACCCCCTTGCGCTCGAAGCGGGCCAGATAGCGACCCAATGCGCCGGTGAATGCCTGCCAGGCCCGCTGCCACGATGACGGCCAACGCAGTGGACGGGAAATGGGGCGGCGCACCAGCAGCCAGCAGAGCTGGATCAGGGCGCGCAGGGGATCCCCCGAGCGGGGGCGACCGAGTTGGGGAAAGAGAGCCGTTCGGTGCCGGCGCAGCCACTGCCAACCGGGGCGCTCAAGGGGAAACAGGCTCCAGGCGAGCAGCCCGAGCAGGGTGAGCAGCAGGCTCCAGCTGCGCGAGGCCCCCTGCACCCGCCCATGCCGGTAACGCTGCCGGCACCAGAGCAGGGCATGGGGCCGAAACAGCAGCCTCAGCACTGTGCCCCCTCGGGGCTCAGGCACCACTGTGCCAGCGCCGTCAGCTCCCGGTTCACCAGGCTATCCGGGGCATGCTCCCCCACCGGCAGCTTGAGCGCCATCGCCTCGGCCATCGCCTCATCCCGGTGTAGCCGCATGTTGAGCAGGGGCAGCTTCGCCTGTTGCCACAGCTCCATCAGCTCCTGCTGCAGGGCCCGGCTACTGTCGAACTGGGTGACCAGCAGGCGTTCCGTCGCCTCAAACTGATGCTGAAACAGGCGCACATGGCAGTTGGCATCCCCGTGGACCAGGGTCAGTCGGCGATCCGCCGCCGCCACGCCCCCCACCGGCAAGTCGAGCAGCAACAGGTCATAGCCCGAGATGGCCGAGAGCCAGGCCGGTGAGCCCTGCTCGCCCCCCTGACCGCGGGGCAGCAGGTCCAGTCCGGGTTGCCAGGTGTGCAACGCCTGTTGCCACTGGCTGGCCGGGTCGGCGAGCGAGCACCACCCGGCGGTGTCGATGGAGAGACCAAAATGCAGCGCCAGCTGATTATTCGGGCACAGGCCCAGGGCCAGCACACGGCGCCCGGCCTGCCAGGCCGCATGGGCGATCCCGGCCACGGTCGCGCTGGTTCCCACTCCGCCACGCAGGCCATTGAGGGCAATGGTGATCACCGTCTATTCCTCATATCCAGCTCTCCCAGCAGGGGGTAGCGACGCCGCAGGGCCTCGAGCCGCTCCTCCTGCGCCACGTCGTGATAATCCAGAGAGACGCCAAAGGCCTCCTGCACGATGGCGATGTCTGTGATGTGATCCCCCTCGACCGTGACGCCGAAGGGGGAGAGGGGTCGCCCCTGCATAGAGACCTCCGTCAACGGGGATAGGGGACCCACTCCCCCTTCCCGAGCTTGATGTAGTTCTTATCCTGATACTCGATCACGGTCGCCCCCTGGTTCTCTGCAACCCAGGGGGTCTCTGGCAGCCCCTTCAGCAGGGTGCTCCAGTCGATCTTCTCCTTGTCGAACCAGTTGTCCCCCACCAGACGGGAGACCAGTTCCGAGACGGCCAGGTAGCTGCTCGGGGCGTCGACGTAATGGACCTCCTGGGGGCGTTCACGGGTCCCGATCAGGGCGACACCCACGGGCACCCGAGTGATGGCGGGGCTGGGGATGTCCCGCAGGCCCGACATCTGCATCCGATCGCCGGTCAGGGCGGCACCGTGCTCCGGCACCAGTAACACGACCACCTTGCGTCCCGACTGCTCCAGCGCCGTCAGGAAACGATCCAGTTGATCGAGCATATTTTTGAGCCTGGCCTTGTAGGGAGCCGGCTGACGGTTGGCTGCATAACGATTGCCGTCGTGCAATGCGATCAGATTGAAGAAGGTGACATTGCGCTTGGCCTGGCTCCCGGCCCGTTGATCCAGCCAGCGCTGGAACAGGGCATCGTCCCGATAGATGGGCTCACCGTCGAACGAGGTCAGGTCATGGGGCAAGCCATCCCGTTTCATGGGGGTCACCTGCAACCCGGAATACTCACTCAGCTCCTTGAGGTAGTTGCCGAAGGCGCCCGAGTGATCCATGGCCACCTGCTGCTCGAATCCGAGAGCGGCCAGGTTCTCCATCAGCAGGCACTGGCGGGGAGCGGCGCCGTAGAGATCCGAGTGAGCAGGTTGGCCACAGCTGGCTCGCAACAAACGGATCGAGGCAGGTCCGCTGTAGGAGGTGGCGGAGTTAAAGTGCTTGAAGAAGATGTCGAAGTGGCGCCCGACCGGATGTGTGGTCAGATCGCTCGCCTCCACATCGCTCCAGGCGAGGGAGCAGATGTTGATGATGAGCACGTCGAAGGGGGTGGCATCGCTCGGCAGGCTGGTCGGAAAGGTCACCCGCCGCCCCTGCTCCTCCGCATAGAAGCTGTTGAGATAGGCGCCGAGGTTCTCGCTGGTAGGGGGCGCACTCTCGTCGACCTGCAGTTTGATCCCCTGCTGCTCGGTAGATTCAACCTTGTCGGCTGACTGAGCCACCACCTTGCCGGTCGCGGGCCGGGTAGGAAGTTGAGGCGCCAGCCAGAGCCAGCCCAGAGCCAGCACAATCCAGGGGGTAAAGCGCAACCATTGGGCCAGGAAGAGGTAGGCCACTCCCATGACGAACCCAATGCCCACCATATCCCAGTTGATGAAGCGCCCCAGCAGCTCCATCAGGTAGGCAAACGAGAACGAAAAGAGCTGCCCCCCCTGACTCATGATGCTGTCGATGCCCGGCAACCAGGTGTCGTGGTAGAGCAGGACAACGCCAAGAGGCAGCGCCAGCCAGTGGCGAACCCTCCGCCAGGCCGGTCTCGACAGGGGCAGCAGCAGAAAGGCCAGAAAGACCAGGTTTGGCAGGGGGTGGTAGTTGAGATAGCCGGCCCAGAGCAGCGCCAGCTTGCCCATGAAGTAGAGGTTCCATCCCCCCAGACCTTGCCACTCCTGCCAGGGAGACCGAGGGAAGTGCGTTTGTCGAGTCATAAGGGGAGGGTTACCTCTCGCTGGCCGGCCCGAAGTGGGCAGAGACAGGTTGTGTCGTGTCTATGGATACATGAGTCATCTCATTATGCCTGTTTTTATCAATATCATCAGATTGTTATGGAGTAAGAGTGTGAGCCGGGTCTGCGATATTGGCAGACTTGTGACCGGCCCGGGATTACGCCATGATGTCAGCCCCGGCCGGAGGCCGGCGAAGTGAACAGCCACAGCAAGGACCCCCCATGTTTGAACACGTCGATGCCTACCCGGGCGATCCCATCCTGACCCTGGTCGAAACCTTCCACAAAGACCCCCGTGAGCAGAAGGTCAACCTCGGTATTGGCCTCTACTATGACGAGCAGGGGCGTATTCCTCTGCTCCCCTCGGTGCAGCAGGCGGAGGCCCGGCGTGCCGCTGCTCCGACCCCGCGCCCCTACCTGCCGATGGAGGGGGCCGCCAACTACCGGACCGCCGTCCAGCAGCTGCTGTTCGGTGCTGACCATGAGGCGGTCCAGGCCGGCCGTATCGCAACCATCCAGACCATAGGTGGCTCCGGTGCCCTGAAGATCGGTGCCGACTTCCTCAAGCGCTACTTCCCGGGCTCCGAGGTGTGGGTGAGCGATCCCACCTGGGACAACCACAAGGCCATGTTCGAGGGTGCCGGCATCAGGGTGCACGACTACCCCTACTATGATGCCGACACCGGTGGCGTGCGCTTCGATGCCATGCTGGCCTGCCTGGAGAGCCTGCCGGTGCGCAGCATAGTGTTGTTGCACCCCTGTTGCCACAACCCGACCGGGGTGGATCTCACTCGCGAGCAATGGGACAGCGTCATCGCCCTCATCGTTGAGAAGAACCTGATCCCCTTTATGGACATCGCCTATCAGGGCTTCGGTGATGGTCTGGAGGAGGACGCCTACGCCATCCGCGCCATGGCCGACGCCGGAGTCAGCTTCTTCGTCAGCAACTCGTTTTCCAAAAACCTCTCCTTCTACGGCGAGCGCTGTGGCGGCCTGTCTGTGGTCTGCCAGGATGGCGACGAGGCCGCCCGGGTGCTGGGCCAGATGAAGGCGACCGTGCGCCGCAACTACTCCAGCCCCCCCACCCACGGTGGCCAGATCACCGCGGCCGTGATGACCCAGCCCGACCTGCACGCCCTCTGGGTGGACGAGGTGACCGAGATGCGCACCCGCATCAAGGGGATGCGCGAGAAGCTCTACAGCGTGCTCAGCGCCAGGGTACCGGGACGCGATTTTGGCTACTTCATTCGCCAGCGCGGCATGTTCAGCTACACAGGGCTCACCCCCGAGCAGGTGGATCGCCTGCGCGAGGAGCACGCCGTCTATCTGGTGCGCTCCGGACGCATGTGTGTGGCGGGGCTCAACAGCGCTAATGTGGAGTACGTGGCCGACGCCATCGCCGCCGTACTGAGCTAAGCCCCCTGACCCCGCCCCGGCGGGGTCTTGCTTTCGGAGCACCCATGGATCTCATCGCCCTCTCGCGCCTCGGAGTGCGCCACCTGGTGGCCCTGCACATGCTGCTCGACACCCGCAGTGTCACCCGGGCCGCCGAGCGTCTGTGCACCAGCCCGTCGGCGGTGAGCAAGACCCTGGGGCAGTTGCGCGAGACCCTGGGAGATCAGCTGCTCTATCGCCAGGGCAACCAGCTGATCCCCACCGCCTTCGCCGAGCGCCTCGGCCCCAGCCTGCACCGGCTGCTGGTCGATCTCAACGCCCTGCTCGGGGAAGGTGAGTTCAACCCCGCCAGCTGGCGGGGCCGTCTTCGTATCGCCCTGCGCGAGAGCTCCCTGGCCTGGTTGGGCAGCCCCCTGCTGGGGCGCCTGATGGAGGAGGTGCCCGGTCTCGAGCCCGAAGTCTGGAGCAAGGAGGCCCGCGGCCTCGATGCCCTGGCCCAGGGGCGACTCGATTTCGTCATCCTGCCCCACGATCAGAGCCAGCCCCGCCACCCGGGCCTCGAGTGGGAGACCCTGTGCGAGGACCGCCTCATCTGCCTGCTACGCCCCGGCCACCCGGCTCTGGCGCAGCCCTGGGGGCTGGACACCTACCTGAGCTGGCGCCATATCGCCATCCGTGACGAGGAGCTGGCCATCCCCTTCTTCGAGCAGCAACTGGCCCAGCTCCAGGTGCAGCGCCGCATCGGTGCTACCCTGCCCGACTTTGGCAGCGCCGCCGCCCTCTGCCGCCACAGCGACCTGGTGCTCACCTGCTCCCAGGGCTGGGCCGAGGCCTGCGCCGCTCACCTGGGGCTGGTCAGTCGCCCGGTCCCCTTCGAATACGGCGCCGTCACCCACTCTCTGGTATGGTTTGGCCCGGCCGGTCAGGATCCGGCCATGGGCTGGCTGCGCCGGCGTCTGCTGCAACTGGCGAGCGAGCTGACGACCCGATAAAGCGCGAGAGGGGCTCGGGGTGACCATAGAGGTAACCCTGCAGCAGCCCCACTCCACGCTCTCGCAGGAAACGCGCCTGCTCCTCCCGCTCTACCCCCTCGGCCACCAGGGCCAGACCGAGCCGCCGGGCCAGATCGATCACGCTCTCCACTATGTGGCCAGAGAGGGATTCACTCCCCATGTGGCGCACGAAGGAGCGATCGATCTTGAGATAGTCCACCCTGAAGCGCTGCAGGTAGGCGAGGCTGGAGTAGCCGGTGCCGAAGTCATCGATGGCCAGCCTGACCCCCATGGCGCGCAACTGTGCAAGCACGCTCAGGGTGTGGGCGTCATCGATCAGCTCCTCCCCCTCGGTCAGCTCCAGGATCAGGCTGATGCGGTCCGGCTCGAAGCGGTCGAGAAGACGCCGACAGAGCTCCGGCAAGGCACTCTCCTGGAAGTGGCGGGGAGTGATATTGACCCCGAGGTGAAAACCCCGGGGCAGCTGGTGCTGGCAGTGGGCGAGCGCCTCACCGACCCGCTCCATCAGCTGTGCCGTCATGGGGACGATGAGGCCACACGCCTCGGCCTGGGGAATGAATTGATCCGGTGGAATGATCCCCTCGGCCGGGTGACACCAGCGCATCAGCACCTCGGCGCCCACGACTTGCCCGGAATGGCTCTCCACCAGGGGCTGCAGATAGGGGACAAACTCCTGGGCCCGCATGGCCCGCGCCAGCTCCCCTTGGGGCGAGCGGGGGCGCCCCAGCAACCAGTAGGTCAGCCAGGCCATGGCGCACGAGAAGGCGAGTTGCAGGAGCAGATTGAATCGCCGCTGTTTCCAGAGCGCCGACCAGAGGGGCTGCGCCGGATAGCCGGCATACAGGGTGAAGGGATAGCGCCGTGACGGCGTCTGGCGCTTGCCCCATCCGGCGAAGGCGAGTGGCGGCACATGGAAGAGGTGCACCCCGTCAAACCAGAGATCGCCCACCCGCATCCACAGCTGCAGCTCATCCCGGGCGGCCTGCCCCAGCATCTGCCGCACATACTCCCCGTCGATGGTGCTGAAGACCGATCGCTCCCCTCGCCGCTCGCGCAGCACCAGCAGGGGTCTCGACTGAAAGACCCGCTCCGCCGGGAGCAGGGAGAGGCGCGCCCCCTCCCAGAGGGGGGGATGATCCCTCACCCCAACCATGGAGGTACACCCCAGCCCCCTCTGGTTGAACCCCAAGGTGCGCACAAAGGGTACAGCAGCCACCTGGGTATGTAGCCAGCCCTGCACCTTGCGGCTACAGGGAGTAGAGGGGGCGTCGAGGAGAGAACGGTTGGTGACGTTGGCGTAGGAGAGCATGCGATCCAGCAGCCCGATGGCCTGACGGGAGCGCGCCTCCAGGGTCTGCTCTGTCTCTGCCAGATAGAGACGCAGCTGCAAACCGCTGCCCGCCAGCAGGCACAGCAGCCACACCAGCAAGGTGATGCCACCCCTGGCCCGGGGCAGGGAGAGGTCTCTGGGCAACAGTGTCAGGGCGAGGCGGTGGCAACTCATGGGGCGGCACGGTAGCACAGCCCCGAACCGGCACAACCGGTAATGACAAACTAATCACTGAACGGTGGGTTAGAGGGCAGGCAAGGCGATGGGGGAGCGACAACCCCTGTCTCGCAACCCCTGCGCCAACTGCTCCAGTTGCTCCTGCCCGGCACGGGGCCACTGCCTCGCCTCCCCACGCACTCCGTGGTGGCGAAAGCCGTTGATGCGCACCGGCACAGGCCCCAGCTCGGCCAGCAGGGCGGCCAGCTCGGCGCAGTGCTCATGGAGATCGCTCCGCCCCGGAATATGCAGCAGCCGCACCTCGGCCAGCTTGCCGGCCCGGGCCAGCAGGCGCAGGGAGTCATGTACCCGTTCACGGGAGCGGCCGGTCAGGGAGAGGTGAACCGACTCCTTCCATCCCTTGAGATCGACCATGACACCATCGCAGACGGGCAACAGTCGCCGCCAGCCCGCCTCGGCCAGGAAGCCGTTGCTGTCGACCAGGCAGGTGAGGTGAGCCAGATCCGCCGCCCCCTTGATGGCGCCAAAGAGCGCCACCAGGAAGGGGAGCCTCAGGGTCGCCTCCCCACCCGAGACGGTGATCCCGGTGAGCAGGGGCGCATAGCGGCGCACCACAGCCACCACCTGCTCGACCGACATCTCGCTGACCTTGGGGCTGGCACTGCGTGGGCAGATATCGAGGCAGGCGTCACACCGGGTGCAGAGCGCCTCATCCCAGACCACCCTCTCCCCTTGCCGACTCAGGGCTCCGCCCGGACAGACCGCCAGGCAGTCACCGCAGTGATCGCACTCCCCTATGGTGTGGGGATTGTGACAGGCGGGGCAACGAAAGTTGCACCCTTGCAGGAAGAGGACCAGGCGATTGCCCGGCCCATCCACACAGGAGAAGGTGAGCAGGCGACTAACGCTGACCCGCAAGCTGCTCATGACTCACCACCCTGGGTTGGCGCCCCAGTATGCCGGTGTTCTCGGCCGCCTCGGCCCCCAGGGCCGTGGTGTTAGTGCGCGATCCCGACTCTGCATGGCTGCCGATGTCGGAGAGCTTCACCATATAGCCGGTGACCCGCATCAGATCGTTGCCCTGTACGTTGGCGGTGAACTCCCGTAGCCCCAGGGCAAAGCCCCCCTTGCAGAGCTGCACCAGGGCCCGGGGATTGCTGCGTATGGTGGGATCCAGGGTCAGGATCTCGCTGATCCCAGAGGGGTAGTAGCCGTGGTGCGGGGCCAGGGCCAGCAGGTGGCTGGCGGGATCCGGCTCCTCCCCGTAGGGGATCCGCACTCCGGGCGTGGTACCCGTGTCAACGCTGAGCCCCCCCTGTGCGTGGAGCAGAGCCCGCCCCTGCCAGGCATGGGTAAATTCGCGCCCCTGCACGAAGCTGGCCAGGGTGGCCGAGATGCGGTGCCCCAGCCGGTTGGCCCCCTCGTCCTGACCGTAACGGCCGGGCAAGCCGCTCTTCTCGAGCAGCAGGTTGACCGCCTCGGCCATGGCGTAGATGCCGAACATGGGCACGAAGCGATCCTCGCGGATCAGCCCCTCGCTCACCAGGAAGCTTTCGAAGAAGCCCGATTCTTGATGCAGGAAGTGACTGCGAGCCTCGATAAGCCGGGACATCAGCTCGCAGTAGCGGGGCAGCTGCTCACCGATGAAGTGCTCCAGATCCCGGCTGCGCTCGGCCACCGCCTTGAGATTGAGGCGCACCAGGGTGTTGGCACCACCGGCGATGGGCAGGGCGTTGTAGCAGCTGACGATACCCACGCCGAGCCGATCGAAGGCCCCCCGATGGAGGGGATAGTTGGCGATATGGGGCTTGCCGGTGGTGGTGATGTTACCGGCGGCCTGCAGCAACAGGGAGTCCGGCGTCAGCTCGGGATCCCAGAAGAGGGTGAGGTTGGGGGCCACCTGGGCCAGCTCGCCATCGATGCGCAGCAGCAAGCGGCAGACGGGGTTGTCGTCGGGGCCGATATTGACGTGCATGAAGGCGTCGGGGAGAACCCGATCCAGATAGATCCAGAAGGCCTTCAGCTTGCGATAGAGGGTCTCCTCATCGATCCCGCCGATGAAGGGGAGCAGCAGCCGATCGAGTCGCCCCAGCCAGACCGGCATGGCGGTGACCGAGGGGACGTGATGATAGAGGATCCGCAGGGCCTCGAGTGCCTCGTCAAAGTCCTTCGGGGGGGAGAGCTCCAGCCAGCGGGAGCCCTGGGCCAGGAAGCGCTCGTAATCGGGCAGCACATAACGGGGCTTGTAGGGGGCGTGCCCCTCGAACATGTCGCAGATGACCCCCTCATCCCGGGCGATCCTGACCTGCTCGGGCAGATCCGGATAAGGGAGGGCATTCTCCGCCTCCAGCGAGAGCAGACGGGCCTTCTGGGCCGCAGAGAGATGAGGATCGCGCACGATGCGCCGGCACTGCTCGATAAAGGACATGATACGACTCCCGCAGTTGGAACCGAGGTATCCTCTCTCTTTGTATGCCTACTATGAAGGGAAAAGGTGTCAATGGCGGATTTCACAGAAGGAAATCCGCCATCCTGGATCACATCAGGGGTAGATGACGATGGGAGTACCGGGCTGCACCGCGTTCCACACCTCATCCATGTCGTGGTTGAGCAGGGCGATACAGCCATTGGTCCAGTTGGAGCGCTGCACCGCCGGGCTACCCCAGCTGTTGCGTTGGCCGTGGATCATGATCATGCCACCCGGGCTGATCCCTTTCTCCTTGGCATTGGCCAGGTCGTCCAGGTTTGGATAACTGACGTGAATCGCCTTGTAGAAACCGGAGTTGGTCTTCTTGTAGTCGAGCAGATAGCGCCCCTCGGGAGTACGCTGATCCCCCTCGCGCTGCTTGTGCCCCACCGGCGCCGGGCCGAGGGCGATCCAGTAGCGTTTGACCTCCTTGCCATCCTTCATCAGGGTCAGGCTATAGCGGGACTTGTGGACCACCACCATGTCCGCCGACAGGGAAGCCATACTCAGGGCCGGCCACAGGGCCAGCAGACACATCAATACTGCTCTCATTCCATCCCTCGGACAGCCTCTTCACGGCTGCTCTCTCAATGATCATCCAAATCGCGACGCCAGTCAGAGCGCGGCGTGCGACATCATATTTGATCGCCGCCAATACTCAATACGGGCGCGTGAACAATTCCTCAAGCGGGGGGAGTTATGCTCACAATAGAGTTATAAAACAATAAGATAACTTCAACAAGTCGGGGTGGAAGCCGGCCTTGTGAGTGGGCCATAATGACCGGTGAATGTCCCTCAAGGAGCCAGCATGCTTTCGTTGCGAACCCTGCCACTCACCCTGCTGCTGTGCGCCGCTGCCGCGCAGGGTGCCGATCCGCTCTGGCTGCGCCAGCCGGCCCTCTCCCCGGATGGCAGCCACATCCTGTTTACCTGGCAGGGGCGCCTCTTCATCGCCCCCGGCAGCGGAGGGGCGGCCACCCCCCTGACCGGCAGCGACTACCTGAGCCACTCCCCGGTCTGGTCACCGGATGGAAAGCAGATCGCCTTCGCCGCCGATCTCTACGGCAATGACGATGTCTATGTGATGGCGGCCGCCGGCGGCCCCATGACCCGCCTCACCGTCGACTCCCGTGCGGACCGCCCCCTCACCTTCAGCGCCGACGGGCGCGAGGTGGTGCTCACCTCCCAACGCCCCGGCCTGCCGGAGCAGGATTTCTATGCCCTGGATGGCGGCTTCGGCGCCCTCTATCGGGCCCCCGTCGGCGGTGGCGCCCTCACGGCGGATCTTCCCCTCCCCGCCCTGCAGGCCCGCTATCGCGGCCAGGATCTGGTCTACCAGATGCCCGGCGCCGACCAGCCATGGCGCAAGCACCAGCACTCCTTCGCCGTCTCCCGCATCTGGCTGCAGCAAGGCGGTGAGCAACGCCAACTGAGCGAGGATCGCATCGCCGCCAGCGACCCCTGGTGGAGCCCGGACGGCAAGGGGATCGTCTATCTGAGCGAGCGCAGCGGCGACTTCAACGTCTGGCGCCACGATCTCGCCAGCGGCAAGGAGCAGCAGCTCACCCACTATCGCGGCCATCCGGTGCGCCAACTGACCCAGGCCGACAACGGGGATCTCGCCTGGTCCTGGCAGGGGGAACTCTATCGCCTGCCCGCCGGCGCCACCGAGCCACAACGCCTCGCCTTTACCATGCAGGCAGGACTGCCCCCCCTGCGTCGCACCCACCTCCTCACCCAGGCGGATGAGGCCGTGGTGAGCCCACAGGGAGAAGAGGCGGTACTGGTCGCCGGGGGGGATCTCTTCGCCGTCGATCTCGGCAAGGGGAGCAGCCGCCCCCTCACCCGCACCCCCAGCGAGGAGAGCGCCCCCCTCTATCTGCCGGATCGTTCCGCCATCCTCTTTCTGAGCGAACGAAACGGAGCCGCCGCCCTCTATCGCCTCGAGAGCGCCGAGCCCGATCGCCCCCTGAGCGCCCCCGGCGCCCTCCACGAAGAGGAGCTGCTGATCCTGCCGGGACAGGCCATCAGCCGGCCCACCCTGAGCCGCGATGGCAAGCGGGTGGCCTTCGTGGTCGACGGTCAGGCAATCTGGCTGCTCGAGCTCGAGAGCGGGAAAAAGAGGGAGCTGCTCGGTCCCGAGGCCAACCCGTTCAGGCACAGCATCAGCCTCGCCTTCTCCCCCTCGGGCCAGCAGTTGGCCGTGACCCTGCAGCCGGACTCGGCCCAGCAGGAGGTGGCGGTGCTGGACCTCGCCAAGCCCGGAACCAAACCGGTCAACGTCAGCCAGAACGGCTATCTGGACGAGGAGCCGGCCTGGAGCGAGGAGGGAGGCATCCTCTATTGGCAGTCGGCCCGCTATGGCCTGCTCGACGCCGACGGCGAACCGGTCGGCCGCACCCTGCTCGGTCTCTACAGCAGCCGCGAGGCCCGTGCCGATGCCCTGGCCGAACGAGAGCCGCCCAAGCAGGGTTACCCCTTCGACAGCCAGCGCCTCGACCATAGAGAGGCCTTGCTGCACCCCCTCTCCGGCACCCTGCTGGCCAGCCAGCTCAGGGGGGGAGAGCTGCGTTACATCACCGAAGAGTATCTGGATGGTCCGGATCCGGTGATCCGTGGCTACGCCCTGGATATCGCCTCCGGGGAGCGCCACCCCCTGTTCGAGGATCAGCCGGGCCCCGCCCTGGCCAGCCTGGACCGGGAAGGAACCCACGCCATCCTGATTGGAGATGGCACCCTCACCCGCATCCCCCTCGACTCCGGGCAAGCGGAACAGATCGGCTTCACTCTGCAGCAGGAGCAGGAGTGGCAAAGCCTGATGAGCGCCAGCTTCGATCAGATTGCCCGCCTCACCCGCAGCGAGTTTTACGACCCCGCCATGAACGGGGTGAAGTGGGACGACTATGTGCGCGACTATCGCCGCTTCCTTCCCTCCATCGGTAACCCGACCGACTTCGCCACCCTGCTCGGAGAGCTGGCGGGTGAGCTCAACGTCTCCCACACCTGGGGCATTCCCCCGGCCCCGGCCGGCGGCGACGAGAGCGCCAGCCTGGGGGCCGTGTGGCGTGAACAGAAGCAGGGGTTGGAGCTCGCCGCCCTGTTGCCGGGCGGCCCTCTCGACATGGAGAGCGAGGTCGCCGTCGGCGATCGTCTGGTGGCCATCGACGGTGTCGCCATCGAGAACCTGCCGGCCCTGGATCAGGCCCTCAACCACAGGGCCGGACAGCGGCTGCAACTGACCCTGCAGCGTGGCGAGGAGCCGCTGCAGGCCGAGGTGACGGCCATGGGTCTGGAGCAGGAGATGTCGCTTATCCTGGCCCAGTGGGGCGAGCGACGCCGGGCCTATGTGGAACGCCAGAGCCAGGGCCGCATCGGCTACGTCTATGTCCCCGAGATGAATGCCGCCGTCTATGCGGATGTGGTCGCCCAGGTGTTGGGACGCGAGCGCAGCCGCCAGGCCCTGATCGTCGACGTGCGCTTCAACAAGGGAGGCTATCTGGCCAATACCCTGGTGGAGTTCCTCTCCGGCAACGGGGAGCAGCAGGGGATGGCGAGCAGCTGGCCGCGTGCCGGCAAGGGAGCCCCGGACTCGGCCACCCGTCAGTGGACCAAGCCGAGCCTGGTGCTGGCCAATGCCGCCAGTTACTCGGAGGGCTCCGCCTTCCCCCGCTACTACCAGGCCCTCAAGCTGGGTCCCGTGGTGGGTGAGCCGATACCCGGCACCGGCACCATGGTCTACAACCACAGCTCGCGCCTCATTCCCGGGCTCGAATACGGCATTCCGAGCCTGGCCCTGCGCGCACCCGACGGCACCCTCTACGAGAATCGGGAGCAGCAGCCGGACCGGCTGGTGCGCTATACCCCGGCGGATCTGCTGGCCGGGCGCGATCCCCAGCTCGACGCCGCCATCGAGGAGGCTCTGGCCCTGCTCGAGGGAGAGCCCACCCCCTAAAACGAGAAAGGGGAGCCCAGGCTCCCCTTCTACTATCCGGCGTCCGATCAGGCGGTCGCCTTCTCCCCGGCCTTGGCCTGTGCCAGCTGGAAGCGGGTCTCGGCCAGATTCAGCGCGTTGCGTGCCTGCTCCAGTCGGGTTTCCAGCGCATCCATCTTCTGGCGCTCCTGGTTCCGGTTACGCGCCAGCTGGTTAAACTCCTCCACCTCCCCATTGAACTGTGCGACCAGGACATTAAAGCCGGTGCTCCGCTCCTGAGTCAGCCGCTGTGCCTCGTTCAGACGAGGCTGCAATGCCTCGTATTGCTTGATCAGCGCGGCGCGGGTGGCACGATCCCGGGCCCGGTTGATGCGCTCGACCAGGGCGTTGGACTCGTTGACCAGGGCATTAGAGGCACGAATGGCGTCGTTCAGCTGCTGGCGCGCCTGCTGCAGGCCTGCCTGCTTGCCATTGTAGCCATCCTTGAGCTGCTGATAGCGCTGCTCCTTGGCATCGAAGGCCTCACGGGCGGATTGATAAACCTTCTGCTCGTCGGCCAACGCCTGGCGCAGGCGGGTTACCTCCGCCTCCAGGGCAACCAGATCCGGCGCACTCTCGGCGATCATGGTGGGATAGAAGGCGGCCACCTGGGGTATGGTCACCCTCAGGGCGGCGACCGCATCGGCCTCGTTGGGCTGACCGATGGGCACACCACAGGGACGCCCCTTGCAGGTGAGCGCCGGGGAGGAGAAGGTGTATTCGCTGTTGCGAACCCCAAACTTGTGGGGATAGGCCATCACGGTGGAGAAGATCCCCTGCTCACCGTGTCCCAGTGCGTGGCTGAAGGTGCCGCCCCCCTCGCCATCCTGCAGCCAGGAGTGGTTGAGGCCCATGTTGTGGCCCAGCTCGTGCACCAGCGTGA
The DNA here is from genome assembly GCF_000820105.1 of Aeromonas schubertii. GTDB lineage: Bacteria > Pseudomonadota > Gammaproteobacteria > Enterobacterales > Aeromonadaceae > Aeromonas > Aeromonas schubertii. The sequence goes on along the minus strand of NZ_CDDB01000033.1, from coordinate 37,572 downwards.
TGTCGGGACAACCTTGTACGACCACATGGCTATACATGCTCTCCTTGAAGCTGGCCATCTTCCCTTCGGTACGACCGCTGGTATAAGAGCCACCGACCCATCCCAGACCACAACTCCCCTTGTAGGCAGGATCCTCCGGCCTCAGCAGGGTGACCACATCGGCCCCGTAGCGGGTTCGCAGGGCCGAGACCTCCTTGAACCCTTTATGAGTGCGGTCGGTGAGGGCATCCAGCGCCACCTCATCACTCCCCAGATCCGGATAGGTCACCTGCTGGTTGTGAACCAGGCGCAGGGTCACATCCAGGCCGCTGTTGGCATAGACCTGATTGGCCACGTTAACCAGATGCTGGGCCCGGGTGCCGGCATCTCCGTTGTAGAGCTTGGCGACCCCCGGGGTGTGCAGCACCATCAGGTCGACGGTCACCGCCGCCGCACTCCCACTGCCGAGCAGGGCCCCCACCAGGAGGGCCGTCATTGTTTTCTGCATGTGATGTTTCCTTCTTGTTGTCGTCATGAACGGGGCGGCAGCGCATCCGTGTGGCTGTCGTCCAGAGGCGGGGTCATATATATCCATCCCTGGCCGCGCAGGGTCTCCAGGGTGAAGCTGCCCTGCGGCGTACCTATGAACCCGAATGCGGTCTCTTTGCCAAAGGTGAAGTTGACGGGATAGGGCTCGCCTTCCACCTCCACCTCGCCCTGCCAGTTGCGGCGCCCACCGGCCTGCAGCGCCGTGCCGGTCACCCTGGCCTGCAGGGTGCGCCCGTCCGGCAGGCTCAGGCTGACCACGTCTCCCGGCTGAGCCTGTCCCAGGGCGTCGTCGGTCAGGGCAATGGCACGAATGAACTCGATGTCGCTACGGGCAGGGCGAGTGAGAGGGAGATCGCTGCCCGGCTCGGCCTCTTCCCAGGGGGTGTCGATATAGTGGCCACCTCCCGGGGTCAGCGTGGTCGCAACCGGGGAAGGGGCCAGGGAAGACGCGGGGATAGCCTTGGGCTCGGGGAGGGAGAGGCGCTCCTCCGAGACAAGGGGAGCCGGCAGCACTATGGGGAGTTCATCCTCCTCCTGGGGAGGCGTCACCGGGGCGGGACGGGTGTGCCACCACCAGAGGGTAACCAGGGCAAGGGTGGTGCATGAGAAAACGGCTATCTTATTGATATTCATCGTACTATCCCAAGAGAGAGCTCAAGCGAGACTCGTATTTAGAGAGCGACCGACTCTCGAGGGAAGCACAGCCCCTACCCCCATCTGGGGGTAAGAGGTCCAATCTCTTTCAGATCAATATCTTGATGAATTTATAGAGTAAGCGAGGGGCGACAGGGGATGTCTTGAATGGAGAAAAGGGAGGCAGCGCCTCCCTTTATCGACAGTTATTGATTGGCCTCGGCGAATGCCTTCATCACCTCGGCATGCTTCACCATGCCGTCGGCACGGGTGGCCAGATTCTTGACAAACTCGGCCTTCTTGGCGGGATCCTCGATGCGATCGTAACGCTGTTGCAGATGGGCCTGGATCTGCTCGGGGGTCATGTTCTGCATCCGCATCATCTTGTCGTGGCGCTTGCCGTGGTGCTGGCCACCCATCATGCCGTCCATGGGGCAGGGGGCGGTGGCCACAGAGGTCGGCTGGGTTGCTACCGCCTCACTGGCGGCCCAGGCGCCGAGGGGCAGGCCGAGGATCAGGGTGGTGGCGAGCAGGGTCTTGGTCAGGCTTTTCATAAGGCTTCTCCTTCTTGGGTCAATGAGTGCAAGGTTCGTCCTTGCCTGACGCCATTACAGCCCCGCCACTTGTCTCAAGTGTGCCAGCCCACCCCCTTTTTTGTAGCAGAGTGTGGCACCCCCCATCACTTCAACGAGAAGAGGGCCCGCAGGCCCTCTCTCCCTATCAAGGTTATTGATGCTGTGATACGAACTGCTGGATCAGCCGGGCATGCCGCGTCATCAACTCGGCCCGGTCGGCAAGGTCCTGCAAGAAGCGCTGCTGCGCCGCGGGATCCTCCAGGCTCTGATAGCGCTGCTGCAGTGCCGTCTCCATCTGCTCCGGGCTCATCTGTTGCATCCGCATCATCCGCTTCCCTCCCTGCATCCCCATGCCACCCTGCATGCCCTGGCCTTGCATGCCAAGCGGACAGTCAGGATAGAGCAGAGGCTGGGGATCGGCCGCCCAGAGGGCGCTGGAAACAGAGAGAGCCGAGACGAGCAAGATCCGTTGCAGATTCTTCATGGTGCATCTCCTTTGGGCGCCACGACGGGGCTTCCCCCGCAGGACTCTCCCGCCCGGGCCACTTTTTTGTAGCAGAGTGTGCGCCGGCGCCCCTTTGCCACACTTTGACACAAACCGGGCCCCCCTTTTCCGTATACTCGCCCCAGAACCGCAAGAGAGGCAGTCATGAAACAGGATACCCCCCATATTCTGGTGGTCGATGACCACGGCGAGATCCGCGACCTGCTCAAACGCTTCCTGGAGCAGCACGGCTTTCGTGTCACCTGCGCCCGGGATGGACGCGAGATGAAACGACAGCTGGAGGAGCGGGAGATAGACCTCATCGTACTCGATCTGATGATGCCGGGGGAGGATGGATTGACCCTCTGCCGTGAATTGCGGGTCAGATCGAGCGTCCCCGTCATCATGCTCACCGCCATGGGGGAAGAGACAGACCGCATCATCGGCCTCGAGATGGGGGCCGACGACTACCTGGCCAAACCGTTCAACCCGCGCGAGCTGCTGGCTCGCATCAAGGCGGTGATGCGCCGTACCCATGCAGAACCGGCCAGGGGGGGCAGTGAACTGCCCGATGAGATCAGCTTCGACCGCTGGCGCCTCGATCTCAACCGGCGCGAGCTGGTCGACGAGGAGGGGGTCGCCCACAGCCTCTCCACCGCCGAGTTCGACCTGCTCAAGGTCTTTATCGAGCGCCCGCAGCGAGTGCTGAGCCGGGATCAGCTGCTCGATCTGGCCCGCGGTCGCGAGGCCCAGGCCTTCGATCGGGCCATCGATACCCTGGTCAGCCGCCTGCGTCGCAAGCTCGAGCGCGACCCCAAGAACCCCGAGCTGATCAAGACCATCTGGGGCGGTGGCTACCTCTTCTCCGCCGAGGTGAGGGATGCGTAAGCTGTGGCCGGGCAGCCTGGCGGGCCAGATCATCCTGGTCGCCCTGTGTGGCCTGCTGCTGATCCAGCTGCTCTCGGTACAGATCTACCGCTCGGATCGGGAGGAGGCGCTCGGCTTCGTCAACAGCCGCAACGCCATGCAGCGTCTCTCCTCCGTGGTGCGCCTGCTCACCCTCTCTCCCCCCGAACTCTCCGGTGAGATACTCAAGGCCAGCCGCAGCGAGACCCTGTTGCTACGGATCTCTCCCGACCCCCTGTTACCCGATACCCGCAGCCCCGCCTTCGAGCAGTTGCTGCGCAGCCGTCTCGACTACCCCTCCCAGCTGCGCATCGAGATCAGCGCCGAGCTCAAGGAGGAGTCCCAGCGCAGCCGGGCCTGGCGTCACCATGCCCGCATGATGGGAGAACGTCCCGGCCGCTTGCCGATGGACATGCGCCTCTACGGCTCCATCGAACTCGGTAACGGTCGCTGGCTCCATTTCAGCTCCCTTATCGACAGCGAAGGCACCGGCTGGTCCCTGCGCACCACCCTCAACCTGCTGCTGGTCGCCACCCTGGTGATCGGCCTCATGGTCTGGCTGCTGCGCCGCGCTACCCGCCCCCTCAAGCAGCTGGCGGCCAGTGCCGAGCGGCTCGGGCGCGGTGAGGACATAGACCCCCTGCCCGAAACGGGCCCGATCGAGGTACGTGGCAGCATAGTGGCGTTTAACCGGATGCAGACCCGGCTCAACCGCTTCGTGCAGGACAGAACCCGCATGCTGGCGGCCATCTCCCACGATCTGCGCACCCCCATCACCAGTCTGCGGCTGCGCAGCGAGTTTCTGCCCGAGGGGGAGGACAAGGCGCGCATTCAGCAGACCCTGCAGCAGATGGAACAGATGCTGGCCGCCACCTTGAGCTTCGCCCGCGAGGAGGGGCTGCAGGAGCCGACCCGGGAGCTGGATCTGGTGAGCCTGATCGAGAGCGTGTGCGACGACTATGGGGACATGGGGGAGCAGGTCTTGTGCCAGGCAGGGGGCAAGCTGGTCTATCCCTGCCGTCCCGGCCCCCTGCGTCGGGTGCTGCAAAACCTCATCGGTAACGCCATCAAGTATGCGGGCAGCGCCGAGGTGACCCTGGAGCGGGAGAAGGGGCAGATCCTCATCTGCGTCAGTGACGAGGGGCCGGGCATTGACGAGCAGCAGATCGAGGAGGTGTTCAAGCCGTTTGTCCGCCTCGACGAGGCGCGCAACACCGAGAGTGGCAGCGTGGGTCTGGGGCTGGCCATCGCCCGCACCCTGATCCACCAGCACGGGGGTGAGTTGACCCTGCACAACCGCCCCCAGGGGGGGTTGGAGGCCCGCATCACCCTGCCGCTGTGACGTCTCCGATTTGCTCCCTTGCCCAGGCGATCGCCGCCGCTTCATCCTCGAAGTAGCAGAGCGCCTCGAAGGGGAGCTGGCTGAAAATCTGCTCGGCCATGTAACGCTTGAAGCCCCCTTCCAGCACCACCGCCATATAGCGACACCCTTGCTCGGCACACCAGGCAAACTGGCGCCGGAAGCGGGCGATCACCTCGGGGCCGGCGGCTTCGAACTCGGTGGCGACCTCGACGATGGCCCACCGGGTGCCGACCAGGGGCGCGACCTGTTCGAAGAAAAGGGGCTCATAGGCCCTGGCCCCCTTGAGATTGAAAGGACCGCTGGGCCGACAGATGACCAGTGCTCCCTGCCGGAGCAGGGTGAAGTGACCGTGTGGCTGCATAGACATTCGAAGATTTGATTTATTTCGCCAAGATAATGAATGCCTTAGCCAGTGTCGAGCCCTTGTTGCCAAGATGCAGCCTTGGCGTTAACCACCCGTTGTCAGTATGATGCTGCCCCAACCTTACCCTTACTGACACCTTTGGAGCCTATCGTGCGCAATAGGGACATTGCCTTCTACCAGCGCGCCTGGCGCTGGCACTTCTTCGCCGGCCTGTTCGTCGCCCCCCTGCTGATCCTGCTCTCGGTGACCGGCATCATCTATCTGTTCAAGCCCCAGCTCGACGATCTCATGTATCCGGATCTGCTCATGGTGGCCCCGGTCGAGCACCCCATGGCCGCCGACCCCATGGCCATCATGGCCCAGGCCGAGATGCCCCACGCCGCCCTCACCAAGTACCTGCCGCCAGCGGCACCGGATCGCAGCGCCCAGTTTGTGCTGCGCGACGGGGAGCAGGAGTGGACCCTCTTCGTCAACCCGGCCAACGGCGCCGTGCTGGGGGCCCTCGACAACCACAACAACCTGCAGGGAATCGTCCGTGCCCTGCACGCCGAGCTGATGCTGGGCCAGGCCGGTGACGCGGTGATCGAGCTGGCTGCCGGCTGGACCCTGGTGCTGCTCTGCTCCGGCCTCTATCTGTGGTGGCCAAGGGAGAAGGTGGGCATGCAGGGGATCCTGGTGCCGCGTCGGGAACGCCGCGGCCGCCTCTGGTGGCGCGACCTGCACGCCGTACTCGGCTTCTGGGGCGCCGCCGGCCTGCTCTTCTTCGCCTTGAGCGGCATGACCTGGACCGGCATCTGGGGTGAACGCTTCGCCGATCTGTGGAACCGCTTCCCGGCCGCCATGTGGAACGAGGTGCCGAGCTCCAACCCCCTCACTCGCAGTCTCAACCAGGCACACGCCCAGAGCGTCGCCTGGGGTGCCGAAACGCTGCCGATGCCGAGCTCTCACCACGGCGGTGGCGACCACGACATGACCCCGTCAGCCGGGCGCCTCCCGCTGCAGCGGGTGGTCGAGATCGCCCGCGAGCGCGCCGTGGCGCCGGGCTATAGCATCAACCTGCCCAAGGGGGAGCGCGGCGTCTTCACCATAGGCCTGTTTGCCGACGACCCGCGTAGCGACGCCACCCTGCACATCGATCAATACAGCGGCCGGGTGCTGGCCGACGTGCGCTGGCAGAACTATGGCCCGGTCGCCAAGGCGGTGGAGGCCTCGGTCATGCTGCACATGGGCAAGATGTATGGCTGGCCTCATCAGCTGCTGATGCTGCTGCTCTGCCTCATGGTGCTCGGCTCCTGCCTCTCGGGTCTGTGGATCTGGTGGCGCCGTCGCCCGAGCGGAGCCCTCGGCATCCCGCCCCTGCCCGCACAGCTGCCCGGCTGGCGCGGGGCCGCCCTGCTGTTGCTGGCGCTGGGACTGGCCTTCCCCCTGCTGGGGGCGTCACTGCTCGCCATCTGGCTACTCGACACCCTCTGGCTTTGGCTAGGCCGCCGGGCACAGGCGCACGCCTGACACCCACAACGAGTGAGGCCCCGGAAGGGGCCTCACTGTTTCACGGCAGGAAAGGGCTATCGCGCCAGCAGGAAGCGACCGGTGAGGGGCGCCACCTCGATGGCCTGGCTGCCACCGCCGAGCAGGATCTTCTCGCCGCTCAGCAGATCTTCCAGGCTGCCGGCGCTGCCCAGCTTGCCGGCCGGCAGGGTATAGCTCAGGGGGGCAGTGGAGAGGTTAAGCAGGTAGAGGATCTGCTCCCCGTCCGCCGACTTGATGTCACCGTAGAGACTCCCCTCGGCCACCAGCTTGGTCCGCTCACCCCGATAGAGGGCCGGATGGGCGGCCCGCAGGGCCATCAGCTTGCCGAGATAGGCCTTGAGATCGCGCTGGTCGGCATCCGGGCTGAAGGTGGCCGGCACCTTGCCGTTGCTGCGCGCGACATGATCGTCACACAACCCCTGATCGGCGCACGCACCCGACACCTTGGCGGCGAAGCCAGGCACCTCATCCCCCCACTCCTCACCGTAGTAGAGGGTGATGGGGCCGGAGCGGGCGGCGAGGAAGCTGAACGCCGCCTTGTGACGCTGCCAGTAACTCTCGGGGGAGAAGCCGCCGCGCTGCAGCAGATCCCCGAAGCGCACCAGATCGTGATTGCCCAGCATCAGGTTGGGCATGGCGTGAGGCGGGTAGTTCTCCACCCGGTTCCATCTGGCATCGAGCACGGCGGCCCCCTGCCCCCCCTTGCCCGACTCCTCCACCGCCAGGGCCTGCATCAGGCCGTAGCGCAGGGGGAAGTCGAAGGCCGACGGCAGGGCCGGCGCATCGGCCGGGCCATAGGCGGTGCGGCTGATGGCATCGGCCCCGTCCCACACCTCGCCCACCAGATAACCCAGGGTGCCCCAACTCTCCCCTCTGGCCTTGCGGGCGGCGCTGGCAGCCTCGACCGTCTTGCGGATGGCGCGCCAGCTCTCGAGATCGAGTTGATAGGCTTGATCGAGGCGCCAGCCATCGATGCCATACTGCTCGACCCAGTGGCGAGCCACCTCCTGGAAATAGGCGAGGCTCTGGGGCTGGCTGAAGTCCACCAACTGCCCCGGATAGTCGGCACCACCGCTCTTGAGAGCCGGCAGGCGGCCCTCGGGGGAGGGCTGACTCACCCCGACCCGATTCACATGGCCGAACACCCCGTCGAGGATGACGTAGAGCCCCTTGGCGTGAGCCGCGTCGATGAGCGCCTTGAGCTCGGCGTTGCTGCCGAAGTTGGGGTCGACCCTGAAGTAGTCGCAGGCGAAATAGCCGGTGGCATTGAGCCGTTCGTCTCCCCCCTGGCCGGCGCAGGAGTCAAACACCGGGGTGAGCCAGAGGGCGTTGACCCCGAGGGAGGCGATATGATCAAGATTCTGGCGGATGCCGGCCAGATCCCCCATATGACCCGAGGGACCGTAGCCCACCCCGTAACCCCGGCGGGTGTCCCCGTCGACGAAGGCCTCGACCATCACCTGATACATGCGCAGGTTGCAGGCCGCCTGACTCTGGCCATAGCAGGCCCGGGTGGCCGGCTCGGGTTTGATCTCGGGATTGGTGGGGGGCGTGGGGGAAGCGGTTCCGCTGCTGCTGCCACCGCCGCCGCAGGCGGCGAGCCAGAGCGTAGCCGCGACCAGGGTCGCGGCGCGAGTCCATCCGTGTTTCATTGTTATATTCCCGCTGTGGAGTAAAAAAGCATCGAATCGGGCCCCATCATAGCGGGGATGAGGGGGCCCTTGCCGTGACTGAAACCGTTACCGCACTACAGTGCCCCGGCACTGCGGAAGCGGTAGTTGACCCCGAGCCAGAAGGTGCGACCCGGCTCCGGAATACGCCCGCTCTGCTCATAGCCGATGTCGGCCTGGCTGGCGTGTACCGACTTGGAGAGGTGCTCGTAGTAGAAGGTGTCGAACAGGTTGTCGATCCCGCCGGAGAGCTGCCACTCGGGGGTCAACTGCCAGGCGGCGCTCCAGCCCAGAGTGGCAAACCCCGGGGTTTCCCCCTGATCCTGGCCGGCCACATTACCGGCCCCCACGTCGACCCTCTCCTGACTCGCCACGGCGCGGCCCACCAGAGTCGTGCTCCAGCGCTCCTGCGGTTGCCAGGTCAGGGCCAGCTTGCCATCCAGGGGCGGCATCTGGGCCAGGGCCCGCTGTTCGCTCCGGTTGATGCCGAAGGTGTAGGCCACCCCGCCGTCGAGACGCCACTGCTCGGCCAACTGCCAGCGCAACTCCAGCTCACCGCCCCGGGTCTGGGCATCCACGTTGCGCATGGCCGGCTTGCTGCCAGGACGGGCGGTGTAGAGCAGGTAGTCAGCGATGTCGGCGGCGAACAGGGAGAGGGTCACGTCCAGATCCCGGGTACGCCAGGCGAGGCCGGCATCCCACTGGCGGCTCTGCTCGGGTTTGAGGCGAAAGGGAGTGGTGTCGCGGCTACGCTCCCAGAAGTCGGGAGCCCGCTCGGCCTGCCCCCAGGCCAGGTAGCCGGTGAGCGGCACGCCGAAGCGGTACTCGTAGCGGGCGAAGGCGCTGTCGAGGCGATCGACCACCGCCTCACTCACCCGCTCCTGCTCATAGGCCTCTGTCTTCACCCGATCCCGGCGATACCCCGTCTTGGCACTGTGGGCTCCCCACTCCCCCCCCAGCTCAACGAAACGCCCATCCTGCTCGAAGGAGAGGGTCTGCATACGCGGCTTGCTGGCGTAATCGACCCCGCCGCGTCCCCTGTGGTGATCCCGGTTGGTGTCGAGACCCGCCGTCAGGGTCAGGGAGCCTGGCAGGGCGACGTCGTTGGCCCAGCGTCCTCCCCGGTTCTCCCGATCCGGGTTGGAGAGGCGCTTCATCCCGTCGTTGGGGCGCAGGGAGAAGTTATCCATGATGTGATCGATATAGTTGTCCCACAGGGTCAACTCGCTGCGCTGCCACCAGCCATTGATCTCGAGCTGGCGCGCCTTGAGACCGAACGACTCCCGGTCAAACATGGGGCCGTCCATCATGCGATCCGCATAGGCAGCCCGGGCGTTGCTGCGCTCGGCGGTCAGCTCGACGAGGCTCTGCTGTGTGGGCGTCCAGCCAAGCTGGGCCGTGGCATTTTCACGGCGGTAGAAGGAGCGCACTCGCTCGCCGTGGCCATCCTGGTAGTCGCCTGCGTCGGAGTGGGTGAACTGGGTTCGCAGGTAACCCGTTTCGGAACCCAGGCTGCCATCAAGCATCTGGTCGTCCCGTCCGGCGCTGCCCACCAGGGCAGCGGCATCGAACATCAGACCGGGCTCGGTGAAGAGGGGCTGATCCCGCTCGAACAGGACGGTGCCGGCCAGGGCGGCGCCGTGCTCCAGAGACTGGGGCCCCTTGAGCACCCGGATACGATCGAACGACTGGGGGAAGAGGTAGGCGGTCGGCGGATCCATGCGCCCACCGCAGCCGCCCGCCAGCATGCCACCATCCACCTGCACATTGAGGCGGGACATGCCCATGCCGCGCAACACGGGATCGCCACCCAGCCCCCCCTTGCGCACCATGCTCATCCCCGTGATGTTTTTCAGATAGCCGGCGCCATCGGCCGCCGGCATGGGAGAGCCGGGCTTTTTCGGATCCAGGGTCACCATCAGGGTATCGGCGGGACGAGAGGCGACCACCACCATGGGCTCGAGTACCTGGACCTCGGCCGCGTGAAGAGGGAGGGCCATGGTGACGGCCAGGGCCAGGGGGCTGCGCGAATAACAAGCCATACACTTTCCTTATGCTTCTGTTTTTATGATGTCGTGCCATCTGCCACCAAGATTACCCCTGGGGAAAGGTTTGCGTTCGGAGCGCAAAAAAGGGCCTCATGAGAAGACGAGAGACCCTTTGGAAACTGGTTGGCAAAATGTTGCGCAGGTTTTACGCCCTGGCAGGGAAAAATGCAATCACCCTAACCTTTCCGTAACGGTAATCTTGTTCAGGATCACAAAACCGGATCGCCAAAACGAAGTCCGGTGGCGATGAGGTGATAGACATCGTGAGCCGAGATGACGCAGCCGCATGGCCAGCTCAGACGATGGTGATCATCCAGGCTGACCCGGGCAAAACTCCGTTCGTCATCGATCCCGGCCAGCAGCGGCTGAGTGCGCCAGGGGGCCAGATCCAGCTCTCCTGTGGTGCCGTCGGAGAGCACCACAAACAGGCGCCAGGGGGCGAGATACTCCACATCGATAAAAACCGGCATCCTTGACAGCTCCCATGATGGATTTGCGCCCATTATAGGGAGTCGCCGCGGGAGCGACATCACCGGGGATTTCCCCTCTCATACCCAAAGGAGCCACCCGGCTGTAAAGGAGAAGAGACAGGCGACCTAGGAGCGGGGGAAACAGGGGAGAGAGCGGCTGAATCTGTGCTCAAACACCAGGGAGGTCTCGAGGTGCACCACCTCTTCCCGAGAGGTGAAGTGATCGAAGACGAAGTTGCGCAGGTGGTCGGTGTCGGGTACGCACAGGTGCACCAGAAAATCATCCTTGCCCCCCATGTGGAACAGGCTGATCACCTCGGGCAGGCCGATGATGGCATCGCGCAGTTCGTCGATGATCTGGCGGCTGTGACGGGCCAGACGCAGGGAGACCATGGCCTGGATATGACCACCCAGAGCCTGGTGATCCACCTCGCAGTGGGCCCCCTTGAGCACCCCCTCACCCTGCAACTTGCGCACCCGCTCCAGGCAGGTCGAGGGGGCAACGCCGACCAGGGCGGCCAGATCCTTGTTGGTCATCCCGGCGTCGCGAAACAGATGAGAGAGGATATCGAGGTCGAGTTGATCCAGGTTCTTCATTCCTTGGCTTCCTGCTGCTTGGCTACGATCCCAGAGTGCCCGTTTGCGCCGCCAAACTCAATCGCCGGGCGAGAGGGCCAGCAACAGGCACTCATCCTGCCCCATCATGACGCGTCCCTGCAGGCGCAGGCCGAGCCGCTCCAGCAGGCGGATGGAGGCGTGATTCTCCGGGGTAACCACGCCCAGCACCTGCTCGATGCCGAGACGGCGACGGCCATCTTCCAGCACGGCCCGGGCCGCTTCGAGGGCGTAGCCACGTCCGCGAAAGGCCGGCAGGAAGGCGTAACCTATGTCCACATGCTCCAGATGATCCCGTTTGACGAAGCCACAGATCCCCATGGGCACACCATCGCTGCGCCCCTCCACCATGCCGAGCCCGAAGCCGTGGCGACCATAGCTGACCCTGGGCCCCTGCTCGATATAGTGGCGCGCCTGCTCCAGCGTACGCACGCCCCGATCGCCGATGTAACGGTGAAAATCCCCGTCGTTGAGCAGCTCGAGAATAAAGGGGGCATCGCCGGCGACCAGCTCGCGCAGGCGCAGGTGTTCGGTTTCGATCAGCATGGGGGACTCCTTGGCAAAGGAACAGGGTGCCGGAGAGGAGGGGGAAAAGGCAAGGGCGGTCTCCCGCCCCTGACTCAGGCCGCCAACAGGGAGGCGAAGGCGTTATCCTGCTCCCGCGACTCCAGCAACACCCGGGCGCAGCGCTCCCAGACCAGGCCGACGCGGGCCGAGATCTCCCCCGGCCACTCGGGGGGAGGTGCCTCACTCACCTCGCTCTGGGCTGACAGCACCAGGGCCAGGTGGATGAGGGCAGCCTCCTGGGAGAACTCGGGCGCCTTGATGGGGTTGTAGTGGTACTCCACCGCCCGGCAGATGAAGTCAGGGAAGTGCCACTGGCGAGCCAGTTCGGCCCCCACCTGGGCGTAGTTGAACCCCACCACCAGCGCCTCGGCCTTGGCACGCCCCTTGGTCGGCTCCAGATCCACGATGTGATGGATGGTGTGCTCCGGCAGCCCTGCGTGCATGACCAGGCGGCCCAGATCATGGATCAGCGCACAGGTGAAGACCTCTTCCCCGTTGCGCCCCGCGGCAGCCGCCAGGCGGCGAGCCAGCTCGGCCACCTCGAACACATGGCGCCAGTAGTGGCGCAGCTCGATACCGGGTATCTCTCTCATGGCACCGGTCAGGCCACTGGCCAGCACCATGTTGCGCACCACCGCCAGCCCCAGCCGCACCACGGCCTCGTTGACGGTGGCGATCTGACGATTGCCACCAAAACGGGCCGAGTTGGCCACCCGCAGCAACTTGGCAGAGATCACCGGATCCTTGGCGATATGCTTGGCAATGGTCAGCAGGTCAGGCTCACGCTCATTGAGGGACTGGATCAGGTCTCTCACCACCTCGGGAATATTGGGCAGGTTCTGCGTCTCGTTGAGCAGAGAAGCAATGCTAGGCATCTTGAATGTCCTCACAGGAAAAAGGGGGTGCCCCTCGCCAGCAAGTATGAATTCAAATCCTCCCGCACAGCTCCGACACAAAATAAATGCACTTTTCCGCCGTGATATACTACCGCTCCATCCATGAGGAGTTCCCATGAGCGATACCCTGTTCGACGAAGCCATGTTGCGCGAGATCGTGGCCAACCAGCTCTCCGAGCGCAACCCGCCCCACACCACCGCCACCCTGCTGCGCCTGACCATGAAAGGGATGAGCCGGGATGAGGCGACCGACTACATCGTCTGTGCCCTGGCCGCCGAACTGATGGCCATGGAGGCCGACGGCGCCCCCTTTAATCTGGAGCGTTATCAGGGCTTTCTCGACACTCTGCCCGAGATGCCCTGGGCAGACGACGAGGAGTAACAAAAAGCCAGCGCATGCTGGCTTTTTGTTCCGGTTATTTCATCGCCCCTCCGGCCCCCTTCAACTCATCCTTGTTACGCTTGGCCTCCCGTTTCTCTTTCAGGGTCATCTGCGGTTTCTTCTTGGCATCTTTGCCATGGGATTTACTCATGCTGTGAGCTCCATATCAGACCGAGACAGTGTGGGAGGTGGAGTGGCCCAGCTCCCTCATCCATTGCAAGCAGCGGTGAAAATATGTTCAACACCGGTTCCAGCCTACACCCGTTTTCCGTCGGCCGCCAAGGTGAAGAGAGAGGGCTTTCACCCTGCTCTCGTTATGGATTAAGGTAATCCCATGCCCCCTCCTCCCGGGGTCTCTCAACCAAGGAGCAGAACGTGATCCGAAATAGTGAACAAGGGTATGGCCTGGCCTCTGCCACCCTGCACTGGCTGACGCTGATACTGATCATCGCCGTCTACAGCACCATGGAGTTTCGCGGTGTCTTTCCCAAAGGTTCGGTCGAGCGAGACCTGATGAAGCAGTGGCACTTCATGCTGGGTCTTGGCATCTTCTTCATCGCTCTGGGTCGTGTCCTGCTGCGGCTGCTCTGGCCTACGCCACGCATCGTCCCCACCCCGCCCGCCTGGATGGAGAAGCTGGCCCATCTCGCCCACCTGGCCCTCTATGCCCTGATCATCCTGCTCCCCCTGCTGGGGTGGCTGACCCTGAGCGCCGCCGGCAAGCCCATTCCCTTCTTCGGGGGCGAGCTCCCCCCCCTCATCGCCCCCAACCCGGGACTGCGTGGCCCGATTAAGGAGACCCATGAGCTTATTGCCAATCTGGGCTATGCCCTGATTGCCCTTCATGGGGCGGCGGCCCTCTATCACCACCACATTCTCAAGGACACGACCCTGACCAACATGCTCCCCCACAAGCGCTGAACCGTCTCGGCAGCAGGCCTTGCATGAAGGCCACATCTGTGGTCTGCTGCCTGACCGGCCCGCCGGAGCGCGGGTAAACCAACAGGGATGACATGACCGCGACCTACCAGACCCGAACCCGGATGGTGATGGAAAACCTGCGTGCCCGCATTCTCAGCGGCGAGCTCCCCGCCGGCGCCCCCCTGCGTCAGGATGCCCTGGCCCGGGAGCTCAGGGTGAGCCGCATTCCGGTGCGCGAGGCCCTGATGCAGCTCGAGGCCCAGGGGCTGGTCAAGTTCACCGCCCATCGTGGTGCTGTTGTTACCGAACTCGAGAGCAGCACAATCGATGAGCTGTTTTATTTGCGAGCCCTGCTGGAAGCCGATACCCTGTTCCACGCCGTCGACCTGATGACCGAGGCCACCTTTGCCGAGGCAGAGGCGATTTTGGCCGAGTTTGACCAGGCACTGGAGAGCGGAACCCGGGTAGAACGCTGGGCAGAGCTGAATCATCGCTTTCACGCCACCCTCTATCGCGCCGCCGGGCGACCCCAGGCTCTGGAGCTTATCGCCCAGATCAACCTCAGCTGTGACCGCTATGTCCGTTTCGAGCTGCTCTTCGCCCACGACGGGGTCGAGAAGGCCGAACGGGAACACGCCCACCTGCTGGCCCTGTGCCGACAGCGGCGCAAACATGAGGCCGTGGTGCTGCTGCAGCGCCACATCGCCGATGCGGCCAATTCGGTCAAACAGATACTGCAGTCCGGAAAATAACCACTCGCTCGTAACTCATAATGGCAACTGACATGCAAACCCCTGAGATCATCGCCAACCGGGTCGCCCAGGTCCGGGATACCCTGAGATCCCTTGAGCTGGATGCCTTCATCGTCCCCCATGACGATGAGCATCTGGGAGAGTACATCCCCGCCGACGCCGAGCGCCTCGCCTGGCTCACCGGCTTCAACGGCTCCGCCGGTGTCGCCGTGGTGCTGACCAACCGGGCGGCCCTGTTTGTCGACGGTCGCTACACGGTTCAGGCCCGCCTGCAGGCTCCGGGCGAGATCTTCGAATATCACCATCTGGTCGAGACCCCTCACGTTGCCTGGCTGGCTGACCAGCTCGAACGCGGCGCCCGGGTTGGCTTCGACCCGCGACTGCACAGCCTGAACGGCTATCGCGAGGCGAAGGCCCTGCTCGCGGATCGCGGCATCGAGCTGGTACCCGTGGCGCAGAACCCCATCGATCAGCACTGGGACGATCGCCCCGCCCCGAGCAAGACCCCGGCCATCCTCTACGGGGAGGAGCTGGCAGGGGAGTCGAGCACCGCCAAGCGTGAGCGCATCGCCGCAGACCTGCGCAAGCGCGGCCTCGATGCCGCCCTGCTGACCCAGGTCGAGTCCATCAACTGGCTGCTCAACCTGCGTGGTCGCGACGTGGAGCGCCTTCCCGTGGTGCTCGGTTTCGCTATCCTCTATGCCAACGGTACCCTGGACTTCTTCGTCGACACCGACAAGCTCGAGTGCTTCGCCTTCACCCAGCACGTGGGCAATGACGTCTCCCTCCACCCCATCGACAAGTTGGGAGAGGTGCTGAGCCGCCTTGGGGAGGATCGCCTGCGGGTGCTGGCCGATCCGGCCACCAGCAATGCCTGGAGCCAGCTCACCCTGGAGGAGGCCGGCGCGACCCTGGTAGCCGGCCAGGATCCGACCCTGCGCCTCAAGGCCTGCAAGAACGAGGTGGAGCTGGCCGGCATGCACAACGCCCACCAGCGCGACGCCGTAGCCGTGGTGCGCTTCCTGGCCTGGCTGGATCGCCTGGTGCAGAGCGGTGACTTTGATGGGGTGGACGAGGGGACCCTGGCCGACCGCCTCGAGGCCTTCCGCAAGGAGAGCGATCTTTACGTGGAGCCGAGCTTCGACACCATCTCGGCCCTGGGCCCCAATGCTGCCATGTGTCACTACCGCCATACCAATGGCGTGCCGCGCCCCTTCGGCCTGGATGGCATCTATCTGGTGGACTCGGGCGGCCAATACCTCGACGGTACCACCGATATCACCCGCACCCTCTGCGTCGGTGAGGTGACCGAGGAGCAGAAGGCCCTCTTCACCCGCGTCATGCAGGGCCATATCGCCCTCGACCAGGCTCGCTTCCCGCGCGGCACCGCCGGTATCCAGCTCGACGTGCTGGCCCGCCTTCCCCTGTGGCAGGCCGGCTTCAACTACGACCACGGTACCGGCCACGGCGTCGGCCACTTCCTGAGTGTTCACGAAGGGCCCCAGCGCATCGGCCCCAAGGGCAACCTGGAGCCCCTGCAGCCGGGCATGGTGCTCTCCAACGAGCCGGGTTACTACCGGGAGGATGGTTTCGGCATTCGCTGCGAGAACCTGGTGGTGGTCACCGAGTGTGAGGAGCCGAGCGAGGTGCCCATGCTGCGCTTCGAGCGCCTCACTCATGTTCCGTTTGATACTCGCCTTATCGACCGCTCCCTGCTGAGCCCGGACGAGTTCCGCTGGATCAACGAGTACCACGCCGAGGTGCGCCGCCGTCTCAGCCCCCTGCTGGAAGGGGACGATCTCGCCTGGCTGGAGCAGGCGACCGAGCTGCTGTAACAGGGTCAAACGACTCATCCCTCTCAATCCGGGCCCCAGTGGCCCGGATTTGTTGACTGGCTCGCCAAGGGCAGTGGTGCCCTCTTTCTTGATCCGCATCATGGAGCCAGAAGCCGGGATGACGACAATAGGCCCCCCTATGAACAAGCTGACTCACCCCCGACTGCGCCGTGAACGGCGCGCCATGCACACCAAGATTCGCCTCTTCTGCCGCCACCACCATCGCGGTGAGCAAGAGTGTGACTGCAAGCGACTGGTGAGCGTGGCGGATA
This sequence comes from Aeromonas schubertii, assembly GCF_000820105.1. Lineage (GTDB taxonomy): Bacteria > Pseudomonadota > Gammaproteobacteria > Enterobacterales > Aeromonadaceae > Aeromonas > Aeromonas schubertii. The sequence goes on along the minus strand of NZ_CDDB01000033.1, from coordinate 20,761 downwards.
ACCGGCTGCGCCTGTGCCGCTTCGGTGTCGACAAGCCCACCTGCGTGCGCTGTGATCACCCCTGCTTCCCGGCGGCCGGCCACCTGAGACTGCAGCAGATGAGCCTGTGGGCCAGGCTCCCCATGCTCTGGCGCCACCCCTGGCTGGCCCTGCGCCACTGGCTGGATGGCCAGCGCCGACGCCCCGCCCTGCCAGGCAGTCGCCCCTTGCCGCGCTAGGGCAGTGACGGCATACTCCCCGCACCTGATCGGATGGAGAGCTGCCATGTCCCTGATTGCCCGCCTGCGACTGCGTCGTGCCCTCAAGCGTGTACTCCCCCTGGCCCTGCGCCTGCAACGGGACTACGGCCCGGCCGACGCCTATACCCGGGCCCAGCTGGAGAATCTGGCCAACCGGGAGAAACTGGGTACCCTGGCACGCCAGGCACTGCACGCCCTCTTTCGCCAACCGGGCAGCGAGGAGCAAGAGTTGCTTGCCCTGCGCACCAAGCTGGCCAGTCGCCTGTTCGACCCGGGCCACATCTTCACCGCCCACGACCTGCTCACCCTCTGCAAGAGCGGCGGCTGGCGTGGCGGCACCGACCGAACCGTCCAGACCCAGGGCGCCCGTTTCCACCAGTATTGAGTTTGAGGAACCGTCATGACCCCGTCACCTGTCATCCGCCTGGCCCATCACGCCGACCTGCACGCCATCTGGCAGATCGAATCCCGGGTGTTTGGGGATCCTGTCTACCCCGCCTTCTTCTTTCGCCAGGCGCTGGATCTCTGGCCGGATCTGCTGATCGTGGCCGAACGGGAGGGGGAGCTGCTGGGCTATGTGCTGGGAGGACTCGGTGAAGACGCCGAGCTGGGCTGGGTCCTCTCTCTGGCCGTCTTGCCCGAGGCCCGCAGCCAGGGTCTGGCCCAGCGTCTGCTGGAGGAGCTGGAGTGGCAGCTGCGCAAGCAGGGGATGCACAGGACCCGCCTCACCGTGGATCCGGCCAATCTGGCCAATCGCCTCTACGAACGCCTGGGCTATCAGCTGGTCGCCGTCGAGGCCGAATATTTCGGTCCCGGTGAGCCGCGCAACGTGCTGGAGAAGGCGCTCCACTTTGCCGTCAACGCCGAGGGCCAGGAGGCCCGCGCCTAACACACTTGGTTACAGATTTCCGATTTGCCTCTGTCGGTGACCGGGGTAGAGTAGAAACGTCCAAATGGTGAACAATTTTAACGAGGGTGACTCCCCATGCTGAACACGAGCAAGAAACTGGCCCTGCTGGCCATGATCACCGCCTCCCTGGCAGGCTGTGCCAATAGCGACATCTACTCCGGCGACGTCTACACCGCCGACCGCGCCAAGCAGGTGCAAACCGTCACCTATGGCACCATCCAGGCGGTACGTCCGGTCAAGATCCAGGCCGATGACAGCAGCCTGCTCGGCACCATAGGCGGCGCCGTGGTCGGCGGCCTGCTGGGCAGTACCGTCGGGGGTGGCACAGGTCGCGATATCGCCGCCGCCGGGGGTGCCATCGCCGGCGCCGCAGCCGGCAAGGCCATCAACGACAAGGTGAACCAGGTCGACGGGGTCGAGCTGGAGATCCGCAAGGACAACGGCGAAGTGATCGCCGTGGTACAGAAGGCCGATGCCAAGTTCCAGCCGGGCGCCAAGGTGCGCATGAGCCAGGGGAATGGACGGGTCAACGTCGCCGTCATCAACTGAGCACAGCGCCGGTAAAAAAGGTCCCTTTCGGGGCCTTTTTTGTTTTTTCCTGTCAGATCCTGCAAGAGATCACCGATTTGGCATCCCCCCATTGACCGGTTTGACAAATACTCAGGATACTGCCGGTGACTAAGGAGGCACTATGCTGGATCAGAGCTGGCTGGAAGCGGGATCCGACGGCGAGGATCAGGATAAGCTTTTCCTGCGCCTCAAGAGTGCCACCAGTTGCAGCGAAAACCAGCTTCAGGCCCTGCTCAAGTCCTCCCCCTGGCACCGCTGGCAACCCCAGCTGGAGGGGATAAAACAGGCGGTTGCCCGCCTCAATGCCCTGCAGGCCGCCCATGAACTCCCCGCCCCCATCGATCGCTTCTGCATCGCGGTGCGACGCGATGCCCAACTCAAGATCCAGATCGACAAAGACAAGATGACGGCCCACGTCGCCGTTGTGGCCGACTGGGGAGGGGAGCCTCTCACCCTGGATCGGTTGCAAGAGGCGATGGCCGCAGCCGGTGTCACGGTCGGCCAGAATCCCGATCTGGAGCGTCAGGCGGTGGCCATGATGCATCACGCCCAGGCAGGCAGTGAGCAAGTGCTCCCCATCGCCCGCGGGATCCCGGCCAAAAATGGCCTCGACTGCCGCTTCGAATCCCTGGTCGAGACCATGGCCGACAGGGTCCTCAAACCCCGCGAGCTCGATAATGGACGGGTCGATCTGCGCGATCTCGGCACCCTCACCACGGTCCAGGCCGGCACCCCTCTGCTGCGGCGTCATCCGGCCACCCAGGGGGAACCCGGCGTCAACGTCCAGGGACAACCCCTGCCCCCCAAGCCGGGCAAGGAGATGCCCCTCAGCGCCGGAGAAGGGAGCGAGATCAGCGCCAGCAACCCCAATCTGCTGGTCGCCCTGCGGGCCGGCATGCCGAGGCACGACAAGAACACCATGGTGGTGGACAACCTGCTCACCATCAAATCGGTGGATGCCAAACACGGCCATGTGGAGTTCAATGGCAGCCTCATCATCACCGGGGACGTGGAGCCGGGCATGAAGGTCAAGGCGAGTGGCGACATCGCCATCGGCGGCTTCGTCGAATCGGCCCAGGTCCAGGCTGGCGGCCATCTGGCCATCAAGCACGGGGCCATCGGTCACCGCACCACCGACCACAAGGCCTTCACCTGCCGCCTCAGCGCCCAGGGCAACCTGACGGTCGCCTTCGCCCAGTACGCCAGTCTGGAGTCCGATCAGGATCTGCTGATCCAGAACCAGGCCTCCCACTGCTACTGCCGTGCCGGCAAGAACCTGATCGTCGGCGATGCCAGCGGCCGCAAGGGCACCCTGCTCGGTGGCCTCGCCATCGCCAATGACAGCATTCAGGCCCCGGTGATCGGGGCGCTGGCCGCCAACCACACCCGCTTGCAGGTGCTCGGGGGCTACTTCGCCCTCCACTCACGGGAGCAGGAGCTGACCCAGGAGAAGGGGGAGATCCAGGCCATGCTCGGCAAGATGCAGACACTGCTGATCAAGCTGGTCAAGCTCCCTCAGGAGAAACGGGATCGCGCCCTGCTGCTGCGCCTGAAGGAGCAGAGGGAACACCACATGACTCACCTGAAGGAAGTCAACGCTGCCCTCGAAGAGCTACAGGACGAGTTGACGGCCGTGCTCGGCACCATCCACGTGGCCGCCACCGTACGCCTCTACCCGGGGGTGGAGGTGGAGCTGGCCGATCGCCTCTACAAGCCCCAGATCGAACACGGCCCCTGCCGCATCCAGATCCAGGAGGGGAAAGCAGTGCTGCAACCCTGGACCCCGCCAGCCAAGGCGGGCCACTGAGTCATCGCATCGTCGGCGGCTTTTGAGTAGACTCTGCCCTCTCCCGCCCTCTTCATCAGGTAGTTGACGTATGTACAAACTGATCGCCCTCGACATGGATGGAACCCTGCTCAACCATCAGAAGCAGATCTCGGCGCGCAACAAGGCCGCCATCGCCGCCGCACGCCAGCAAGGGGTGACGGTCGTACTCGCCTCCGGCCGTCCTCTGGAGGGGATGAGCGCCTATCTGGAGGAGCTGGGCATGACCGGCGAGCAGGACTATGTCATCTGCTACAACGGCACCCTGGTACAGCGCGCCGCCGATCGCGGTGTGATCCGCAGCCAGTCACTGCGCGGGAGCGATGCCAGCCGCATCGCCAGCCTGGCCGCCGAGCTCGGGGTCAACGTGCACGCCTTCTCCCCGGAGCGCGGCCTCATCACCCCCGCCATGAACCACTACACCGAGCACGAATCGCGCCTGAACGATCTCCCCGTCACCCTGCTCGACTTCGCCGGCCTCTCCCCCGAGGAGGAGATCCTCAAGGTGATGCTGATCGATCCCCCCGAGCTGCTCGGTCCCGCCATCGCCCGCCTGCCGGCTGAGCTCTATCAGGCATACACAGTGGTGCAAAGCGCCCCCTTCTTCCTCGAGATCATGAACCGCGAGAGCCACAAGGGGGCCGGGGTCGCCGCCCTGGCGGAACATCTGGGGATCGAGCGACATCAGGTGATCTGCATGGGAGATGCGGGCAACGACAGCCATATGATCGACTACGCGGGCCTTGGCATCGCCATGGGCAACGCCACCGACGAGCTCAAGGCCATGGCCGATCACATCACGGCCAGCAATGACGAAGACGGTGTCGCCCTCGCCATTGAGCGTTTCGTGCTCGGCCACTGAGCCTTTCGGTAAAAACGATTCCCGTCACGGCCCGGACAATTGCCTGCCAGAACACCCCCTGGCAGGCTATCTTTTCCCCCATCCCCCCCTAGAATGTCAGCCACTACAGGCAGATTGATTAGAAGAAGGCCCACCATGATTGACCGCTCGCTTCCCCTTACCGATCTTCACCGCCATCTGGATGGCAATATCCGTGCCCAGACCATACTGGAGCTCGGCCGCCGCCATAACATCGCCCTGCCGGCCGATGAACTGGAGGCACTGCGTCCCCACGTACAGATCGTCGAAAACGAGCCGAGCCTGGTGGCCTTCCTGAAGAAGCTGGACTGGGGCGTCGCCGTGCTGGCCGACTACGATGCCTGCCGCCGGGTCGCCTACGAGAATGCCGAGGATCTGCTGCGGGCCGGTATCGACTACGCCGAGCTGCGCTTCAGCCCCGCCTACATGGCCATGGCCCACAAGCTCGATCCGCAAGGAGTGGTGGAGGCCGTGGTGGACGGAGTTCGCGCCGGCTGCCGTGACTTCGGGGTGCAGGCCAACCTCATCGGCATCATGAGCCGTACCTTCGGCACCGAGCAGTGCCGTCGCGAGCTGGAGGCCTGCCTCGCCCACGCCAATGCTCTGGTCGCCATCGATCTGGCCGGCGACGAGCTGGGCTTCCCGGGTGAGCTCTTCACCGACCACTTCCGCCGGGTGCGCGACGCCGGCCTGCGGGTCACCGTCCACGCCGGTGAGGCCGCAGGCCCCGAGAGCATGTGGCAGGCCATCCGCGATCTCGGCGCCGAGCGTATCGGTCACGGGGTCAAGGCCATCGAGGATCCGCGCCTGATGGAGTTCCTCGCCGAGCGCCGCATCGGCATCGAGTCCTGCCTCACCTCCAACGTGCAGACCAGCACGGTCGAGAGCTTCGAGCGCCACCCGATCCGCCAGTTCCTGGCTCACGGCATCCTCGCCTGTCTCAACACCGACGATCCGGCGGTCGAGGGGATCGAGCTGCCCCACGAATATGAGGTGGCCGCACCGGCCGTCGGCCTGAGTGCCGCCGAGATCCGTCAGGTTCAGCAAAATGGTCTGACCCTGGCCTTCCTCGGCGAGGCCGAGAAACAGGCCCTGGCCGCGCGCTGCGCCGCCCGCTCCTGACCCGCACTGCCACTGATGACGGGCCCGCACTGCGGGCCCGTTTCGTTCATGGGCCATTCACCGGCACCCGCTAAGCTGCGCGCGATCGGCGGGCATGGTGTCCGCCACCCCGAGGATGCCCCATGACATCGGCCCCCCTGAACGACCCCAAGACCACCCTGGCCACCACCCTCAGCAACACAGCCCACGCCCTGCAGGGAGAGAGGGTCAGCCTGCGCCAGATGCTGGAGCTGATCGGCGAGCAGGGGATGCTGCTCTTCTGCCTGCTGCTCACCGTGCCCTTCCTGCTGCCGGTCTCCATCCCCGGGGTCAGCACCCCCTTCGGCCTGTTGATCCTGCTTATCGGCATCGGCATCGCCCTCAATCGGGTGCCCTGGCTGCCCCGTATGCTGATGGACCGCCACTTCGCCACCGACCAGCTCAAGGCGACCCTGCACAAGGGCTCCGCCCTGCTGGCCAGGCTCGATCGCGTTATCCGGCCCCGCCTGCTGATGCTCAGTGAGAGCCATACCATCAACCGGGTCAACGGCCTGCTTATCGTCGCCGCCGCCCTGCTGCTGATGCTGCCCCTCGGCGCCATTCCCTTCACCAACACCCTGCCCGCCTGGTGCATCCTGCTACTGGCCGCCGGCATGCTGCAGCGCGATGGCCTGCTGATCGCCGGGGGCTACACCCTGCTGACCGCCACCCTGGGCTGGTTCACCGCCCTCGGTATCGCCGCCCTCAAGGCGGGCCAGGGAGCGGTCAACCTGCTGGGGTGAGGCTCCTCACTCCACCAACTCCAGCCCCAGGCTCTCGAGCAGGGCCAGGGCCTCGAAGCGGGAGAAGCGGGCCCCCTTGACCTCGTTCTCCCGCACATCGATGTCATAGCCGGTGGCATCGCCAAAGTCGGCGCCTCCGAGCCTGGTCCGGCGAAACAGGGCCCGGGAGAAGTCGCTCCCCCTCATGAAGGCCCGGGTCAGATCCGCATCGCGCAGATCCGCATCGTGGAGGCCGCACTCCTCCAGCACCAGGCGCTGCAGGGTGAGTCCGAAGAAGGAGGCGTGATGCAGGAGGCAGTGGTGAAAACGAAGACCAAACTCCTTGTGATAGGGGGCCCAGGTCAACCGGGTCCAGTCTATGCCCACCAGCTTGCACTCGCTGAAGGTAACCTCCGCCAGGGTGGACCAGGGGAACGCCGCCATGCTCAGGTTGCAGCGAACAAACTCGCAGTTGACGAAGGCACAGTTCCTGAACTGTGCACCGGAGAGATCGCACCCGATGAAACGGCAATCCTCGAATTCGACCTTCTCATGTTGGCTCTCGGGCAACTCGAGCCCCTCAAAATGGAGCCCAAGACAGAAAGCCCCCTGCTCCCAGGGTGTATGCATGGCGTGATACTCCTCGATGGCGCGCCCTCTGGACGGGCGAAAGGGGAAGCGTAACACCCCGGGCAGAGCCCATGGAACAGGGGATGAGTCACTCACAGCGGGCTCCGCCGCCCCTGGCGGGCCATGGCGCAGCGTGTCGGACAGGGCGCTCGGCTTGGTGTGTGTGATGTGCCACCCGCCAAATACCGACAGTCACGTCATGAAAAAGTAAATAAGGCCAGTCAGAACTGGCCTTATTATATTAGTTGCACCGTATTTTCTGCGTGTAATATTTATATCTTGATGCGTGTATTCAAAACCCGTTTGGGTTATCGATAATATAGCGCCAGCCACCATCCTGATAGGTCATCACCTCGAGGGCCATCCCCTTCTTGCCCCCCTTAATCTCCCAGTTTGAGCGGACGAGCGCCGTGTCACCGTTAATATGAATCGAGGCACCGTGGTTGATCATCTCAACCTCGCCACTCATATAACCGGCGAGAGCCTGTGTGATCGCCGCCCTCCCCTTCGCCTGCTCACCCCTCTCGTTGAGGACCAGCACAGCATCCGGATGAAACAGGGTGGCCAATCCGTTCAGATCCTTGGCGGCGAAATAGATGGCAAATAGCGAATGCAGTTCAGCGGGTGTTTGCGGCTTTTTATATTCTGCCATGGCAGGCGACGCTATTAATATGGCCAGCACCCATAACAGGGACCATGCTTTCATTCTTCTCTTCCTCCGAAAAAATATGAGAGAAAGAGTAATGACATCTGGCCAGGTTGTAAATTAGCTACCAGAAGGTAACTAATTACCATCGGGTAACCCTCGCGGTGGTTTTTATATTAATGGGCCAGCGGCCCCTTCATCCACATTCGCATACGCAGGGACTCATAAGAGGGGCCTGGATCGTCACTGCATGCCCTCCATCGCGGACCAAAAACAGTAACGGGAGGCATCGCCTCCCGTTGTCATCGGTTCGCTCAGAGCCCGAAGCGGGGACGCAAGCGAATGCCGATCAGGCTGCCCGCCAGGGCCATCAGCATCCAGACCCAGCCGTGCAGGCTGCCCGACGCCGTGCCATCGAAGAAGCCCCCCAGGTTGCAGGCGCTGTACATGGCTCCCATCCCCATCAGCAGGCCGCCGAGAATGGCCGCCAGGCTGTTGCCGAGCCTGATCGGGGCGAAGTGACCGCCACCGCTGATGCAGCGTGCCAACATGGCCCCCAGGATCCCCAGCCAGAACATGCCGACCATGGGGTTGAGAAAGAGCGGCTGGGCCAGCTTGGGGCTGCCTTCGAACAGGCCAAACAGGGAGGCACCGCGCAGGGCCATGTCATAGACGGCCCCGGTGATGGTCCAGGCCGAGCCGTGCAGGGCTACCACGGCCGAGTTAAGCAGGGCGATAAGCACGCCACCGGTCAGCACGGTGAAGCGGCCATCGCGCCAGAAGAGATTGCCCGTCCCAAACAGGGGGGTGACCTCTCCCCTGTGTCGCCGTTCACTGCGACGGAACAGTACGAAGAGCAGGGCCACCAGCGCCAGGTTGAGCAGCATGCCACCCCAGAGGTTGCCGGTCAGATCCCTGGCCAACACCACCTGGCTGGAGAAGGTGGACTCCAGCTCGGGGCGGAACTGGTTGCTGATGAGGGTGCCGATGCCATAGCAGAGCAGCACCAGCCAGAAGCGGGGCTGTCCCTCACCACAGCAGTAGAGGGTGCCGGTGGCACAGACCCCCGCCAGCTGCATGCCGATACCAAACAGGAAGGCGCCGGCGATAAAGGGAACGCCGATGGCCATCACGTTACCCACCATGGGGTTGCCAAACAGGGCGTGGCCGAAGGAGAGGAAGGCGGTGAACAGCAGGATCTCGATGGCGATGGTGAGCAGATGCACCCGCACATAGTAGCTGTTGCGTTTGGTCAGCATCTCGCGCCAACCGAAGACGATGCCGAAGCGGCTAAAGGAGAGGGTGAAGCCGAAGCCGAATCCGATCAGGGCCATCAGGGCCCATTTCATGCCGAAGGTATTGCCAAGCCAGAGTAACGCTCCCCCCGCGATTGCCACGATGGGGAGCGACCATTTTCGATTCATACCTGTAGTTCCTTATGAGGAAAAGAGACGGGAGCGGGGATCCTATTCCCTCATTGAGTCCGACACCATCGCTTTTGACCCTGTGATCACAGGGTTGATCTTCAAATGAAAATAAATATCATTTGCAACCCTCGGTGGGATGACCCACGAGTTCAGGCCCCAGGTCGACAACAACAAGAGACGAACATCACATGCATCAGATCACTTCGCGGCGCACTCTGCTGTGCCTGGCGTTGCTGGCGGCGCTCGCGCCGGCCCGGGCCGCCGACGAGACACTCGTCATCAGGGGTCAGCGCACCCAACACCCCGAGGTGGCCACCGCCACCCGCACCGCCACCCCGGCCAAGCTGGTTCCCCAAACCATCGACAGCGTGGCAACCGCCGAGCTGACCGCCTTCGGCCAGGCGACCCTGAGCGAGGCGCTGGTCGGCATCCCGGGGGTCGATGCCAGCGGTGACACCCGCTTCGACGGCGTCACCATCCGCGGCTTTAGCGCCGGCAACGATCTCTTCCTCGACGGCTTTCGGGACGACATGCAGTACACCCGGGATCTTGGCAACATAGAGCGGGTCGAGGTACTCAAGGGGCCGGCGGCCGTGCTCTACGGCCGAGGCAGCACGGGGGGGATCGTCAACCGCATCAGCAAGAAGCCCGAGAAGGGGCAGCCGTCGAGCGTCACTGTGCGCGCCGGCAGCCACGACTACCGGCGCCTGGCGGCCGACCTTAACGCCGAGGCGAGCGAGCGGGTGCAACTGCGCCTGAACCTGGCCCAGGAAGACACCGACAGCTTCCGCGACGGGGTACACGGCACACGCACCCTGCTGGCGCCGGCCCTGAACTGGGATCTGACCGAACGGGTGAGCTGGCTGCTGCAGTATGAGCGAAACGAGCACGACCGCATGCCGGATCGGGGCATCCCCGGGGTCGCAGGTCGTCCGGCCGAGGTGTCTCACGGCGCCGTCTACAGCGACACCCGCCGCGACTATATCGACGATCTCGCCCAGGCTGCCCGCTCCCGCCTCACCTGGGATCTCGGCGATGCGTGGCAGTTGCGCCACCAGCTGAGCCTCATCAGCCTCGACAGTCAGTTCGACAACACCTATGTCACGGGCGTGAAGGGCGACCAGGTGACCCGCGCCCGTTGGCAGCAGGATCTGCAGGCCCGCAACCTCAGCTCCAACCTGGAGGCCGAAGGGCAACTGCACAGCGGTCCCCTCGCCCACCGTCTGCTGATCGGGGTTGAGCAAGGGTGGCAGCATCGCACGCCCAGGCTGTGGCAGAATGCCGCCCCCATCGCCCGCGGCAATCTCTACGACCCGGCCAATCTGCCGGTCTATGACGGTCCCATGAAGCTCTCGAGTGACGCCAGACACAGGGTGAAGAGCCAGGCCACCTATTTGCAGGATCAGATGAGCCTTGGCGACTGGCATCTGCTGGTGGGGCTGCGCCATGACCACTTCGATATCACCACAGAGCGCTTCGACAAGGGCACCCAACAGACGCTGAGGAGCGACACCCTGAGCCCGCGCCTCGGCCTGGTGTGGAACCCGGTCGAGGAGCACGCCCTCTACACCTCTTTCAGCAAGACTTTCTCCCCGGTCGGAGGCGGCCTCATCGGCATCACCCCGGGAGACAAGAACAACGATCTCAAGCCCGAGCACACCCGCCAGTATGAAACCGGGGTGAAGAGCGACTGGCTGGAGGGGCGTCTGGCCACCACCCTCTCCCTCTACCGCCTCGAGATGTACGACAAGCGCACCCGGGATCCACTGGATCCGACCAGGATTGAGCTGACCGGCCTGCAACGTACCGACGGCATCGAGCTGAGCGCCCGCGCCCGACTCACCGACCAGATCTACCTGCGCGGAGGGGTCGCCTTCCTGGATGCCGAGCTGGTCGAGGCCGAGGCCCGCTATCGGGGCAAACGCCCGAGCAACGTCTCGCGCCAAAACGGGGAGCTGTTTGTGGGTTATCAGCAGGGCAGTCTGGGCTGGTTTGGGGAGAGTGGCTTCACCGCGGTGGGGGATCGCTTCGCCGACAGCGACAACACCACTGTGCTGCCGGGCTATGCCCGGGTCGACGCCCGCGCCGGCTACCGCTGGCCCGAGTGGGAGACCCAGCTCGCCGTGGAAAACCTGCTCGACAAGACCTACTACGTGAGCGCCACCAGCGCCGCCCAGATCATGCCGGGCGCCCCGCTACAGCTCAACCTGACGGCCACCTATCGCTTCTGATCCAACAAGGGGGAGCGTCGGCTCCCCCTCGCTTCATCCCTTCGGCCAATGCGGCCATTCGGGTTATCCCCTCACCCCCATGCCTTGCGAGCCACCACCTGGGCGAGGGCGATGCGCCCCTCCTGCAGGTTGCGCCCCTGGTTGTGGGCCATCTCCCTGAAGTCGAGACCGAGCAACAGGTGAAACCCCAGGGCGGGCAGCCCCTCGCGGGCGATCTTCCCGGCCAGGGCCACAAACCAGTGGCGCGCCGCCTCGGTACTGTCAACCCAATCGCTTATCACAAACCCCGTCCCCTCGAGCAAGGCTCTGAGCTCATCGGGAGAGACCAGAAAGCTGGTCTGTGGCGTACGGGACCAGGGCACCGGGAAGTGTACCGGGCCACAGGGGCCAGCCAGCACATCGTAGATGGCCAGGGTCCCTCCGGGTTTGAGAACCCGGTGCATCTCCCGATAGAGTTGTCCCTTATCCGGGATGTTCATGGCCACATGCTCGCTCCAGACCACGTCGAAGCTCTGGTCCTCGAAGGGCAGGCGGGTGGCATCCCCTCGCAGATAGTCGACGAGGTGGGTCAGCCCGGTTCTGGCCGTAAGCAGGGTCGCCGCCCGGCAATACTCGTCGGTAAGATCGATGCCGGTCACCCGACAACCAAACTCGGCCGCCAGAGCGCGCGAGGTGCCGCCGACCCCGCTGCCCACATCGAGCACCCGTTTCGTGTCGTCGAGGCCAACCGCCTGGGCCAGCTCCAGGGTCGCCGCCCGGCCACGAATATGAAACTGATCGACCGGGGCGAGCTCGGCCGGGGTAAGCCGGTTCACATCCTTGCCCGCGTTTGCCAGGGCCGCCAGAATGACGTCGCCGAGATCCGCCCGGGTGTAGTGGGTCTCGATGGCTTGATTGACTCCCTTTTGTCCCGACATGATCCTCTCCTCCCGGCCTCTATGGGTTATAGCGCCTGAACCCTGTCGGTGACAGGGTGCCGTTCAGAGCGCCTTGGCCATAAACAGGTTGAACTCGCTGGCCTGGTAGTCGCCGAAGGGGTCACTCCACTCGAAGCCGTTGCGAAGATAGAGCCGATGAGCCGCCTCGAAGGTCGGACCCGTTCCCGTCTCGAGCAGCAGTCGGGCATAACCGCGCCGCCGCGCCTCGTGGACTATCTCGTCGAGGATCGCCTGCCCCACGCCGCGGCGCAGACAGGCGGCGCGAGTGCGCATCGACTTCACCTCTGCGGCCCATGGGTCTAGCTCTTTCAAGGCACCGCAGCCACACAGGGCACCATCGAGCCACGCCGCCCAGAAGGTGACGCCGGGCGCACGCAGGCGTTCGATCCCGAGCGCATTCACGCACTCGGGCGGCGAGTTGCTCTGCATGCCGGCCAGATGCTCACTAACCAGCGACTGCACCTCGGCCGACGCCAGATCATCGATACGAACCTCTATCATCACGACCTCCTTTGAATCCTTTCCCTGGCCGCACCTCAACCGTGCCAGCCCTGTTAACCATCCATGGCGCGAGCCCCGTCGGGGCTCGTCATCATCTGGCAACAACCGGTTTTATCTCATGACGGGGCAGACCTATCCCCCTGTTTTCTGAACAGGCTGGGGGTCATGCCGGTGATACGCTGAAACTCCCGGTTAAAATTGGATTTGGTCTGAAAACCGGCCTGCATAAAGATCCGGGTAATGCTCTCGTCCGTGGTCAGCAGTGCCTGCTTGGCATGTGCGATGCGATAGTCGTTGATGACCCTGGGGATGCTCTGGCGGTGCACCTGATTGACCGCCATCGAGATCTGTTTGGCGGGGATGCCCAGTTTTCGCGACAGTCTGGAGAGGGTCAGCTCGGGATCCAGGTAACAGGCCTGCTCCTTCATCAAGGCATCCAGCTTCATGACAATCTCACCGGCTCTCTTTGGGGTCAGCACTGATTCCCTGTCGCCCCCCTCGCCGGTCGGCAAGGGAGGCTCCTCCACCTCGGGCAGGCTGACCCCCACCATGACGACGGCCACCGCCAGCACGGGCAAGAGGATCAGGTGACCCAGGGTGACGATATAGAGCGACAACCGCCCCTGGTTCAGGGCGAAGTCGAGGGAGATGGCGCCATCGATGGCCGCCGAGAACAGAAGCATCCAGCCCGCCACATGTTCTGCCCGCCTGACCCCCTCCCACTGATGAAAAGAGATGTGTAGCAGCAGTGGCCCCCGGGCCGAGCAGCGCACCAGGGCAATGCCGTAGCAGAGATAGATCCCCGTCAATATGCCATCGAGGGGAAGCCCCCAGCAGGGAGCCGTCAGCAGGCTGACCAGCACCAGTGCGGGCCCGCAGGCATGGTGCCAGGGGAACCGGGTCGGCTCCCCGTCGGCGCGGGTGAAGAGATACCAGGCGGCGACGGGAATGAGTGAGGCAAAGAGCGGCTGAAGCTGGCCAAGCAGCGCCAGATGAAATGTCCAGCGCAGTCCCACCAGGCCCATGGTGGCGGCGCATAACAACAGGAAGAGGGCGGCCATCTTCGCCTTCTCTCCCAGTCGCACCAGCAAGAGAGCGGCCAGCAGTCCCAACAGGGAAGAGACGATAAAGGGTATTGGAATGGCCAGCATGGTTGATCCCGATTGAGCCCGTTTCAGGCGGTGCCAGCATAACGACTTTTGCGGATTCACAGAAGCGAACCGGGGAGCAGGAGCGGTTTGAGGTCGTCCTCAAACCCGTTTCAGGACGCCGGGAGCCGGCACTCGGGCCAGGATGGGGCACCTAATCACGTTGGAGGTGTTCATCCATGTTCTCTTTCTATCTGCTCGCGTGGCAACGGGCCCTGGACGTCTCCGGTCGCTCTTCAAGACCGGAATGCTGGTGGTTTATGTTGTTTCACCTGCTGGTTACCCTGACTTGCATCCTGTTGGATGTGCGTCTGGCCGCGCTTGGCTGGCTGGATCTGGGCTATGGCGTGGCCAGCACCCTTCCCCTCATCTCCCTGATCATTCGCCGGCTGCATGACACCGGGCGCTCCGGCTGGTGGGGCTGGGTCTTCTTTGCTCCTCTGGTGGGCCCTTTGGTGCTGGTCTACCTGCTGGCGATGCAGGGAACCGGCGCCATCTCCGCTGAGGAGGTGGCACCATGAGACGGCTCCTCTTGCTGCTCGTGCTCTGCGCCCCGATGGCCTCTGCACAGGACCCCCATCCGCTTCCCCAGGGCGCTCTCGGGTTGTTACAGGTGGCGAGCCTGACCCGGGGCGAGCTGATCTGGATGCAGGGGCGGGTGGGTGAAGGCATCTACACCACAGTCGACAAGGAGGGGCGCCACTGCTCTATCCGGATGCCGGTCGCCGTCGGCAAGGTGGCGCGCAGCGGTGTGGGTGTCGAGGCCAGCGACGGGCTCACCATCATCGTCATGAGTCAGGCACTCAACGATGCCTTGCTCAAGGGCGAACGCATCGCCCACGATGCCTTTCGTTTCGCCTTCGGCACGGGGGAGAGCGCCGCCGATGGCGTTATCGTCAACGGGATCGCGGCGGATGAGGGATTTGTCCTGAACGCCAGGCGCCGCTGGATCTCCTGGCTGCTGGACGATGACCCCGGGCCGGGCTGCCAATGATCGAGATTGGGGCTCCCGCTTCGTGGCGATCGGCGCTCTGGGCGCCCCAATGCCAGCCGCCCGTGGTCTCACTCATGGGCATGGGGTTTTACTTCTGGCCCCTCGCTCACTAGACTTCGCCTCCCACTCGCCGATCCGTGTAGCCCCATGACCTTTAACCAACTCGACCTCTCCCCTGCCCTGCTGGCGGCCCTGCCCGCCGATCTGCAACGCCCGACCCGGGTGCAACGGCTGGCCATTCCGGCCGTGCTGGCGGGGCGGGATCTGCTGGCGCTGGCCCGTACCGGCAGCGGCAAGACCCTGGCCTTTGGCCTGCCCTTGCTGGCGCGCCTCGACCCCGCCAACGACCGGGTGCAAGGGCTGGTGCTGGTGCCAACCCGCGAGCTGGCCGCCCAGGTGAGCGACGCGCTGCAACCATTCGCAACCGCCATGGGTCTGCGACGGGTCACCCTGTGTGGCGGGGTGGTGCAGGAGCAGCAAGAGGCCGGGCTGGCACAGGGGCCCCAACTGCTGGTGGCGACCCCGGGCCGGCTGCGGGATCTGCTGAGCCAGCAGAAACTGACTCTGGAGGCGCTGCGCCTGCTGGTGCTGGACGAGGCGGATCGCCTGCTGGAGATGGGCTTCTGGCCCGATATCCAGACCCTGCTTGGATTGCTGCCCAAAGAGCGGCAGACCCTGCTCTTCTCGGCCACCCTGCCGGGCGAGCTGGAGGCGCTGGCCACCGGTCTGCTCAAGGATCCCGAGCGGGTCGAGGCGGATCCGCGCAACAGCGTGGCCGACGACATCAAAGAGCGGCTCTATCTGGTCAACAAGAGCAGCAAGGTGCCGGCGCTCATCAGCCTGCTCAAAACCCGGGAGTGGCCGCAGGTACTGGTCTTTATCAGCGCCCGGGACGACGCCGACGGCGTGGCCCGCAAGCTCGCCAAGGCCGGCATCCCGGTGGCGGCTCTGCATGGAGAAAAGGATCAGGCGGTGCGCGAGCAGGCGCTCGGGGAGTTCAAGGAGGGTAAGGTGCGGGTGCTGGTGGCCACCGATCTGATGGCGCGCGGCATCCACGTCGAGGCGCTGCCGGTGGTGATCAATCTGGATTTGCCGGCCAACGCCCCTGTCTACGTGCACCGCATCGGCCGCACCGCCCGCGCGGGGCGCAGCGGACTCGCCATCTCCCTCACCTGCCACGGGGAGGCCGAGACGCTTGCCGCCATCCGCACCCTCACCGGGCGAGCACTGCCGCTGGAGACCCTGGCCGCCTTCCCGGTCACCGACCAACCCACCAGCGGCGCCGGCAAACGCCCGCCCCGTGACAAACAGGCCAATCGCCGCACCCAGGCAAAGCGCAGCATCAAGCAGTTCAAAGGCAGGGGGTAAGCCTCTGTTGCCAAACGGAATAAGTCACCAGGCAGGGACCTCCATCACCCTACACGGCTATCAGAGCGGTGGGTGTCCTCACCTCTAATTTCACCAGTGTCATATCACCCATTGGGCAAGAATGGATAGGCCTGTTCGAACCCCCGAAACTTATCGTTGATAAAATCCATCACCTTCCTGACCTTGAGGCTCGGGTAGTCGGTCTGTAGATACACCAACTGCAGTGGCATAGGGGCTGCCAGCCATTCAGGAAAGAGGTGGATGAGTCGTCCGGCATACACATCCTCGGCGACGTCAGGCCAACTCTTGTAGGCAATGCCGTATCCTGCCAGCGCCCAGTCTCGTATGACCGACCCATCATCAGCAATACGCCGTCCTTTTACCTCTACAGGCAGAGGAAGAGCCCCCTGGCTGAACATCCAACGCTGCCAACGTTGGCCACCGCGCTCCAGAATCAATGCCTCGTGCTGCCCCAGCTCATGGGGAGAAGAAGGCCTACCTCGCGCGGCGATATAACCCGGTGAGGCAACCGCAATACGATGTACATGGGTGAGGTGGCGGCGCATCAAGTTGGAAGCAGGCAGCTCCCCATATCGGAGCGCCAGGTGAAGATTGCGTGAGATCAGATCGTCCAGGCCATCGGTGAACACCAGGCTCAGAGAGAGTCCAGGATGGGCCTCAAGCAGCTCATCCAACCAATGCCGCAGCAGATGGCGTCCCAGATCTGAAGGCACGGAGAGACGAACCTCTCCACTGAGTTCATTACGCCCTTCGGCCAGGGAGATGGCGGCATGATCGAGTAGCGCAAGGGCTTGCCTGGCCGCATCGATAAAATGCACCCCTTCCTCTGTTGGCTGCATTCGACGGGTAGAACGAACGAACAACTGCGCCCCCAGCCGTTTCTCCAGACGCTGCAAGGCGGCACTGGCAGCCGCAGGCGTCATCTCCAGCGTACGACTGGCAGCAGAGAGACTTTGTAGCTCAAACACTCTCAGCAGGAGACGGATTTCGTTGAGTTCCAGCATCAAAAATTATTTGAAAATGAATCAAATGATACCTGCATTCTCAAACAATCGTAGATGCTAGACAATACCCAAACGAAATCCGTCATGGCGGATATATCCGAAGACGAAGGGATGACCATCAGATACCTGGAGCAAGGGTATATTTTCAGCGTGCCTTGCTTTCAATTATCAACGTGATGAATTCACAAAATATTAACCTGCCGTTCTCTGCATGAAAAAATATGCAGCAATAGATGCAATGGTCATGTCTCTCTACTGATGACCCCGCACCCTATGGAAAGGGTTGGATTATTTCGTGCAACAAAAGACAGAAAAAACATCGGTTATGACAATAGAGGTGAAACGATGAATGCTACCACCATGACTCAGAAAGAGTATGAGTTGCCAACGCCGGAAGTACTGGAGGGGGCTCAGCTTGCTGCTCCAGTCGTGCATGCCGCCAGACTCTATGCCGCCTTCTGGAACAGTGGCAACCCGGATTATGCCCGCGCCGCGTTAAATGAGCACTTCATTGACCGCACTCCACCTGCCGGACGCAAGCCAGGAGTAGAGGGGGTGGTAGAAGCCTCCAACCATTTTCGAGAAGCCGTCCCCAACCTGCACGTCCGTGTTGAGCATATTTTGGTAACCGGTGAATACGCGACAATTCGATACCGTTTCATGGGGCACTTCACCGGACGCATGGGTGAATTGCAGGGCGAAGGACAGACAATTGATTTTCAGGCCGTTGATGTATACCGGGTCAAAGACAAGCAAATTGTCGACAACTGGCATCTGGAAGATTACAACACCCTGTTCGAACAAATGGGAATGAAATAGTTTTACCCATCAGATATACCAACGCGGCAGCTCACACCTCGAGTAAACAGTGCAACACCGGGATACCCATCACGACAGCGTACAGTCATACTGCTATCGCCGCGATGGGTGTCCCAACGTCCTTACTATCACCCGGTTGTACATCCTCCCGGAATAAGCAGAGCCACGCCATGTAACCGCTCTGCGCAGGAAGCCCGAAGTGAGCGAGCCGGCTTAGCCGTAGATCCGCGGCTGGTTGATCAGCTGGTGATGTGACATCGAGCCTGCATGGCTCCAACTGGCAACGCGGCTAAAGAAGTCCACATGCTCGCTAAGATGTGCGACCGATTTATTATCGTTGGGCAATGTCAGGGTTCTTCCGATATGTGAGATGCTGCCAAAAAACTTGTGCATATTAGGAACGGGATCGCCCTTTATCTTGATATGCAATATCTCCTTGCCCAACTCTTCAAACTTGCCGGCGATGGCGTCGGGTTGTATCCCGCCTTTTGCCAGTTCGCTGGCAATATTCTGCTTCAATTTGGCACCGAGCTCAGCGGATGAGAAGTTGATCGACTTCACCGGCTCACCGGTTTTTGCTCCCAGCATCATGGCAGCGTAAGCGGATTCGCCACCCCCCTTGGAGTGACCAGACACGCTTAATGCATAACCGGCAGGCAAGTGATCCTTCACATCACTGACGAGTTTCGCCGCCTCTTTATAACTATCCGGCGTGCGCGAGAAGACATTTTTTATATTTGCCAGCCACTGTTTGGCCGTCGTGGCAAGGTTACCCAGGGTTCGGGTATTCAGGTCCCCGGCTTTTTCCCCCGAGGTGGTGCCACCGAAGACGATGCGTGCTTCTCTGGTGCTCTCATTGGTGAAGAGATAAGCCGTCAGGCCGCTCTTGGTAAGGATGCCATTGTCACCGATATTCTTCTGTCCCGGCCCGACACTCAGTGCCTGCAGCAAGTGCCCCGAGCCGGTTCCCCATCCCTTTGCGGTCGCCCCCCCAAGCTCTCCCATATCCTGGGTATAAGGGAAGTTTGCCAAGGCGGCATCGGCAATCAGAGTGGTCTTGATGGCGTCAATCGCAGGCTTGTCATCCAGTGAGACCTTGGTGGCCTTGATCTGTCTCAGATCGGGGCCGGACGCAGCCGCCGGCGTATCGAGGGGGGCTCTGGGGTTGGCAAGCGGGGCCGCGACGCTGGATGTCTGCCGCAAGCCACTGGCACTCGCTGGTGCTTCAGACGTCGCCGGTCGATTCTGAATCGCGACATGCCCGAGGGCGCTGTTAATCAACATGGTTCAACGCCCCTCCCTATCGATAATGGCCGCAAACAATCCATTGCGCGCATGATTGGAACGTTGCCAAAAATCGGCGACCGAATGAGTGCTGATGGCCTCACACGGCAGTGCCGTCGACAGCACCACGGTGAGGTTATCTTCGGCCAATGAGAATGACGCAAAACCAATAATTTCGGGATGGTTGTTGAGTAGCAGCAGATTCTTGTGCAACTCCTCATCCTGCGGCAATGCGGCGGGATGAATGGGAAACATCATTAATAATCTGGATGAGGTCAACTGAATAGAGCAATAGTGCTCTCCGTCGCTATTACTAAGATGGCACTCGCCATCCTCAAGTTGCCATTGGTCGCCCGACATATCGGATAACCATTGATTGATCAACGCTTCCTTATTCATTAAACACCCCTGATACCTTGGCTCTTGTACAGGGGGAAAACTTATAATTGAAATGCATCAAGATATATAACTATTGAGCCAGAATTTTTAGCTTTTCACCATGTCGTGCTCATACCACGGGCCTGAAAGACCGCCCTCTAAAAGGGGATAATCCCGGACGACACCGACCGCAATGCGGCAATCACAACACTGGGTATATCGGCATCCTGGGGACGCATCCTCGCGGATAGTGCAGTGCCGTCACCCACCGCCATCAGGCAGCGAGACAAGGAGTGCCACTACCTGGTGGTGACAGTTGCTGTCTGTTCGAGCCTGACTTTTTCCAGCGCATTCCATAGGGCCTGGGCATTGTCGGGATGACCACTGACGAAAGACCTGGAGAGGGCCAGATACCACTTGCTGGACATCAGCGGTAGGGGAAGGGTCGTCAGGCTGTCATTGAGCCCATATTTGCGGATCAGATGCTCACCGATATGGCGGTCGATCACATTGATCTAACCCACCCTCGATGGACACTTGGTTAAGTGAGTAAAATCACTGACAGAGGTACATCATGACCAAAGCAACGATCGAACAGAAAACACCCAGAACCCGTTACTCTCAGCAATACAAGGAAGAAGCCTTGGCTCTGGCCGAGCGCGTAGGAATGAGCAAGGCCGCCATCCAATTAGGCCTCAAAGAAGCCCAGCTCTACGCTTGGCGCACCAAGGCCAAGCAACTCATGGATACGGGGGAGCGCGAGCAGCAACTCGCCGATGAAAATGTCCGACTCAAGCGCCAACTGGCTGAGCAAGCAGAAGAGTTGGCCCTGGTAAAAAAAGCCGCCGCGTACTTTGCCAAACACCTGAAGTGAAGTACGCCTTTATAGCCGAGCATATCAGGCAGTTCAAGGTGACCACCATGACCCGCATCCTGGGTGTGGCCCGCAGCGGTTTTTATGCCTGGCGGACCAGACAGGGCATAGTCTCTGCTCGAGCCCAGATGCGACATCAACTGGACGTTCAGGTAGCCGAGACCTTTGCCGCCGCCAAGGGGCGTTGTGGAGCTATCCGTATCACCAAAATC
>NZ_CDDB01000032.1 GCF_000820105.1 Aeromonas schubertii | reverse complement strand
CACTGAGGGATTGGCCGGGGGGCGCCGCAGGCATATGCTAGTGCCATTCCAGCCCTGATGGATTTTCCCCATGCGCACCTCCTGCATCCCGTTTCGAACCCTGCTGCTCACCACCTTGCTGGCCCTGGGTCTGTCCGCTTGCAAGCCCGCCGGCGAGGCCCCGCCCCCGTCGAGTGAGGCGCGCACCCCGGCCGCCATCAGTCAGGCCGTTGCCCGCACCTGGCGTGATGCTCCGGCCCTGGCCCTGGTATTTGATGCCCCGCTCGAGGCGCGCAGCAGCTGGCGTGAGTGGTTGTTGGTGGAAGAGGCCGGCAAGCAGGTGGCCGGTGACTGGGTGCTCGGCGAGGAGGGTCGCACCCTCTATTTCACAGCAGTACAGCCCGATCGCACCTATGAGGTGAGCCTCAAAACGGGGCTGGGCCCCCAGGCCGGGCGCTGGAGCCTCACGACCCGTCCCCTGCAGGCGGGGGCCACGTTTGCCTCGAGCGGCATGGTGCTGCCCCTGCGCTCGTCACTGCGTCTGCCCATCAGCGCCGTGAATGTGAGCGAGGTGAACATCGACTTCTGGCGCATCGATCCGGCCTGGCTGCCGACCTTTCTGGCCCGCTACCGGCCGGGAAGCGGCATGGGGAACTGGGATCTGGAGCAGGTCTCCTCCCACGCAACCCGGGTCTACTCCGGGCGCTATGGCCTCGAGCTCGACCCCAACCGGCGCGAGACCCGCCTCATCGACATCGGCGACAAGTCCCTCAGCGCCGCCGGCGTCTATTTTGCCGTCATGAGTCCCATCGGGGACTACGGCTGGCGCAAGGAGACCACCTACTTTGCGGTCAGCGACATGGGGCTTGCCGCCCGCCGTTATCAGGACCGTCTCGAGGTGTTCGTGAGCTCCCTTGCCAGCGGCGAGGCCGATGTCGGGGTTCAGCTCTCGCTGCTCGACGAGAAGGGCAATCGCCTGCAGGTCAAGAAGAGTGACGAGCTGGGCCACGCCAGCTTCGTCGATCCCACCGGGGCCC
>NZ_CDDB01000031.1 GCF_000820105.1 Aeromonas schubertii | reverse complement strand
GCCGGTGCCATTGCCGGCCTGGTGGCCGAGGCGTGGAGCTTTCACGGGGTCTTCGTGGTCTCGGTGGGGCTTGCTCTGCTGGCCCTGCTGGGATGCCTGAGGGTGCGTAACGCCTAAGGCGCCGGCGGCTGGTACTCGGCGCGCAGCAGACGCAGCAGCAGTTCGGTGGCAGGACCCAGCTGGCTGGTGTCCGTGGTCAGCAGGTAGGTAAAGAGGCGGCGCTCCCCCCCCGACTCGGGGTTGAGACGCACCAGCTTGCCTTCATCGATGAGGGTGCGCACCTGATGGGCCGGCATCCAGCCATAACCGAGTCCTTGCAGGATGAGGCGCAGCGCTTCAGTGTAGTGGGTCACGGCCCAGCCGGTGTCGCTCTCCTGACTCCAGTCCAGGGAGCGATGAATGGGCGGGTGCAGGCTCACCTGGGTGTGGGTGGCGAGCTGCTCGTCGTTCAGCGGTGCCTGGCCGGCGGCGAGAGGATGATGGGGGGCGCAGACGGGAAGCATCAGCACCTCGTCGAGGGGCACGCCACCCCGATCGGGGGGCAGGTGCTCGGTCATCATCAGATCACCGGGTTGCAGGGCTCCGACATGACAATGGATGCGCTCGTGCAGGTTGATGCGACAACCCCGCGAGCGAGGCTGGAAGCGGGCCAGCACCCGATAGAGGCGCTCTCTGGGCTGCAGGGCCGAGACGTAGAGGTTGATCTGGGACTCCCACTGGCGCTCTATGTTGTGGGCCAGCCCTTCGAGATCCTCCATCTGGGCCAGCAACTGGCGCGAGCGCTTGAGGAAGATCTCTCCGGCCGTGGTCAGCTCGGCCTTGCGTCCACGCACCTCGAGCAGGGCCACCCCGAGGGATTGCTGCAGCTTGGCCACGGCGTGGTTGAGAGAGGATTGGCNNACCACGGCCTGGAAGATGCGCCATTGCTCCACCGTACTGCGAGGGCGAAACAGGGCTTGCCCCTTCTGCGGGTCCGTTTCCTGCATATCCGACTCTCTCGTGGCGGGGCGTTGCTCGCCCCCATCACCTAGCCTAGCCACCCTTGTCTCCCCTGTCCCCTATTTGGGCTGAGCGACGAAGGTCTTGCCGTTCTCGCCGCGGCTGTCTGCGCCCATCAGGTAGAGATAGAGGGGCATCAGGTCGGCTGCCGTCTTGAGGGTCATGGGATCCTCGGCCGGGAAGGCGCTGGCACGCATCCTGGTGCGAGTGCCGCCCGGGTTGATGGAGTTGACCCGAACCCCGGTATTTTCCAGCTCGTCGGCCAATACCTCCATCATGCCTTCGACGGCAAACTTGGAGATGGCGTAGGTGCCCCAGTAGGCGCGCCCCTTGCGACCCACGCCGGAAGAGGTGTAGAGCAGTACCGCCTCGCCCTGGACCTTGGCGGTGCTGCGCAGCAGGGGAAGCATGGCCTGGGTCATCAGGAACTCGGATTTGACGTTGACCTGCATCACCTCGTCCCACTCCTTCTCCTTGATCTGGTCGAAGGGGCAGAGCACGCCGAGCAGGCCGGCGTTGAAGAGCACACCGTCGAGGCGGCCAAACTGGCGCTGGAAGGTCTCGGCCAGGCCACGGTAATCGGCGGCGGTGGCCTGCTTGAGATCCAGCGGGACTATGGCGGGCAGGGGGTAGCCTGCGGCCTCGATGGCGTCGAAGGTCGCCTCCAGCTTGGCGGCGGTGCGACCGAGCAGGATCACGGTGGCGCCATGGGCGGCATAGGTGATGGCCGCCTCCTTGCCAATCCCGTCACCCGCACCGGTCACCAGAATAACCTTGCCGGCAAGCAACTGGGCATCAGCCTGATAGTCCATCATGATCGCGCTCTCCTGTATGGCGTACCTAAACGGCGCAAGTGTACTGACACCGGGGGGCGCTTGACCAGTCTCTGATGTCAAAAAGTGAATAAAATTGAGGAGTTGTGTCATTATTGCCGGCATGACCATCGAGAGTGGCGAAGCGTTCGCCTGGAGGAATACGTGGAGTTTTTGACTCAGTACGGCCTGTTTCTGGCCAAGACCCTGACCCTGCTGCTGGCCCTGGGGGCCGCCGTGGTGATCCTGACCCTGGCGGGGCGGGGCAACAAGGGGAGCAAGGGGCAACTGGATGTGACCGATCTTGGCGCCGATTTCGAGGAGACCCGCTTTCGCCTCTCGACCCTGCTGGCGGACAAGGAGGGGCGCAAGGCCCTCGAGAAGCAACACAAGCAGGAGGAGAAGGCCCGCAGCAAGGAGGATCACCGCTCACGGCTGTTTGTCATCGACTTCAAGGGGAGCATGGATGCCCGCGAGGTGAGTGCCCTGCGTGAAGAGGTGAGTGCCGTGCTCACCGTGGCGACTCCCCAGGACGAAGTGCTGGTGCGCCTCGAGTCGGGTGGTGGTGTGGTGCACGGCTATGGCCTGTGTGCCTCCCAGCTGCAGCGTATCAAGGACAAAGAGATCCCCCTCACGGTGGCGGTGGACAAGGTGGCGGCGAGCGGCGGCTACATGATGGCCTGCGTGGCCGACCGCATCCTGGCGGCACCGTTTGCCATCGTGGGCTCCATCGGCGTGGTGGCTCAGTTGCCCAACTTCAACAAGCTTCTGAAAAAACACGACATCGATTTTGAGATGCACACCGCCGGCCAGTACAAGCGCACCCTGACGGTGTTTGGTGAGAACGACGACGAGGGGCGGGCCAAGTTTCGCGAGGAGCTCGGAGAGATCCACGAACGCTTCAAGGAGTTCGTGCAGGCGCACCGTCCGACCCTGGATATCGACAAGGTCACCACGGGCGAACACTGGCTGGCGAGCCAGGGGCGGGAGCTGGGGCTGGTGGATGAGCTCAAGACCAGCGACGACTACCTCATGGAGCAGGCCCATACCCGGCGCGTGCTGGCGGTCCACTATCGTACCCGCAAGGGGCTGATGGCGCGCTTGGGCAAGCAGGGGGCCGAGGGGGCCATCGAGGGGGCGAGCCGTTTGCTCGGGCGTTACGCGCCGTGGCAATGACGTCGTCACTATGATCCTCTGACCGTCACGCCACGATGTCACCCTGTGGCAATCACGCCCGGGNNTGGCGGGTTCGCTGTACAGGGGGCCGGCTTAGCGCTGGAAGGGGTAGACGGCGCCGAGCTGGAGGATCTGGGTCAGCTCGTCGAGGGCGGCCCGTGACTCGCTCACCAGCGCCGGATCGCGCAGGTCGTCGAACGAGAGGCGATCCCGGTAGTGCTTGTCGACCCACTGGTTGAGACGGGTGAAGAGGGTGTCGTTCATTAGGCAGGCCTGGTTGACGGCGGCCAGCTCCGCATCATTGAGGGCGACCCGCAGACGCAGACAGGCGGGGCCCCCGCCATTGCGCATGCTCTGCTTGACGTCCATGAAGTGCACCTGCTTGATCGGGCTGCCGAGGGTCACCAGCTTGTCGAGATAGCGCGAGACCGCCG
>NZ_CDDB01000030.1 GCF_000820105.1 Aeromonas schubertii | reverse complement strand
CAAACGGGAAGGCCTTTTTGCGTTGGTGCAGTTAGCTATGTAGTATCGCCGGTATTTAGGGGCACTCAAAAGTAGAGGTTATGCGGCCTGTGCCCGGCGCTGTTTCGGCGTGTAGCCACCCAGTGCCATATTGGGCCGCTCATGGTTATAAACCCACAACCAGTTCTGTAGTGGCCAAGTAAAACTGGCCACGGTTTTATAAGCAGCCCAATACTGCCGCTCAGATTCGTTCGGGGTTAAACCGCTCGATGTAGGCATTCTGCTGCGGGTTGCCTGGCTGGATATACCTCAGCCTCCCTCTTGCTTTACCCAGCGCTTGAGCTCCTTCGCTGATGTATTCCTGGCCATTGTCACAGCGGATTACGGCCGGTTTGCCCTGCCACTCGATCACCTGCTCCAGCGCCCGTTTGACCCAAGGAAAAATCCACCTCGATGCACAGTGCTTCGCGGTTGAAGTCGCCGATCACATTAAACAACCGCACCGAGCGGCCATCGCTGAGTTGGTCATGCATGAAGTCCATCGACCAACACCGATTAGGCTGGTCGGGGACGGCCAACGTCTCCGGTTTGGCACGCACCAGCCGTTTCTTGGGTTACTGAGCTGCAGCGCCCGATAGATCCGGTATACCCGCTTGTGGTTTCATCCAAAGCCTTTGGATACAGGAAGCAGAGCCTGAAGCCCCAGCTGCGCTGGTTGGCGGTGAGGCGCAGTAGCCAGTCGGCAATCTCCTGATTTTCATCGGCCAGCACGGGCGGATAGAGATGCCGTAGTGAACCACGGCCTTGGTCGCCATCTCCCGGCGGGAAGATGGCGCCACCACTTTTTTGCCATGACCTCGGCGATGATCTCGACCTTGAGGCGCTCCTCGGCATACCTCTTCTTAAGGCGGCGGTTTTCGTCCCCCAGCTCTTTGAGACGAGCCATGAGGGAGGTATCCATCTCGCCGAATTTGGAACGCCACCCGTAGAAGGTCGTGGTGCTGATGCCATGCTCGCGGCAGAGCTCCGCGACGGGTGAACCGGCCTCGGCTTGTTTGAGGACAGCGATGATCTGGGCACCGCTAAAGCGTGATGCTTTCATGTAGAACCTCCTGCATTCACAGTACGGGAAAATTCTACTTATGAGCACCTCAGGTTTTCGGGGGGATGACCAGAGCAAGAAACGAAGAAGGGCCCACCTGAGTGGACCCTTTTGAATTTGGCGGTGAGGGAGGGATTCGAACCCTCGATACGTTGCCGTATACACACTTTCCAGGCGTGCTCCTTCAGCCACTCGGACACCTCACCAAATTGTTTTTGGTTTCTTGTTGGTGGCTGCGCGGAGCACGCTTTGCGTGCTTCTTGATGTCGACCTTGTCGACGGGCAGCCACTCGAACGCTAAACCAAATTATCGATTGTTTTTACGTGGTCAATCGCCACGGCACTCTGTCGTAATTTGGCGGTGAGGGAGGGATTCGAACCCTCGATACGTTGCCGTATACACACTTTCCAGGCGTGCTCCTTCAGCCACTCGGACACCTCACCAAATTGTTTTCGGCTTAACGTCAGTGGCTGTGCGGAGCACGCTCTGCGTGCTTCTTGATGTCGACGTTGTCGACGGGCAGCCACTCGGACACTTCACCGAAAAGTGTTGATGGTGGATTAACGTGGCCCATCGCCACCGCCCCGGCCTTGTCGCTGGAACGGGGCGTAATCTAGGGGAAAGCCGGTGTGGGGTCAACCATTTTTCCCCTTATTTTTCATGTTCTTTGCCGTTTGCGCAGGGGGTAGGCAAAGGTCGCATACTTTCTCGCCTTATGGCTGATCCAGCACTACCAGATCATCCGAGAGCTCGTTGCGATCATGGGTTGGCGGGAAGGCGTCGGCCAGGACCTCGCCGGTACGGCGCACACACTCCACGAAGCCATTTTCGACCTTGCCACGACGCACTTCGGCAACGAAATCGTCGATGATCTCCTGCCATACCTGGTTGTCGATATGCTGGGCCACCCCGTCATCGACCAGGATCTCTACATAGTGCTCGGCAACCGAGACAAAGATAAGCACGCCGAGGCGCTCACGGGTGCGATGCAGTCCTTGCTCGATAAACTGCAGCCTGGCCATCAGGGAGGCGCGATGGCGCTTCACCGAGGCGGGAACCAGCAGCATCTTGATGGGACGCCACTGAAACAGCAGGGTGAGCAGCAACCAGACGCCCCACTGGATCATCAAGACGTCGTGCCAGGCCAGCCAGAGACCGAGCTCGTGGAGTACCAGGGGGGTGAGCATGGCGAGCAGAGCGGCCCAGAGGGTCGGGATAAAGCGATACCCGTCGCTGGCCGGGGCCAGCACGGTAACCAACTCGGCATCGGTGGCCTGCTCGACCTTCTTCACCCGAGCGTTGAGGGTGTGAATAAATTGCTTGGATAACATTGCTGGGTCCTCGAATTACCAACCACCGGAGGCGCCACCGCCACCGAAACTGCCGCCACCGCCGCGAAAACCGCCGCCACCGGATCCGCCCGACAGACCACTGCCGCCGCCGATGTAGATACCGCGTCGGCCACCGCGACCTCCACCACCCCGGCCACCTCGGAAGGTTTGCAGCAGGATCATGATGATCACCATGATGACGAAGAGCCAGAAGCCGTTATCCTGCTTCTCTTCACTCTGTGCCTGATATTGCCCTGCCAGGGCCTGCTCGATGGCGGTGACACCGGCATCGATGCCGGCAGCCATGTCTCCCTGACGGAACTGGGGCAGGATCCGGGTCTGAATGATGTTGGAGGCAATGGCATCGGGCAGATCGCCCTCCAGGCCGTAGCCCACTTCGATGCGAACCTTGCGATCCTGAGGAGCCACGATCAAGAGCAGACCATTATTTTTGTCCTTCTGGCCGATGCCCCAACGGCGGCCCAGCTGATAGCCGATCTCTTCGATGGGATAGCCTTGCAGGGAGGGGAGGGTGACCACCACCAGTTGAATGGTACTCTGGCGCTCGAACCGGGCGAGGCGGTTGGTCAGGCTCTGGCGCTGGCCGGCATCGAGCAGCCTGGCCTCATCGACGACCCGGCCACTTAAGGCCGGAAAACCGGGGGCCGCCTGCAGTGCAAAGGTGCAAAGCAGTAGCAAGAACAACCAAGGTCGGGGAACCGCGCTCATTGGAAGCTCACCTTGGGAGCCTCGTCGCTACCCGGTTTGGCACTGAAGCCGGGCTTGGCGTCGAGATCCGAGTAGAGCAGCTTGGACCAGATGACGCCGGGGAAGGTGCGGATCTCGGTATTGAAGCGGCGCACCGACTCGATATAGTCGCGTCGTGCCACGCTGATGCGGTTTTCAGTGCCCTCCAACTGGGCTTGCAGCGTCATAAACTGCCGATCAGCCTTGAGCTCGGGGTAGCGTTCGACCACGACCATGAGGCGGGAAAGGGCGCTCGAGAGTTGATTTTGGGCCTGCTCATAAGCCTGAAACTGGGCCGGATCGCTCACCTGCACGCTGCCCACCCGGGCGCGGGCATCGGTAACGGCTTTGAGGGTCTCTTGCTCGTGCTTGGCATAACCTTGCACGGTGGCCACCAGGTTGGGGATGAGGTCGGCGCGGCGCTGATACTGATTCTCCACCTGGGCCCAGCTCGCCTTGACCTGCTCATCGAGCTCGGGAATGGTGTTGACGCCACAGCCTGTGAGCATAAAAAGCAGGGGGATCAGGGCCAGCATCTGTTGCAGGCGGCGCCGTAACGTGCGCTCTATCATCTTGTTCTCCTTAATGATTTGAGTCGTATCACCATATCAGGTTGGTATGGGATTGAACATCATCCACAGCGCTCGGGCAGCGGGGGGGGTGGGCGTACCCGAGAGACCCTGGGTAACTGGGGCTTGTCTTTGAGCCAGGAGGCGAGCTCTTCGCCACAGCCATTACCGGGTGGGATCGGCGCCTGGTTTACACACTCCGGGCTGCCCGGCGGGCAGCTCAGGCGCACATGAAAATGGCTGAAGTGCCCGACCCAGGGACGCAACTTGCCAACCCAGGCGGCGTTGGGCGCACGGCGACACACCTCACCCTTGATGGCCGGGTTGATAAAGATGCGCTCCACCCGGGGAGATTGGGCGGCCAGACGAAGCAGAGTCATCTGCTGTTGGCCGAAGCGACCCGGTAAGAGGCGATAGCTGGGCTCGTCGATGAGGGGCCACTCACGCGGGGCATCACGCTCGTTGTCCCCGATGGGCTTGTCGCTCATGCGAAACCAGATATCCGCATCGAGGCCTGTCTGGTGGCTGCTGTGTCCACTGCGAAAGGGGCCGCCGTGGGCCATGGCCAGATCGGCAATATAGAGGTTGGGCAGCCCCGCCTGACGGGTTTGGCGCGCCAGCCGCTCCAGATAGTCGATAAGATCCGGATGACCGTAATAGCGCAGCCGCTTGGCACGGATCACCTCGTAGCCTGTGCCCGAGAGGGGGAGCGCCTCGGCGCCTTTCAGACAGCCGGCGGCATAACTGCCGATGGCCTCTGCCTGCAAGGCGGCGGTGAGTAACAGGGTTGCGAGCATAAAAACCGGGCTCCTGGCTGGGTGTCGTCATGAAAACGGTGGGAAGAGCATACCAACAACAGAGGGCGACAGGCACTCCCTTGCCAGCGACTTGGCCGGTCGCCACAATAGGCCCCCGATCTCAGGAGTCTACTATGCCCCCGCTTACCGTGACCGCTCTCAGTCGTCGTACTGAAACCACCCTGTTGATGCCCGCCGCACATGCCTATCGACCTGTGATTGCCCTGATCTTGCTGCTGGCCCTGCTGGCGAGCAGTTGGGGGGCCGCCGGTTGGGGAGCCATGGATGCAGCCCGTTGGGCGGCACTCACGTTTGGGGGCCTGGTCGCGCTGATGCTTCTGTTGCCCCGCAGCTGGCAGCCCTGGCGGCTGGCCGAGCTGGGCTGGGACGAGAGGCACCTCTATCTGCTCTGCCCGAGTCGGGATCTGGCCCTGGCACTGCCTCGCAGCGTGCTTTACGGGGTGTGTCTCGAGCGTCAGCTTGGACATCAGGGGGAGTGGCTGGGCTTTGCCCTGGATCTCACACTTGATGAGGCACAGTTGGCAGAGGCGCTCGCCCTGCTCCAGCTGGGGCGAGAGCAGGCCTACGAGATCAGTCCCGGCATCTATCGCTTCGCTTTTCGCCGCGCCTGGCACAGCCAGCGTGCACTAAAGCGGGTGTTGGCCCCCCTGCAGGAAGGCTGACTAATTTCTCGACAATTCAGTCTAAAGACCGGATACTGCCCAAGGAGTGACTTGCCTGTTTGCTGTGGTTTGGCTGTGACAGGGAAGGCCGGGAGAGTCCCGGCAAGCAGCCCGAAGGGTTGTGCCCTTACCTTGGGGTGGTGAATGCACAGTGAAGGCACCTGAATCGAGAGTGGATGGCATGAAGATTTATGTAGGAAATCTGTCGTACCGGATGACCAATGACGAACTGGAGCGGATTTTTTCTCAGTTTGGTCAGGTCGAGAAGGCTGACATCATCATGGATCGTGAAACCGGCAAGTCCAAGGGTTTCGGGTTTATCGAGATGCCGGTTGGCAGCGAAGCCGAGGCGGCGATCAAGGGGCTGCATGGCACCGAAGTCGGTGGTCGTACCCTGACCGTCAACCAGGCCAAACCGAAAACGGATGCGCCGCGCCGTCCACCGCGCTCACCGCGCCACTAATGCAGCGATGCAACAAGAGAAGGCACCCATGGGTGCCTTCTTCGTTTTTGTTTGAAGCAACCCGGGCTCAGGGGACGTCATAGCCCAGTGCCGCCTTGCGGATGCGAAACCACTGCTGACGCGACAATCCAATAGCGACAGCGTTTGCCGCCTGTGCGATCCGCTCGCGTTTGCCCGAGCCCAGGATGGGCAGTGGCCTGGAGGGGAGCATCAGCACCCAAGCGTAGACCACCTGCTCGATGCTATCACAACCCAGCTCGGTACGGATCGCCTCGAGCTCCTGGCGAAGGGGCTGATACTCGGGCGCGCTGAACAGGCGGCCACCGCCGAGACAGGACCAGGCCATGGGGCGGATCCCCAGCTGCTGACATTGATCCAGAGTGCCGTCCAGGGTCACGCCCTGCTGGAGGGGCGAGATCTCCACCTGGTTGGTGACCAGAGGGAAGGGAAGGCGGGACTGCAGCAGGGTGAACTGGCTCGGGGTGAAGTTGGACACCCCGACGTGGCGTACCTTGCCAGCCTCTTTAAGGCGCACGAAGGCATCGGCAACCTCGTCAGCCTCCATCAGGGGGTCGGGTCTGTGAATGAGCAGCAGATCCAGACAATCGACACCGAGGTTGGAGAGAGAGCGCTCGGCACTCTCGATGATGTGATCGCGGCTCGTGTTGTAGTGGTTGAGCCGGTGGGCCGGATTGGCGGTCAGCGCAATACCACATTTACTCACCACCTCCATGCGATCGCGCAGGGAAGGCTCGAGACGCAGGGCGGCACCAAAGGCCGCCTCACACCGATATCCGCCGTAGATATCGGCGTGATCTATGGTGGTGATGCCGAGATCGAGGTGAAATTTCATGAAATCGAGCAGCTCGGCGGCAGAGAGCTGCCACTCCATCAGGCGCCAATAGCCCATGATAAGACGGGAGAACTCGGGCCCTTGGGGGTGCAAAGAGAGGCGTTGCATGGTGAAAGCTCCGTGATGACAAGGGTCCCATCTTGGCCAAGGTAGAGGTGGGTGGCAAGAGAGGGGCACCTCCTGGTTCGAACTCTGGTTCTATCTGTTGACGGGAACGGGTCATCACCCGGGCTTTTGGGTTAAAAACGGTGTCATTAAGTTCCCATGTCGGTGAATCAGATCATACCGCTGCTGGTCAACTTCTTTATCAAGAAGATCGCCAAGCGGATGCGCCGCACCATCACCGCCATTCCTGCCGATGCCATGAAGATGCTGGTCTCGCGCCTCTGGTACGGCAACATCCGCGAGCTGAAGAACGTTATCGAGCGGGCCGAGCAGACCGGCCTCACCCTGGCGGGCTTCTGTCGGCCCGGCCGGGCCGAAATCTACAGAGGTCATCAGCGACTGTTGTCGGAGTGATGCCTTGATCCCGAGGGGGGGCAGTGACAAGATGAGGCCCGTTTTCACTCGAGCCGGAGTCTTCTTATGTCCGGATTTGCCGAGCGCCTGGCTGTGCTCATCGGGGAGGGGAGCATCAGCGCCTTCGCCCGCAAGGTGGGCCTCTCCGAGGCGCTGATCCGTAAATACCTCAAGGGGGCCGAGCCGGGCCTGGCCAAGGCCAACCAGATCGCCATGGGGGCCAACTGCTCTCTGGAGTGGCTCGCCACCGGCTGCGGTTACCTCTACCGTCAGGCCGAAGTGGTCGACAGGGAGGCCCTGCTGGCCGCCCGCAGCCTGCTCGCCGAGCAGGAGAGCCTGCCGCCCCTGGAGACCGAACAGCTGGTCAGGCTGCTTGCCTATTACCAATTCCTGCGTACCCACAAGAAGGGGGACGGCTTTCTCGATCTGGCCTTCGCCCGGGAGTTTGGCCGCCGCCTAGAGGATGCCTGAGCCCTGTTGCCTCGACCGCCGGCAAGGCGGGGTGACGATATTACCTTCTGTTATCTCTTTTCAATAAAGACTCGGTTAAGTCTAAGTTCAGCCTGGCATGACTAGGTTGAAGCGTGGACCGCCTTCGTGCCGGGGGGCGGTATATCCCCTGGACATGGAGTCACCGATGAAATATCGCATCATACGTCTGGATGAGCTGATGGCTCACGACGCCCTTCATATCGAAGCCCATCTTGCCCATGCGCACGTTGACGCGCCGCCGGGCATGAGCAAGGCAATGGTGTGGCGGGGGCTCGAGTCCGGAGAGCTGCTCCTGTTGGCCGACACGCCCGATGTCGCCCTGCTGAAGCCGGGAGCCCAGGGGGAGTGGCTGATCAGCGAGCGCGCGGCGCCACTGGTGAGCCAGGAGGTGCAGACGCGGGTGCAGGGTCGGCTCGGGGCGAGACAGGGCCCGAGCGGAATGAGGGGCGCCGCGGCACCCTCCCAAGGGGGGCAGGTGGCGGGGGGATCGGGGGAGGCGTATCCCTACCCGAGCGAGGTGATCGTCCAGGATACCGAGCCCCGCGAGGTGTTTCACTACGCGCTGCAGGTGACCTGCCCACCCGCCTCCCTGCAGCGCTTTATCACTCCCCATTTCACGTTGGCCGGGACGGCGCAGGAGCAGGAAGTGACCCTGATGCCACAACCGGATCCATGGGGGACGCGCTGGGTGGCCACCACCCGAACCGCCCTGCCCCGGGGCTTGCGGGTCATGAGAGGGGGGCGCTGTCATGAGGGGCTGGGCATTGCCGAGGTGACGCCACAATCGACCCCGGGAGTCGTGAGGGAGCGTTATCTGGCCCTCATGCCCACGGTGCGGCTCGGTCAGCGGTTGGTCTTTCCCGCTCACGGTTATTACTACCACTTCGTCGCAGGGCGCCTGGCCCAGGAGTATGAGATTGTCTCGGGATGGGCCTTTGCGCGTACCCGCAGCGCCGGTGGGCGGCTGGTCGATGAGCGCGATGAGGGGCTCCAGTCTGCCCTGCTGGTCTTTGACCAAGTCGACGGGGCCGCGCCGGGTGAGCAGCACCTGGCCTATTGCCCGCAGCGCCTTGAGCAAGACGAGCTCGATGCCATCTCTCCCGAGTGGTTGCAGGCTCACGCCCTGCGCCTCGATCTGGCGGCTGTGCACAGCGCCATCGGCGAAGGCGCCGATGCCCCCACCGGCTCCCAGCGGGCACCCGCCGAGATAAACGCGGCCGCCAGTAGCCACTACCCCTGTGGCCAGACCCATCTCGACAGCGGGCGCCGCTACTTTGCCATTCGCAGTGCGCAGCTGGTGGACAGGCATATTCCCCTGTTCAACCTGTGGCGGGTCTCTGCTCGTGTGGCCTATGTGATCAACACCATCTTGCCTTACGGGGAGCTGGCGCGACTGCCCGAGGTAGTGGCGGCGATGACCCGGGGATTGGCGGCCGACACTCTGCAGCGGGTGGCCATCGTGCTGGGGGTTAACGGCCCGGAGGCGGCCGGCGAGGCCGTAAGGGCGGCCGTGGCACAGGCTAATGGGGGGCTGGCCAACCTGGCCGTTGAGGTGCAGCTGGTGCCCATGACGTTTAGGGGCAGCAAGTTTCCCTACGGCACCATGCGAAACACGCTCATGTACAGCGAGGCGACCTTGAGTCTGGTGCGCCACTTTGCCGGGCTGGGGTGGGCGCCCTATCTGTCGTTTCAAGACTTCGACACCGGCTCGCGCTTGCTGGAAAGCGGCCTGCATATTTTCGACGATATCGATGCCAGGTTGGCCGAAGACGAGAGCGGCGGCACCCTGCGTCCCCTGATGATCGCGGGTGGTTACCGGCCGCAGCCGCGAGAGAGGCTGATCGCGATGACGGCGGCGCGCTATCCCGACCACCTCATGCCACAGGCGCACCGGCAAAAGCTGGATGCCTTCGAGGCGGCCATTCGGGAGGACATGGGGATCCGGGTTCGCTACGCCGCCCTGGATCCCATGCTCCCTTATGCCCCCGAACCCAACCTCTTTATCGATGGCACCCTCTTGCTAAGGGAGGGGGCGCGACCCGCGTTCAGTCCCAATGGTGCCGAGTACGAGGGGCTCTCCTCCAGCCTGGTTGCCTGTAACAGGGCCGAGCTGGAGGCGCATTTTGCACCTCGCTTCGAGGCGGCCGGCGAGGCGCCGGTGCCGGTGAGTCGACACCCGGTGGCGCAGCCCGCCCTATTGGCTCCCGATCGGGAGGAGATTGCCAGCCAGTTGGAGATAGCGTCGCAGACCAACCGACACCCCTGGCGGGGCATCTCGTTTCTCCTCGACTTCACCATGACGGTGGAGACGGATCTGTCGCGGCTCGCCTACTCCTATCTCTCCAAAAACAAGCTGCCCCAGCTGCATAATCTGACCTATCTGGTCACTCGACTGTTCCAGACCCGGGGGGACAAGAAGGGGGTGAAGCTCAGCGAGATCCGAACCCGCTTTGACTATGAGGCCGCCATGGCGGCGGCGATGGAGGCGGGTTTTGAGCCGGTGCGGGAGTTTCTGGAGCGGCACCGGCAAGAGCTGGTCGGGATGGAGGGGGCCCGTTTTGCCGATTACTTTGCCCAGCGCTTTAGCGAGCAGGGGGTGTTTGCCGATCGCCACTATAACGTCCCCCCCTCACACCAGGCCGCTTTTGCGTATCAGGTGGCCATCGAACCGGCACTGGCCAAGCGGCGACGTCTTGAATAAGCCAGCCTGAGCAGGGGCTATTTAACACATCAGAGCACCCAATCGCGTCACAATGGGGTATCTTATGCCCCGATTTCATCCATAAAACGGATCAGAGACTCGTATGATTATCAAACCCAAAGTTCGCGGCTTTATCTGCACCACCACCCATCCGGTCGGTTGTGAGGCCAACGTTCGTCGTCAGATCGCCTATGTCCAGTCCAAGGGTGCCATCGAGAACGGCCCCAAGAAGGTGCTGGTGATCGGTGCTTCCACCGGTTACGGCCTGGCCTCACGGATTGCTGCCGCCTTTGGCTCCGGCGCCGCTACCCTGGGCGTCTTCTTCGAAAAAGCGGGTACCGAGTCCAAGCCGGGCACCGCCGGCTGGTACAACTCCGCCGCCTTTGACAAGGCCGCCAAGGAAGCCGGTCTCTACGCCAAAAGCGTCAACGGCGATGCCTTCTCCAACGAGTGCCGCGCCAAGGTGATCGAGCTCATCAAGCAGGATCTGGGTCAGATTGATCTGGTGGTCTACTCCCTGGCCTCTCCGGTGCGCAAGATGCCGGAAACCGGCGAAGTGGTGCGCTCTGCCCTCAAACCCATCGGCGAGGTTTACACCACCACCGCCATCGACACCAACAAGGATCAGATCATCAGCGCCACCGTCGAGCCGGCGAATGAGGAAGAGATCCAGAACACCATCACCGTCATGGGCGGTCAGGATTGGGAGCTGTGGATGGCGGCCCTGCGCGATGCGGGCGTGCTGGCTGACGGCGCCAAGTCGGTAGCTTACTCCTACATCGGTACCGATCTGACCTGGCCCATCTACTGGCATGGCACCCTGGGCCGCGCCAAGGAAGACTTGGACCGCGCCGCCACCGCCATCCGTGGCGATCTGGCCGCCAAGGGGGGGACCGCCCATGTGGCCGTGCTCAAATCCGTGGTGACCCAGGCATCAAGCGCCATTCCTGTGATGCCGCTCTACATCTCCATGGCCTTCAAGATCATGAAGGAGAAGGGCATTCACGAGGGGTGCATGGAGCAGGTGGATCGCATGATGCGTACCCGCCTGTACGGCGCCGATCTGGCGTTGGACGAGCAGGCCCGTATCCGCATGGATGACTGGGAGCTGCGTGACGACGTGCAGCAGACCTGCCGTGACCTGTGGCCCTCCATCACCACCGAGAACCTCTCTGAGCTGACCGATTACACCGGCTACAAGCAGGAGTTCCTGCGCCTGTTCGGTTTCGGGCTGGACGAGGTGGACTACGACGCCGACGTTAACCCGGACGTGAAATTCGACGTGGTCGAGCTGTAATCCGCTTGCTGCAAGAGGGGGCCAACATGGCCCCCTCTTCGTATTAGCGGGGCGGGGCGTTCACGGCGGCGGCTGCCTGGCGCTTGAGCGCCATCTTCTCCAGGATGAGCTTGTAGGCCACGTAGTATTTGTAGATGTTGCTCACATAGGAGACGGTCTCGGCACCTATCTTCTCGGCGGCGATGTGCTCCACGTTGCCAAACCAGACGTTGGGGTTAAAGCCCCGCTCCTCGGTGAGTTTGCGCAGCCTAGCGATCCGTGCCGGCCCCGCGTTGTACGAGGCGAACGAGAAGAGGGCCTTGT
This sequence comes from Aeromonas schubertii, assembly GCF_000820105.1. GTDB lineage: Bacteria > Pseudomonadota > Gammaproteobacteria > Enterobacterales > Aeromonadaceae > Aeromonas > Aeromonas schubertii. Next base: position 21,480 of record NZ_CDDB01000030.1, on the reverse strand, counting down.
CCAGACGGGTCATGGGCTCGTCGCCATAGTAGCGATCCATCATCCAGCGCATGTACTTGATCCCGGCGTGGATATTGGGGTCGAGCCGGCGAATGTCGCCGACTTTCAGCTCCTTGCCGGTCTTGGGCATCACCTGCATCACGCCGATGGCCCCCACCTTGCTGCGGGCGTTCTGGTTGAGTTGGGACTCCTGATAGCCCTGGGCCGCCATCAACACCCAGTCCACGTCGTACTTTCCCGCGTATTCCTGAAATACCTTGATCATGTCCAGAAACTTCTGACGCTCGCGCCCGGCGGCGGCGCTCTTGACGTATCGGGTGCTCTTGAAATAGCGGGCCTGCAAGGTGTTGCTGATGACGCTCCCCTGGCCGTGCAGGCGGATGTGCTGGTTGAGGAAGGCCAGCAGGGCCGGACTGTTCTTGCGCACCGCCCAGGCGATCGCACCCTCTTCGCGCAGGGCGATATCTTCGTGAACCCGAATGGCCGGATAGATCTGCTGCCAGAAGCGGGCCTTGTGGCTGTCGACCACGATGAGGGGGATGAGACCTGCGTTGAGCATCTCCATCAGGTCTTCGTCTTCCAGGGGATCGGGGGCTTCTTTGAGGATCACGGCGGCGCGCCCTTCCCGGGCAAAGCGCTCGTTCAGGGCCAGCAGGCTCTCGTAGTAACTCGAAGAGCGGCGCACAAAGACCTCTTTGCCGGCGAGATCCTCCTGGTGCGCGACCTTGGGGGAGGCGGGGCCGCTGACCAGCAGCTCCTTGACCCCCTTGAAGAGGGGCAGGGTGAAATCGGCCTGGGTTTGTCTGGCCGCCGTGATGGTCAGGTTGGCGGCGGCGATGTCCCCCTTGCCCTCTTGCAGGGCCTTGAAGATCTCGCCACGGGCCACGGGAATGAAGTGGATCTGCACCTTGAGATGGCGCCCCTTGAGACGCTTTTCCTTCATCAACTGGAGGTTGAGGTAGCGCTCGAACTCCATCAGACGGTCATAGGTGGCCCCCCGCTGGCGCCCCTTGTCGATGAAATAGAAGGTCTTGCTGTAGCTGGTCAGCACCCGGATCACCCGCCGCTCTATCATGCCCGGCAGATCCCCGCGCCAGGGAGCGAGCAGCTCGTCGCTGGTGAGGTGAAGGGGCTCACGGGTCTGGTCGGGCTCGGCGGCGCAGAGGGGGAGAGCGAGTACGGAGAGCAGGATCAGCAGGGGACGAGAGCCCCGGACGAGGGAGAACAACATGGCAGACTCCGACGCAGAACGACTGTCGTGAGTCTAGCCAAGGTCTCTGGGACTAGCTCGCTTGGCCATGAGCGAGCTTGCGTTCATAGTCGCGCTGTACGATGGCCAGGGCCTTGAGGGCCAACTCGGTCGGGATCTGATGGCTTTCGAGCAGCTCGATAAGATCGACGGCGAGCTGCACTTCCTTGGGGGCCTGCTCCAGTGACATGGGTTACCTCGGGGAAAAAGGGGGCAGTATAGCGGGCGCCCGGGTTGGGCCCAAGCGCCCCTTGCTCACAGATGCCGGCGCATCTCCTTGTCGATCTCCTCACGCAGGGCCACCAGCTTGAGGGCGTACTGCTCGAGTTGGCGCTGGGCGTCGGTCTGCGGTGCCCAGGCCGGTACCTGGCGTGGCTTGCCCTGCTCATCCATGGCCACGAAGATGATGATGCAGTGGGTCGCCTTGTGGCGGTCGGTCGAGGTGGGATGGCGGCTGTAAACGTCCACTGCCAGGTGCATGCTGGTACTGCCGGTGTGGATCACCTGGGCGTGCACCTCGACCAATTCGCCTATCTGGATGGGACGGATAAAGCGGATCCCCCCCACATAGACGGTCACCGCATAGCCGCCACTCCAGCCGGCCGCGCAGGCATAGCCCGCCTGATCTATCCACTTCATCACCATGCCGCCGTGTACCTTGCCGCCGAAATTGACATCCGAGGGCTCGGCCAGAAACTGCAGGGTTAACTCTCTGGGTGGGCTCATCCTTCATCCTTAACGTCGATAGCTCTTGCGATACTGCTCCGCCTGCATGCAGGCGGGCACCTTGGAAAAGTCGGGGCGCTTGTTGCCCTCACGCTCGCCAAAGCGGGCGAAGTCGTGTTCGCACCCGGCCTGGCTCTTGCCCTCGTTGACGCACAGGGCGATCCGCTGGCTGCGCCCCTCGTCGACCAGTTGTTGCCGGGCGCTGGCGCACGCCGCATCCAGCCGGGCCTGCTCGGCCTCTCTGTCTACCACGGCGGCGCCCACCGGTACGGTGAGGGCGAACGTCAGCAGCAGGGCGTAACCGGGTTTCATCGGGTCACTCCTTGGCGGGCCTTGCCCGCGATGATGAGGGCGATGCCGCCCAGGATCGCCAGCGCCGAGAGCAGCAGGCGCAGGCTCCAGCTCTCGCCGAGCCAGAGGATGCCGCCCACCGCCGCCAGCGGCGGCACCAGCAGTTGCAACGCCGCGGCCAGGGTGCGTCCCAGATCCGGCAAGACACTGTACCACAGGGCGTAGCCGAGTCCCGAGGCGAGGGCGCCGGAGAGCAGGGCCAGCAGCACCCCGTTGGCGCTGAAACCCGGTTGGCCAAGCAGCATCAGGGGCAGGGCGAGCAGGGCGGCGCGCCAGAAGTGGCCGGCGTTGGCGGCCAGCGGATCGGCAGCCCTGGCCCCGGCCAGGGTATAGCTGGCCCAGGCGATGCCGGCCCCGGCCATCAGCACGGCCCCCAGAGGATCGGGGGCGCTCAGCCCCGGCAGCAACAACCAGACGAGGCCCCCCATGGCCAACACCAGCCCCAGCCATTGCAGGGCGGGCAGTCGTTCGCCGCGCCACAGGGGAGGCGCCAACATGGTGATCTGTACGCTGGCAAAGAGGATCAGCGCGCCGCTGCCGGCACCGAGGGAGAGATAGGCAAACGAGAAGGCGCCGGCGTAGACCATCAGGGCCAGGCCGCCACGCCAGTCCCCGCCACGGGGGCGGGCACGAGTCAGCCAGCCCAGCATCAGGGCGCCGCTGGCCAGGCGCAGCAGGGTAAAGAGCGCCGGATCCATGGCCGCCTGGGTGAGGGCGAGGCGACAGAGCAGGGAGTTGGCGGCAAACGCCACCAGGGTCGAGCCGGTGAGCAGCGCAAGGCGCAGGGGGGACATCCAGAAACCTCGGGGCGATGGCGGGTACTGAGACAAATAGTCGCCCACCGGGGGCGGGGCGGCAAGGGCGGGCTGGCCTATTCACATCTGATTCACGCCCCCTGTCCCAGCATGGCCAGACACGTAGAGGAGAAAACGATGAAACAGATACTCGATCAGTTGCTCGGCAGTGGTAAGGGGTGGCTCGAGCAGGGGGGCAGCCAGCGCAAGGGACAGCTTCAGGGAGCCCTGGCCGGTGGGGCACTGGGGCTGCTGCTGGGCAACAAGAAGGTGCGTAAATATGGCAGCAAGGTGGCGGCCGTGGGGGGCGCGGCGGCCTTAGGTGGCATCGCCTACAAGCTCTATCAGGATTGGCAGGCCCAGCAGCAGAGCGCGCCGACGGATCAAACCGTGCCCCAACCGCTCACCAGCCTGGAGGGGCAGGCACTGGATCGGCGCGCCGAACTGCTGGTGCGCGCCATGATTGCCGCCGCCCGGGCCGACGGCCATATCGACGAGCAGGAGCGACGCAAGATTGCCGATCACCTGACCGGGCTCGGCCAGAGCGACGCGGCCCGCTATATCGACCGGGAGCTGGCCCGCCCCCTCGATCCTCACGCCCTGGCGCGGGAGGTGACCGACATGGAGCAGGCCACCGAGCTCTATTTTGCCTCCCTGCTGGCCATCGAGGTGGATCACTTCATGGAGCGTGGCTATCTTGACGAGCTGGCGCGTGCCCTGCGTCTCGATGAGACCCTCAGGCAGCGCATCGAGGCGCAGGTGGCGGCGCTCTGAGCCCGCTGTGAGAAGACCCGCCTTGGCGGGTCTTGTTGTCAGGGGGCCGGGCAGACGCTCTCACTTTGCAGGCTGGTCGGCTCGAGCAGGTAGTCGACGGCGATCCGGGTGACGCAGGGATAATCCTCACCCAGGCTAAAGCCGTGATCCACCACCCCTTGCTGCTCGACCAGGTGGGCGCGCGCTCCGAAGGCGGCCTTCATCTGCCGGCTCCAGGCCAGTGGTGTGGCGAAATCCAGGCTGCCGCCGATGATCAGCACCTTCTGCTGCGCCGTGAGCTGCTGATCCAGATTGGCCAGCAGGGGGATAGGGTCGCGGCGGCGCTGCCAGTCTGCGCAGAGATAGGACATGGCGTGCAGCTTGGCGCCGGCGATGGAGCTCTGCTCGAAGTCGTTGCCCAGGGCATCAATCTCGGCCAGGGTGAAATCACGCCCCTGATCGCTACACATGACTGCCGCCTGGAGGGGATAGAGCATCACATCTTCCAGCGCGGATCGATAGGCGCTGCGATTGGCCCGATCGCTTTGCATATAGGCCACCAGTTCGGCACCGAGATCTTGCTGTAGCAGCTTATCGAGCATGGGTCGCAACCGCTCTGCGCCGCGTTCATCGGTGATCAACTGCTCCAGCATGGGTACCCAAACCCGAGTGTCGACACGGGCCCCGTCGTTGGCCACATAGACCCCCTGGGAGAGCACAGTCTCGCCAATTCTGTCCAGCTGTTGCCGTGTCGCCTCCGGCTGTCGCCGCGCCAATATGATCTGCCAGCCGGTGGATTGGCCGAGCAGTACGCGGTCGATGTCGGGCTGGTCTGGGCTCATGGCCGAATCGAGGATCAGGGCGCGCAGCTGCTGGGGGTAGCGTTCGGCATAGAGGGCGCCGAGGCGGGTGCCGTACGAGTAACCCACGAAGTTGAGGGTCTGCTCACCCAAGTGCTGGCGCAGTCGCTCCACGTCTTGCACCACGCTGTTGCTGCCCAGATAAGGGGCATAGGCATCCAGCACAGGTGCGCAGCGCCGGACAATCTCCAGCTGGGGCAGACGATGGCTGGCGCGCGCCTCCCGGGTAAAGGCACCGGTCATCTTACCCAACCACTGCTCGGCCCGGGCATCGAGGGCTTCACCGACCCCCTCTTCACTGACATCCTGTGGCCGCTCGGTCAACTGGCAGGTGCGCAGGCTGACAGCCAGGGCGCTAAAGCCGGTACCGCGGGGATCGAAACTGACCAGGTCGAAACGTTGGCGGATCTCGAGGGGGATCTCGTCGAGAGCGTCACTCAATCTCGAGACTCCGGCCCCGCCCGGCCCCCCGTAGTTGAACATCAGGGTGCCGATCCGGCGGGCAGGATCCTCGGCCTTGTGCACCCCGTAGAGGATCTCGATGCGTGTACCCTCGGGGCGATGGTGATCGAGGGGAACCTCCAGAAAGCCGCAGGTGAGCCCCTTGGCGTTGGCGCAGGCTTGCGCCAGGGTGAAGTCGGAGCGGATCACCCGGGGAGCGGCGGGGGGGATCGGTTGGACGCTTGGGGTCACAGGCGGGACAACCGGGGTGGCCGGTGTAACGGGTGGAGTAATCGGGCTGGCCGGTTGGGCTGCCGGCACTGTGGGAGCTGCCTGGGCCGGCGTGGCGGATTGGCTTGGGGAGTCGCTGTCACCGCAGGCGCAGAGCAGCAGCGATAGCATCATGACAAATGGCATTTTTTTCATCGTTATAGACCTGAACTCACAAGGTCGGCCATTGTGGGTTCGGGTCGGGCCGGCCGCTATCAGGAGCGGGCGCGATTGTATCGAATTTCGCCGTGGCCCCGCCTGGCTGGCGGGGCACGGGCTCAGTACATTATCTCGGGTCGAGCAGCTCGATGCAGTGGCCCCGATAGAGCAGGCGTTGACCGCTCATGACAAGCAGCTCACTGCTCTCCTTCAGGCGTTGCCACTCCTCGGGGCTCATGGGGCGAGCCTGACGCATCTCGATCAGTGGTGCCAGCCTGGTGAGGCGTCCCGAGGCGCGATCGCGCATCCAGAGCTCCGCATCATCGGGCAGGGCGGGCGCGGTCAGCCCCTGCTGGAGCTGGATCTTCGACTGTCCCGGCCGTTTGCCCTGATAGGCGAGCAGGGCAAAGGGTTCGGGTTGCTCCGCAGTGCTCATGACCGCCAGATAGCGTACCGGTGTGATGAGAGGCTCGGTGCCGGGCAGCAGGGGGCGCAGCCAGAGGCCGAGCAGCAGGCTGGCTGCCATGGCCATGGGCCACCAAGGCCTGACGCGTCTGGCAAAGAGCGCCCCGGCCAGGCGTGACCACACCCGCTCGGGGAGGGGCGGGGCCTGGTCGGGTTGCACCGGGGCGAGGCGCTGTTGCCACAGATCGATCCACTGCCACCAGGAGGGATCACGCGCCATCAACTGCTCGAGGCGGCGCTGCGTCCTGGAGGTGAGGGTTCCCAGAACATACTCGCTGGCCAGTCGCTCTCGCAGGTGATCGCGCTGATAACGGTTGGGGGTCATTGGGTCAGACATTGTTTCAGCTCCTCCAGTCCTCGCCGGATCCACGACTTGACGGTGCCAAGGGGGGTTCTGGTGTGAAGAACTATCTCCTGATGACTCAGGCCATGGCGATAGGCGAGCACGATGGCGTTGCGTTTCTCGGGGGCCAGACGGTGCAGACAGGGATCCAGTGGCAGCCTTTCTTCCGGGGTCACCAGGGGGTCGAATGCCGCATCCCAGGGGGCTTCCTGTCGGCGGTGGCGGCTGCGCAGGGCATCCAGGGTCAGGTTACGCATGCATTGGCAGAGCCAGGCCCAGGGGTAGTCTATCGGGTAGGAAGAGCGATCCTGCCAGAGTTTGATAAATCCCTCTTGCAGCAGGTCGGCGGCCCACTGCTCATCCTTGACCAGATGAAAGATGAGGGCGTAGAGAGGCTGGCCGGTGAGCCGGTATAAGGCCTCGAAAGAGGCCTTATCTCCATTCCGGCTGCGGGTCAGCAACAACGAAAGCTGCCGGTTGTCGATGCCTGCCCTCATAGGGGAACCCGGTGCCACACCTGCAGCACACCGTCTCCACTGCTCTGTCCCGGCGCCGTGTCCTTAAACCACCGATAGAGGGGCTTGCCCCGATAACTCCACTGGTAGCCCCCATCCTTGCGTTCGACGAGACCGAATCCAGCCTTGACCGCCTCCGGTTTGAGCGCCTCTCGGGCGGCCAGCGCCGGGGGCCACTTGCGGGCACACTCGTCGTAGCAGACCGATTGGCCGACCGGATCCTTGTCGAAGGTGTAGAGGCTAAGCCCCCGCTGATCGGCCAGATAGCCTTCCTGACCCAGGACGACGCGCGTCAGGGGAAGATGCTCCAGTGGGCTTGTCTCGATGGCCCAGGCACTGCCCAGGGGCAGGAGGAGGGCGGTGGTGATCATCAATTTCATGGTGTGTGCTCCTCGTTAACGGGTCCAGCCATCTTGGGCGAAATAGGTTTCACCCTCGGGGCTCTCGATAAAGGCCAAAAAGCGGCGGGTGATCGGGTCAGCCGTGCGTGCCTGTGCGATGGAGAGGCCGCGAAAGATCCGTCGCTGTGGCTCTATCTCTACATAGTCCACCTTGTCGGACTGGTTCAGGGGCCAGTGTACCCAGGTGATCCAGGCGTCGGCCTTGAGTCGGGTAAAGGCGCGATAGCTGGCGCCGCTCCCCTGCTCATAGGCCACAATGTTGCGGCGCAGCGCCTGCAGATCCGCCAGGGAGCCGAGCCGGCCGGCCACATCCTCCCACAGACCGGTGCCCGAGGTGTTATAGCTGCCACGCCCCTCGGTGACCACCACCCTCAAGGGGCGCCTGAGCAGGTCATCGATGCCGTTTATCCGGGAAGGATTGCCCTTTTGCACGGCAATCACCGCTCGCCTCAGGTAGTAGGGGCGGGCGCTTTGGGGATCGAGAAAGGGGTAGTGCTCGAGAAAGGCGGACATGGATTGCTCCGCCCCGGCAAAGATGAGGTCGGCATCCTGACTCGCCTGCTGGCTCCAGCCGGACTCGGGGCCGGCGGTTACCACCACAGGTACATTGCTCTTGCGAGCGAAGGCGTCGGCCGCTCTCTTGAGTGCGCTATCCGGCCCGCCGGGCCCATAGAGGCGAAGCACGCCGTCATTGGCCTGATGGGCCGCCTGTGCGGGCATCTGCCACAGCAGGGCGCAGAGTAGCGCCAGAGAAGGTGAAGTGACTTTCATTGTTGCTCCTGGTTGGGGTCTCACCAGAGAGACGCTCACCAGGGGCCAATGGATGCAGTGTCTTCATTTTTTTATGGCTCGTCCACCGGAACCGGGAGCCAGCGGGCCAGCTGGTCCAGCGCCTGCTCCAGCTCGGGCCCCCAGGGGTGAGAGGCGTTAAGACGCAGGCAGTGATCGTGCTGGCCGGCCCCGCCAAACAGGGCCCCCGGGGCCAAAGAGAAGCCCGCCTCGAGCGCCCGGCGATAGATCTGTCGGGTGTCGACTCCCCTTGGCAGGGTGAGCCAGAGGAAGAAGCCGCCACCGGGCTGACTGATCCCCACCGAGGGGAGGCGGGTCTGCAGCTCGGCTCTTAGCCTGTGCATGCGTATCGAAAGGGTGTGACGCAGACGCCGCAGATGGGCATCGTATCCCCCCTCTTCCAGGAAGCGGGCCAGGGCCAGCTGGCTTGGCACATTGGTGGCCAGGGTGGAGATAAGCTGACGGCGTTGCACACGGGGCGCATGGCTCCCCGCCACGACCCAGCCGACCCGAAACCCCGGCGCCAGACACTTCGAGAAGGAGGAGCAGAGCAGGCTCGTTCCCTTATCCCAGTACTTGAGGGGACGAAGCGGGTCGCGCCCAAAATGGAGTTCACCATAGACGTCGTCTTCTACGACCGGCACCTCATAACGGGCCAGCAGCGCCATCAGGGCGGCCTTGTGCTCGTCACTTTGGGTATGTCCGAGGGGATGCTGCACGTTGGCCATCAGCCAGCACGCCTTGATGGGGCGCTCTTTCAGGGCGCTTTCGAGCTGGATCAGGTCGATCCCCACACCGCTGATCACCGGGATCTCCACGGCCCGCAGTCGCAATCGCTCTATGGCCTGCAGGGCTCCGTAGAAGGTGGGGGACTCGACGACCACCCAATCGCCGGGTTCGGTGAGGACCTGCAGGCTTAAGGAGAGAGCCTCCATGGCGCCTGTGGTGATCACTATCTCCTGGGGATCCACCGTCAATCCTCGCATGGCATAACGGCGGGCAATGGCACGGCGCAGGGCCTCGTTACCGGGGGGGAGATCGCTCACCGTACTGAACGGATCCATGGTTCGCATGACGCTGGCCAGCAGGCGGCCGAGGCGAGGCAGGGGGAAGAGATGGGGGTCGGCCACCGCCATGCCCAGAGGCACCAGGGCGCGTGACTTGCCGGCCTGCAATACATCAAACACCAGGTTATTGATATCGACGCTGTCCGTGTAGTGGGTCTCGCCGGGGGGAATGCCCGGCTTTGGAGAGGTGTCCTTCACGTAATAACCGGACTGGGGGCGAGCCTGGATGATCCCCTGGCTTTCGAGCAGTTGATAGGCCTGCAGTACCGTCATGGGGCTCAGGTGGTGGGTCTTGCAGCTTTGGCGAATGGAGGGAATGCGCTCACCGGGGTGCCACAGCCCGGCATCGATCTGCTGGCGCAGCCGGTCGGCGAGATCGCGATAACGGGGCATGGGGATCTCAAACTGTTATAGGTGTTATTCACTCTAACTGCATCTGTTATAGCTGTCACGCCCATGTTGTACTGGCCGCGCACAAAAACGTGCAAGGCAAATACAACAAAAGAGAGTGACACATGATCAATCCGGATGACGTGGTCAGCCTGTCGCGCCTGCAGTTTGGCGCCACCGCCCTGTTCCACTTCCTGTTTGTTCCCCTCACCCTGGGGCTCTCCTGGATATTGGTGATCGCCGAGTCGGCCTATGTGATGACCGGTAAGCCGATTTATCAGGAGATCACCCGCTTCTGGGGCAAGCTCTTTGGCATCAACTTCGTCATGGGGGTCACCACCGGGATCACCATGGAGTTTCAGTTCGGTACCAACTGGGCTTACTACTCCCAGTATGTGGGGGACATCTTCGGCACCCCGCTCGCCATCGAAGGGCTGATGGCCTTCTTCCTCGAGTCCACGCTGGTGGGGCTCTTCTTCTTCGGCTGGGAGCGGCTGCGCCCGGGGCAACACCTGTTGGTGACCATGCTGGTGGCCCTCGGCTCCAACCTCTCGGCGCTTTGGATCCTCATCGGCAACGGCTGGATGCAAAACCCGGTGGGCGCCGAGTTCAACCTGCTGACCCAGCGCATGGAGTTGACCGATGTGGCCGCCGTGCTGCTCAACCCTGTGGCCCAGGTCAAGTTTGTCCACACCGTAGCGGCGGGCTATGTGGCCGCTTCTATGTTCGTCATGGGGGTAAGCAGCTGGTACCTGCTGCGCCGGCGCGAAGTCCCTTTCGCCCTGCGTTCGTTCGCCATCGCCTCGGGCTTTGGCCTGGCCGCCATCTTGTCGGTGGTCGTGCTCGGCGACGAGTCGGGGTATCGCACCGGCGAGGTGCAAAAGGTCAAGCTCGCCGCCATCGAGGCCGAGTGGGAGACAGAGCCTGCCCCGGCGGCCTTCACTCTGTTCGGTTTCCCGGATCAGGTTGCCCAGACCACCCACGCCGCCATCAAGATCCCCTATCTGATGGGGCTCGTCGCCACCCGCACCCTCGATGAGCCGGTCACCGGCATCAAGAGCCTCAAGCGTGAGCACGAGCGCCGCATCCGCAGCGGCATGGTGGCGGTGGGGGCGCTCGAGCAGATCCGCGCCGGGGATCGGAGTGAGGCAACCCGGGCGCGCTTCGAGCGTCATCGGGCCGATCTCGGCTATGGCCTGTTGCTTACCCCTTATGCCGACCCCATCGTCAGCGCCGACGAGGCGGCCATCGCCAGGGCAGTCGAGGACTCCATCCCGCAGGTAGCACCGCTGTTTGTGGGCTTTCGCCTGATGGTGGGGCTGGGTGTCCTGATGCTGGGGCTGATGGTCGTGAGCTTCGTGCAGCTCTGCCGTAACCGGCTGGAGAGCTCGCCGCGGCTGCTCAAGATCCTGCTCTGGAGCATGCCGCTCCCCTGGATTGCCATCGAGGCGGGCTGGTTTGTCGCCGAGTTCGGTCGTCAGCCCTGGGCCATCAGTGACCTGCTACCGGTCTCGGCGGCGGCCTCATTGCTGACGGCGGGGCAGCTCTGGTTCAGCCTGATCGCCATTTGCACTCTCTATACCCTCTTGCTGGTGGTGGAGCTCTACCTGCTGTGCCATGTGGTTCGCAAGGGACCCGCCATACTGCGTCCCCGTCACGGTGACGACCAACAACCTGCCCTGGCGAGGAGCGCCTGATGGATTACACAACGCTCAAACTGATCTGGTGGGCCCTGCTGCTGCTGTTGCTGCTTGGCTTCGTGGTGCTCGATGGTGTCGATCTGGGGGTGGCCATGCTGCTGCCCCTGGTGTCGAAGGATGATGAGGACCGGCGTCTGGTGATCAACAGCGTCGGCCCGGTGTGGGAGGGCAACCAGGTGTGGCTCATCGCCGCTGCCGGCGCCCTGTTTGCCGCCTGGCCGCTGGTCTATGCCGCCGCCTTTTCGGTGCTCTATGTGCCCATGGTCGTGCTGCTGCTGGGCCTCTTCCTGCGACCGGTCGGATTCGACTATCGCAGCAAGCTGGCGGATCCCGTGTGGCGTCGCTGGTGGGATCGGGCCCTGGTGACGGGGGGGCTGTTGCCCACCCTGATCCTCGGTGCCGCACTGGCCCTGGTGATGCAGGGGCTGCCGTTTCGCTTCGACAACGCCTTGCGCCTGCACTATGGCCCCTTTGTCCTGCATGCCGGCTTTATCGCCGCCGTAATGGGGTGTGTGCTGCTGACGCTGCTCTTGCACGGAGCCAGCTTCTTGCAAGGGAAGGTGACGGGAGTGCCGGCCCGGCGAGCCCGTGGTGCCGCCATCTTGCTGGGGCCGCTCTCGAGCCTGCTCTACCTGCTCTGTGGCTGGCTGCTGCTGGGGATCCCCGGTTACGCCCTGGGCACAGCTCTGGACACCCATATGGTGCTCACCCCCGCCGACAAGCTGGTCGTGCCGGCTCCCGATGGCTGGCTCGCCAACTACCTGAGCCACCCCTTGCTGTGGCTGGTGCCCCTGGGCGGGCTGCTGCTTCCGCTTGTCAGCAGTCTGGCCGCCTGGTTCATCCGTCCCCGCCTGGGCGTACTGGCCAGTGCATTCAGTTGCGTCGCCATGCTTGGCTCGGTGGCCATCGCCCTGTTTCCCTTCGTGCTCCCCTCGAGCCTCGATCCTGCCAGCAGCCTGACCCTGTGGGATGGCACCTCCAGCTACCGAACCCTGGCCATCATGCTGGGGGGCTCGATGATCCTGCTGCCCGTCAACCTCGGCTACACCGTCTGGGTCTACCGGGTGGTGCGAGGGCGGCTCGATCGGGACCATATTCGCCGCCACGGCCATCAACTCTACTAACCCTGTAAGGAGAACCTCATGTGGTACTTCACCTGGATGCTGGGGCTCGGTTTTGCCCTGCTGCTCGGGCTTTGCAACTTGCTTTGGCTGGAGGCGCGCTGGGAGGAGGCGGCCGACCGTGAGCAGGGCTGAGCCCGTTAGAACGGCCGGACCGTCACCGGCGGGCGGTCCGGCCCCCTCAACGACAGTCAGTGACTGTTGAACAACCACAGGTAACCAAGATGAAACTGACATTAAAAGCCGTGGCCATGGCCATCGGATGTGCCCTGATGGCCATGCCTGCGAGTGCCGATCAGGTTGATCTCACCCCCAGGGACAAGCGTTTCACGCTGCAGATACTCGGCAGCGGTGGCCCCATCTCCGATGATCAGCGAGCCTCCTCCAGTGCGGTGATCTGGTGGAAAGGGAAGTCCCGCCTCCTGATCGATGCCGGTGGCGGCGTCTATCTGCGCTTCGGCCAGGCCGAGGCCAGGCTCGAGGAGGTCGATTTTATCGGCATTACCCACTTTCACACCGACCATGTGACCGATCTGCCTGCCCTGCTCAAGGGGGCCTACTTCTTCAAGCGCCAGGATCCTCTCGATCTGGCCGGGCCCGAGGCGGGATCGGCGTTTCCCGGTATGAGCGGCTATTTCAACGCGCTCTTCGATCGCAAGAAGGGGGCTTATGCCTATCTCGGCGGCTTCAAGGATGGCAGTGACGGCCTCTTTCCCGTCACCCTGCACGACGTGGCTTATGACCAGCCGGTCGCCCAGCGGGTCTACCAGCAAGATGGCCTCACGGTCACGGCCCTCGGCATTCCCCACGGGGATGTGCCCTGTCTGGCCTATCGCATCGAGAGTCGAGAGGGCGTCATCGTCATCTCGGCGGATCAAAACGGCAGCAATCCCGCCTTTGTCGACTTTGCCAAGGGGGCCGACATTCTGGTGATGCCCCTTGCCATTCACGAAGGGGCCGATCCCCTCTCTGCCTCGCTCCATGCCCGGCCCTCAGTGGTGGCCAGCATCGCCGCCGAGATCAATCCCGGACTGCTGGTGCTCAACCACTGGATGGGGGTTGGTCTCAATCACAAGAAGGAGGCGATGGCCATCGTCCAGCGCACCTTCAAAGGCCAGGTGGTGGCCGCCCGCGATCTCTCCAGTTATCCCCTCTCGGCTCTCAAGGAGTCCACCCATGAGTAACAAAACGAGTTGCACCTTGACCCTCTCCATCGCCATGACCGGCCTTATCGCCCTGACGCCCGGCGTGCTCCACGCAACCACAGGGGAGGAGGCACCAGTGGTGGTTGCGACCGGCGGCCAGAGTGGCGGCAAGTGCGCGGCCGGTAAATGCGGTACCGAGAAGCGTTTCGAAAAGCAGCAGCTGGCGCAGGATCCTCAGGATCGTCTGGTCCGGGCCCGTGACGGCCTGTGTGGAGTGTCGGGGGAGGGGCTCAAGGGGACGAAGGGAGACAGCAAGATGACGGAGGGGGTATGCGGGAACTGAGTCCCTTTTGCCGGGGGATCGGCGTGCGGCCGGAGCACTTGGCGCAGCTCTGTGAGGAGCCGGCGCGCCCCGGTATCGACTTTGTCGAGCTGGCCCCGGAGAACTGGATGGCGATGGGGGGCGCCAAACGGGATCAACTCTACCGGATCGCCGAGCGCTACCCACTGGTGGCCCATGGGCTCAGCCTCTCCATCGGCGAGTGCCGGCCCCTTAACCGTCAACTGATCGCCGGGATCCGGGCGTTTCTCGACGAGTTCGCCATCGATATCTATAGCGAACACCTGAGCTTCTCCCGCGACGGACAGGGCTATCTCTACGAGCTGCTGCCGGTGCCGCGGCGATGGGAGAACATCCCCTATCTGGCGGACCGCATTGCCCGGGTCCAGGATGCGCTGGCTCGGCCTCTGGTACTGGAGAATATCTCTTACTACCACACCTACGAGGGAGAGGTGCCCGAGGCGGCATTCCTGTCCGAGCTGGTGGCGCAAAGCGGCTGTGAGCTCCTGCTCGATATCAACAATGTGTATGTGAACAGCCGCAATCACGGCTACTGCCCGAAGCAGATGATTGCCGATCTGCCAGGGAGGGCCATTCGTTACTTCCACGTGGCGGGCCACCGGGAGGAAGAGGGGGGCCTGCTGCTCGATACCCATGGGATGCCGGTCTGTGAGGGCGTGCTGGATCTGGCTCGCTTCACGGTATCCACCCATGGCATGCGCCCCCTGCTGCTGGAGCGGGATCATCATCTGCCGCCACTTGCCGAGCTGGAGGCCGAGCTCTCCCGGGTTCATCGGGCATGCCGGGAGGCGGTCGATCCCCAGTGGTGGCACGAGAAGGGACGGGAGGCCTGTCATGGATAGAGGGTCGCAGCGCGAGCCGGTGTGCCACCCCCCCTTGCGGCTGCAGTTGCAGACCGAGTGGCTGGCCAGGGGAATTCGCAATCCGCAAGCGGGGGTGGCTCGCCCCTATGTGCAGAGCATTCGGGCCAGCGTGACCTCGGTGCTTGAGGGCTGTTTTGCAATGACCCTCGAGCAGTTGGCACCCGCTGAGCGGGAGGCGCTGGTCGAGGGGTTTGTGGCGCACCACGGTGCCCAGGAGCCAGCCTTTCACCACATCGCCACCGAGTTTGTCCGCTATCTGCAGGGGCGCCTCGAGCGGGGCGCCTGTTGTGATGGGGCTGGGCGGTTGGAGTGGCCTTGGGAGCGGCTGGCACTGCTGGAGTATGAGTGGGCCTGCCTCGAGGTCGAGCTTGATGAGGCCCAGGTGCCTCCCGTTGCCATGACGAGGCTCGAAGAGGCGCTGTGGCTCAATCCCACCCTGAGACTGCTCGCCCTTCCCTTCGTCGTGCGCCCTGGCGCCGTGGTGGCGAGCCGATCGGGGCCACACTACCACGCGCTGTTTCGCACCGTCGATCATCAGGTGATCACCCAGCCGCTTGGCACCATGGACACCGCGCTTCTCCAGCGGATTGGTCAGTCGGAGGGGATGACCTTAAGCGGGTTCGCCAGGCGGGTGGGGCCTTATCTCGGCGGGGCGGAACTGACCCTGTGGGCCCGTCGTTTCCAACGGCTCGGGATCCTGACGGCGCCGCCGCTTTATACCGGCCTCGATATGCAGGCCACATCAATTGACAAGATCCAAGGAATATTCCCATGAACAACACCCTCATTCAGTGGTATCAGGGGGCCGTCGCCCGGTGCAAGCGGCTCGATTTTCTGGCCCTGCTGGCCATTCGTCTCTATCTGATCCCCGTCATCTATGTGGGCGCCCACTCCAAGGTGGTGGGGTTTGCCGGCACTGTGGCCTGGTTTGGTGCGCCGGCAGCGGAAGGGGGGCTTAACCTGCCATTCCCGACCCTGCTCGCCTTTTTGGCGGCGGGGACCGAGGTAGTGGGGTGTATCTGTATCGCCCTGGGCCTCTTCACCCGTGTCATGGCCATTCCGACCATCTTTCTGATGAGCGTGGCCAGTGCCATGGTCCACTGGAAGCACGGTTGGGATGCTATCGCCACCGGCAGCATGGAGGCCACCTTGCGCCTCAACGGCTTTATCGAGTGGCTGGCCGCCAATTTCCCGGGCCGCTACAACTACATCACCGAGTTGGGGGATCCCGTGATGCTCAATAACGGAATGGAGTTTGCCGCCACCTACTTCGTGATGTTGCTGGTGCTGCTGGTCTACGGGGGAGGGCGCTATGTGAGCCTCGATTACTGGATTGCCCGTGCCATCGGGGCACAGAGGCGGGATGAGCCAGGCACACAAGAGGGATAACGGTGACGAGCGGCCTGGCCGCTCGTCTCTTTTGATGACTCAGTAGCGCCCCACCTCGACGGGGGCTTCGCTCTCTATGGTGGTGAGGCGGGCAGCCCACTCGTCGAGCCAGTGCTCGCGGGCGACCTGCTCGGCACGGGCCGGAGCGTAGAAGATGGCCGGGGCCAGCACCTGATAGCCGACAAACTGCAGGATCCCGCGCGAGATGGGGCGCAAAATGGCCTCGATGGAGCCGTTGAGTCCCTCGGGATCATAGGCGTCGGCCGCTCCCCCCGTGGTGAGGCAGAGCAGGGCGCGGCGCCCGGCGAAACGACCGCTCTCGTAAAGGTGGCCCTGGCCATAGATACGTCCCATGGCAAAGACCCGGTCGACCCAGCCTTTGAGGATGGCGGGCAGGCCAAACCACCAGAGGGGAAACAGGAAGATGAGAAGCTCGGCCTCCTCCAGCTTGGCCATCTCCGCATCGAGTTCGGGGGAGAAGCTGTCGCGCTCGGTGGCGTAGAGCTCCTCCTGCTGGAGCTTGAGAAAGTCCGGGTCCCTGGCGAGTTGGAAATTACGCCTGTCGGAGACCGGCTCAAACCCCATGGCATAGAGATCGCTGGTCATGACGGTGTGGCCGGCGGCCTCCAGCGTCTCTATGGCGGTCTCGAACAGGGCGCCGTTGAAGCTCTGGGGTTCGGGATGGGCATAGACGATCAGTACTCTCATGACACTCTCCTGGGATGCTTTGGCCCAGCATACCGACAGGATCGGCTCAACCCAAGGGGCGCGCCGGCAAGCTGGGGGACGGATCACAGGGGCGAGGGCGTGGGGCTGGATGAAAATGCTGCATATTTTGATGTTTTTCGTTATTCAAGCTGCGTCAGGAAAAAAGCAAAGAAAAATGTGTCAATCATTCTTTCCATGGTTTAGTCTGATGCTCCATCTAGTCAGGAGTGCTGTCATGTCGCTGTGGGTATTGTCGTTTGGTCGATTTTTTAACCGCCTTGTCGCGGTGACCTGACGCATACGCAGCATGTGGAGCAAACAGGGTCGCCGAGGGCGGCCCTTTTTATTGGAGTCGATGTGATGAAGTGTTCCCCGGAGGTTGTATGAGCCAGGTGCAGTGGTCTTCCCGTGTCGGGCATGTGTTGGCGGCGGCCGGCTCGGCCATCGGTTTGGGGGCTATCTGGAAGTTCCCCTATGTGACCGCCACCAATGGCGGTGGTGCCTTCCTGCTGGTGTTCCTGCTCTTTAGCTTCACCCTTGGGGTGGCGGTACAGGTAGGGGAGACCCTGCTTGGCAGCCATAGCCGGCGCGGGGTGCTGGGGGCCTTTCGTACCCTGGCCGGGCCGAACTGGCGCTGGATGGGGTACATGGGGATCCTGTGCGGCTTCTTCATCTACAGCTTCTACAGCGTGGTGGGGGGCTGGACCGTGGGCTATGCGGCCCTGGCCGTGGGAGGAAAGCTCAACCTCGCTGAGGCGAGTGAGTTGACGGCCCTCTTTGGCGGTTACGTGAGCCACCCCTTCTGGCCCGTATTGACCCATCTGGTCTTTGCCGGCCTCACCTGGTGGTTCGTGCAGGGGGGCCTGCAAAAGGGGGTGGAGCGGGCGCTGCGCTGGATGATGCCGGCCCTGTTTGTGATGATGCTGCTGCTGGTGGTGACCGGTCTCTCCATGCCCGGCGCCATGGCTGGGGTACGCCAGTTCCTGCTGCCCGATTTCAGTCAGCTCACCGGTCAGGGGGTGCTCGATGCCCTGGGACTGGCCTTCTTCTCCCTCTCCATCGGGCTTGGGGTCCACACCACCTATGGCGCTTACCTGCCAAACAGTGACGGTGTGCTGCGCTCCGGCGTCTGGGTAGTGACCCTGGCGAGCCTCATCTCGGTGCTGGCGGGCTTGATGATCTTCCCGGTGCTGGCCTCTACCGGCATCGATCCGGCTGCCGGTCCCGGGCTGACCTTTATGACCATGCCGGCGGTGTTCAATCATCTGCCGTTTGGCCAGGGGCTGGCGGTGCTCTTCTTCCTGCTCTTGCTGGTGGCGGCGCTCTCCTCCTCCATCTCCATGCTCGAGCACCTGGTGCGCTTCGCCACCGAGGAGTGGGGCTGGAGCCGACGCGGCGCCTGCCGGGCCATCACCTTGCTCATCATGGGGTGCGGCATCCCGGTGAGCCTCTCGTTTGGCCCCTGGGCCGAGTACACCCTGGCAGGCAAGACCATTTTTGACCTGCTCGACTACCTCACCTCCAACCTGATGATGCCCCTGTTTGGCCTGGTGCTGACCCTGCTGCTGGGGTGGCGTCTCGGGGAGCGCATGGTGCCGGACGGACTCTCCCCGGTGCTGCGCCTCTCCCTGCTCTGGTGCTGGCGGCTGGTGGCGCCGCTGCTGATAGCCGGCATCCTGGTGCGCGGTCTGCTGTAAAGAAGAGGCCCCGGCGATGCCGGGGCCTCTTGCTTAGATGTTCCAGTGCATCTCTTTTTGCAACTGGTCGGCGAGGGGTTTCAGGGGCTCGCCCATGGGGCCAATCAGTACCATGTTGGCGCCTTTAAGCTCCATGATCTCCCCTTGCAGGCGACCGTCGGAGAAGTCATCCCGCCCTATCTTGAGCGGTACGTGCCGCGGCACCAGGAACAGGGTGATGGGACCCTTGCTACCCTGGATCTCCATGTGCAGCGCCGGTCCCTGGTAGAAGGAGCAGTGGTTCACATAGGTGATGTGCCCGAGCCCTGCCATGGACGTCAGGCGGGCGCCATACTTCTCCATCTTGGCATTGATGGTCTCGAGGCTGACCCGTTCATCGACCCCATGGGTAAAGGACTGCTCCCCATAGACATGGGCCAGGGCGACCGAGGAGAGATCCGGGTGCTCGCTATCGAGGGGCAACCAGCGGGTGGAGAGCCCGAGCAGGAAGGCGACCGAGGCGGCCACGGCGACCTGACGCCAGACCCTTGCCGGGGCGGGTTGTGCCCTCAGGGGGACCACGCGGGCGGCAGCCTCTTCGTCACTGCGATCCAGGGCCTGGCGCAACAGGATGCGCTCCGCCAGCCCTTCGGGCAGGGGCACCTTGAGCGCCTGCACCAGCTCCTGCTCGCCTGCCTTGAGCTCTTCCACCCACTTGCGGCGGGCCGGTGACTCTTGCAGCGCGGCGAGAAACGCCGGATTGCTCTCATAGGGGTTGGCCAGAGCCTGGCGCCGGAATTCGAGTTCATCCATTGCCTTGACCTCTCTGCTCTTTGCTCTGGCTGAGTGCCTCGCGCAACTGGTTGCGGGCACGAAACAGCCGGGTGTTGACCGTGTTCTTGTTGATGCCGAGCTGCTCGGCGATCTCGTCACCGCTCATGCCGAGCATGACCTGCATCACCAAGGGCTCCCGATACTCCTCGGGCAGCTTCTCGATTTGGCGTCTGAGCCACTCTCCCTCCTGCTCCCGCTCCCCGGCGGGGGTGGGATCGGCCAATGCCACGCTATCGAGATCCACCAACTCGGGTGAGACCCGCTCGAAGCGACGGGCGTTCTCGCGTCGGACTATGGTGATAAGCCAGGCCTTGGCCGCCTTCTCGTCGTGCAGTGAGTCGAGGCTGCGCCAGGCACGCAGGAAGGTCTCTTGCACCAGATCCTCGGCGACATGGGGATCCCGGCACAGCCAGTAGGCATAGCGGTAGATGTCCCCATGCAGGGCCTTCACCAAGGCCTCGTATCGTGTCTGTTTGTCTGCCATATCCCCATAGACCGGGGGATCGCCGCTTTTCTTTCCGAACCAGCGTGTGAAAAGAGTCATAGCTCTTCCTTGTTGTGTGATGGGGTTGGGGCCAATAACCAGCGCCAGTGACGCCAGAGGGCCCGCCTGAACTGTTGTGCGCTGCCCGACCGGGGGCCGCCGAAGCAGGCGTGCTCGAGCCGGGAGGTGGCATCCCGCAGGCCGGGGGGCAGGGCGTGCCTAGGATACCCGCTTCGGCGCAGCCAGTCACACCAGCGTTGTCGCAGTGCATCCGGCTCGCCCCTCAGGGTGGCGCCCAGGTACAGGGCGCGCAGCAGGGGAGGAAGGCGGCGCCTGAGAAGCGGGATCAGCATAAGGAGCAGCAGCAGATCGAGCTGGGTCGGTGCTGACGTGGTCACAGGTGCCCGGGCAGGCAGCACCTTGAGGTGCAGCGGGGGGAGTCGGGCCAGCTCTTCACGCTCGGTCAGGGTATTGAACCAGCGCAGCTCCACGGGTGGGAGGGTGAATTCACCGGCGTGCTCCGGCGTGATGGCCTGGCGTACGGTGCGCTGGCCGAGCAGGTGGCCGCGCTCCAGATAGCGCTCACGAAACTGCTCCCCGTCCGGCTGACTCTTGAGGCCTGCCAATTCGGGAAGGGGCAGGGGGAGGTGGCCGAGCTCTCCATCTTCCCACTCCAGCAAGAGGGTACGCACCAGAGGCTCCCCGACCCGCAGGGGGGTGGGGGTCTGCAGGCTCTGGCTCAGGCGAAGGAGCCGGGCGGCCGGTTGGGGGGGATCCGAGACCAGCAGGCGCACCGGGTTGGCCCGTCCCGAGAGAGGCAGGACTCCGCCTCCACCGGGCAGGGGCAGGGTGGCGGTGAAGCGGGGGGCTTCCAGCCAGCTGGCACCGCTCTTGCGAGCCTGTAGCAACCAGCGCCGCTCGAGGCGGCCCGGGCCACCCGGAGTGGCCGGCGGCGTCCAGCTATCCTCGCCCAGGCGGCGAACCCGAAAGCCATCGGCCTGGGGCTCCTCGAGACCGGGGGATTGCACCTCTTCGGGCAGCCAGAGAGTGAGGCGGTAGACAAAGGGTTGCCCGACCCAGTAGCGCCCGTCCCCCTCCAGGCTCGCCTGCTGCTCGATAAAGAGATCCTGCAGGGGGCGTGCTGCGGCCTGGTCCAGCGGGGGCAGGGTCAGTGAGGCGCTCTGCTCATCACCGATCCGCAGGGGAGGCACCGGGGGCAGGGCCCCCTGATGATGGGGCTTGAGGCTTAAGGGGATGGTCCAGCGGGTCAACTCGTGCCTCGGGGTGCTCAGGCGAGCCTGGGTGATGCGACCGACCACAAAGTGGCGCAGCAGTGGGGTGACATCCAGCGCATCCGGTTGAGCGATCCCCTCCTGCTCAATGTGCAGGGTCCAGCCCGATAGGCCGGCCAGGACCTCGACCCGAGGTGCCGCCAGGGCGCCGGTCGTGAGCAGCATCAGGAGCCAGCCTCTTACCATGGCTCCCCCGCAGGTGGCGTCGGGGCGCGCTCGGCCAATTTGCGCAGCCGCTCCTTGAGCAGGATCACCGGGGGGGCACTGGCCCCCGCCGGGGGGGCCGCCGAGGCGGGAGGGGGCCGATCCGGGGCCTGAGCCTGCCCATTGGGGT
>NZ_CDDB01000029.1 GCF_000820105.1 Aeromonas schubertii | reverse complement strand
TGAGATGGTCTTTTTGCATTTGCAGTTTTGAAAGGCTAGCGAGCCAATAAGAGGCTATCCCACTTGGGATGGCCTCTTTCTCTTAGGGGTTTGCTCACTCTCACCGAGCGACCGCGAGCTTGGCAGGCCCTGGTTTTCCATCCGCGCCTCACGGCGTGTTCACGGCGAGCGGCAGTACCATGCTCACCAGGTTATCCTCCATCGACACCTCTACCTTGAACCCAACCTTGCGCGCCAGGGTGACCATGCCCCGATTGCTTGGCATGGTAATGCCCGAGAGCTGGCCAATGCCCTTGTCGCGGGTGTAGCGCACCATCTTTTCCATCATTACCCGGCCCAGCCCCTGCCCCTTGAGATCGGAGCGTACCAGCACGGCGAACTCGGCATCTTGTCTATCCGGTGTCGACACGGCGCGCACCACCGCCAGGATCTGCTCCTGATAGGGAGGTTCCTGCCCAACGGCGACGAAGGCCATCTCCCGCTCGTAATCGATCTGGGTCATGCGGGCCAGTTCTTCATGGCCAAGCTCTCCCACGTCGGCGAAGAAGCGGCGATAGCGATCCTCGTCGGATACCAGGGAGACAAACTGCTTGTGTGCAGGCTCATCCTCCGGGCGGATCGGGCGCAGCAGCAGGCGGCTGCCGCTACGCAACCAGCCGCCTTCCTCCAGCTCGGTAGGATAGGGGCTGATAGCCAGTTGGTGGGACGAAGCCTCATGGTCCAGGGTGATGGTGGCATCGAGCACCGTCATTCTCTCCCCCTGTGCCAGCAGGGGGTGGAGGTCGAGCTCGGCGATGGCCGGAAAGGCGACCAACAGCTCGGAGAGTTGATAGAGCACCCTGGCCAGTGCCGGTACGTCGAGCGGCTCGGGTCCGCCACGATCGCGAATACAACCGCTGCCGAGGGCCCCCAGCACCTGATAGCGTGCCAGGGTCTGGTTGAGCGGTGGGAGTGAGGCCACCATCTGATGGGGCTGGCTGCCGGACTCCCCCAACAGGATGACGGGACCAAACAGGGGGTCACGCTGAATGCGTACTCTGAGCTCGATCCCGCCGCTGCGAGGGGCCATCTTCTGCACCAGCAGACCGTCGATACGGGCGCCCGGTTGGTTAAGCCTCACCCTATCCAGGATCGCATCGGCCGCCTGCGCCACTTCTGCCGGAGTGCGCAGGTTGAGCACCACGCCGTGCACATCCGATTTATGCGCTATGTCAGGAGAGCGCAGCTTGAGCGCCACCGGATACCCCAATTGATCCGCCGTCAGGGTCGCCTCGGTGGCGTCCCCCACAATCCAGGTATCGAGGGTTTCCAGGCCGGCAGCCGCCAGCAGTGGTCGGGCAAGGTGGGTATCGAGCCGTTGCTGTTGGCGCTCGGCCCCCTGGCGGATCAGGCGGGCACAGGTCTCGTAGTCGAGTTGGCCTGCCAGGGTGGCCGGGGTCTCCATCAGCTGGCGCTGGTTACGGCCATACTCGACCATGTGCATAAAGGCGGCGACCGCACTCTCAGGGGTGCGATAGGTGGGGATCCCGGCCTCATTGAAGAGGCGCCGTCCGCGCTGGGCCGAGTGTTCCCCCGCCCAGTTGGTCAAAATATTAAAGCGGCGTGCCCTGGGGTGGTTTCGCAAGGCTCCGATGATGGCCTGGGCCAGCGCCTCACCTTCTGCGGTGAGGGAGGGGGCGTGAATGATGAGGATAGCGTTGGTCTGCTCCTCATCAAGCAGGCCGTGCAGCGACCTGAGATAGGCATCGATGTCGGCGTCACTGCCGATGTCGAGGGGCGGGCAGGCAGACTTGCCGCCACGCTCGGTCAGCACATCCAGCGCCATGTTGGCCAATCCCCGACCATTGGCGATGATCGCCAGCCTCTCTCCCTTGAGTTGAGGGGCGTGACTCAGGGTCTCTACGGCGGCAAACAGCTCGTGGGTGTCGCGTACCCTCAGCATACCGGCGCGGCGGATGGCGGCATCATAGATGTTATCCGGCGTCCCCTCCCGATTGTGGCGCCCACTGCGCAGCACCAGGATCGGCTTGTTACGGGCGGCGGCGCGGGCGGCTGACATGAAGCGACGGGCGTCGCTGACCCTGTCCATGTAGAGCAGGATGGCGCGGGTGGTGCCGTCACGAGAGAGCTGGTCGAGCAGCTCATCACAACCCAGATCGAGATCATCGCCGAGGGAGATGAAGGTGGAGAAGCCCACCTCGTGTTGCTTGGCCCAGTCGAGGATGGTGGTACTGACCGCCGCCGACTGGGAGAGAAAGGCCACTTTCCCCGGCCGGGCGGCGATGGGGGAGAAGCTGGCATTGATGCCGAGATGGGGCATCAGCAGCCCCATGCTGTTGGGTCCGAGCAGGCGTATGCCTGACTGGGCCCGAATGGCTTGCAGGGCGGCCCGCTGCTCAATATCGAATCCGGCGGCGAGCAAGATGGCGGCCCCCACTCCCTTGTGGCCGAGCTGTTCGACCAGGGGGACCACCCGATGGGCGGCAGTACAGATGATGGCGAGATCCGGCACCAGAGGCAGTGCCGCTATGTCGGGATAGCTCAGCACGCCGCAGACGGCCTTATGGCGTGGCGTCACCGGCAGTATGGCGCCGCGGAACTGCCCGTCCAGCAGGTGGCGCATGATGACACAACCCGCCTTGGCCGGGTTGGTCGAGGCGCCTATGATGGCGATGGATGAAGGGTTGAGCAGACGTTCCAGACCACTGGGCTTCATGGCGATCCTCATGCTGAGTCGGGGCCCACCCAGTCTAGCCTGATTCCATCGGCGGATCTGTGAGCAGATGGGTGGAACTTCTGTTACGCCCCCGCGTCGGGATTGGGGCATAATCACGCCCCAGCAAAGTGAGAAGGCAAGAGTCGGTAGATGAAAATATTGGTGATCGGCCCGTCCTGGGTGGGCGATATGGTGATGTCCCAGAGCCTCTATAAGGCCTTAAAGGCAAACCATCCGGGATGCGAAGTGCATGTGATGGCCCCGGCCTGGTGCCGTCCGCTGCTCGAGCGCATGCCCGAGGTGGACAAGGCGCTGCCCATGCCACTGGGGCATGGGGAGTTCAAGCTGCTGGAGCGACGCCGCCTCGGCAAGCAACTGCGTGCCGAAGGGTACGCTCAGGCCATCATCCAGCCCAACTCCATGAAATCGGCCTTCATTCCCTTCTTTGCCCGCATTCCCCAGCGTACCGGCTGGAAGGGAGAACACCGTTACGGCCTGCTCAACGATCTGCGCAGCAACAAGTCTGCCTTCCCCCTGATGGTGGAGCGCTACGTGGCGCTGGCCCATCCCAAGGGGGAGATGAAGAGCCGTGCCGATATCCCGGCGATTCCCCATCCCTCGCTCTCGGTGGATCTGGTAAACCAACAGGCGGCCCTGGCCAAGCATGGGTTGGATACCGCCCGTCCGGTGCTGGTGCTCTGCCCCGGTGCCGAGTTCGGCCCGGCCAAACGCTGGCCCGAGGGGCACTACGCCGTGGTGGCCCAGCAGCATCTGGATGAGGGGTGGCAGGTGTGGATCTTCGGTTCGAACAAGGATGTGCCGGTGGCCAACACCATTCGCGAGCGGATCAATCCCCTTACCCGTGGTAACTGCCACGTGCTGGCAGGCAAGACCAATCTGCATGAGGCGATCGATCTGATGGCTCTGGCCGAGCGGGTCATCTCCAACGACTCAGGGTTGATGCACATCGCCGCCGCCCTGAACCGCCCGCTGATCGGTGTCTATGGCTCCACCTCCCCCCTCTACACCCCGCCGCTGGCGGAGCGGGTCGAGATCGTCCACACCGACATCGAGTGCCGCCCCTGCTTCAAGCGCACCTGCAAGTTCGGTCATCTCAAGTGTCTCCTCGAACTGCAACCGGAGCAGGTGATCGCCGCCGGCAAGCGGCTCGATCTGCCGGCCGAGCATGAGAAGGGCACCCCATGATCTGGCGGCTGGCGTATAACCTGCTGATCCATCTTGGACTCCCCCTTGCCCTGCTGGCGCTCTACAAGCCGAAACGGGGAAAACCCGGCTTCGGCGACCGCTGGGCCGAGCATCTGGGACGGGTGCCGCCGACGGGGCAGGCATCGCCCCTCTGGATCCATGCGGTGAGTGTGGGCGAGACCCTGGCCATCACGCCGCTGATCCGCGCCCTCAAGGTCGAGCGGCCGGACCTGCCGATCCTGCTCACCACCACCACCCGCACCGGCGCCGATCAGGCGGCCAAGCTGGGGGAGCTGGTGCAGCATCGCTACGCGCCGCTCGACTATCCCTGGGCGGTGGCCGCCTTTCTCGCGTCGGTGCGTCCGCGTGCCCTCTGGGTCATGGAGACCGAGCTGTGGCCCAACTGGCTGGCCGCCTGCGGAGCCCAGCACCTGCCTGTGAGCATCATCAACGCCCGTCTGTCGGAGCGCTCCTGCCGTCGCTATGCCCGTTTTCAGGGAGCCTTCGACACCCTGAGCCGCCCCCTGACCCACCTCTACTGCCAGCACAGGGATGATGCCGAGCGCTTTGCGCGTCTCGGGATCCCGGCCGAGCGGCTGACGGTGACCGGCTCTATCAAGTTCGACATGCAGTTTGGAAGCGACGTGGTCGAAGGGGGGCATGCCCTGCGCGCCGCCATCGGGCCGCGGCCGGTCTGGATCGCCGCCAGCACCCATCAGGGGGAGGACGAGCAGGTGTTGGCCGCCCACCGGCAGGTGTTGACGACCCACCCGGATGCCCTGCTGATCCTGGTGCCGCGTCATCCCCAGCGTTTCGATCAGGTGGCGGCCCTGTGTGATAGTGAGGAACTTCCCTGCGTACGCCGCGCTCGTGGCGAGTTGCCCCGGGCGAGCACGTCCATCTATCTGGGGGATACCATGGGTGAGCTACCCCTGATGCTGGGGGCGGCCGATGTCGCCTTTGTCGGCGGCAGTCTGGTGGGGATCGGCGGTCACAACCTGCTCGAGCCGGCGGCACTGGGTAAGCCCTGCCTGACCGGACCCGCCTACTTCAACTTCAGCGACATCACGCGCCAGCTGTTGGAGCAGGGGGGCGCCGAGGTGGTCAGGGATGCCCAGGCTCTGGGCGAGGCGGTCAGCGGGCTGCTGTCGGATGGGGAGCGTCGTCTGGCCATGGGCGATCAGGCCCGCGCCGTGGTGCTACGCAACCAGGGGGCCTTGGCCCGCACCCTCTCTCAGGGGCTGGCCGAGCTGGTATAACACTGTCTTGCGAGATAAAGAAACGGAGCGCAGCGCGCTCCGTTTCTGTTTGTCCTGACGGGAGGAGATCAACGGACGATAAGGCCGAGCAGGATCCCTACCACACCGAAGTCGGCATCGCTGAAGGTGGTGTTGGCAAAGCCGAGATCCCCCAGCACCGGCAGCAGGAACACCGGCAGGAAGGTGATCAGCAGGCCGTTGGCGAAGGCACCCAACATGGCGCCACGGCGACCCCCGGTGGCGTTGCCAAAGACCCCGGCGGCGGCACCGACGAAGAAGTGGGGCACCACACCCGGGATGATGACGGTCAGGCCCATCAGATAGAGCAGCACCATGCCCACCAGACCGGCGGCGAAGCTCGACAGAAAGCCGATCAACACGGCGTTGGGGGCATAGGGGAAGACGATGGGGCAGTCCAGCGCCGGCTTGGCGTTGGGGACCAGCTTGTCGGAGATGCCCTTGAAGGCCGGGACTATCTCGGCGATGACCATGCGCACCCCCTGCAGGATGACGTAGACGCCGGCGGCAAAGGTGATCGACTGCATCAGGGAGAAGACGAACCAGTGCTTGCCCTTGGCCACTTCCGCCACATAGTCCGCTCCGGCAAAGAGGGAGGTGATAAGGAAGATGATGCCCATGGTGAAGGAGATGGCCACCGGAGTGTCACGCAGGAACAGCAGGCTCTTGGGCACCTGCACGTCTTCGCTACTGTGGGCCTTGTTGCCGAACTTGGCACCGATCCAGCCGGCCAGCACGTAAGAGCAGGTGGAGAAGTGGCCGAGCGCCACCTCATCGGAGCCGGTGATCTGCTTCATGAAGGGGTGAGCCAGGGCCGGGAAGAGCACCATGGTGACTCCGACCACCAGGCTACCCACCGCGATCAGGGGGACGCCACTCATGCCGCCGGCGGAGAGGATAGCCGCGACCATCATGGACATGAAGAGGGTGTGGTGGCCGGTCAGGAAGATGAACTTCCATGGGGTCAGGCGGGCGATCAGGATATTCACCAGCATGGCGAAGAACATGATCATCGCCATCTCCTTGCCAAACGACTGTTGGGCGATGGAGACGATGGCCTCATTGTTCGGGACCACCCCCTTGATGCCGAAGGCGTGCTGGAAGATGGTAGCGAAGTCACCGAGGGAGTTGACCACCAGGGTAGCACCCGCCCCCAGGATCACGAAGCCCATGATGGTCTTCACCGTGCCCTTGATGCACTCGGTGACCGGTTTCTTCTGGGCGATGAGGCCGATGAGGGCGATCAGGCCGACCAGCACGGCTGGCTCTGACAGCACATCGAACATCAGGAAGTGAAAGAATGCCATGTTCTGCTCCAGGGGCGGCTGTGCCGCAATAGGGTATTAGAGGGCGCCGAGCTCGCGCAGGGCGGTGGAGAGTTTCTCCTTCATGGCTACCTTGTCGACCATGTTGTCGAGGGCAACCAGGCGGCCATTGACGCCCATGCTCTGCAGCTGTTCGGCGATGTCGCGGGTGGCCACAAACAGCTCTGCCTGTTCGCTACCGGCGGAGGCGAGATCCCTGTGGTCCACTTCGGCACTCACGGCCAGCTCCTTGAGGATGCTCTTGATGCTCATCTCCATCATCAGGCTGGTACCCAGGCCATGACCGCATACAACCAGAATTTTCATCGTCTCTTCCTCTGTCAGTAGCGCGCAATGATGCGCTCGATATCGTCGACGGTGACGGCCGCGATCAGGGCGGCCACATCGTCATCATTCATAAACAGCTCGGCCAGGGCGGCGATGGTCTGCACGTGACTGTCGCTGTCACAGGCGGCCAGGGTGACCAGCAGGTGCACCGGGTCGTTCCCCTCAGAGCCAAACTCGACCCCTTGCTTGATGACCGTCAGGCCAAGGCCGAGACGGTTTACCCCGTCTTCCGGGCGGGCGTGGGGCATGGCGATGCCGGGGCCGAGCACGTAGTAGGGACCGAGCGCCTCGTGGGAGCGATAGAGGGCCTCCACATAGGAGGGGGCAATGGTGCCGCTCTCGATGAGCGGGGCCGTGGCGAGCTCGATGGCATGACGCCAGTCGTGGGCCATCGGCTCGATGCGAATGTGTGCGGCGGGCAGCAGGTCTTGCAGCATGATCGCCTCCTGTCAGGGGATGATGGGGGCTAATCTAGCGGCTTGGAGAGGGGCACTCTGTGAGCAAGATCTCAGATGATAGCGTTATTAGGTAGCGCTATCATGATTGTGTGATAGCGCTATCATTTTCTGACCCGGGGGATAGGCGTCAGAAGAGACAGGGATATGATGATCCATGGTCAGCACAGGCGTTTTGCCCTAGAGTAGGCGCGCCATGAGAAAGGATGTCTGAGCATGCCTGATAACAAGAAGCGGCGCGGTACCGGGCGCGTCACCCTCAACGATGTTGCCCAGCTGGCAGGTGTGGGTGCGATGACGGTCTCACGGGCGCTGCGTACTCCCGAGCTGGTCTCGGACAAGATGCGCGAGCGGATCGATGCCGCTGTGGCCGAGCTCGGCTATATCCCCAATCGCGCCGCGGGGGCGCTCGCCTCCGGAACCTCTCACACCATAGTGGTCATCGTTCCCAGCCTGGTAGAGCGTGCCTGTGCCGAACTGGTCGAGGGGCTGCAACAGCCACTGGCGGACGAGGGGTACCAGCTGGTGTTGGGGGACTCCCGCCACCTGCGCCAACAGAGCCGCCAACTGGAGACGCTGCTGCAGTACAATCCGGCAGCCGTGGTTATCTTCGGGGCCCTGGAGAGCCAGGCCGACCGGGAGCGGTTGCGTCAAAGCGGCCTGCCCGTGGTGGAGGTGGGGGCCAAGGTGCCGGATCCGGTGGACATGTGTGTCGGCGGCTCCAACCAGGAGGCCGGCTATCGACTCACTCGCCATCTGATCGAGCGGGGCTATCGCAATATCGGTTTCCTCTGCGCCCGCCAGGAGCAGTGGATGCTTCAGCAGCGCATGCGCGGCTGGCAGCAGGCCATGTTGGAGAGCTACCTCTCGCCGGATATGGTGATCAACACCTCTGAACCCCCCAGCTTCAGCACCGGGGCGGCCATGTTGGGGGAGTTTCTGCTGCGCTGGCCCGAGCTCGATGCCCTGGTTTGTGTCACCGACGAGCTGGCCTGCGGTGTGTTGATGGAGTGCCAGCGCCGTCATGTGGCGGTCCCGGGCAAGCTGGCGGTGGCCGGCTTCGACGATCTCGATGTGGCCGCGGTCTCACACCCTGCCCTCACCACGATGCGCATCCCCTACCGGCAGATGGGAGAGGAGACGGCCGCCCTGTTGCTGCGTCGTCTCAGCGGCGAGCTGGTGGAAGGGGCCCTGCATCTGCTCGACTACCCTCTGCAGCGGCGCGGCTCTACCTGAGATGAGGCCGCTTGCTGGCGCCTGCGGCATTTCGGCTTAGACTTGGATCGCCACCACAACCAAGGGAGAGCACGCCATGGGTGGACACAAGCCGGACTATGACCTCGACGACGAGTGGGAGCCTGAATCCTGGGAAGAGGAGCTCGACGACTGGGAAGATGACGACAGTTGGCAGGACGATGACGACTTTCCCGATGAGAGGTGATCCACGCCGCAGGCGGGCCTTTGGGCCCGCCTGTTTGTTTCCGGCTGGCTCTGGCACAATGGTGAAAGGATGAACAGGGAGGCAGGGAAGGCGATGAGACGACGCGTGATGATAATGGCACTACTGCTGGCCGGCTGTGCCAAGTCGGATGATCCGTGCGAGCGGCAGTGGGATCTGGTAGGGGAGGCGGATGGCAAGATGGGGCTGACCGAGGCCCGGCTTGAGGAGCACCAGACCCAGTGTCCCGAGAAGGTGAGTGCCACTCTATGGCAACAAGGCTATCAGAAGGGATTGGCCTGGTATTGTCGACCGGAACACCTCTATCTGGCGGGTCGGGAGGGGAGTGAGTATCAGGGGGTCTGTCCCAACGATGGGCAGGCGAGGAAGCTGCTGAACCAGGGTCGTCAGGGTTGGACGGATCAGTAGCCTACTCTCTCTTCTTGAGCCGGATCGGCTGACAGAGATACTCCTTGTCACCGGCGCTGCGGGCACACTTGCCGCAGACAAATTTGGGTTTGCGCAGGATCTTGCGCAGGGTACCCAATCCCTCGGGGATATCGTGACGACGCCATTCGCAGAGTGTCTTGCTGCCCATACCCTGATGCCTCTGTGGGGAAGTGGGCAGCATTGTAATCGATTTTCATTGTCATTATCGAATGACAATCTCTATCTCATTGATAGAGAAACTTGGTGAAGATGAGCGCTTTCACCGCCTTCTTGCCGGCTTCTTTGAGCAGCAGCTCGTTCACCTTGTCCTCGCACTCCTTGCGCAGCTCCTCCCGGGTGACCAGTGACTTGATCTGATCCCCGGTCTTGCTGCCGAGCAGGCGGATGATGGTGTCGCGGATCAGGGGATCATTGGTCTCGATAATCTTCTTGTCCCCCTCGTTGGCGGCCATCAGTTCGACCGTAACCCGCACATAACCCAGGGTTCGGCTGTCGCCCAGGTAGTTGGTGATGATGTCCGGATCCAGGGCGTAGTAAGAGATGACGGGAGGGGCCTGGGTGCCGTCGGCAGGCGGCTCATCCACGGCGTGGACGGCCAGACCGGTCAGCAGTAGCAGGGCGGCGAAGAGGGGGCGAAAGAGAGTCATGATTGGATTCCATCTGCGAGTCTGATTCCATTCTTGTGTTGCTCGCCGGGAGCGTCAAGCATTGATGTTCTTACATTTTTCTATTGATTTACGGATAATGAACCGGTTGTTAACCAAGGCCGGTCATCGCCGGATGGTGAAGTGGTGAATTCCGAGTCGTTTATCCCCCTCGAGCAGTTGACTCCCTGGCAGGATCCGCAGGTGGAGCTACTCCCGCCGGGGCTGGTTCCCTGGCTGCTGGAGAGTGGGTCCCTGACCCGCAGGTTGCGCGAGCAGCTTGCCGATTTCTCCCTGACCCTGCTTGGCTATCGCTCCCTGGCGCTGGATGGGGAGGCGAGTCAGCTGCTGGGAGAGGGGAGCGGTCAGTGCCGCGAGGTGATCCTGCATGGGGGCGGTGCCCCTTGCGTCTATGGCTGGACCCTGCTGCCGGCACGAGCCATGGCGACAGCCCAGCTGAGCGGGCAGGGCGAGACGCCGCTGGGGGAGCTGATCTTCGCCCACCCGCAGGCGCAGCGCAGCCGTCTGCAACTGGCCCGTTTTCGGGTGGCGGCCAATCCCTGGTCTCCTGCCGCCGAACTGTGGGGCCGGCGCTCCCTGCTCTTCCTGCAAGGGGTGCCCCTGCTGGTGCATGAGTTGTTTCTGCCCGGCCTCTTCGATGCCAAGGAGCGCGCGTGAATCTCATCTGCAAGGAGCGCTGGCAGGCCTATGGCCAACTGGCGCGCATCGACAAGCCGATCGGCACCCTGCTGTTGCTGTGGCCGACCCTCTGGGCTCTCTGGTTGGCCGGTGAGGGGAGCCCCGATCCTTGGGTCTTGCTGGTGTTTGTCTGCGGCGTCTTCCTGATGCGTTCGGCCGGTTGCGTCATCAATGACTATGCGGACCGTGACTTCGATGGCCACGTCAAACGCACGGCGGGACGGCCGCTGGCCACGGGACGGGTGAGCAGTCGCGAGGCCCTGCTGCTGTTTGCCGTGTTGGCGCTGATCTCGTTTGCCCTGGTGTTGACCCTCAACACCCTCACCATCGCCATGTCCT
This sequence comes from Aeromonas schubertii, assembly GCF_000820105.1. Classification (GTDB taxonomy): domain Bacteria; phylum Pseudomonadota; class Gammaproteobacteria; order Enterobacterales; family Aeromonadaceae; genus Aeromonas; species Aeromonas schubertii. The sequence continues at coordinate 18,752 of NZ_CDDB01000029.1, read as the reverse complement.
TCGCCGGTCTGGTGCTGGCGGTCTGCTACCCCTTTATGAAGCGCTTCATCCCCATTCCTCAGTTTGTGCTGGGGTTGGCCTTCTCCTGGTCCATCCCCATGGCCTACGGGGCCCAGGCCGATGCCTTGCCCCCCCTGGCCTGGCTGCTGTTTGCCGCCAACCTGCTGTGGACCATCGCCTACGATACCGAGTACGCCATGGTGGACAGGGATGACGACCTCAAGCTGGGGCTCAAATCGAGCGCCATCTGGTTTGGCCGTTGGGATCGCCACATCATTGGGCTGCTGCAGGTCGCGACCCTGAGTTGCATGGGGCTGGTCGGGGCGTTGGCCGGTCTCGGGGTGGCCTATTATGCGAGCCTGTTGCTGGTGGCCCTGATGTTCCTGCAGCAGCAGCGGCAGATCCTCGGTCGCGAGCGCGAACCCTGTTTTCAGGCCTTCCTCGCCAACAATCGTGTCGGCATGGTGCTGTTTGCGGGGATCGCCCTCGACTACCTGCTGCGCTAAACGCAACAACGGCACCCAGGGGTGCCGTTGTTGTTCTCAGACGTGGTGCCCTCGTCGGTCGAGCCAGGCCTGGGCCAGACCGACCAGCAGGCCCGCCAGATGGGCCAGGTTGCCGATGGGACCGAGCAGGCCGGTAAAGCCCAGCGCCAGCCAGATCAGCATGAACCCCATCAGTGCCTGGGGCATCTGGATGCCGCAGTCGGGTTGTAGCCTGCCTCTCAGCCAGCCATAGCCCAGCAGGGCATAGACCACGCCGGAGAGGCCGCCGAAGTAGGGGCCGCTGGCCATAAACTCCGCCGTGTTGGAGAGGGCCCCCGAGGCCAGGGCCAGCACCAGTAGCTTGCCACTGCCGATGCGCTGCTCGATCTGGCCGCCCAGATACCACCACCAGAGCAAATTGAACACCAGGTGCAGCAGCGACAGATGGATCAGGCTGGGGGTGAAGAAGCGCCACGCCTGCCAGTCGGTGAAGTGGGTAAGGTCCGGATGGAAGGCGAGGAGATCGAAGATGGGCAGGCCGATCGCCTCCAGGGCATAGATGGCCACGCAGGCGATCAGGATCACCAGGGTGAGTGGCCCCGCGTGGTGCAAGAAGTCGGTCAGGGGATCGATCACGCCCTTGCTGTAATCGATGCGGGCATCGGCCCGACCGCTCTGCCAGGAGGCCTCCATATAGCGGGGGTGATTGGGTTCGGCGAGGAAGCGCTTCACCTCCTGCTGGGCCTGGGCCAGACGCGCCTCGCTCACCAGCCAGATGGTGACCCCCAGCTCGGACTGGGTCAGCTCGCAATTGATGCCCAGGGTCCCCAGGTAGTCCACCAGGGCCTGGGCCATGCGGGCATTGTCGAGGACCAGCAGCTGAATCATGCCTCACCCGCCTCCACCGGATAGTCACGGCGCCACGCCTCGAAGCCCCCATCCAGGCTGTAGACCTCCTCGAAGCCCTGTTGCAGCAGATACTGGGCGGCCCCTTGGCTGCTCACCCCGTGGTAGCACATGACGATGACCGGGGTCACGAAGTCGGTCTGGTTCATAAACTGAACCAGGCTGCCGTTGGTGAGGTGAAAGGCCCCCGGGGCATGGGCGGCGGCAAAAGATTGGGGATCGCGGATATCCACCAGGCGCGCCGCACCGGCGCTCAGCTTCTGGTGGGCGTCGGCGGGGGAGATGTGGGCAAATTGATCCATGGAGGTGTCCTGTCGGTTGCATTGGCTGCCAGTGTACTCCATGGAAGGGGCCATAAAAACGGGGAGAGCCTTGGCTCTCCCCTGCAATCATCCTCCCAGATAGGCCTGGCGCACCGCCGGGTTGGCCAGTAGCGCCGCCCCCGTGTCCTCCAGCACCACTCGCCCGTTCTCCAGCACATAGCCGCGGTCGGCCAGCCTGAGCGCCTGGTTGGCGTTCTGCTCGACCAGGAAGATGGTCATGCCGGCCTGGCGCAGCTGCTCTATGGTGTCGAAGATCTGCTGGATGATGATGGGAGCCAGGCCCAGGGATGGCTCGTCGAGCAGCAGCAGACGCGGCTTGCTCATCAGGGCGCGGCCGATGGCCAGCATCTGTTGTTCACCGCCGGACATGGTGCCGGCCCGCTGGGTGAGGCGTTCGTGCAGGCGCGGGAAGAGGGTAAAGACCTGATCGAGCAGGGCTCCCTGTTCCGCCTTGTCGACGAAGAAGGCCCCCATCAGCAGGTTCTCCTCTACCGTCAGGCGGGCGAAGATGCGCCGCCCCTCGGGGACGATGGCGATATCCTTGCGCATGATACGCACCGAGCCGAGGTGAGTGATCTCCTCCCCCTCGAACCAGATGCTGCCGCTGCTCGGGATGGGGTCGCCGCACAGTGTCATCAGCAGGGTGGTCTTGCCGGCCCCGTTGGCGCCGATCAGGGTGACGATTTCTCCCTGACCCACCTTGACGCTCACGTCGTGGAGGGCCTGGATTTTGCCGTAATGGGTCGATACGTTGCGAAGCTCTAACATCTTATTTTCCTTACGACTCGCCCAGATAGGCCTTGATGACGGCCGGATTGTCGCGCACCTGCTGCGGGGTGCCATCGGCCAGGGGGGTGCCCTGGTTGACCACGAAGATGTGGTTGGAGATCCCCATCACCAGCTTCATATCGTGCTCGATGAGCAGCACCGACACGCCAAACTCGTCACGCAGGGAGACGATCAGCTCGTCGAGCTCGTCGGTCTCCCTGGGGTTGAGACCAGCGGCCGGCTCGTCGAGCATCAACAGCTCGGGGCGGGTGGCCATGCAGCGGGCAATCTCGAGACGGCGCTGCTGGCCATAGGCCAGGTTGCCGGCGCTGCGGTTGGCCAGATCCTTGAGCCCCACCTTTTCGAGCCAGAAGCCGGCCTGGTCGAGGGCCTCGCGCTCGGCGCGGCGAAAGGCCGGAGTCTTGAACAGGCCGGCGATGAAGCTGGTATTGAGATGGCGATGCTGGGCAACCAGCAGGTTCTCTACCGCCGTCATCTCCTTGAACAGGCGCACATGCTGGAAGGTGCGCACCACCCCCTTGCGGGCGATCAGGTGACCGGGCAGTCCCTGTATCTCCTCGTTTCGGTAGCGGATCACTCCGCCACTGGGCCGATAGAAGCCGGTCAGGCAGTTGAAGATGGTGGTCTTGCCAGCCCCGTTGGGCCCGATCACCGAGACCACCTCCCCCTTCCTGACCCTGAGGTTCACGCCGTTGACCGCCAGCAGACCCCCAAAGCGCATCGACAGATCAGATACTTCCAACAACATATTCTGATGAGTACTCATTTCTTCAACTCCAGATGCGGACGGGTCATCGGCAGCAGCCCCTGGGGGCGCCAGATCATCATGAAGACCATCAAGAGGCCGAACATCAGCATGCGGTACTCGTTGAACTCGCGGGCCAGCTCGGGCAGCACCGTCATCACGATGGCGGCCAGCACCACCCCGATCTGGGAACCCATGCCGCCCAGCACCACGATGGCCAGCACGATGGCCGATTCGATAAAGACGAAGGACTCCGGGCTGATAAAGCCCTGGCGCGCGGCGAAGAAGCTGCCGGCAAAACCGGCGAAGGCGGCGCCTATGGTGAAGGCGGTCAGCTTGATGATGGTGGGGTTAAGGCCGAGCGACTTGCAGGCAATCTCATCTTCACGCAGGGCCTCCCAGGCGCGCCCCAGCGGCATGCGCAGCAGGCGGTTGATGATCACCAGGGTGACAACCACCAGCAGCAGCGCCATCAGGTAGAGGAAGATCACCTTGTGGTTGGCGTTGTAGGTGATGCCGAAGAACTCATGGAAGGTGTCCCAGCCGCCATCCTTCACGGTGCGGTTGAACTCCAGACCGCCCAGGGTGGGCTTGGGGATGCCAGAGATGCCGTTCGGGCCGCCGGTCAGGCTGGTCATGTTGTTGAGCAGGATGCGGATGATTTCGCCAAAGCCCAGGGTGACGATGGCCAGGTAGTCACCCCGCAGACGCAGCACCGGGAACCCGAGGAAGAAGCCAAAGGTGGCTGCCAGCAGGCCGGCGATGGGCAGGCACTCCCAGAAGCTCAGTCCGAAGTAGGTGTTGAGCAGGGCATAGCTGTAGGCACCGACCGCATAGAAGCCGACGTAGCCGAGATCGAGCAGGCCGGCGAGCCCCACCACCACGTTCAGCCCCAGCCCCAGCATGATGTAAATCAGGGTCAGGGTGGCGAGATCGATGGCGCCGCGGGAGGCCATGAAGGGCCAGCTCACCGCAAACAGCAGTACCAGCACGGCGGTGAGGTTATAGAGTTTTGGTGCCTCTTCGGGGCTTGGCAGCACCAGCTTGGTGAAACCGACCGAGAAGCCGCTGATGGAGGCCTGGAACAGCCTGGATATCTGGCCGCGCAGCATCTGGAACCAGAACACCAGGGTGGCACCACCCAGCAACCAGGCCAGTGACACGTCGAGCCGGCTCACCACCAGCAGGCGGGTGCCGTCGGTCTCCAGTTTGAAGCCGAGCAGCCAGAAGGAGAGCACCAGCAGTACCAGGCTGGCGATACAGGCATGAATGAATTGACGTTTCATCATACTTTCTCCACTTCCGGGCGGCCGAGAATACCGGTCGGCATAAACAGCAACACAAAGATGAGCAGGGCAAAGGCCATCACATCCTTGTACTCGGTGCTGAGATAACCGGCGGTCATCGCCTCGACCACGCCGAGCAGCAGGCCCCCCAGCACGGCACCGGGGATGCTGCCGATGCCGCCCAGGACGGCGGCGGTGAAGGCCTTGAGGCCGGCCATAAAGCCGAGATAGGGGTTGATCACCCCGTAATACATGCCGAGCAGCACGCCGGCGACGGCGGCCAGGGTGGCACCGATGACGAAGGTCACGGCGATCACCACGTTGGTGTCGATGCCCAGCAGGTTTGCCATCTTGATGTCCTCGGCACAGGCGCGGCAGGCGCGCCCCATGCGCGAGCGACCGATGAACTGGGTCAGGGTCAGCATGGTCACGAAGGTGACCACGAAGATGATGATCTGCATCCAGGAGAGGGAGGCCTGGAAGCCGTTGTCGCTACCGAGCTCGACCCCGCCGGTGATGAGCGCAGGCATGGCGATGTCTCGCGACCCTTGTGCCATGCGCACCAGGTTCTGCAGGAAGATCGACATGCCGATGGCGGAGATGAGGGGGATCAGCCGGTTGCCGCCGCGCAGGGGGCGGTAGGCGACCCGCTCTATGGTCCAGCCATAGCTGCCGGTGATGATGATGCTGATGAGGAAGGCGGAGCCGAGCAGCAACACTGTGCTGTCGATCCCCATCATCATGAGGGCGGCCATCACCATGAAGGCGACGTAGGAGCCGATCATATAGACCTCGCCATGGGCGAAGTTAATCATGCCGATGATGCCGTAGACCATGGTGTAGCCGATGGCGATCAGGGCGTAGGTGCTGCCGATGGTCAGCCCGTTGAGCAACTGCTGGACAAAATAGAGGAGGTGTTCGGACATACTGCGTTCCCTGTACGAGCCCGATGATTGGAATCGGGGTGGCCGAAGCCACCCCGTTGGCGCGACTTACTTGAGCTGGGTAGAGGTGCCGTCGGCGTGCCACTCGAAGACGCCGAACTCGAAGCCCTTCAGGTCACCGCTCTTGGCCCAGTTGAGCTGGCCCATGACGGTGTCGACCGGCATGCCCTTGATGGCGGCCGCCACGGCGGCCGGATCCCCATCACCCGCCTTGGCGATGCCGGCGGCCAGGGTCTGCACGGCGGCATAGGTGGTCCAGACGAACGGACCGGAGGAGTCCTGGCCCTTGGCCTTGAACGCCTCGACCAGCTTGGCGTTGGCCGGCTCCAGGTCATACTTCTTCGGCAGGGTCACCAGCAGCCCCTCGGAGCCCTGGCCGGCGATGGCGGAGATGTCCTTGTTACCGACCCCCTCCGGGCCCATGAACTTGGCCTTGAGCCCCTTCTCATGAGCCTGGCGCAGGATCAGACCCAGCTCGGGGTGGTAGCCGCCGTAGTAGACGAAGTCCACGTTCTGTTTCTGCAGTTTGGCGATCAGGGCGGAGAAGTCCTTGTCGCCGGCGGTGATCCCCTCATAGGCCACGACCTTGACACCCGCCTTGTCCAGCGCCGCTTTCACGCTGGAGGCGATCCCCTCACCGTACTGCTTCTTGTCGTGGATGACGGCCACGTTCTTGGGTTTCACCTGCTCGATGATGTACTTGGCGGCGGTCGGTCCCTGGTCGCTGTCGAGACCAATGGTACGCAGCACCAGCTGATAGCCGCGCTCGGTAATCTTGGGGTTGGTGGAGGCCGGGGTGATCATCAGCACGCCCTCATCCTCATAGATGTCGGAGGCGGGCAGGGTGTTGTCGGAGCAGAGGTGGCCGACCACAAACTTGACGCCGTCGTTGATCACCTTGTTGGCGACGGCCACCGCCTGCTTCGGATCGCAGGCGTCGTCATAGATGACGGCTTCGATCTGCTTGCCGGCGATGCCTCCGGCCTGATTGATCTGCTCGACAGCCATGCGGCCACCGGTGAACTGCATATCCCCATACTGGGCCACCGGGCCTGTGACCGGACCGGCGATCCCGATCTTGACGGTATCGGCGGCCATGGTAAGGGTTGAGGCGCCAAAGAGGGCCATAGAAATGGCGGCGCGAACGGCTGATCTGCTCCAATTATTCATCGATTCGTCCCTTAATCAGTTGATTATTTCAAGTCCGACCGACATCCCCTCTGATCAGACATACCCTGTTTCTATCATCCCGACGGTAGCGGGGACAAGCGGTTCAAGATGCTGAATTGAAAGCACAAAAGCATACTCAACCAGTGTAAGGGGTCATTATTTGAGACTTGAGTGGGTTTATATTCTGCATTAGGCGCCAATGCAAACAGTTGTGTTGTTAATATGTTAATGTGCAGTATAAAAACGCGCCAGCCAGGAGTCTGATTTTGCTCCCACTTTAGCCAAATAGAGTTTGCGCAAACGATCCCCCCGGTCTAGATTGGCAAATCATGAAAAATCGTTGGCAGTTCCCGCGAACATCAAGCCTTTATGCGGGAAATCTGCTAATGTTCCGCCTTTGACATTCAGGAGACTGAGATGGCCACCATCAAGGATGTCGCCGCTCGAGCCGGCGTATCCATCTCCACCGTCTCGCATGTGCTCAATCACACTCGTCGGGTCAGCGAAGATGCTACCCAGAAGGTGCTTGAGGCGGTGGCAGAGCTTAACTACGCCCCCAATTCGGTGGCGCGAAGCCTCAAGGTCAATTCGACCAAGACCATCGGCATGTTGGTGACCACCAGTGCCAACCCCTTCTTTGCGGAGGTGGTGCAGGGGGTGGAAGCCTACTGCTTCGAGCAGGGCTATAGCCTGATCCTCTGCAATACCGAGAACCAGCCCCCCCGTCAGCGCCATTACCTGCGCATGCTGATGGAGAAGCGGGTGGATGGTTTGCTGGTACTGGGAACCGATATCGACAGCACCCTGCGCGACATGCTGCGCAGCTACAAGAACGTGCCACAGGTGGTGCTCGACTGGGGTACCGAATGCGACTTCGCCAACGTCATCAATGACAACGCCCGTTCCGGGGCGAGCATGGCGACCCGCTACCTGCTCGAGCAGGGGCACACAGATATCGCCTGCATCACGGGTCAGCTCGGCAAGCAGACCACCCAGCAGCGTCTCGACGGGGTACGCGATGCCCTGGGTGAGCGGGGGCTCACCCTCTCCGAGGCCCGCATCTTTGAGGGGGACTACGAGAGCCAGAGTGGTTTCGACCAGATGCAGCGTATCCTGGCCCTGACCCCACGGCCGACCGCCGTGTTTGCCTTCGACGATCCCATGGCGATCGGTGCCATCTGTGCCGCCTGGGAGGCCGGGGTCAAGGTGCCGGATGACATCTCCGTCGTTGGCTATGACGACGTGGAGATGGCGCGCTTCTCGAGCCCGCCGCTGACGACCATTCGCCACCCCAAGGCCGAGCTCGGCCAGATGGCGGTGCAGCAGCTGGTGGGCCGGATCCGCAACAAGGAGCTGTCGGTAGAGTCCTTCACCGTCGAGCCAGAACTGATCATCCGACACTCGGTCAAGACCGTGAAGTAACTGGCACCGAGTGCAGAGAGGGAGGCCTGGCGCCTCCCTCTTCTTTTGTCCGGCGGTCAGTAGTTGATGCTGACGTACTCCACCTCGGGGATCCCCATCTCTCCTTTCACGTGGACACAGAGGACGAAGAAAAAGTTGGCCAACAGATTGGCAAAACGATAGAGGATGGGATCGAACGCCACGCCATCCTCTTCCAGCCGCACCAGCAGCCGCACCACCTTCTTGGCGCCACAGCGGCACAGGTGCAGGGTCGGGATCGGCATGGGGCCACGGGGTAGTACGAAGCCGGTCACCCGCCCACGGTTGGCCTCGTTATAGTGGTCGTAACGCCCCTTGAGCCAGTCGAGGTCGCTCTCGAAGATGCCGAGCCGTCCGCGTACCGAGCCGTTGAGGTTGTAGATGAGTCGCTGCAGTTGGTCGAGATCGGCCGCCACCTCTTCCACCCCGGCCGGCAGCATGGCCATCACGGCCCCGACCTGGGAGCAGAGTTCGTCGGTGGCTATCTCATAGTCACACTGGAGCCGGGTCTCGAAGATGAAGGGATAACAGAGTTCGCGCTTGTCGCGCGGGCGTTTCGGGTTCATGGGATCGGATCGCTGCTGGGTGGTCAGCCAGTGTGCCAGCCCCGTCGGGGGCTGGCAAACCGGTTCAACCCATCAGGTGCAGGGCATCGAGCATCCGCTGGTTAAAGCCATTGAAGCGCTGGAGCTGCTCCTGATCCCGACCCTGGGCCGTTAGCACCGACTGGGTGAGGCTCTGCTGGCTGGGGGGAGGCAGTGCCTCGTCGGCCTGACTCTGCCACTGCTGGAGTTTGGGCAGGTAGTCGGCCAGGGGTTTAAGCAGATCCTGCAGGGAGTGATCTCCCTGGTAAGCCAGGTTGACCCGGCTTTGCTGTTTCACCTTGAGGCTGAAACTGGCCAGCTGACTGTCATCCAGTTGCAGGTCGCCCAGTTGATCGGGGATGGCATCCAGATTGCCCGAGAAGAAGGAGTGGGCCAGGGTATCGAGCCCCTTGATAAGCTGGCCTATGGCTCCCGTCTCTGCCTCGCTGAGGTTCCCCTGCAGGGAGAAGCTGAAGCTTTGGCTGTATTGGAAGCTCACCTTGCTGCCCTGATCGCTGCTGCTGGCCTGGAATTGCCAACTGTCGTTGAAGCGCAGCACCACCTTGTCCCCGTCCCAGGTCTCGATCTCGAGGGAGCCCTGCTGCCGGCTGGCGAGCTGGGCGGCAGCCATGTCGGTCGCCGAGACCTGGCCGAAGAACTCCTTCTCGAACTGGTCGAGCCCCTCCTGAATCAGTTTGTAGCTCTGATCGATACCGGTTTTAATGTCCTCGTTATCGGTGGCGAGGTCTCCCAGCATCTTCCTGGCCTGCTCGAAGCCCATATCAACCCCCTTGCGGGCCTGCTCCATCATGGTGCCGAGTTCGTCATCTCCCTTGCCGTCGGCCCGGGCGGCACCCAGTCTCCCGGTGACGAAGGAGAGCACATTCTTGGCCACCTCCTCGAAGTCAAACAGGGTATCGGGCGTGACCTCTTCGGTCTGCTTCGGTGCCTGGTAGTGGCCGCCGTTGATCTCGAGGCTGAATTGCAGTGCCTGCTGCACCAGCGCCTGCGCCCATCTGGGGCGTCCATGAAGGGAGACCTGGTCACCTTGATCCCTGGGCGATTCGGCCCTGGCAGCTCCCTTCTCCCTGCTCTTGTTGGCAAGGTCGGTGCCGGCTGCGACCCCCTTGCCCACTCCGTCGATTTGCATGGCGTTATCCTCCCCCGCATGCCCCCGTGATCCTGCTATCGGCGCGTCTGGATAAATCTTGACCACAAAAAACTGGACAACCGTCACTCGCCTCTTAAAATCCCCCCCTCGGGCTTGCGCCCACCCCGTTTTCGGCTTCGTCCATGAGGTATTCGATGAGTCACACCCCGGCTGCCTACCAGCAGCAGCTCGACGCCAAGGCCGAGCGCCTGCGTGCCCTGTTTGCCGCCTTCCAACCGCCCGTGCTCGAGGTGTTTGCCTCGCCGGCCGAACACTACCGCATGCGCGCCGAGTTTCGCGTCTGGCACGACGGGGATGACCTCTACCACATCATGTTTGACCAGGAGACCCGCCAACGTATCCGGGTCGATCAGTTCCCGGTCGCGAGCCGCCTCATCAACGATCTGATGCCCCGGCTGGTGGAGGGGATCAAGCCTCACCCCGTTTTGCGCCGCAAGCTGTTTCAGATCGACTATCTCTCGACCCGCTCCGGCCAGGTGATCGTCAGTCTGCTCTACCATCGCAAGCTCGACGAGCAGTGGCAGGCCGCCGCCGAGGCGCTGCGTACCAGCCTGCGCGAGCAGGGGTTCGAGCTGCAGCTTATCGGTCGTGCCCACAAGCAGAAGATCTGTCTGGAGCAGGAGTTTGTGGATGAGGTGCTGGAGGTGGAGGGGCGCAGCTACACCTACCGCCAGGTAGAAAACAGCTTCACCCAGCCCAATGCCGAGATTAACCAGAAGATGCTGACCTGGGCGCGGGACGTGACTCGCGAGAGCGAAGGGGATCTGCTGGAGCTCTACTGCGGTAACGGCAACTTCTCCATCGCCCTGGCCGAGAACTTCGAGCGGGTGCTGGCCACCGAGATCGCCAAGCCGAGTGTAGAGTCGGCCCAGTACAATATCGCCGCCAATGGCATCGATAACCTCATCATACTGCGCATGTCGGCCGAGGAGTTCACCATGGCCATGCGTGGCGAGCGGGAGTTCAACCGCCTCAAGGGGATCGACCTCTCGGACTACCGTTGCAACACTATCTTCGTCGACCCGCCGCGTGCCGGACTGGATCCGGCGACCGTCAGGCTGGTCCAGGAGTATGACCATATCCTCTACATCTCCTGTAACCCCGAGACCTTGCAAGAGAACATGGCCGTGCTCGGCGAAACCCACGAGATTGCCCGCTTCGCCCTGTTTGACCAGTTTCCCTGGGCCCACCATATGGAAGCCGGGGTTTACTTGCGCCGTAAGGGGTAAGCATTACAAGGGAGCCATCGGCTCCCTTTTTAATGCTGCCCTGTCGGTTGAATAGCGACCGAACTGGCCTTCACCTACGAGCCGCCGGTACTGCGTCACATCATCGCCTGCCTTGAGGGGGGGCGCGGCAGGCTACTGGCGTTTCACCCCTGGGAGAGCGTCAGATCAAAACAAACTTCTGAGATGTTAGTTATTCTGCCCGGACCTTATTGTGGAGCCGGAGGCGATGTGACCGCCATAGAATCACTGACAGTGGCGGCCGGGGCGAGTGCCCTGGCCTGGGGGCTGTTACAGCGGCGGGGTTGGGCTGTCTGGCCGGCCCTGCTGCTGGTCATCGCTGCCTGGGTGGTGGCGGCGGATCTCTGGCTCTGGGGTGCGCTGGCGTTGGTGACCGGGTTTCTCTGGTGGCGAGGGCTGCGGCACCCCCATGCCGGGCCAGCCACCACAGAGAGGCTGCGAGAGGGGATGCGCCACCTGCTGCTGCTCTCCTGGGCGCTGGTGGCGGGCCAGTACCTCATTTATGTGTGGCAGTTTGGCCGGGGTGAGACGCCGCTGCTGGCCCGTCCCGACGTGGTGGATGCCTTCCTGCCCATCGCCGGGGGGCTGGGGTTAAGGGCCTGGGGCCAGCTCGGTATGACCGACCCGCACCATCCTGCGGCCACCGTCACCGTGCTGGTGCTCACGCTGTCGGCCCTGCTGATCGGGCGCAGTTTTTGCGGTTGGGCCTGTCCGCTTGGATTGCTCGGGGAGTGGTTGCATCGGCTGCGCTGCCGCCTGCTACCGGGGGAGTGGACCCCGCCGCGCTGGCTCGATGGGGTGCTGCGTGCCCAGAAGTGGTTGGTGCTCGGCTTTTTGCTCTTCATCATCGTGCTGGCGGTACCCACAGCAGCCCTGCCCGGCTATCTCGCCAGCCCCTATCACCAGGCGGCGGATATGAAGATGGGGGCCTTCTTCTTCAACCTGACCCTGCTCTCTGGCCTGTGCCTGGGTTGGGTGGTGCTGCTCACCGCCACCTTCCGCCAGGGATTCTGCCGCTATCTCTGTCCTTATGGCGCCTGGCTGGGACTGCTTGGGGTGCTCTCACCCTTGCGAGTTCGCCGCGATGAGGTCCGCTGTCTGCGCAGCCTGGGCCACGACTGCGACAGGTGTAGCCGGGCTTGCCCGTCACGTATTGCGGTGCATCAGGTGATTGCGGTGAGAAATCTGGAGTGCAGCGACTGCCGCCGCTGCATCGAGGCCTGCCCGAAACGGGCCGATGCCCTGCACCTTGGCACGAAGCGGCGCAGGGTGAGCACGCCGTTACAGCTGGCGTTGCTCTCTCTTTTCTTGTTTCTGTTGCCTCTGCTTGCTGACGGCCTGCTTGGGCTCTGGGTCAGTCAGACTCCCCTCGAGGTGCGCCGCCATCTGCTCCATATCCTTCCCTATCTCTCCCACTGAGCCGGGTTATTCGGTCAGCAGGCGGTAGACGGGCTCCTCTCTCAGACGAGTGGCTTGGTCTGCGCTCCCATCCCGGTCGCTGCGATGCTCGTTGCGATAGCTGGTGTAGTGCCAGTGGTGGGGGGCCACATCAGAGGCGGGGGCTTCGCCCAGGGGGATCCCTGCCCGATTGAGGCTGGACTCGAGTTGCTCGATGAAGTGGCGGACCCGACCGAGATCCCTGGCTTGATACTGGCTGTCTGCCTGTTCCGGCTTGATGTAGAGGGTGAACTGGGCTCCCTTGGCGACCCGACTGTCTCGATCCACCTTGGCAAGATCGGTCACTTTCCACTTGTCGATGGGACTATCCCCCGAGAAGAGCAGGGGGCCCAGCTCGGCAAAGGCGCGATCCAGGTGGTCCGGATGCACGCTCAGATGGACCTTGTCCCCCTGAAACTCTCCTTCGGCACGGCCTTGCTCCCGGGTGGCATGAATGAAGACATCTCCCCCCGTGTGGAGTCGATAGTCCCCGTGGCGGGCGGCGAAGTTGGTTTGCTGCATGGTTTGGTAGCTGGGCGGAAAGCCATCCGGGCGCAGGGTCGGGGTGGGCTGGGAACGAATTTGCTGGGCCAGCTCGGGCAGACGAGCCTGCAGTTGCTCTGTCTGGGCCACGCTCTGTGGCTCGGGTGGCGTGACGGGCAGGGTGAGTGGGGCGAGATTGAATTTGGCTTTCATGGTGTGCTCCTCATCGGGTGGGCCACCATTGTGCGGTAAGGGGAAGGGCGGCCTCTGTTGGTAGAGGTCGCCATTTTTTAGGGTTCCATTAGGGCAGGCTTCTGGTGCGCAGGAACAGGTAGAGCATGATAGCCATGGCGGCCAATACCAGCAGGGAGGCGAGGGAGAGCACGGGCTCTATCTGCTCGGGGGGCATCCGCTTGCCATAGAGCAGGAACAGGCCCACCGCCATCAGCAGGGCGCCGCCCTGGTGCAGATAGAACTGAATCTGAACCAGCCGGCCGGTCGGGTTACCGAGCCAGAGCCGGTGGCAGAGTGCGTAGATGAAGGAGACCACGAATCCCACCAGCATGATGTGAGCGTGGGTGACAAATTGGCCGTGATTCTGGCTGGCGGCCATATGGATGCCGAGCAGCATGCCGAGCAAGGCATAGCTGAGGGCGCAGACGACAAACTTCCTGTCCATGATTCACTCCTTCAAATGTGATGAGAGGAGTATAGGTGTGCGATCCGGTTTGATACCCAAGGGGAGGCAGGGTAAAGTCCCCTGACGCGGCAGCCGGTGGCTGCCGTTTTCATTAGTGCCCTCAGGGCCGGGGTATCACCCCATCATCGCAATCGAATGGCAAGGAGTCAGGGAGATGGAACAGAAACCATCCGTGGTGGGCGGGGCATGTATCATTGCCAGCGTCTGTGTCGGGGCCGGTATGTTGGGGCTGCCCAGTGCGGGAGCGGGGGCCTGGACGCTGTGGTCGACCCTGGCGATCGTGCTGACCATGGTGGTGATGACGGTGTCGGGCTGGATGCTGCTTGAATCCTACCGCGGCTATCCCCTGCGGGTCTCCTTCGATACGGTGACCCGGGACCTGCTGGGGGAGAAGGTCAACGCTCTTAACAACCTGAGCGTCTATTTCGTCGGCGGCATTCTGCTTTACGCCTACATCACCTCATCGGGCCTCATCATTCAGGAGATGACGGGGCTCGGCAGCCACGTCGCCTCGGTGCTCTTTACCCTGGCCTTCTCGGCTCTGGTGTGGCACTCCACCCGGGCGGTGGACCGTATCTCGGTGTTGCTGGTGATCCTGATGGGATTGAGTTTTGCTTTCGGCATCTCGGGCCTCTCCATGAAGATAAGCCCCGACCTGCTGTTTGACCGTATGAGTGAGCATGCCAGCTATGCCCCCTATGCGCTGGTGATGCTGCCGGTGGCCCTCACCTCGTTCGGCTATCACCACTCGGTGTCGTCGATGCGTGCCTATTACGGGGAGGAGCGCCGTGCCAGCCGTGCCATTCTGGGGGGGACGGCCATCGCCCTTACCTTCTATACCATCTGGCTGCTGAGCGTATTCGGCAACCTGCCGCGCAGCGAGTTTGGCCCGGTGATCGAACAGGGGGGTAACGTGGATGCCCTGCTCAAGGCCCTCGGTTCTGTGATCGAGTCCAAGGCGGTGGCGAGCGCGCTCAACGCCTTCTCCATGGCAGCCATCCTCTCCTCCTTTATCGGCGTAGGCCTCGGTGTGTTCGACTACCTGGCGGATCTCTTCAAGTTCGACAACAGCCGGATTGGTCGCAGCAAGTCGTGGGCGGTGACCTTCCTGCCGCCGCTGGTGCTCTCGCTTCTGTTCCCGTTCGGGTTCCTGGTGGCTATCGGCTACGCCGGGGCCGTTGCGACCCTGTGGACCTGTATCATTCCGCCGCTGCTGGTATGGAAGGTGCGTGCCAGTCGCCGGGACGAGACCGGGTTTCGTGCCCCGGGTGGCATGGCCATGATTGTTCTGGTGATCCTGTTCGGAGTGCTGACCGCCGCCTTCCATTTGCTGAATATGGTGGGGTGGCTGCCGGCCTATACGGGTTAAGCCACTGACGTGGAAAGCAAAAAACGGCGCCTTCGGGCGCCGTTGTTGTGGGTGAGTCAGAGCCGGGTGAAGTCCACCGGCGGCAGCGTCTCGAAGCCTGGTCTGGCGAAGAAGTACCCCTGCATCAGGTCAACCCCCATGGTCTGCAGGCACGCCAGCTCCTCTCGGGTTTCGACCCCCTCGGCGAGCACAGTGATGCCGAGTTCGCGGCACATGGCCACGCTGTGGCGCACTATGGCTTGCCGCCTTGGGTCATCATCGACCCCCCGCAGCAGGTGCATGTCGAGCTTGATGATGTCTGGCTGGAAGTCGGCCAGCCGGTTCAGGCCGGAATAGCCGGCCCCAAAGTCATCGAGGGCCGTGATGAAGCCCCGCGTGCGGTAGTACTCTATGATGTCGCGAATGTGCTGGTTATCGCTGACCCGCTCGTCTTCCGTGATTTCAAACATGATGCGCTCGACGGGAAAGTGGTGCTCGTTGGCGGCCTGCAGTGTGGTACGGATGCAGCGCTCCGGCCGATAGACGGCGTTGGGCAGAAAGTTGATGCTGAGGATCTGCTGCAACTGGAGACGGGCCGCCAGGGCTATCGCCTTGGTGCGGCAGAGCTGGTCAAACAGATAGCGGTTCTGATCGGTAATGCGCGAGATGATGGTGTGTGCCGGCTCGTTATTCAGCCCGCGCACCAGCGCCTCGTAACCGAAGAGGGTTTTCTGCCGGCAGTTGACGATCGGCTGAAAGGCCATGGAGAAATCAAACTCGAGCCTGGCCTCCTCGAGACACAATCTGCAACCGGATTCACCGGCTGTGCCACCCGTGACCTCTTTCATCGCGCACCGTTCCTTCCTTGCGAGGATATGGTCAAGATTAGTGCCGTAAGTGGCTGAAAACAATCGCGAGAAAAGAAATGGCGCGAGCGCCGCCAGCGCGGTGCGAGGCCCCATATGCCACCCTTTTTGCGTCACCGAGCGGCGGGTCTATAGTCAGACAGGCGACGCAGGCGATGCGAGCCCCGTATCCACCGCGCCAGCCTCGATCACTCCCGTCCCCCCCACCAGACAGCTGCTGCCCGGCAGCACGGCCGCCATGGTAGTCGGCCGTGCGTGATCCCGTGTTACCCAACCAATCGGGAGAGAGACATGATGTGCAAGCAGATGTTTACCCTGGGCGTGCTCACCGCACTGCTGGCCGGTGCGGCGCAGGCCGCCGATGAGCCGGCCATGACCGACGAGGCGATGATCGCCAGCGCCATGGCGGCGGCCCCCGCCAAGGTCGGTGCCGCGGCCGCCATCGTCGCCATGGGGGCCGACGGCAAGATGCGCACCCTGCGCGAGGGCAGCAACGGTTTTACCTGCATGCCCGACAACCCGGCCACGCCGGGGCCGGATCCCATGTGCATGGACGCGGCCGCCCTGGCCTGGGCCCACGCCTGGATCAACCACGAGACGCCGCCCAAGGGCAAGATCGGCTTTATGTACATGCTCAAGGGGGGCACGGATGCCAGCAACACCGACCCCTATGCCGCCAAGCCCGGCGCCGACAACCACTGGTTACAGACCGGGCCCCACGTGATGATCGTCGGCGCGGAGGACGCCTTCTACGATCAATACCCCAAGGGCGCCGACCCCGACACCTCGGCCCCCTACATCATGTGGTCGGGCACCCCCTACCAGCACCTGATGGCACCGCTCGAATAGGCACATCCCGCTCTTGCCGTGTCGCACCAATAAAAACCCCCTCAGTGACGAGGGGGTTTTTGTCGTGGGTCGTCAGGCGCGGCAGGCCGCGTCTGCGCTACGCCAGGGTCATCACTGCTGCGCCTGGTATTTCGGCGAGTAGGGACCATAGAGGAGGCCATTGGGCGTACCGGCGCTGAGCAGGCGCGCGCTGGTGATGCCGGCGATGTCGTGACCCTTGTCCAGCACCGTATTGGCGATCTGGTCGACCACGGCGACGATCAGCATGCCGACCAGGCCGCCCCCGCTGTTGGACTGCTGCTCCGCACTCGAGGCGCGGGCTGTGCCTTCCCAGAGGGTTTTCCCGTTACGCAGGTCAACCAGCTTGGCCTTGGCGGTCACCGCCGTCTCGCTCGAGATGACCATGTAGCTGGTGCCATATTCGGTAATGTCCAGATAGAGCGCGGTGTCGGCGCCGAAGATCTGATGCAGCTTGTTGACCGGCAGAGCCTGGATCTCTTCGGCGACCGTCATGCCATTCTGGCGGAAGGTCTCGTTGGTCAGGGCCACCGGGAATACATAGTAGCCCGACTCGGCCAGCGGCAGGGTGCTCTGGGAGATGAGGCTGTTACTGGCCTTGATATCCGGGCTGTGGTTGACCGGCGGCAACACCAGGATCGAGGTGGGGCGGCTTTCCCTGAAGGCGGCGTAGTCATAGCCCGGCTGCTGGGATGCGCAACCCACCAGCAAGAGTGAGCCCATCAAGGCCATCCATAACGTCTTCATTGGGTTGCTCCCTTCTTCTGGTTGAGCAGGAAGTTGATGAAAGTGGCCGACTCAGGGAACAGCTGTTTCTCTTTCTCGAGGTGCTCGCGAGCGAGATCGTCGCGCCCCTGCTGGGCATAGAGCATGCCCAGGTGGGCGTGGAAGCCCGGGGGCACCTTCTCACCCTTGCCGTTGGCGGCTTGCAGGTTCTCCTCGAGGCGACCAATCTGCTCGCCGCTCTCCTGGTCTTCGAGGGTCTGATAGACGGCGCTCTGGTATTGGTCCCAGTTGTAGAGGGGCTTGGGCGGGGTGGCACAGCCGTAGCTCAGCAGGGCGAAGGCCAGGCAGAGCCCGTGACGCAGTGTGTTCATGGGCTACTCCTTAGCGAGCCGGTTGCCAGGCACCATTTTGGATGCCGGCGACCAGATTGTTGACCGCTTCACGAATGGCCAGATCGAGCACCTTGCCGTTGAGGGTGGAGTCGTAATCGGCGGTGCCGCCGAACCCGATCACCTCGCGGTTGGAGAGCTCAAACTCACCGGCGCCCTGTGAAGAGAAGACGACTTCAGAGGTGGTGACGTCAACCACGTTGAGGTTGACCTTGGCATAGGCGATCTGTGACTTGCCGCGGCCCAGGATGCCGAACAGCTGATGGTCGCCCACGGCTTTGCGGCCAAATTCGGTGACGTCCCCGGTGACCACATAGTCGGCGCCTTTCAGGGCCTGGGCCTGTTTCTTGAGCCCGGCTTCCGCCTGCAACTCTTCCAGGTTGGCGCGATCCAGCACGCTGAAACGGCCAGTTTGCTGCAGGTGGGTGATCAGAATGGTCTTGGCCTGGCTACCGAGTCGGTCATTGCCATCGGCGAAGATGCCGCGCATGTAGCTGGAGCGGTTATCGAACTTGCCGACGGAGATCGGGCTACGAGTGCCCTGATAGGGGGTCTGGTAGGAGGTGACCTTGGCGACTTCCAGGGTTCTGGAGGATTCGCTGGCACAACCGGCCAGCGCCATGCTCGCCGCAACGGCCAGCGCAACAACGTGAATTTTTTTCATGACAGCCTTACTAACTTTGTGATTATTAAGGTTTTTTGTGGGCGGGACATTCTAACTCAGTTCGGGGTCTTACGGAACCTTGTCACCAGGGGGGCGGGGGGGTTACGAGGACTGCGTCCTCGAAGGGGTTTCGCCTACCCTGAGGGCCGGGGCGAGTGCCGTAGGGCGCAATGCGCCGGGGG
>NZ_CDDB01000028.1 GCF_000820105.1 Aeromonas schubertii | reverse complement strand
AACTGACTGGCATTACGCCATCGGCGCCCTTTTTCACGGTCAGCTCCTGGCTTTGTCCAGGATCTGCTCGAGGAAACGGCCCACCTCGTGGCCATGGTGCTCCAGCATCTTGGGGAACATGGAGATGGGGGTCATGCCCGGGAAGGTGTTGATCTCGTTGAGCAGGATCTCCCCCTCCTCGGTCAGGAAGAAGTCGACCCGGGAGAGGTGAGTCAGACCAAGCTGGCGGAAGGCCTTGAGCGCATAGGCACGGATGGTCTCGATCTGCTGATCGCTGAGCCCCTCGGCTCGCAGGCTGGTGGTGGTATGGCTGGTGCTGCTGTACTTCTCTTCATAAGAGTAGAAATGGTCGGTCGGGGCGCAGATCTCCCCCGGCACGGTCGCAACCAGCTCATCCCCGTATTGGTAGACGGCCACCTCCAGCTCGCGAGGCTTGACCGCCTTCTCCAGCAATACCTGATCCGAGTAACCGAAGGCACCGTCGATGGCAGCGGCCAGGGACGCCTCGTCGGTCACCTTGTAGCAACCCACCGAAGAGCCCTGACAGGCGGCCTTGACGAAGAGGGAACCCCACTCGGCCAGGGCTGCTCGGGCCTCTTCCAGGCTCTGGGCACTGTTTTCGGTCAGGAAGCGGTACGGGGTGTTGGGGATACCGAGGGCCGTCAGCCACAGCTTGGTGGTGATCTTGTTAAAGCAGATCTTGCTCGCCTCGGCACCGCACCCCAGATAGGGCAAGCCGGCCAGCTCGAGGAAGGATTGCAGATCGCCGGTCTCACCCGGATAGCCGTGGATGCAGGGGACCACGAAGTCGACCGGACGCGCGACGCTGGCAAAGGAGAGCAGGCGATCGAGCCCCAGCTTGCACTCGCGTCCGTCGGCGGAGATCCAGCGATCTTTGAGCATCTCGACCCGGGTCACCTCGACCCCGGGCAGAGCCGTGAGCTTGCTCTCCAGATAGTTGGCACTGACGAGGGAGACTTGGTGCTCGGCGCCACCGCCACCGCACAGCAGCAATACATGCATGTTTTTCATCGTTCGCGATCCCTTTGGGAGAAGTGGCCGGGGCTGCAATCGGCCACCGGCGCAAGATGGGGGGCAGTGTAGCAAGGTCGGCAAAGGCTTGTCAGCCCACAGAGCCCTGTTCGTCCATGCGCTCAGCGCGGGGGATCGAGTCGCCCCACCCCATGACCGTTCACCCTGAACCAGCCGGCGATGCTGAATCGCTCGGCCCGGGCCGGCAACACCTCGTGGGGAAAGGTCTCGGAGAGAAAGACCACCAGGCGTCCCGCCCGGGGGGCGATGTCCGTCAGAAACTGTTCGTCATCCCCATAGAGACGCAGAAGACCACCGTCGGCCTCCTGCCACCCCTCATTGAGGTAGCAGACCGTGGTGAGACGGCGATTGGAGCGTCTGGCGAAGGCATCCCGATGGCGTCCGTAGAAGTCCCCCTCCCGATAGCGGGCGAAGTGGGCCTCGTAATCGAAGAGCCCCAACATAAGTTCTCGATTGGCACAGAGGCGAAGTTGCTCCATCATACCCAGGTAGTCGGCGACCGGGGCCCCGAGCGATGCATCGAGCCAGTGGATCTGGTCGCGACGTACCTCGCTGTTGGTCTGGTGCAAGGCGGCGCGGCCTATGCCTGCCGGTTGCCATACCTCGGGGAGTGCGTCACGTAATCCGGCCACCAGAGCCGGCTCGAGAAAATCATCCACCACTACCCAGCCCCGGGTAGCGATGGCATCCATGAGAGGAAGAAGATCCAAGATGTCGAATCCATTGAGAGAGGAGTGCGCATTCCAGCGCCCCCAAGGCAGGATGACAAACCATTCTTCTTCTCTTCACCAGCTTGTTTAGTCATGTAAAAGGGAGTTGAACCATGCCTCATATCAGCGAATTCGAACTGACCGCCCTCGACGGCACCCCCTTCCCCGCAGAGAGCCTCGATGGCAAGGTGGTGCTGCTGGTCAATGTGGCCAGCCGCTGCGGCTTTACCCCCCAATACCGGGATCTCGAGTCCCTGTGGCAACGTTTCCGGGATAAGGGACTAGTGGTACTCGGTTTTCCCTGCAACCAGTTTGGTCAGCAGGAGCCCGGCGACGCCGAGGAGATCGCCGAGTTCTGCTCCACCACCTATCCGGTCAGCTTTCCCCTGCTGGCCAAGGGTGACGTGAATGGCCCCGATGCCCACCCCCTCTACGAGTGGGCCAAGCAGCGCTGCCCCGGGCTGCTGGGGCTGGAGGCCATCAAGTGGAACTTCACCAAGTTTCTGTTCGACCGCGAAGGGGAGCCGGTGGCCCGCTACGCCCCCACCACCAAGCCCGAGAGCCTGCTCCCCGATATCGAGACCCTGCTGGCTCAGGGCGAGTAGAGGCTTGCCTCGCCTTCTGCTATAGTTCGCCCCCCTGAACTGTGATGTGCCGGCACCCGGGTGCCGGCCTGCCAACCCGGAGTCTGCATGACCTTCAACGAACTCGGTCTTTCCCCCCATCTGCTGCGCGCCATCGACGAGCTGGGTTACACCAGCCCGACCCCCATCCAGCAAGCGGCAATCCCTGCCGTGCTGGCGGGCAAGGACGTGCTGGGCGGGGCGCAGACCGGGTCTGGCAAGACCGCAGGCTTCGCCCTGCCCCTGCTGCACCGGCTGCTCGACAACCACGGTCGCGGTCAGCGCACGGTGCGGGCCCTGATCCTCACGCCCACCCGGGAGCTGGCCGCCCAGGTAGGTCAGCAGGTGACCGACTATGCCCGTCATCTCCCCCTGCGTCCCCTCACCGTCTATGGCGGCGTGATCATCAAGCCCGACATCGAGGCCCTCAAGAAGGGGGTCGATCTGCTGATCGCCACCCCGGGTCGGGTGCTGGATCTGCTGACCCAGCGCGCCCTCAACTTCGAACGTCTCGAGGTGCTGGTGCTGGACGAGGCGGACCGCATGCTGGACATGGGCTTTATCCGGGACATAGAGCGTATCCTGCGTACATTGCCGAGCGAGCGCCAGACCCTGCTCTTCTCCGCCACCTTCAACGACGAGGTGAAGCGCCTGGCCGACGAGCTGCTCAATGACCCCCAGCTCATCGAGGTTGATCCTGCCAACACCACGGCCGAGAAGGTGCGTCAGCGTCTCATCAGGGTCGATCGGGAGCGCAAACGCGAGCTGCTCTCGCACCTCATCAATGAAGAGCAATGGGAACAGGGGCTGATTTTCGTGCGCACCCGCCACATTGCCGATCGCCTCGCCCGCCAGCTCCAGAGCGACGGCCACGACGCCATCGCCATCCACGGTGAGAAGAGTCAGGGAGTGCGTAACCAGGCCCTGTCCGATTTTCGTGAAGGCAAGGTGCGCCTGCTGGTCGCCACCGACGTGGCGGCACGCGGCCTCGACATCGATCGCCTCGAGCACGTGGTGAACTTCGAGCTGCCCCAATCCCCCGAGGACTATATCCACCGGGTGGGCCGCACTGGCCGTGCCGGCCGTGGTGGTGTCGCCCTCTCCCTGGTCTGCCCCGAGGAGCAAGCCCAGCTCAAGGCGCTGGAGCGTTTCCTCGGCGAGCCACTCACCTGCGAGGTGATCCTGGGCTTCGAGCCAAGCGGCAAGCCGACCCGCCAGACCCTGCCCGGCAGCAAGCCGGTGCAAAACCCGCCGCGCAAGGGCAAGAGCGCTGGCAAACCGGCCGCCCCCAAGGGTGCCAAGCCGGCCAAGGCCGCGAAACCGGCCCCCAAGAGCAAGCCAGCCGATACCGGTGGCGACGAGGTAGGCTTTATGCCGGTACGCCGCCAAAGCCGCCAGCTGCTGCAAGAGGACGACGAATAAACACGAGGGGCCAATGGCCCCTCATCTTCTTGGCTAGAGCTCAACCAGCGCCACACGACGGGAGAGCGCCTCGAGCAGTTGCCGCAACGCCGCCCGGGGTAACACCCAGGTCGCTGTGTTGACCAGGGGGTGGCACTGCAGGGCATCGGCCTCCCACACCCGGCGCTCCATCACCAGCTCCACCTGCCGCTCGGCGTCATTGACCAGGGCCAGTGGCGTGACGGCGCCCGGACTCACCCCCAGGTGGCGCTCGAGCAGCTCGGCCGAGGCGAAGGAGAGGCGTCGGCAGCCCAGCGCTGTGGCAAGTTGCTTGAGATCTACCGGCGAGCGCTCATCGGCCACCAGCAGGATCAGGCGATCGCGCCGGCTCTCCCTGAGCAGGAGGTTTTTCACCCGCATGCCCGGCAGATCCCCCACCAGGGCCGACGCCTGCTCACAGGTGTAGACGGGCGCATGATCCCGCCCCTCAAGATGAATACCCAGTGTTGCAAGCCATTGGGCCAGTCTCTCCTTGTCCATCACTCTCCCTCTTGGTTGCCGCTCTGGTCCCACCTTACCTTCCCGTCGGCCACAAAACAAAGAGGGCTGCCCGGGCAGCCCTCTTCACAGGTGGCAAGATTAACCGCGGCGGGCCTGGATAGCCGCCGAGAGACGCCGCAGCAGGGTCTCGGTATCTTCCCAGCCGATACAGGCATCTGTGATGCTCTGGCCGACGGTGAGCTCGCACCCTTCTTTCAGATCCTGGCGCCCCTCCACCAGATGGCTCTCCACCATGACGCCGAATACGGCCTGGCTGCCACCGGCCAACTGGGCTGCCACGTCTTCGGCCACCAACATCTGGTTCTTGAACTGCTTGCTGCTGTTGGCGTGGCTGAAGTCCACCATCACCTTCTGCGGCAGGCCCGCCTTCGCAAGACCGCCACACACCTCGGCCACATGGGCCGCGCTGTAGTTGGGCTCGCGACCACCACGCAAGATGATGTGACAGTCCGGATTACCGGCGGTGGAGACGATGGCGGAGTGGCCATACTTGGTCACCGACAGGAAGTGGTGCGGGGCGCTGGCGGCACCGATGGCATCGATGGCCACCTTGATGGTGCCGTCGGTACCATTTTTGAAGCCCACCGGGCAGGAGAGGCCGGAAGCCAGCTCACGGTGCACCTGGGACTCGGTGGTGCGGGCACCGATGGCTCCCCAGCTCATCAGATCCGCCACGTACTGAGGGGTGATCATGTCGAGGAATTCGGAAGCGGTCGGCATGCCGAGATCGTTGAGATCGAGCAGCAGCTTGCGCCCGATCCGCAAGCCATCGTTGATGCGGAAGCTGCCATCGAGGTAAGGGTCATTGATGAGCCCCTTCCAGCCGACAGTGGTACGCGGCTTCTCGAAGTAGACCCGCATCACGACCTCCAGCTCCCCCTTGAGCTCCTCGCGCAAGGCCAGCAGACGCTTGCCGTACTCGACGGCGGCGACCGGGTCGTGGATGGAGCAGGGGCCGATCACCACCAACAGGCGGTCATCTTCACCCGCCAGGATGCGATGGATGGCCTGACGGCTCTCATAGACGGTCTGGCTGGCAGTCTCGGTAGCCGGAAACTTCTCCAGCACCGCGACAGGGGGCAGTAACTCTTTAATTTCCTTGATACGAACGTCGTCGGTTTGGTGCTGCATAGGGCTTTCCTGCGTGATTGCATACAACGGAGAAATTCCAATCTAGCCTCGACGCGGCGGCGTGTAAATAGAAAATTACATTTAAAATTAGAGAGTGGAACTTAAGAGCCTTGCAACTTACAGAAAGAATGCTAAAGGCCCGCCGAAAGGCGGGCCTGAGGATCAATCGCGCTGGCTGATGGCATCCAGTTTGGCGAAGAAGTCGGGGAAGGTCTTGGAGGTGCATCCCGGGTCGTTGATGGTCACCGGCGTGTCGGAGAGGGCCACCAGCGAGAAGCACATGGCGATACGGTGATCGTTATAGGTATCGATGGCCGCATGGGTCAGTCGGGGCACCGGAGTGACGCGAATATAGTCCTGCCCCTCCTCCACCAGGGCCCCCACCTTGCGCAGCTCG
Organism: Aeromonas schubertii; assembly: GCF_000820105.1. GTDB lineage: Bacteria > Pseudomonadota > Gammaproteobacteria > Enterobacterales > Aeromonadaceae > Aeromonas > Aeromonas schubertii. Next base: position 152,756 of record NZ_CDDB01000028.1, on the reverse strand, counting down.
GTCGCCATGGCATGCAGGCGATCGGTCTCCTTCACCCGCCAGTTGTAGATGTTGCGGATAGTGGTCGGCCCCTTGGCAAACAGGGCCGTGGTGGCGATGGTCATGGCCGCATCGGGAATATGGTTCATGTCCATGTCGATCCCCTCAAGCGCCCCTTGCTCTGCCTCGATGAAGTCGTCCCCCCAGGTGATGCGGGCCCCCATCTTCTCCAATACGTCGGCAAAATGGATGTCTCCCTGGATGCTCTGTTTGCCGATCCCGGTGACCCGTACCTTGCCCTTGATGGCGCCGGCGGCGAGGAAGTAAGAGGCGCTCGAGGCGTCTCCCTCCACCAGAAAATCCCCGGGACTGACGTAGGTCTGGTTGCCCTTGATGTAGAAACACTGGTAGTTGTCGTGCTCCACCACCACGCCAAACTGTTTCATGATGTGCAAGGTGATGTCGATGTAGGGCTTGGAGACCAGCTCTCCCATGATGTGGATGCGGGTATCCCCGGCCGCCATGGGCGCGGCCATCAGAAACGCGGTGAGAAACTGGCTGGAGACGGAGCCGTCCACGTGCACATCACCGCCCCACAACCCCTTGGCGTCGATGGCCAGGGGGGGGAAGCCCTCCTGCTTGAGGTACTGGATATGGGCCCCCGCCTCACGCAAGGCGTCGACCAGATGGCCGATGGGGCGCTCTTCCATGCGCGGCTCGCCGGTTAGCAGGTATTCACCGCTGCCAAGGCAGAGGGCGGCGCACAGGGGACGCATGGCGGTGCCGGCATTGCCGAGGAAGAGGCGCACCGTCTCCTTGGCGGCAAAGCTGCGACCCAGACCATGAACGGTACATTCGGTCTTGTCGGCCGAGAGTTGATAGCGCACCCCGAGCTGGGTCAGGGCGTCGAGCATGTGACGGATGTCATCGCTGTCGAGCAGATTGGTCAGACGGGTGGTGCCGCGGGCCAGAGCGGCGAGCAGCAGGGCACGGTTAGAGACACTTTTGGAGCCTGGCAGATTGACGGTGCCGGCAACCCGGGTGATGGGCTCGAGGGATAACGACTTCATAGACATCCTGTTCCTGGTACCTAAAACTTGACCTGCTTCGGACGTTAACAGCCCGGGCAGGTATCGGCAAGGATCTTGCCTGAATGGATAAAAAATGGCGCCGGGGGAGACCCGGCGCCATCGTGCGACCGGTATTTAACCGTGCTGCTTGGCAAAACGCTCCATAAACGCCACCAGGGCCTGCACCCCTTCGATGGGCATGGCGTTGTAGATGCTCGCTCGCATCCCTCCCACCAGCTTGTGCCCCTTGAGGGCGAGCAGCCCGGCCTCCTTGGCGTCGGCCAGGAAGCGCGTGTCAAGCTCGGGGTTCTTGAGCTGAAACGGCACGTTCATCCGTGAGCGGCAGGCCGGGTCGACCCGGTTGCTGTAAAACGCGCTGCTGTCGATGTAGCCATAGAGCAGGTCGGCCTTGGCCTTGTTGAGACACTCCATCTGCTCGAGCCCACCGATCTCCTTGAGCCACTCGAACACCAGGCCGGCCAGATACCAGGCATAGGTGGGCGGCGTGTTGAACATGGAGTCATGCTCGGCGGTGAGGCGATAGTCGAGGATGGCCGGCACATCGCCGCGCCCCTGATTCAACAGATCGTCGCGCACGATGGCGATGGCAAGGCCAGAGGGGCCGATATTCTTCTGGGCGCCGGCATAGATGACGCCGAAACGACTCACATCCAGAGGGCGCGAGAGAATGGTGGAGGAGAGATCCGCCACCAGGGGGATGTCGCCGGTATCGGGGATGTCGAACATCTCAATCCCCTCGATGGTTTCATTCGGGCAGTAGTGTACATAGGCCGCATCGGGACGGAACGCCGGCGTCGGCAACAGACGGGTGATCCCCCCCTCCGAGCTGGCCCCCTCATGACCCAGCATCTCCCCAAACTTGACGCCCTCCTTGAGGGCGCCCCGGGACCAGACACCGGTCAGCAGATAGTCGGCCTTGCGATTATCGCCACCGAGCAGGTTGAGAGGAACGGCGGCAAATTGGCCGCGACCGCCTCCGTGCATGAAGAGCACCTTGTAGTTGTCGGGCACGGCCAACAGATCGCGCAGGTCTTGCTCGGCCTTCTCGGCCACCGCCATGAACTCCTTGCCGCGATGGGAGAGCTCCATGACGGAGGCCCCTATCCCCTGAAAATTGCAAAATTCGCGCTGTGCGCGCGCCATGACAGGCACCGGCAGCATGGCCGGGCCGGCGCAGAAATTGTAAATCGCTTGGTTCATGACAGTTCCGTGGCGTGATCCATGAGAATCATGCTTTTACACCGAACCGGCGCCGGTGAGCAAAGGCTTTTTGCGCAGGCGATCACACAAATGAGAAAGAGACGGGCGGGTCGCCAACCGTCGGCTCGCCCGTCTGAGCATCACAACTTGGCGGTGAGCTCGGGGAGCAGGGTGAAGAGATCCCCCACCAGGCCATAGTCGGCGATCTGGAAGATGGGCGCCTCCGGATCCTTGTTGATGGCGACGATGATCCGGGACTCCTTCATGCCGGCCAGATGCTGGATGGCCCCCGATATCCCGACGGCAATATAGAGCTCGGGGGCGACCACCTTGCCGGTCTGACCCACCTGCAGATCGTTGCCCACGAAGCCGGCATCGACCGCAGCGCGAGAGGCCCCCACGGCGGCTCCCAGCTTGTCGGCCAGGGCCTCGACCAGGGCAAACTGCTCGCGAGAGCCCAGCCCCCTTCCCCCCGAGACCACCACCCGGGCGGCGGTAAGCTCGGGGCGCACCGAGACGCGGGTCTCGCAGCCCGTGATGCGGGCCCGCACCGGGGCGGGCTCGAGAGCCAGATGCTCAATCGGGGCGGCCGGCTGGCTGGCGACCGGCACAAAGGCGGTGGAGCGCACCGTCATCAGGCGCTGGGGCGAGGCCAGGCGTACCCGCGCCAGGGCATTGCCCGCATAGATGGGACGCACGAAGGTCTCCCCATCCTCGATGGCGATCACATCGCTCAGGGGCTCGACACCGAGTCGGGCGGCGAGCCTTGGGATGAGATCCCGCCCCAGGGTGCCTGCGGCCATCAGGCAGAGCGGATATGGCGCCACCAGGGGATGCAGAGCCTTGTCGATACCGAGCAGGGCGCTCTGGGGAAGCCCGGTGGCCACCTTCACGGCGCTCACCCCGGCCAGTTCGGCCGCGCTCGCAGCTGCCTTCTCGGCCCCCTCCCCCAGCAGCAAGAGTTCGCACCGGCTGGCACAGCAAAGAGCCGCCGCGACCAGTCGGGGCACCGAGGGGGCCAGTTGCCCCTGAGTCTGCTCGGCAATGATCAGAACGTTCGTCAGTGTACTGCTCATGAGATCACCTTGGCCTCTTGTTTGAGTTTGACCAGCAGCTCATCGACCGAGCCGACCAGCACGCCACCGCTACGCTGGGGTGGCGGCGTCACCCCGAGGGGAACGATGGCGCTCCCGGCGCCTGCGCCGAGGGTCGCCAGAGGCTGGCTCTCAAGGGGCTTGCGCTTGGCCTTCATGATGTTGGGCAGGGAGGCAAAACGGGGCTCGTTGAGGCGCAGATCCACACTCACCACGGCCGGCAGGCCCAGGGCCACCGTCTCGAGACCACCATCCACTTCACGGGTCACCAGCAGCTCGCCACCCTCGGGTTTGAGGGCCGAGGCGTAGAGGGCCACCGGCCACTCCAGCAGGGTGCCCAGCATGGCAGGCACCTGGCCGTTGTCGCTGTCGATAGACTGCTTGCCAAGCAGCACCAGATCCGGCTGCTCGCTCTCACACACCCGGGCCAGGGCGCGGGCCACCGCCAGCGGTTGCAGCCGCTCGTCGGTGACATAGTGCAGCGCCCGATCGGCCCCCAGCGCCAGGGCATGGCGCAACTGCTCGGCCGCCGCCTCCGGCCCCAGGGTGACCACCACTACCTCTTGGGCAATCCCCTGTTCACGCAGGCGCACCGCCTCTTCCACGGCGATCTCACAGAAGGGGTTGATCCCCATTTTAACGTTGGCAAGATCCACGTCGGAGCCATCTCCCTTGACGCGTACCTTCACGTTGTAATCGATGACCCGCTTGATAGGGACCAGCAGCTTCATGATCACTCCTTGATAGAGAGAAACAAAGGTCGACTCGCCTTGTCGGCAACTGCCCCGACCAGCATGAGAGACTCGACCAGCTTTTGAATTCAAGTTTACGTTTACGTAAACTTCATTTACTAACCTATGACAACTCAGGAGCAGGGGCAAGATGGAACGCGACGTAATGGAATTCGATGTGGTGGTGGTCGGAGCAGGTCCCTCTGGCCTCGCAGCCGCGATCGCCCTCAAGCAGCGGGCTCCCGACTGCTCCGTCTGCCTGCTCGAGAAGGGCTCCGAGGTGGGTGCCCATCTCCTCTCCGGCGCCCTGCTCGATACCCGGGCCCTGCAAGAGCTCTTTCCCGAACGCTGGCAGGAGGCGCCACTCGGTGTGGCGGTGAGCGACGATCAGGTGCATCTGCTGCAAAGCGACAAGCACAGCCTGCGGCTGCCCCATTGGGCCATCCCCCCCTCCATGCACAACGAGGGAGCCCGTATCATCAGCCTGGGCAATCTCTGCCGCTGGCTCGCCAAAGAAGCCGAGGCACTCGGGGTCGAGATCTATCCCGGCTTTGCCGCGAGTGAGCTCATCATCGAAGAGGGCGTGGTCAAGGGGGTACTGACCGGAGATCTGGGGCTCGACAGGGAGGGCAATCCCAAGGCGGATCATGTGCCCGGCATGGCCCTGCTCGGTCGCTACACCCTGCTGGCCGAGGGGGCGCGCGGCCATCTGGGCAAGGGGCTCATCGAACAATTTGCTCTGGCCGAGGGTCGCCAGGCCCAGCACTACGCCATCGGCTTCAAGGAGTTGTGGCAGCTCCCGGCCGGTCGCACCAGCCCCGGCACTGTGCTGCACGGCAGCGGCTGGCCCCTGGGTAAAGATAGCCACGGCGGCTTTTTCCTCTATCACCAGGAGGGGGATCAGGTGGCGGTCGGCCTCATCGTCGATCTCAACTACCAAAATCCCTGGCTCAGCCCCTTCGAGGAGTTCCAGCGCTTCAAGCACCACCCGCTCATCGCCTCCGTGCTGGAGGGGGGAGAGCGGGTCAGCTACGGGGCCCGGGCCATCACCAAGGGGGGATGGAACGCCCTGCCCCGCATGCATGTGCCCGGCGCCCTGCTGCTGGGGTGCGATGCCGGCACCCTCGACTTTTCACGCATCAAGGGGATCCACACCGCCATGAAGTCGGGGATGCTGGCCGCCGAGGCGGTGAGCGCTGCCCTGGGCTCTGGTGGAGAAGATCTCGCCCACTATGGCCAGCTCATCGCCCAGAGCTGGCTTGGCCACTCCCTGCGCCGCGCCCGCCACTTTGGTGCCGCCCTGCACCGTTTCGGCCCCTGGCTCGGGGGAGCCTTCAACTGGCTGGAGCAGCGCTTCTTTCCCAAGGGTCTCCCCGTGCGCCTTCGTGACAGCGAACCCGACTATCGCCGCCTCAAGCATCAGGATCGCTGCCAGCCCATCGCCTATCCCAGGCCGGACGGAAAACTGAGCTTCGATCGCCCCTCTTCTGTCTATCTGGCCAACACCAGCCACGACGAGGATCAGCCCTGCCATCTCAAGCTGGCCGATCCCTCTGTTCCGCTCAGGGTCAATCTGGCCAATTGGGCCGAGCCGGCTCAGCGTTACTGCCCGGCCGGGGTGTTCGAGGTGGTGCAGCAGGAGGGGGAACCCGCGTTTCAGATCAACGGGGCCAACTGTATTCATTGCAAGACCTGTGACATCAAGGACCCCAGTCAGAACATCCGCTGGACGCCGCCGCAGGGAGGGTCGGGACCCAACTACCCCAACATGTGATCGGACCTCGTCCCTTTTTTGGCAAAGTCGTTGAATATTCGCTGAATAGCCCCTGACAAGCGCGGCGGACCTCTGTATAGTTCGCCGCAGTCAGGTTTTCTTTCGGCCTATGCGTCTTCCTGCATTCTCCTGTCGTCCTTCCGGGCGCGCATAAACCTGAGTGACCATCCCTGCAAACCCAACCGCATCAAGGGGGACCAGATGATTACCGCCTATATCCTCAATAACCAGGTACTCGACATCCACAACCTCGGGCCGCAGGACATACTGCCCGATAACACCATCTGGCTGGATGTCTACAAACCCGACGAGGAGGAGCGGGAGTGGTTGACGGGACTCTTCCTCGAAGAGGTGCCGGACAAGGAGGAGCTCGATGACATCGAGGCCTCCGCCCGCTTCTACTGGGACACGGACGGTCTGCACATCCACTCGCTCTTTCCCCAGCGGATCGGTCGCGATACCAAGGGGGTGCATGTCTCCTTCACCCTGCGCAACAACCTGCTCATCAGCATTCGCGAAGACGATATCGGGCTGGTACGCCTGCTGCGCCACTATATGCGCCAGGAGCGCCTCGAGGTGGAGAATGCCCTCGATGTGCTGCTGGAGGTGCAAAACCTCAAGGTGGAGTACCTCTCGGATCTGATCGAGGATGGCTACAAGACCCTGGAGGGGACCGCCGATCAGGTGTTCGAAGCCGATCAGCTCACCCCGATCCTCAAGGAATTAATCGCCCAGGAAGAGACCAATGGCCAGATCCGCCTCTCCCTGCACGATACCCGCCGGGCCCTGCGCTTCTTGAAGCGCAGCCTGCGCCAGACCATGAGCGGGGAGCAGAACAAGTGGATCGACGAGATGCTGCACGATGTGGAATCCCTGCTGCCCCATACCCAGTTCCTGTTCGACAAGATCAACTTCCAGCTGGAGGCCGCCATGGGGGTGACCAATCTGGAGCAGAACAAGGTGATCAAGATCTTCTCGGTAGCCGCCGTGGTCTTCCTGCCCCCCACCCTGATCGCCAGCATCTACGGCATGAACTTCGCCCATATGCCGGAGTTGGCCATGGGGTATGGTTACCCCATGTCCATCGGCCTGATGTTGATGTCGGCCTTTGGCACCTACTTCTTCTTCAAACGCAAAGGGTGGCTCTGACGCCACCCTCTCTTTCTGTGCTCACGCCTAGTTACCGAGATAACGCTCCTGCAGGCGATAGTAGTCTCCGCTACGCCTGAGCCGCTCCAACCCCTTGTTGAAGTCATCTCGCTCCCCCTTGTCGCGAAACAGGATGCGATAGTGCAGGGTCGGAAAGAGAAAATGCACTGCCAACCCCTCTCCCACGACCCCCTTGCGCTGCAGGTAGCGCAGGATATTGATATCGACCACCACCACATCGAGCCGTCCCTTCTCCAGCATGCGCAGGCTATCCTCCAGGCGCCCCCGCTCCTGATAGCTGGCCATCTTCTTGACCACGCCGGCAAACGAGGCCCCGAGCAGACCCCTGGCATGTTGAAAGGCGTGCACCCGCATCCCCGCCAACTGTTCCAGGCTCCCCAGCGCCAGGGCGTTCGACTTGAGGGTCACGGCCACATTCTCATAGGTGATATGGGGCAGGGAGTAAAAGCCTGCCGACTTTCGCTCGGTGGTGGCATAGGCGTCGACCCGCCCCGCCAGGTAGAGGCGCTCGGCGCGGCCATAGGGGACAAACAGGGGCTGGAGTTGATGGCCAGAGCCCTCCAGCGCCCCTTTGACGATGTCGAGCTCGAGGCCGCTTGGGGGATCACCCTCGATAAAGAAGGGGGGCATGGACTCCCCCACCGCAATGGCCAGAGGATGAGCCTGAGCCAGGGTGGTGCAAAACACCCACAGCCCCAAGAGTCGTCTCATTCGCTCTCCCCTATGGCCTGCCTCACATCGAGCGGTAGCAGTCGCTCCCACCCCCAGAGAAAGAGCAGTACCAGGGTGGCATCATCACACCAGCCCAGCAGTGGAATGACATCGGGCAGCAGATCCCAGGGGGAGATCAGATACAGAAACAGTAGCACCGCCAGCCCCTTGCACCAGAGCGGCGTGGCCGGATGACGCAAGCCACGCCACAGACGGTGCAGCAAGCTCAGACGCTTCATTCGATCAGCTCCGCGCGCAGGCGCGCCACCTGATCACGCAGGGCTGCCGCCTGCTCAAACTCGAGGTTTCTGGCGTGCTCGAACATCTGCTCCTCGAGGCGCTTGATCTCGCGGGCCAGCTCGGCGGCGCTGCGGGGCCGATGCTCAGGCTCGGGCTCGGCCACCCGACGGGTGCGGCGATCGCGCAGCTCGCCCCCGGTGTCCATCATATCGACGATCTTCTTGTTGAGCCCCTTGGGCACAATGCCGTGCTGGATGTTGTAGTCATGCTGCAGGGCGCGCCGTCGCTCGGTCTCCTCGATGGCCACCCGCATCGACTCTGTGATGGTGTCGCCGTAGAGGATCACCTTGCCGTTCACGTTGCGCGCCGCCCGCCCTATGGTCTGGATAAGGGAGCGAGTGGAGCGCAGGAAGCCCTCCTTGTCTGCATCGAGGATCGCCACCAGAGAGACTTCCGGCATGTCGAGCCCCTCGCGCAGCAGGTTGATCCCCACCACCACGTCAAACTTGCCCAGACGCAGGTCGCGGATGATCTCCACCCGCTCCACCGTGTCGATGTCCGAGTGCAGATAACGCACCCTGACGTCGTGATCGGCAAGGTACTCGGTCAGGTCCTCAGCCATCTTCTTGGTCAGGGTGGTGACCAGCACCCGCTCGTCCACCGCCACCCGCTTGCGAATTTCCGACAGCAGATCGTCCACCTGGGTGCCGACCGGGCGCACCTCGAGCTCGGGGTCGAGCAGGCCGGTGGGTCGCACCACCTGCTGCACCACCTCGTCGGCGGATTTGCCGAGCTCATAAGGACCCGGAGTCGCCGAGACAAACACGGTCTGGGGCATCAGGGCTTCGAACTCGTCGAACTTGAGGGGACGGTTATCCAACGCCGAAGGCAGCCGGAAACCATACTCCACCAGGGTTTCCTTGCGCGAGCGGTCTCCCTTGTACATGGCGCCTATCTGGGGCACGGTGACGTGGGACTCGTCGATGATGAGCAGCCCATCCCCCGGCAGGTAGTCAAACAGGGTCGGCGGCGGCTCGCCGGGGGCGCGGCCCGACAGGTAGCGGCTGTAGTTTTCGATCCCCGAGCAGTAGCCAAGCTCCTGCATCATCTCGATGTCAAACTGGGTGCGCTGGCTGATACGCTGCTCCTCGAGCAGCTTGTTCATGGAAATCAGCGTGCTCTTGCGCTCACGCAGCTCCTCTTTGATCTTGTCGATGGCACCGAGGATGGTCTCACGCGGGGTGGCATAGTGAGTCTTGGGGTAGACGGTCCAGCGCGCCACCGTCTGCTCGACGGCACCGGTCAGGGGATCAAACAGGCTGATGCGCTCTATCTCGTCATCAAACAGCTCGACCCGCACCGCCTGCTTGTCCGACTCGGCCGGGAAGATGTCGATCACCTCCCCGCGCACCCGGAAGGTGCCGCGGGCGAAGGCCATCTCGTTACGGGTGTATTGCAACTCGGCGAGCCGGCGCAGCATGTCACGCTGGTTGATGGTGTCACCGACTCTCAGGTGCAGCATCATCTGCAGGTAGGCCTGGGGATCCCCCAAGCCATAAATGGCCGACACCGAGGCGACGATCACCACGTCGCGCCGCTCCAGCAGCGCCTTGGTGGCCGACAGGCGCATCTGCTCGATGTGATCGTTGATGCTGGCATCCTTCTCGATGAAGGTGTCGGTCGAGGGGACGTAGGCCTCGGGCTGGTAGTAGTCGTAGTAGGAGACGAAGTACTCCACCGCGTTATCGGGGAAGAACTCCTTCATCTCCCCGTAGAGCTGGGCCGCCAGGGTCTTGTTGGGGGCCAGGATCATGGTGGGGCGCCCCAGGGTCGCGATCACGTTGGCCATGGTGAAGGTCTTGCCCGAGCCGGTCACCCCGAGCAGGGTCTGATGGGCCAGGCCGCTCTCTATCCCGTCGAGCAAGCGGGCGATGGCCCCAGGCTGATCCCCCGAGGGCTGGAACTGGCTACAGAGGGAGAAGGTCTTGCTCATGGGCACTCCGCGATGACGATACGACGCAACAGTCTACCGCCAACCGCCCCCCTGTGCCTATGGGGGCAAGGAGAGCCTGGCTAACTGAGTCCTGCCGTGATGCAGCGCTTGACCCGAGAGGACCCGTTCTGTAATATCTGCCTCCCTGCTATTTATTCCCCCGTAGTTCAGTCGGTAGAACGGCGGACTGTTAATCCGTATGTCACTGGTTCGAGTCCAGTCGGGGGAGCCACCTCTCTTTCACCATTCCGGTGCAACTTATCCACTTCGGTGTCTCGATATCATCGAAATAATGCACATGTGCACAATCGTGCCATCACGCCCCTTTTTATCCCGTTTCGCTTCCTTCAGTATTTTCTTCTGATACTCATAAGTCTTTGTTTATTAAAGCAAGTTTTTTTGTGCGTTATTTTTTGAACAGGCCTGAAAAGCCAGTGTTCATGCGGGGTTCAGGCGGATTTTCAATTTTCATAAACAGGGTTATCCACAGTTTCTGTGGGTAACTGGCGCGAGCCCAGATCCCGTGCGGGTTGCCCCCTTCCCCTCCCGAAAATCATCGTTTGAAACCGAAAAAACGATTTCCTGCTACCCCTCCCCATGTGTGAGTAAGATCACAACATGGCTGGGCGAGCCACAGGAGGCCACCTCGCGAAAAACGAGCAAGAAATCGCCAACTGATGCACTTCTCATGGATCAGCATTTTTATCTGACTAACCCCCATTAAAATGAGAAACACAGCAGAAAATAAACCCCTCCCTCCCCCCTCGGCCAGAGCCGGCCAGGTTGCGCCTTTTTTCTGTCATGAAGAGCTGATACAGAGGAAAATGCTGGTCCGTCCCCATGAGACACAGTGCGAGACAGGGCGTAGTCTCATCAGCCCCAGCAGGCAAGATCCCCCCCGATTTCTCTGACCACCAGCCCCATGAGTGGCCATCAACAAAAAGGCCACCCGAAGGTGGCCTCTCACAATAGCGTCACACGAACCGTCAGGCCTGCGCCGGACGCGGTCCACGGGGGCGGCGACGACGAGCCGGCTTGGCGGCACGGCTCTCGCCGTCGGCAGCACGGGCCTGGGGCTTGCCGGCGGATTGCGGGCGGGCACCGTTGGCCGCCTTGGGTTGGCCTTGGGGAGCACGGCGCGGCTGACGCTGCTCGTGCGGCTCACGGGGCTCCTTGCGCGGCGGCTGGCCGATCCCCCTGGCAATGGCATCCAGGGTCTCGCGGGAGGGCTCAAAGCCGGCCACGGCCTGTTTGTCGATGGTCTGCTTGATGAGACGCTCGATCCCCTTGATGAGCTTGCCTTCGTCGGCACTCACCAGGGAGATGGCATGACCGGCGGCACCGGCACGACCGGTACGACCGATACGGTGCACATAGTCTTCCGCCACATTCGGCAGCTCGTAGTTGACCACCTGGGGCAGCTTGTCGATGTCGAGGCCTCGGGCCGCGATGTCGGTGGCCACCAGCACCCGCAGGGTGCCCTCCTTGAAACCGGCGAGGGCGCGGGTACGGGCCCCCTGGCTCTTGTTGCCGTGGATGGCGGCGGCAGTCACCCCTTCCTTCTCCAGCTTCTCGGCCACGCGGTTGGCGATGTGCTTGGTGCGGGTGAAGACCAGCACCTGCTGCCAGTCGTTGGCCTTGACCAGGTGGGTCAGCAGGGGGATCTTGTTGCCCTTGTCGACCGGGTGCACCAGCTGCTCGATACGCTCGGCGGTGCTGTTGCGCGGGGTCACCTCCACCACGGCCGGCTCGTGCAGCAGGCCGGTGGCCAGCTCGCGGATCTCGTCGGCGAAGGTGGCGGAGAAGAGCAGGTTCTGACGCTTCTTGGGCAGCAGGGCCAGGATCTTGCGGATATCGCGGATAAAGCCCATGTCCAGCATGCGGTCCGCTTCGTCCAGCACCAGGATCTCCAGCTCGTCGAACTTGACGGCGTTCTGGTTGTAGAGATCGAGCAGTCGGCCAGGGCAGGCCACCAGCACGTCCAGACCACGGCGCATGGCCATCATCTGCGGATTAATGCTGACGCCGCCGAAGACCACGTGGCTGCGCATGGGCAGGTACTTGCCGTATTCGCGCACACTCTCGCCCACCTGGGCGGCCAGCTCGCGGGTCGGAGCCAGCACCAGGGCTCGCACCTGGTTGGGGGAGACGCGGCGCTTACTCTCGGAGAGGCGCTGCAGCATGGGCAGGGTAAAGCCGGCGGTCTTGCCGGTACCGGTCTGGGCGGCAGCCATCAGATCGCGCCCCTCGAGCACGACCGGGATGGCCTTCTGCTGGATCGGGGAGGGAGTGTCATAGCCTTGATCGGCCACGGCACGCAGCAGCGGAGCGCACAGGCCCAGGGAGTCAAATTGCATGGAGTTCCTTGATGGAGACGACACGGCAGTCGGGTCGGCTTCTCTGCGGGGCACGACCGGCCGGATCGGGAGAGTGTTCGATTGCCGCCAGGATGCAGAGCTGATGGGGCATGAAGGAGGGGCAGTGTAACGATTTTGAACTCTCGTGACGAGGGAAAAATAGCGCCGAGGCCATTGCCCTATACTTTTTCCATCACGGGATAACACAATGAGACCATTATGAGACTGAGCATCACCCTCTTGCTGCTCCTGCTCCTCCCCTGTGGCTGGGCCGCTCCCCTCAAGATCGGCTGGTCACACTGGCCCCCGTACCAATATCAAGATAACAAACAGCAGCTCACGGGGATCGATATCGAGTTGACCCGCTCCGTGCTGGAAGGGCTTGGCAGAGAGTATCGCTTCGTCAACATGCCATGGGCCCGTTCGCTCCATGCCCTGCAGTATGCCGAAATAGATGTGGCCATGGGGGCCCGCTATCTGCCCGAGCGGGCCCGACTCTTTGACTACAGCAAATCCTATCGCTACAGCGAGCTCGTGCTCCTGCTGCACCACGAAGATCTGAAGAGATGGCGCTCTCTGACCGATGGCCCACGAGTCTGCCAACAGGCAGGGATGAGCGGCGCCAGGCTGAGAGGGGTGACGATATTTGGTGAGGCCCCCTGCCCCGCTCTGGATGGCTTCAGACAAGAGAACAGTGACGAGAAGTTATTGCAGTTGCTGCTCTCACGGCGGGTCGACGCCATTGTAATAGAGCGGCACAACGCAGCGTCCCTGCTCAGCGAACGCCCAGAGCAACGGGACCAGCTCCACTGCCAGCTGCTGCTTGAGCGCACACCGGTCCATCTTATTTTTACCAAGGGGAAAATGGGCGAAGAAGCCCTTGCACAGATCAACCGTCTGATCGAGGAGATAAGGGAGGAAGATGAGACCTCCTCCCTCTGCTCTCTCGACGAGTGAACTCAGCGCAGCTGCGGGGTGCCGGTGTGCACCCCGAGATTCTGTGCCCGGTGGCGCAGCAGATGATCCATCAATACCAGGGCCAGCATGGCCTCGGCGATGGGCACGGCGCGAATGCCGACGCACGGGTCGTGGCGGCCGCGGGTGATCATCTCGGTCGCCTCTCCGTCGGTGGTGATGGTCTTGCCCGGCACAGTGATGCTGGAGGTGGGCTTGAGCGCCATGCTCACCACTATCTCCTGCCCCGAGGAGATGCCACCCAGAACGCCACCGGCGTGGTTGCTGGCAAAGCCTTGTGGCCCCATCTCGTCGCGATGCAGGGATCCCTTCTGCTCCACTACCGCGAAGCCGTCACCGATCTCGACCCCCTTGACGGCGTTGATCCCCATCATGGCGTGGGCGATGTCCGCATCGAGGCGATCGAATACCGGCTCACCGAGCCCCACCGGGACGTTGCGGGCCACCACCTGCACCTTGGCGCCTATGCTGTCCCCCTCTTTCTTGAGTGCTCGCATAAACTCGTCGAGCGCATCGAGCTTGCCCGCGTCGGGGAAGAAGAAGGGGTTCTGCTCGATTTGCGCCGCATCAAACGCCTCGGCCTTGATGGGGCCGAGCTGAGAGAGATAACCGACGATCTCGATGCCGTGCACCTGTGCCAGGTACTTCTTGGCGATGGCGCCGGCCGCGACCCGCATGGCGGTCTCACGGGCCGAGGAGCGGCCACCGCCGCGATAATCGCGCAGACCGTACTTCTGGTGATAGGTGTAATCGGCGTGGCCCGGGCGGAACAAGTCCTTGATCTCGGAGTAGTCCTTGGAGCGCTGATCCGTGTTCTCGATAAGCAGCCCGATGGAGGTGCCCGTGGTCTTGCCCTCGAACACGCCTGAGAGGATCTTCACCTCATCCGGCTCACGGCGCTGCGTGGTGTAGCGCGAGGTACCAGGCTTGCGCCGGTCGAGATCGCGCTGCAAGTCAGCCTCGGTGATCTCAAGCCCCGGCGGACAGCCATCGACGATGGCGCCGAGCGCCAGGCCATGGCTCTCGCCGAAGGTGGTCACACGAAAGAGCTGGCCAATGGTGTTCCCTGCCATGATGCGTCCTTATTAGCTCTTGTAGATGGCGAAATGTTCCTGATACTGCAGCAGCTCGGCGCGGGTCATGGCGAAGACGCCGTGGCCACCGTTCTCGAACTCCACCCAGGTGAAGGGGATCTCGGGGAACTGGGCCTCCAGGTGCACCATGCTGTTGCCCACCTCGACGATGAGCACGCCATCGTCGGTCAGGAAATCGGCCGCATTGGCGAGGATACGTTTGGTGAGCTTGAGCCCGTCGGAGCCCGAGGCGAGCGCCAGCTCCGGCTCGTGGCGAAACTCCTCCGGCAGATCCGACATATCCTCGGCATCCACGTAGGGCGGGTTGGAGACGATGACGTCGTATTTGTCGCCAAGCGGCAGATCCCGGAACAGATCGGAGCGAATGGGGATCACCTGCTGCTCGAGGCCGTGATCGGCGATGTTGCGCTCGGCCACGTTGAGGGCATCGACACTGATGTCGATGGCGTCCACCTCGGCATCCGGGAACTCATGGGCCATGACGATGGCGATGCAACCGGAGCCGGTGCACAGATCCATGATCCGGCTCGGCTCATGCTTGAGGAAGGGGGCGAAGCGGTTGGCGATGAGCTCGGCAATGGGTGAACGGGGCACCAGTACCCGCTCGTCCACATAGAACTCCCACCCCGCATACCAGGCCTTGTTGGTCAGATAAGCGGCCGGCAGGCGCTCTTGCACCCGGCGGATGATGAGCTCGGCCACCCGGTGACGCTCACTGGTGGTGAGTCGGGAGTGACGCATCTCGGGGTCGACGTCCGGCGGCAGGTGCAGGGCGGGCAGTACCAGTTGCACGGCTTCATCCCAGGCATTGTCGGTACCGTGGCCATAAAAAATACCGGCGTCGTTGAAACGACTCATGGCCCAGCGCAACATGTCCTGGATGGTGTGCATCTCGGCAACCACCTCGTCGATAAAGATCTTGTCCAAAACCACCTCCAAGTCGAGTAATATCCGGCCCAGATTGTTAACCAGAGCCAAAAGACGAGCACACTAATGAAGAAGACGCCGCCGCTAACCGACGATGAACGCCAGTTGTTTCGCGATGCGGTCAAGGGTACCCGTCAAATCAGGCAAGATACCATAAGTGCCGACTTCAAGCCGGTCAAGCAGAAACGCCAGCTACGCCTCGAGCGCGAAAACCTGGGGCTTGAACACCATTTCAGCGACGAGTTTCACCCCCATCTGGAGAGCGACGGCCCCATGCGTTTCGTGCGCGCCGACGTCTCCCGCTTCGAACTCAAGAAGCTGCGCCGCGGCGACTATCCACCGGAGATCCTGCTCGACGTGCACGGCATGAGCCAGACCCAGGCCAAGGCGGAGCTCTCGGCGCTGCTGTCGGCTTGTGAGCGAGACAATTTGCACGTGGCCTGCGTCATGCACGGGATCGGCAAGCACATCCTCAAACAGCGCATCCCCGCCTGGCTGGCCCAGCACCCCAGGGTGCGCGCCTTCCATCAGGCACCGCGTGAATGGGGCGGCGACAGCGCCCTGTTGGTACTGCTCGACGTGGAGGAGTAATCGGGCTGACGCACCCTTGCCCTCGCTATACTGGGATTACTCAGGAAAGAGAGGGACCGCCATGTTTGCACTGGGTTCTCACGCAGAGATCAAGTCATCACTCGATGCCATCGGGACCGCCGTGGCCCTCTTCGAACTCGATGGCCAGGGCAAGTTTCTGCTGGTTTCGGCCAACGACACCTTTATTCAAGAATTTGATGTGGAGATGGCGCGAGCGCAGGGACAACCCCTGAGCCACCTCTTTCCCCGCTACATGCTGACCCAGATTGAGGCCCCGATGCAGGAGTGCGTCGAGCAACAACGCGGCCTCGAGAGTGAGATAGCCATCGATCATATGGCACGCACCCACTGGTGGCGCCTCATCATCTCCCCCATCATTCCCCTTCAGGGTCGTATCGAGCGGGTGCTGGTCACCGCCATCGACATCACCGGCAAAAAGCAGCTGGAAGAGGCTCTGCTGATGAGCCGCCAACGGTTTGAGGCGGTCGTCAATTCGGCCTATGACGGCATTCTCAGCGTCAATAGCGAGACTCGCATCGAGCTCATTAATACGGCGGCCTGCGAGATGTTCGGGGTGGGGCAGGATGTGATCGGCAAGCGTCTCGATACCCTGATGCCCCAGCGCTTTCGCAGCCACCATGACACCTACTTTCACGCCTTCAGCAACTCCCCCATCAACTCCCGCCCCATGCATGCCAGGGCCTCTGTGGTAGGGCTGCGCCGGGATGGTAGCGAATTCCCTCTCGAGGTGACCATCGCCAAGATCACCCTGGGGCACACCACAGAGATGACGGCCATCATGCGTGACATCTCTGAGCGGGCCAAGCTGGTCGAAGAGCTGAAAGTCGCGGCGACCACGGATCCACTGACCGGTGTCGTCAATCGCCGCCGCTTCAACGAACAGGTCAACATGGAGCTCAATCGGGCACAGCGCTTCAAGCATCCCCTCTCTCTGCTGTTGCTCGATATCGACCACTTCAAGCTGATCAACGACACCCATGGCCACCAGCTGGGCGATGTGGCACTCATCAGCCTGGTGACGCGGCTTCAGGAGCAGTTGCGAGAGGTCGATCTGCTGGGGCGCTGGGGAGGTGAGGAGTTTATCATCCTGCTTCCCGAGACGACGCTGGAGCTCGCCATGGCCACCGCCGAGCGGCTGCGGATCGCCGTCGAGTCCAGGCCTCACTCCTTGACTGCCGAGCTGGCCATCCCCATGACCATCAGCATCGGCGTCAGCGCCTACCACGATCAAGGAGATTACGCCGACAAGATGCTGACCCGGGCCGATACCGCCCTCTATATGGCCAAGCGACAAGGGCGCAACCGCAGCCAGGAGGAGCAATAACCGTTACTTGCGACCGGCGGCCGGCTCGTCGATATCGGCCATGTTGACCAAATTCCAGGGCAGGCCGGAGTGGCGAAAGAGCCGCTGCTGCTTGTCGGGGTAGTCGCATACATCGCTCCCCAGACGGGCCCCCATCACCAGGCAGCGCAGCACCCCCTCCCCGCAGTTACGCAGGTTATGAGCCAGGCCCCCGGCGCGATAACCGATGAAGTCCCCGGCCCCCACATGCACCCGCTCGTCGCCGATGCGCGCCTCTCCTTCCCCCTCGAGGATGAAGACGGCCTCATCTTCCATATGGTGACGGTGATACTCCGAGGTGAGGGCTCCCGGAGCCAGCTCCACCAGGTGGATCCCGAGCGTGGTCAACCCGGTCAGATCGCCCAGTGACTTGTTCACCCGCCTGGCCTCGGGGTTGAGGAAGTGGGTCTTGCGGATCCCCTCCAAGCGCGTGAGATCTTCGCTCGATATCAGATAACGCTCCATCTTCTCGCCCTCCTTGTGGTCCCTCCCTGAGTATATCCAGCCCGACAGGCGATGAGGGCCGCAATAAGAAGGCCGGTCAGTGACCGGCCCGGGTTTACGCTGTCGCGAGCCTCGTCACGCCCATGTTCCAGAGGATAAAACTCTGCACATCGGCGGCCTGATCCACCTGCATCGACACCGGCATACCGGCGCCGTGGCCGGCGTTGACATCGATACGGATAAGCTGGGGCGATGCACCACCATCCTTGGCCTGCAGCTCGGCGGCAAACTTGAACGAGTGGGCGGGGACGACTCTGTCGTCATGATCGGCGGTGGTGATGAGTGTGGCCGGATGGTTCACCCCGGCGCGCACGTTGTGCAGGGGAGAGTAACCCTTGAGGTAGGCAAACATCTCCGGGCTCTGCTCGGCAGTGCCATAGTCATAAGCCCAGCCGGCTCCGGCGGTGAAGGTGTGGTAGCGCAGCATGTCGAGCACCCCGACCGCCGGCACCGCGACCCGGAACAGGTCCGGACGCTGGGTCAGTGCCGCCCCGACCAACAGGCCCCCGTTGGAGCCACCGCGAATGGCCAGGGTATCGGGCGTGGCATAACCCTTGGTGATCAACGTCTCGGCCGCGGCGATAAAGTCATCGAACACATTCTGTTTGCGGGTCTGGATCCCGCCCTCGTGCCAGGCCTTGCCATACTCCCCGCCGCCACGCAGGTTGGCCACCGCATAGACGCCCCCCATCTCCATCCAGACCGCAATGGCGACACTGAAGGCGGGGGTGAGGCTGACGTTGAAGCCGCCATAGCCGTAGAGAATGGTCGGAGCCTTTCCATCGAGTTTGAGCCCCTTGCGATGGCTGATGATCATGGGCACCCGGGTGCCATCTTTGGAGCGGTAGAACACCTGAGTCGAGAGATAGTCATCGGGGTTGAATCGGGTAGCCGGGCGGCGGTGGAGTGTCGACAAACCAGTGGCAAGGTCGACGCGATAGATGCTGGTCGGAGTCACCATGTTGGTGAAGCTGTAGTAGAGCGCCGTCTCCCCCCGCTTGCCCTCAAACCCCTCCACCGAGCCAGGTCCCGGCAGACTCACGTCACGGATCCAATGACCCTGATAGTCGAACTGCTCGACCCGGGAGATGGCATCACACAGATAATGGGCAAACAGATACCCGCCGCCACAGGTGACGCTCAGCACCTGCTCCCGCTCTGCAATGAGATCGCGCCACGCCGCCGGCGACGGGTTGCTCGCCTCGGCCACCACCAGACGGTAGTTGGGGGCATTGAGGTTGGTCAGCAGAAACAGGCGATCGCCGTCGCTGCCCACCAGATGGGTATCGGCCTCCAGGCTCGCCTGTATCGTCACCAGCGGCGCATCGGGGCGATGGAGGGAGCGCAGATAGAGCCGGTTGCCCGAGGTGGCCTCGGCCGCCGAGATGAGCAGATAGCGATCGTCCTCGGTCACCTGGGCGCCCACATAGCGATGCCCCTCATCCGGGGCTGCGCCAAACACCACCCTGTCCTCCCGCTGGGGGGTACCGAGGCGGTGGAAGTAGAGCTTGTGCCGATCGGTCTTGGCCGAGAGGGCACTACCATCGGGCTTGTCATAACTCGAGTAGTAGAAACCCTCGCTGCCGAACCAGCTGATGGCACTGAACTTGACGTCGCTCAGGGGGTCGTCAACCGGTGCTCGGGTGCGGGTGTCGATGATCCGCACGGTGCGCCAGTCACTGCCGCCTCTTGATACCGAGTAGGCGAGCAGCCGCCCGTCGCGGGAGAAGCCGAGCTCCCCCAGTGAGCTGGTGCCATCCTGACTGAAGCCATTGGGATCGAGGAAGATCTCTTCCCCCGACTCCCCTTGCCGATAGAGCACAGACTGGTTCTGCAAGCCGTCGTTTTTAAAGCAATAGCTCACCCCCCCTTCGCTGAAGGGGGCTCCCTCGCGGGGGTAGTTCCAGGCGCTGGCCAACCGCTCGCGCAGGGCCGAGCGATAGGGGATCCGGGCCAGATAATCGAAGGTCACGGCGTTTTGCGCCGCCACCCAGGCAGCGGTCTCGGGGCTGCGGTCATCCTCGAGCCAGCGATAGGGATCCGGCACGCTCGTGCCAAAATGGGTGTCACGCTCCTCGCCTTGGCGAGTGTGGGGATACGAGATGGCGGTCATGGCTCTTCCTGAGTGGTTCTTGGGGCGCCCGGTCGTGGCCACAGGGACGGGATCCCCTGTCCCACCGGGGCGTCAGTGCATCCTTATCAAGGGAGTTCGAGCCTAACAAAGGAGAGGACTCGCGCCAACTCCTCAACCGGGGTCGAAATATCAGGGGCGTACGGCGCGGATCAGTATGTTGCGAGGCGTCAGGGGACGCTCGCAAAACTCGCCGATCTCGACCCTATACCCCTCCTCTTCGAGTCGCAGGGCGCGATCGAGCACCAACCACAGCTCGAGGGGACGACGAAACAGGTGGCGCACCAGCTCCATGCGAAGGACCTGGGCGGAGCGCTCACGCCCCACGGCCAGCCAGTGCTCCTCGTCGATCCGATCCGGCAGAGTCACGCCGCGCAGCTCGGCGGCCCAGCGGCAGAAGTCGCTGAAGCGACCGTTAAACAGGCTCTTCTGGGTATTGGGAACCGGCAGGTAGGCATCACACCCCCGCACGCAACGCTGCAGGCTGTCGAAGGCCAGACGCCACACCACCTCCTGCTCGCGCAGGCGCCGTACCCGGGCACCGGCGGTGACCGTCTCCTGCAGGGGCAGACGCAGATCCGATTTCCCCAGGCGCAGGGCACTCCCCTGCCCCGCCCGACTGAGCGGCCGATAGTGATCGCCGCGGATCAGATGATAACAGCAAGGGGAGAGGGTCAGCCCGCGCGCCTGCCGGCTCGCCACCTGCTCGATAAGGGTGGTGTGCAACTCGCCACAGGCATGCAGGGCCATGGCGTGATGCTCCGCCTGGATCAGGTCGGCGGCCTGGGCCGTGAAGGCATCCCCCTGGACAAAGCGCTGGCGGGCGCCATCGCGCTCGGCCAGGTGGCGCCCCTCCTCGCACAGGGCGGCCTGCCACTCCAGGCTGGTGACCGCTTGTTGCCGGGTAAGCGAGACCAGACGTCCCAGGTGTCCCTTGCCGGCACACCACTCCAGCCAGGGCCCCTCATGGGGTGGCAGGGCGCCACTGAAGGCGAGGATCTGCGACCACTTGCGCCCCGGCGTATGACGGGCCAGGAAGGGATCCACCTCCGGGGGCACCCCCACCAGGGGGGAGAGACGGGCCAGGGCATGCAGCTCGTGCCCCTGGGGGATCCAGGGGGCGAGAAAGTCGCACAGGGCATCTCCCTCGGCATCCAGGCGTTGCACCGCCTCATCGTCCATGGCGAGCAGGGCCGCCGCCAGCTCGGGAGCCTCATCGGCAAAGCAGAGACGGGTGTGGTGATAGGGTTGGGTCTGCCACCAGGAGGCGGTGGCGGTAAGCAGGGCGTCGAGACGCGCAAAACGTTGGGCGAGCAAGGGGGCGTATCCGGTCGGGAGTGATCGCGGCCATTCTAGCGATCGGCCATCAAAATGCACCCGAAAGGAGGAAAAAAAGGGAGCGCCGCAGCGCCCCCTCATGCTCTTACCAGAAGGGCCACCAGGATTTGTCGTTATCTTCGATGGTGATACGGGTGACAGCTGGGCTGCCAGCCTTGGCACCCCGCACCTGGGCAAGCCTGGCGGTGAAGGTCTCGGCCCTCTCGACGAACCAGTCGTCGATCACCAGCACCCGCACCGTCTTGACGCCGCCCTCACCCGGGGCCCAGTGCACAGTGCTGCTGCCCCAGGGCAGGTAGTCGAGCAGCCAGCTGGCCGAGCCAGAGGCAAAGCTCACCTTGGCCTGCGCACTCTTGGAGAGATCGCCACTGCGTGCAACCGGGATCTCGACGAACCACTGTCCCTCACGGGTCGTCAGCTCGCTCGCCCCCATCTGCACGGTGGCCACCGCGGCCACATCGCTCAGGGTGGCACGGGTCACCCTGGTCTCGCCCAACACGGCGCCGCTGGCATCGGTGAGCTCGACCGTGAAGGTCTCGTCCCCTTCGCTCAGGGCATCCGGATAGGTGGGCACCACCAGGGTCTTGCTACCCGACTCCCCGTCGGCCCAGCTGAGGGTCCCGTTGGTCAGGGCCAGATCCTCGGCCCCGGCCGTACCCGGCACCACGCGCCAGTTGACACTGGCTTCACCGAAGCTGCCATCACGGCGGGTCACACTCAGACTCAGGCTGTCGCCCTCCTTCACCACGGCCTCGCCCTGCTCCAGGCTCAGGGTGCCACGGGGCGGCTCGGGATAGGTGATGGCGATAAGCAGCGGATCGTGATCCGAGGCGCTGAAGGGATTGTCGGACTTGGCCAGCTTGCCGCTGTACTTGACCCCGTACTCGAACAGGTTGCTCTCGGTGGAGTTGATGTGCCAATCCTCCACCCCGGTCACCTTGGTGGCCAGGCTGGCATTGGCCAGGGCGTGATCCAGGTTGCCAAGCTCCCCCTCATAGCTGTAGGAGAAGGTGTCGCTACCGTGGAAACGGGTGTTGAGGTTGACCAGACCCGCGCCTTGCGAGATAGGCTCCCCTTGCACCTGATAGTCGTTGCCACCCAGAAGGGTGTGAGAGGCGGTGACGATGGGTCTCGGGGTGTTGGCCGGATCGTAGTCGGTCAAGGCGCGGATGGGATCTTCCATGCCATAGGCGTTCATGTCGCCAATGAGCAGCAGATCGCCACTTTCACCCTTGAGTCGCTCACCCAGCACCCGGGCTGCCGAGACGCGCAGGGCGTTGCAGTGACCCTGTTGATCGAGAGGATCGGCGCTGGCGTAGTCCGGATAGTCCTCAAAACAGGCCGAGCCCTTGGACTTGAGGTGGTTGACCACCAGGGTGAGCGGCACATCGCCCTTGGGCGAGATGAAGCGCTGCAACAAGGACTCGCGCATCCCCTGCTTGATGCTGACCGTCTTGCCGCTGGCGTCCACCGCATCGGCCACCTGCTGGGGCATCTCGATAAGCTCGGCCCCGCCCGAGAGCGACACCCGGGCCGGACGATAGAGCAGGCCGACCGTGATGGCATCGCTGCCGATGGGTTGCCCGTCGGGGGAGCTCACGAAGCGGTAGTGCTGCTCGCCCGGCAGACCGGCGTTGAGGGCATCGACCAGGTTGGCGATGGCCGAGTTGGGGCCGTAGCCGTTGTTCTCTATCTCCATCAGCCCCACCACATCCGCGTTGAGGCGGGTGATGGCGTTGACGATCTTGGCGCGCTGCAACTCGAACTCAGGCAGCGTCAGGGCACCACGGTTGGAGCCGGTGGGGTTGGCGTCGCCGCCGACCACGGTCGTGAAGAAGTTGAGCACGTTGAAGCTCGCCACCCGCAGATCGCCAGCCTGAGCCAGCTCGGGGGTCTCGACCCGATCCCAACCGGTATGATCCACCTGGTCCGGGGTGATGGTGTTGTCTGCCACCAGACGAAACAGGTTGTAGGAGAAGCCGAGCGCCCCCTCGAGGCCGCTTAGCTTGTCGCCAACGCGCAGGTAACCGGTCTCGGGGTGGAAGGCGGGATACCAGGGGAGCACGCCATCCGGCGCCTTGGCATCAGTCTCCACCACCAGCTGGTTGGCAAGGTTGCGTGCCTGCCAGTCGCCAGCTTCCTGGCTCATGGCCGGGAACTTCTGGGTCGACTTGATGAGCGGAGCCCCGTAGGCGAGGGCCAGGTTGTTGCGCTTGCCGTCGTAGTCAAATCCGAAGTTGCGGGTCACCACCAGGTTGCTCTCGGGCATCAGGCGAACCCGCATCCCCTCGTGACGCTCGAGCAAGGAGGCGAGCGTCTCGCCCGGCTCGGCGACAAGGGGGGTGGCGGCAATCGGGGTGGCCGGGGTGGGGCTCACCGCCCACTGGTCGGCGCTGAGCTGGGTCTGGTTGAAGTACTCCCTGACCTTGCCCGAGACGCACACCTCGGCGCCCACCCCAATGGCCGGGTCGCTCTTGGTGGTGTAGACGAAGATCCCGTCCGAGGTGGCCGGATCCCCGTCCCCTTGCGCATCTTGCAGGAAGAAGCCCTTGTAGAGGCCGCCCACCACCTGGGTCACCACGCCACGGGTAGCGGTGACACCATCGGCTTCAAACTTGCCGGCCGGCACCAGGGGGCTGGTCGTGCCACTGCCCTGAATGGCCGGGATCGGGGTGAGGTTGTCCACCGGGCAGACGAAGGTGACCGGAGGCGGCACATCGGAGCAGGCCCCCTCCCCGCTGCAGCCGAGGCCGCTGGCATCATCCTTGGGGTAGGCGACAAATTCTGCGGCGGGATCGAAGGGCGCGCTGGCATCCACCCGTCCCTGATTCACCGTCGCCTTGCGACGCAGGGTCTGATCGAGGGTGCTGACACTGCCCGACACCCAGGCCGTGCCCGGATCGACACCGACCTGCCCGACGCTGTCGACCACCTCGCTGCCACGCCAGAGCACCAGGGCATCGTCCCCGTTGAAGTTCAGCGAACTGCTCTTGATGGTGGCCTTGGCCTGGATCTCGGCGTTCGCACTGCTGTGTGCCAGCACCAACGAGGCGCCGGGAGCCAGCGTGCCTTGCAGCGAGAGTGTGGAGGTGGGGGTCTTGTCGATGGCCAGACCGTTGGCATAGAGGGCGAGTCGGTAGTCGGCCAGTTCAACCGGTGCCGACCCCAGGTTGCTTATCTCGACCGCCTTGTTATTGCTGCTCCCTTCCAGATACTCGGTGATGAGCAACCCGGCATGGGCCTGACCGGCCAATGCCAAGGCCACCGCCGAGGCGAGCAGTGTGTACCTTCCTGACATGCTTGTTTCCTTATTGTTTGTGATTTTATTCCGTACTCTCCCACCCGGGATCACCACGCTGGTGTGCAACAGGCGGTGAGGCGGGAGGCGCACCCTAAAAGCCACCCGAGACTCGGGCGGCCAGATTGTCGCATCTTCCTGCCCCGTCCCGAAGTGAGCCAGCGCAACATTTGCAAAACAATGTTGCCACTTGATGACACAAGTGCCTCTATCCACCCCTTGCCACAGGACAAAACCTGGCCTGCGGCTTCTTTGTTGGTCTGCTTCAGGGCATACTGTTCCCCCCTTGCAACTTTCCTCGGTTACACCGGGCATGACCATTGATTTTGTGACCCTGCTTCATCAAAGCGACTCCCTGCTGCTGTTTGTGGTGCTGGCCTTCGGCCTGCTACTGGGCAAGGTGAGGATCGGTACCTTCCAGATCGGCAACACCATAGGCGTGCTGTTCACGGCCCTGCTGTTCGGCCAGATGGGATTTCACTTCACCACCTCGACCGAAAACGTCGGCTTTATGCTCTTCATCTTCTGCGTCGGCATAGAGGCAGGCCCCCATTTTTTCAGCGTTTTCCTGCGCGATGGCATCCACTACATCAGCCTGACCCTGGTGATCCTGCTCTCGGCCCTGCTGCTGACGGTGGGGCTGGCCAAAGTCTTTAATCTGGGCCCAGGCCTGGCTGCTGGCATACTGGCAGGCTCTCTCACCTCGACCCCGGCCCTGGTGGGGGCACAGGATGCCCTGCGCAGCGGCTTGCTCAACCTGCCTCATCAGACCGACATGCAGGCCGTACTCGACAACATGGGCATCGGCTACGCCCTCACCTACCTGGTGGGGCTGGTGGGCCTCATGGTGGTGGTGCGCTACCTGCCGGCCCTGGCCCGGCTCGATCTCTCCACCGAGGCACAGAAGATAGCCCGTGAGCGGGGCCTGTCGGACAACGAGAATCGCAAAACCTATCTCCCTATCATTCGCGCCTACCGGGTCGGCCCCGAGCTTGCCGCCTGGATGGGGGGGCGCACCCTGCGCGAGACCGGCATCTACCCCCATACCGGCTGTTACGTGGAGCGGATCCGCCGCAACGGCATCCTGGCCAGCCCCGACGGGGACGCGGTGATCCAGGAGGGAGACGAGATCGCCCTGGTGGGGTACCCCACCAGCCACGAGAAGCTGGATGTGAACTATCGCAACGGCAAAGAGGTCTTCGACAAGGATCTGCTGGACCTGCAGATCGTCACCGAAGAGATAGTGGTCAAGAACGATGCCATCGTCGGGCGCCATCTGGCCGAGCTCAACCTGACCGAGAAGGGGTGCTTTCTCAACCGCATCGTCCGCTCCCAGATAGAGATGCCCTTTGATCGCAACATCATGCTGCAAAAAGGCGACGTGCTGCAGATAAGTGGCGAGAAGCAGAGGGTGAAGCAGCTGGCGGGCAAGATAGGCTTTATCAGCATCCACAGCCAGACCACGGACCTGGTCGCCTTCACCACCTTCTTCGTGCTGGGGCTGCTGATCGGCTCCGTCTCTCTGGTCTTCGGTCAGATCGAGTTTGGGCTCGGTAACGCGGTAGGTCTGCTGCTGGCCGGCATTCTGATGGGTTATCTCAGAGCCAACCACCCCACCGTGGGTTATGTGCCACCGGGCGCCCTGCGCCTGGCCAAGGATCTGGGTCTTGCGGTCTTCATGGTGAGTACGGGACTCAAGGCCGGGGGGGGCATTCTCGATCACCTGAGCGAGGTGGGGGCCGTGGTGCTCTTCTCCGGCATGGTGGTCACCGCCCTGCCCGTGCTTATCGGTTATCTGTTTGGTGTCTGGGTATTGAAGATGAACCCGGCACTGCTGCTCGGTGCCATCACAGGGGCTCGAACCTGTGCACCGGCCATGGACGTGGTCAACGAGGCGGCCAACAGCTCGATCCCCGCCCTCGGCTATGCGGGAACCTATGCGGTGGCCAACGTCATGCTTACCCTCGCCGGTTCATTTATTATCAGTTTCTGGCTTTAATATTTGATATCTATCAGCCCCCGCTCAGGGGGCTATTTTTTTGTCTATTTTCACTCTCACATAAATAACCACTGGACCAGTGGGATTATATATCTTCCCTCCAATCTCAACGATATTGCATAGTTAGACCGGGCCAACGGAGATAAGTCGGTTTAATATCTCTGCTATTCAGATATCTATGCAGTTCATCAGGGTGTAACACGATGAAACACAAAGAGAGCTTTGTTGAGGCTAATTTACGCACAATTAAAAACAATTCACTCACAGTCGGTTAACCACGCAGTTACCACATGTCAATAGCAACATCCGTCAACTGTAATTATTAGCGTAGACGGATATGATTCCTCCCGCACCTAAGTATGCGTGTGATACGTGTTTTGGGGGCCCGCCAGGGCCCCCCTTTTTTATATTCCGCCCGGTGCAATATTGCCCCATCAAAAATAAAAAAGGGGGCCATTTGCCCCCCATTCATATTTCAGTACTCTGCAATCAAGATTCCCACACCACGCTCTTGTGAGAGGGCCATTGATTGCCCAGATCAGCATAACGCTGCTCGAGCAGGTGGCGGCGGATCTTCATGGTGGGTGTCAGTACCCCGTTTTCAATATTCCAGGGCGTCTTGACCACGAACAGCCCCTTGAGCTTGGCGTGGGCCTCCAGCTTCTGGTTGACCCGCTCCCGGGCCAGATCGAGCACCCGCTCTATGTCTCCATGCTCTTCCTGCATCGCCTTCTCGGTCAACTGAACCAGGGCAATAGGCTGGGGCATACCGTAGCCGATGACACAAAGCTGCTCGATAAGAGGCTCCTGGCCCAACATCCCCTCGATGGGAACTGGGGCCACATACTTGCCCTTGGCGGTCTTGAAGACATCTTTCATGCGCCCTGTGATGGTCAGGTAGCCCTCGCCATCCAGCTTGCCCATGTCGCCGGTGTGCAGCCAGCCGTCAGCATCTATGGTACTGGCGCTGCTCTCGGGATCCTTGTAGTAGCCCACCATCATCCCCTCACAGCGGCAGAGGATCTCCCCCTCTTCGGAGATGCGCAGGCTCACCCCGACCCCCGCCTTGCCGACGGTCCCTATCTTGTCGGCCCGGAAGGGGTAGTTAAGGGTCGAGTAGGCGTGGTTTTCGGTCATGCCCCACGCCTCCGTGATATTGAGCCCTATGCTGCGATACCACTGCAGCAGGGAGGGTGCCACCGGTGCCGAGCCACAGCCGAGCACCCTGGCCTGATCCAGCCCCAACCCTTCGCGCAGTTTGCGCTTGATGAGGGTGGAGACGAGCGGGATCTTGAGCAACAGAGCCAGCTTCTGGGGCGGAAGCTTTTCGTAGATCTTGATGCGGAACATGGCCCACAGACGGGGGACCGAAATAAACACGGTAGGACGGCAACGCTTGATATCCTCGACGAAGGTGTCGAGAGACTCGGGGAAGGCGATGACGGCACCGCTGTAGAGGCTGCCCCCGTAGACATAAACCCGCTCCGTGATGTGAGCGAGCGGCAGATAGGAGAAACCACGATCCTCATCGCACAACCCCACCGTCTCCACCAGCTTCTCGCAGGACCAGGCATAGCGCTCCACCGAGAGCATGGCGCCCTTGGGCTTGCCGGTACTGCCCGAGGTGTAGACCAGGCTCAAGAGGCTATCTGGCTCCTGCACCGGGCTCTCGGCGATGGGCTCATGGCGCTTGATGAGATCACCCCAGTAGTACTGGGCCGGCATGGTCTCATACGGGAAGGCGATGCGCATCAGCTCGCCGGGGACGCCGGGCTCCTGGCTCTTCCAGTCGTCGAGCTTGCCGACGAAGATAGCCTTGGACTCGCTGTGGCGCAGCACATATTCGATGGTGTCGCTGTTGGCAGTGGGATAGATGGGGACGCTGACATAGCCTCCCATCTGCATCGCCAGATCGGCAATAAACCAGTGGGCGCAGTTTTTGGAGAGAAGAGCGACCTTGTCACCCGGGACCAGTCCCAAGGCACGCAAGGCCGCGGTGATGCGTCTCGCCTCGTCGGCCACCCTCGCCCAGCTGTAGTCCTCATACTGGCGGTTGATGGTCTGACGCAGATAGATCCTGTCGGGAGATTGCCGCTCCCAGTGATAGAGCATGTCGAGCGGCAACTTGTGAGCAATCTTTGAACGGGTGGCCATGGTTAATTCCCTGCAACATTAGGCACCCAATTATTAACACTATGTAAAGGCTCAGAAAAGAATTAATTCAAACTCCAGTTTGAAATGTGACTTAGGACTCAGCCTGCTCCTGCAGGCGCTGCCACATGGTCATCACGTGAGCCTGATCCTCATCGGAGAGCTCCCCCTGCAGGATCGCCTCGTTGAGGCTGCGCAGCACGTAGCTCTTCACATCACGCACCAGCGTCTTCCCCTCCAGCTCGGCGCGGGCCACCGCCAGGGAGATGTGTCCCCTGAGATACCCGCCGGCAAACAGCTCGTCATCGGTGGCGGTCGCCACCTGGCTGTCAATCAGCCCCAGCAGCTTGTGTTCATACTCTTGAATCGACAGGGAATTGAGAATCGACATGGAACAGCCTCTTTGGCCGGGATCTCCGGCACACAGGGTTATGATGTTAAGCGTCGGACCTAGGCCGGGTTGGCGACCGGATAGATCACCTGATCCCGCCAACCGGTGACGATGCGCCGATAGCCTTGCAGGGCCTGATCCAGCGTCCTGTCACCCGTATCCACCAGCAGGGGGCGTCCCTCCAGGGTAGCCAGCTTGCTCTTGGTGGCGATCACCAGGATGCGATCCAGACCCACAGCACGAAGCACCTCAGGGCTTAACTGCTGGTTGCCTCGTCCGAACAGATGTCCCTGCCCACCGATCGGGGTGATGATCAGGCTGCAGGGGCGCCCCGCTATCCGGGTAAGGATCTCGTCGGCGCGCAGATCCTGCCCGATCAGACGACCATTTTCCACCAGATCCACACCGAGCAGACTATTTTCCAGACCCAGCTCCTCCATGCAGGCCGCCACCGTTGTACCCGAGCCCATCAGGTAGAGGGTATCGGGCTCCATGCGGGAGACCACCTCGGCGGCGATATCGGCCAGCACCAAGGGCTCGGACTCTTTCCCCCCCGCCTTGACCGCCTGCACGAAACGCAGATCCTGGGGCACCAGCAACTCGCCGAAGTGACGCGCTCGCACCCGACCGGCACGAAACGCCTCCTCGTCGATATCCATCACCTCCCCCTGCGCCAGGGTCAGCAGCTCGCCCCCTATCATGCGGGCGGCCACCCTCCCTGCCGCCTGGGGCGTCACGGCGTAGACCCCGGAGTGGATCTTGCAGCCCGCGGGAATGCCGAGCACATGAGCCCGCTCGCCGACGGCGGCGCAAATGTCTCGCGCCGTGCCATCGCCGCCGGCGAAGAGCAGCAGATCGAGCCCCATCCCGGCCATGATGTGCGCCGCGCTGCGGGTATCCTCGGCACGGCTCTCGGCCCCCGGGTGATGACTTATCAGGGTATGAGGGATCCCCATCTCCCGGGCCAGGGTTTCGCCCATGGGGCCCGCCACCGTCACCAGCTCATAATCGAGCCCGGCAAGCTCACCGAGGGCCGCCCGGGCCCGCTCGGCCGAGCGGGGAACGGCCCCAAGCCGGCGCGCCTGCTCCACGACGCCATCAGAGCCCTTGAGGGCCACGCTGCCCCCCAACCCGGCGACGGGGTTGATGATCAAACCGAGACGAAACATGCCAACTCCTTTGGTCAATCCGGCCCCCATTCTAACGCCCTCTCCGAGCGGAGCAACACGGGCCCGACGGCCATAAAAAAAGCAGCGCCTGATGGCACCGCTTTTTCAACCGAAGGAAGGGGATCACTCCTCTTCCAGATAGGCATAACCCTGCAGGCCCAGCTCCAGCTCGTCGAGCAATGCCTTGCGCATGTCATCCCCCAGGGAGGGATGGCTGGCGATGCGCTGGTAGTTCTCGCGAATGACCGAGGGGTCTATGTTCACGTAGCGCAGCAGCTGATCGACGGTGTCACCGCGGACTATGTTGCGGATGTCCATCTGGCCTTCGTCATCGAGCCATACCTCGGCGCAGTGGGTGTCACCGAACAGGTTGTGCAGATCCCCCAGGATCTCCTGATAGGCACCGACCAGGAAGAAGCCGATGTGGCAATCTTCGTTCTCGCCGTAGTGAGGCATGGGCAGGGTGCTCTCGACACCCAGGCCGTCCACATAGTGCTCTACCTGACCGTCGGAGTCGCAGGTGATGTCCATCAGGATGCCACGGCGGGTCAGGGGGCGATCCAGACCGGTCAGCGGCAGCACAGGGAACACCTGGCCAATCCCCCAGGCGTCCGGCAGGGACTGGAACAGGGAGAAGTTGACGAAGCACTTGTCGGCCAGACGCTCGCTCAGCTGATCAGCCAGATCCCGGTGGTTACGGTTGATCGGGTTGAGACGCTCCTTGATGGCGAGGCAGACATTCTGGTGCAGGCTCTCGGCCCAGGCGCGCTGCTCCAGGTTGAGCAGGCCCATGGTGTACTGGGCATTGACGTCCGACAGGTCGGCCTGGGAGTCGTGGTAGATCTCCAGCAGGGAGGGATCTTCCCCTTCCAGGTCCATCCAGCTCTGCCACATGTTCTGCAGCAGGGTCGGCTCATCGTCACCGGGCGCCCGGATGTCGTTGACCTGTACCCCTTCGGCACCGATCACATTGGTGACCAGCACGGCGTGGTGAGCGGTCAGGGCACGGCCCGATTCGCTGATGATGGTCGGATGCGGCAAGTCGAACTCGCGGCAGACATCGCCGATGCCCCATACCACGTTGTTGGCATATTCGGAGAGGCTGTAGTTGGCCGAGCAGTGGCTCTGGGAACGGGTCCCTTCGTAGTCCACCCCCAGGCCGCCGCCCACGTCGACGATGGTGACGTTGGCACCCAGACGACGCAGCTCGGCATAGAAGCGACCGCACTCGCGCACACCGCCCTGAATATCGCGGATGTTGGCGATCTGGGAGCCCAGATGGAAGTGCAGCAGTTCGAGGCAGTCGAGCTTGCCCACCTGGCGGAGCTTGTCCACCAACTTGAGGATCTGGGTCGCGCTCAGACCGAACTTGGACATGGCGCCGCCGCTCGACTCCCACATGCCGGAGCCGGTGGAAGCCAGCTTGGCACGCACGCCGATATGGGGCTCGATGTTGAGACGGGCAGACTCTTCGAGTACCAGATCGAGCTCTGAGGGCTTCTCAACCACGATCACCACCCGGTGGCCCATCAGATTGCCGAGCAGTGCGTGACGCACATACTCGCGATCCTTGTAGCCGTTGCAGACGATGATGGAGCCTTGCTCGTGGTGGTGAGAGAGCACCGCCAGCAGCTCCGGCTTGGAGCCGGCTTCCAGACCCAGACGCGGTTTGTCGGTATAGGCGGAGCTGATGGTCTCGATGACGCGACGCTGCTGGTTCACCTTGATGGGGTAAACGCACAGGTAGTCCCCCTCGTACCCTGACTTCTCGATGGCCTGTCCAAATGCGTTGAACAGGGCATCGACCCGACTCTTGAGGATATCGGGGAAGCGCAGGAGTACCGGGGTGGTCAGGCCGGCTTGACGCAGCTGCTCGATGGCTTCAGAGATGACGATTTTGGCGTCAGGACGTGACTTGTCCGGAGCGACGGTGACGTGCCCCTCTTCATTGATGCCGAAGAAACCGGCCCCCCAGTAGGGGACGTTGTAGACCTTGAGAGAGTCCTTGCTGGACCAGTTAGTCATGGGCTATGCCTCGCTAATGAGCGGCTTGACGCCGCCTTCGTTACCCTCGATCACATCCAGACCATTTGCGGCAAGCCAAGGCTGCCTGGTGGATTTTGGGAAGTAACGAGTCTTGATGTGGGGCTGGTGGCTTTACATCAAGCTCAACGGTATGCGGGGGATACAACTGTATTCCGCGACGCTTTGATGGAGGCAGCTCGTTGCCACGCTGCCGTCTCATCCGGTGGCCGCAGAGCCGTCAGACGGGTTGGTCGAAAGGAGAGGGACGAAGCGCCGTTCCGCACAGGCGGAGAGGTTGACGACAACACACCACAGAACACGTCACGACCACTGACCGCCCATGACAAGGGGATAAGATTGAGCTGCGTCGCTCACTCGGTCAATCGGATGTATCGTGTCGCTGTTGTTCTCCCTGATACCGGATCCTGACCGGTATAAAAGAAACCAAACCCTTGCAGTGTCTGTCGTTTCTGCATGCCTCGCCCTATAGGCGCTCGATCCCGCTCCCGTTGGGGGGCAGGATCGGCGCGGAGTTTACACATAGAGCCGGCTCAGTGACAATAAAAAATAACGCTCAAAGATGGCGTTTCAATAAGTGGGTCAAATCCTGCAGCCGCCCTTGCCAGTAAAGGGGTTGCAGGCAGCTGACCGGACCGGTTTCCAGCTCTCCGAATACATCGCCAAAGTGGGCCTCCAGCTCGGGCTGCAGCGCCGAGGAGGAGATACGTTCGTGATAGAACCAGATGCGTCCATAACCATCCACCTGAAGCAGAGGTTTGTCGTGTCGCTCGGGCCAGTGAAAGTCCACCGTACAGAGGGATTGCGAGTCGTTGACCGCACTCTGGGGAGAGTGTCTGGACCACTCGCCAATCCAGTCTATCAGGGTCAGCGCCGCCACCTCATCGAGGTGATTGTCCTGGAGTTGCCGGTTGAATTCTGAATATTTCATGCACTCTCCTTGCATATTGATTTCCATCCAAACCGTACCATAACAAAAAAAGGCACACATTAAACAGGGAATAATGGCGAACGGCGCCCGGCAGGAGAGGATCAAATCCGGCCTTTGCCAACTTGTTACGAATACGCCAAAAACGTCACAAACCCTGTTCTGGAACAAGGTTTTCCCGATTATCCCTGCTCACAATGACCGACTCTCAACCCTTTTTCCGAGCCAGCTTATGACCCGCGTTGTCGATCGCTTTCTCCATTACGTTACCTTTCATACCCGCTCCGATGCGGCCAGCTCCGATTGTCCCAGCACACCGGGGCAATGGCTGCTCGCCCGCGCCCTGAAAGAGGAGCTGACGAGCCTGGGCCTCGAGGAGGTCGTGCTCGATGAGCACGGCTATCTGACTGCACGCCTGCCGGGCAACTGCCCCGAGGCGCCGGCCATCGGCCTTATCGCCCACATGGATACCGCCGATTACGAAGCCTGCGAGGTACGTCCCCAGCTGGTGGAGAACTATCAGGGGGGGGATATCTGCCTTGGCAAGGGGGATGAAGTACTCTCGTTGCGCCAGTTCCGTTGCCTGAAAAACTATTTGGGACAGGATCTTATCACCACAGACGGAACCACCTTGCTCGGTGCCGACGACAAGGCGGGGATCGCCGAGATCCTCACCTGTGTGGAAGAGCTCATCGCCCACCCCGAGATCCCCCGCGGCGATCTCTGGATCGGCTTCACCCCCGACGAGGAGATAGGTCGCGGTGCCGATCACTTCCCGCTGGATCGCTTCAAGGCGCGCTGGGCCTACACGGTCGATGGGGGGGAGCTCGGCGAGCTGGAGTACGAGAACTTCAATGCGGCCAGCGCCACCCTGATCATCACCGGCAACAACGTCCACCCGGGCAGCGCCAAGGGCGCCATGATCAACAGCCAGACCCTGGCCGCTCGCTTCCATCTCAGCCTGCCAGACGATGAGACCCCGGAGTGCACCGAAGGGTATCAGGGCTTCTATCACCTGGCCTTAAGCGAGGGTTCGGTGGAGCAGAGCCGGCTCGAGTACATCATCCGTGACTTTGACGATGCAACCTTCCAAAGCCGCAAGGCCATCATGGCCCGCCTCGCCGAGGAGCTGCAGCAGGCCCACCCGGAGGCAAAAGTCACGCTGGCTATCCAGGATAGCTACCGCAATATGCGCGCTCAGATAGAGCCCCATATGCATATTATCGAGCTGGCCAGGGCGGCGATGGCGGCGGCCGATGTCACCCCCAGAGTCAAGCCGATCCGCGGTGGCACCGACGGTGCACGCCTCTCCTTCATGGGCCTCCCCTGCCCCAACCTCTTCACTGGCGGCCACAATTTCCACGGCAAACACGAGTTTATTCCCGTCCCCTCCATGGAGAAGGCGGTGGCGACCCTGATAGCCCTGGTGCGACTGACCGCCCAGTGGCGTGGCTAAGCAACCCAAAGAGAAACGGCAGGCGTGCCTGCCTGCCGTTTTACACACCTCGCCCCCTGGCCCTTAATCCGTGATGACGATAGCCACCCTGCGGTTTTGGCTGCGCCCCTCCCGGGTCTTGTTGCTGGCCACCGGATAGCGCTCACCCAGACCACGCACCTCCAGGTTGGCGACCGGCATTCCGGCGTCGATCAGGCTGTCAGCCACCGACTGGGCCCGCTGCCGGGAGAGTTGCTGGTTGTAGCTCTCATCACCGTTTGAATCGGTATGTCCATCCAGACGCGCCCAGTCGATCCCGACCGAGAGCAGAGAGTGGGCAATTTTCTGCACCACGGCACGGCTATCGGGGTTGAGGGTGCGCGACTCGTTGGCAAAGAGCACCCTGTCGCTCAGCCCCAGACTCCACCCCTCCTCGACCTGGGTAAATCCCCGGGCCTTGAGCAGGGCTATCTGGGTCTCATTAAGGCGGCCGGCAGGCGGGCTCTGGCAACCGGCCAGCAGCAGGGCAAACATGCCCATCAGGAAAACCGAAAATCGTCTCATCGTCTTACCTCGTCTTCATTGACATCATCGAAAGCACGGGCCTCCTGTTTGGCCCGGTACATCTCCTCATCGGCCTGCTGCATCAGGCGTTCGGCATCCAGATCCCAGGGCGGGCAGTGGCTGTGGCCAATGCTCAAGGTCGCCAGCAGGGTCTGGCCATCCGGCAGCGCAATAGGCTGCTCCATCCCCTTGTGCAGCATCCTGATCCGCTGCTTGAGCGCCACCTCGTCAAAATAGGGGAGCAAGAGGGCAAACTCGTCGCCCCCGAGACGCGACGCCAGTGCCGAAGGCGGCAGCTGGACCCGAAGGCGAGCCGCGATGGCCACCAGCACGGCATCGCCGGCGGCGTGACCATAGGTGTCGTTGATCGGCTTGAACAGGTTGCAGTCGATATAGAGCAGCCCCAGAGGCGCCTGCTGACGCTGACACAGAAGCAGGCTCTGGGTCAGGCGCTCTTCGAACAACGCCCGGTTGGCCAGCCCGGTCAGGGGATCGTGGGTAGCCTGATGGCGCAGATCCGCCTGCACCTCTTCGTGCCACTGCTGCCAGCGCTCCAGCTCGCCGAGCAGGGCGTTGACATCCTCGTTGAGGGCATTGAGCTCGGCGATCTCGCTGCCGGGCAGACGCGGGGTAAAGTCCTGCTCGACCCGCACCCGGTGCAGCACGCTGACCAGATGGCGCAGCGGCGTCATGATCCGGCTCAGGGTGTGGCGGGTCAGCCAATAGGCCCCCTGCAGACTCAGCAACAGGCAGGCGACGACCGCCAACACGACCCCCATCACAAACTGCAACAGGGTATGCCCATTGGCAGTCAGCTCGACGGTCGCTATGCTCCGTCCGTTGCTCTCCACCGGCACCCGGATCAGTTCGGGCATCAACCTGCGGGAGAACCAGCGCTCGATCCCGAGATCGCCCTGTGACTGGCCATGCTCCCAACGGGTGAAGAGGCGCCCGTCAGGAAGGCGGATACGGACCATGGCGATCTCCTCATGACGAGCGATCGAGTCCAGAGTCTCCCGAGCGGCCGCCTCATCATCGAAGACGACGGCAGCCTCGACCGTGTAGCTGATGGCCCGGGCCACCAGCTCGGCATTGTGAATGGCATAACCACGCAGGGCCCAGATGGCAAACAGAGTCAGTCCGGTACCGCATAGCAGGATCGCCAGCAACATGCCCCCCAGATGACCCCGATGGAGCATCTGGCGCAGGGTTTGTCTAACCTGCATCAGGGGGCCCTCCCCTTGCGTCCCAGCTTCAACACACCGGGATGCACCTTGACGCCACTGCGGGCCAGTGCGTCCAGATTGACCCTGAAACTCACCCTTTCGTCCCCGACCTGCAAACAAAACGCCCCTCCGGCCACACACTCCCGGTTATTCTCCTCCAGGGTGAGTACGGCCGAGCCCGCCAGGCGGGTGGCGAGACGCAGACGTGCCGCATCGTCGAGGACCCCGAGATAGAGGGCATCGCACTCGGCGGCAAGGGTGGGCTCATCGAGCCCCATGCGTTGGGTCACCATGGGCCTGCCGTCGCGCAGCTGACGCAGCCCCAACAGGGGATCGGCATATTCGGTGGGAGCGGCGACGCACAGCCGCAAGGAGTCATGAGAGCGGGGCCAGCGGGTATAGGCGAGGATATCGAGCACCACATCACAGACTGCCACGCCGCGGCGCTCGGCCTGGCTCAGTGGCACCTCGGCATGGACAGCTCCGGTCATGAGGAGCGCGAGAACCGCGCCCCTCACGAAGCGGTTATTTCTTGCCGAGACCATAGTCCCGCAGCTTGTTGGCGATGGCGGTATGAGAGACCCCAAGGCGCTTGGCCAGTTGCCGGGTGGAGGGGAAGGCGGGATAGAGCCGCTCGAGCAGGCGGCGCTCAAAACGCTTCACCGCTTCATCCAGATCCCCCTCGAACCACTCGTCGATGACGGGCATGGGCTCGCTCTCGGTGGGCAACTCGATCTGCTCGGGACCCAGCTCGTCTCCCTCCAGCAGGGTCATGGCCCGATAGAGACAGTTACGCAGCTGGCGCACATTCCCCGGCCAGCGATAGGCCTGCAGCACGTCACCCAGGTTACGGGTCAGCCGTGGCCGGCTGCGTTGCTGCTCGCTGGCAAAACGCGCCACGAAGTGCTGGGCCAGGGGCAGAATATCGGCCTTGCGCTCGCGCAACGGGGGCAGGTTCAGGGTGAGCACGTCGAGGCGATAGAAGAGATCCTCGCGAAACCGCCCCTCGGCCACCAGCTCACGCAGGTTCTTCTGGGTGGTGCAGATGAAGCGCACATTGACCTGCACCTCCTGCTCGTCACCCACCCGGCGAAACACCCCGTCCTGCAGCACCCGCAAGAACTTGGTCTGCAGGTGCGGTGACATGTCGCCGATCTCGTCGAGCATCAGGGTGCCGCCACTGGCCAGCTCCAGCACGCCGCGCTTGCCCTCGGTATTGTTGCCAAAGGCGCCGGGGGCATAACCAAAGAGCTCGCTCTCGGCCACGTTATCGGGCATGGCGGCGCAGTTGAGCGCCATGAAGGGGTGGCTCGAACGCAGGCTGGCGCCATGACAGGCGCGAGCCAGCAGCTCCTTGCCGGTGCCCGTTTCCCCCATGATAAGCAAGGGGGCATCCTGCATCGCCAGCTTGGCCGCCTCGACCAGCACCTGCTTCATACGGCTGCTCTGGCCCTGAATGTGCTCGAAGCCACCGATCTCGTCGGCATGCAGGGCACTGAAGTGCAGCCCGACGCGACGGGCGGACTTGAGCACCACCACGGCGCCGGCCAGGGCCTGGCGCCCCTTCTCCTCGTCCACAAACAGAGGGATGAGATCGGCCAGGTACTCCTCTCCACCCAGCCCCAGCTTGCAGGTCTGGGCCCTGGGATCGCTCGACTCCAACCAACGGCTGAAGGCAAAACCCTTGATGTGGTGCCCGAGGGCACCGCCCCTGAGCTCCTCTATGGTGGTGCCGAGGGCGCTCAGGGCCGCCTGGTTGGCCTGGGTGATACGACCGCGCACGTCCAGGGAGAAGATGAGATCGGGCAGGGCCTTGAGCAGGGCCTGGATCTCGTGATGCTCCCGCTCGGAGGGCATATAGGGAATGGTCTTGACGTCATAGACACCCGGGATGCGCCGGATCTCGGGCATCAGGTGCTGAAAATCGGAGAACTCCAGCTCGGGGAAGTTGAGATAGATGATGCCGGAGGTGTCGATCTCGATGCCACGCAGGTCGATATTACGCTCCACCAGGCGGTCAAGCAGCTCCCGGGTCAGCCCCAGGCGGTCTTCACAACTCACTTCGAGACGCATGTGAGGGTCAATTCCTTACTGACTTTTCAATAACGGCGGATGATACAGACTCACTCTTGTCGGGGCGAGCCCTGACCGGAAAAAATGCGGGCCCGACGGCGATTTGCCGTCAGGCCCTGACCGTTTACGCCTTAAAGCAGGCCGTCGGTGCGCGCCGCCATGATGAAGTCGTTGCGATGCAGCCCCCCTATCTTGTGAGTCCACCAGGTGACGGTCACCTTGCCCCACTCGGTGAGAATGGCCGGATGGTGGAACTCGGCCTCGGCCAGCTCTCCCAGTCGGTTGGTAAAGGCGAGCGCTTCCTTGAAGTTGCGAAAGGCAAACTCGCGCCTGAGCATCAGCCCCCCCTGCTCCACCACGGGTTGCCAGTCGGGGATGCCTCCCATCAATTCGGCAAGCTCGGCATCGCTTACCCTTGGGGCATCGGCACGGCACGCCTCACAGCGCTCGGCAGCCAGTTCACTCATAGGTTCAACTCCTTGTTACCGGTCTCTACCGGCTTGGGGGGATAGAGGGGAGGACGCAGCCCGAGACGCATCGCCTCGCGCACCCTCCCCATGATGTCGCTGTCGGCCAACTCGAACAGGGTTTCGATCCGATCCAGCATGAAGTAGACAGGTTGCATGATATCGATGCGATACGGGGTGCGCAGCACCTCCAGCAGATCGAAAGGCTCGACTCTCGGCGTCGGGCTCAGGGCATAGCGGGTCTCACCGATGGAAGAGAGGATGCCGCCACCGTAGATCCGGGGACCATCTTGGGTCTGTAGCAGGCCAAATTCCACCGTAAACCAGTAGAGGCGAGCCAGAAAGATTCTTTCCTCCTTGCTTGCCGCCATGCCGAGGCGCCCATAGACATGGGTGAAGTGGGCGAAGGCCGGATTGGTCAGCAAGGGGCAGTGGCCGAAGATCTCGTGAAAGATGTCGGGCTCTTGCAGGTAGTCGAGCTCTTGTGGGGTGCGGATAAAGGTGGCGACCGGGAAGTGTCGATCCGCCAGCAGGGCGAAGAAGCGATCAAACGAGATGAGCGCCGGCACCGCCGCCACCGACCAACCAGTGCTCTCGCGCAGCACCCGACTTATCTCGCCGAGCTGGGGAATGCGCCCGGTGGGTAGCGCCAGGCGCGTCAGGCCGGCGATATACTCGTCACACGCCCGTCCCGGCAACACCTCGCTCTGGCGGGTTATCAGGGTATGCCAGGTGGCATTTTCCTCTGCGCTCCAGGGGATGCGGCCATCCGGGCCACTCTCCCTGGCGTGGTACTGGGTTCCTTTCATCACATCATCCTGATCTTGTGGGGCTGACACCCCCTTAGTTGTCAGGTTAACGATTCGACCGAAAAAAAAGCAGCCACCCGTCGACGGTGGCTGCCCTTTCGTGATGTAACCAAATTGTTACAGGGCTATTCTGGCGCTTCACCGCGCCGGGTCAGGTAACCCGTCACCTTCTCGACCAACGCCTTGCGATAACTGGCCAGACGAGGCCTCTCCTCTCCCAGCCAGGGGATGGGGCGGCAACTCTCCATCACCTTGATGCCAAGGCGGGCGGTGAGCAGGCCGGCCCCCACCCCCTGAGCCGCCCGCACCGAGAGCCGACCGGCCAGATCGGCCCCCAGCACATCCATGCCCACATCGGTCACCAACTCGGTGGCGCCCGCATAGACTAGATTACGCAGCACCTGACGGATGAGGCGAATGCGGCTCCAGTAGCCGAGTTCAATCCCGTAGACATCGGCAATATCGTCGATCATGCGCAGGTTACGCCACAGGATCAGGGCCATGTCCACCACCGCCAGCGGGCTCACGGCGACCATGACGGCCGCCTCGGCGGCCCACTTGACCACCCGCCCCCGAGCCTGGCGATCCCGCTCGGCGAGCACCAGCTGACTGTAGAGGGTGAGCGCCTCCCGATCGCTGTGAGTGGCCTCCAGCTGATCACAGAAGCGCCGATACCCCTCGCTTCCCTGCTCACCCGACTCCCGGGCCAGTTGCTCGCAGAGGGTGGCGCCCTGTCCAACCCCCTGATGGGCCAGCAGATCCTCGGCACGCGAGCGCACGTCCTGGCGCTTCTTCAGCCGCCGCAAGCGGCGCCACTCGCGCCCCAGCGCCAGCGAGGCGCCGCATAAGACCAGCCCGGATGCGATCAGCCAGGCGCCGCCCCAAAGGGGCTCGCTCAACCATTGCTGCCACAGGAAGTGACCATATTGGGCCAACGAGAGGAGTCCAATTCCGGCGGCGCCCCAGGCGAGCAAGCGGTGACGGCGACGGGGACGCACCGGGTGGCGAAGGGTCTGCCCGACCTCCTCCTCGAGAGGGGCGAAGCTCGCCTCCTCCAGCCGGGTGGCGGGCGCCGGACGGGCGGGCTCCGGCTCGGGAGATAACGTATCGAGGACTATCTTGCCACGGGGCTTTTCCTGGATCATGGGACTCCTTAGGTGAGCTTGTCGCCGAGCAGATACTCCAGCGCGGCATCGAGACGAATATGGGGCATGGCCTTGTGAGGATCCATCTGCAGGGGCCGAAACGAGTGAAAATCGAAACTGCCCTTCTGCCACCAGGCGGCAGAGGGGGGAGTGGCGGGGACCTCACCGGGGAAGAGCAGCAGGGCATGCCCCTCCAGATCTTCTCCCTTGAGGGCAGGAAAGGTACGCCCCTGGCTCTGCCCCTGCCCCACCTCGGTGGCCCGCACCGAGGCGAGCGCCATGCACTCGGTCTCGATCCCCTCGAAGCGCGCCTGACCTCGGCCAGAACGAATGAGGGACTGTAGCAGGGAGAGCAGCGCCGGATGTTGCTCCGGGGTGACGTGATCGGCCTTGCTGGCCACCAGCAGCAGCTTGTCGATGCGCGGGGAGAAGAGGCGTCGCCACCAGTTACTCTTGCCGTAGGTAAAGCTCTCCATGATGCGCGAGAGCGCCTGCTGCATGTCGGCAAAGCTGCCGGGACCGGCATTGAGGGGCTGCAGGCAGTCGACCAGCACTATCTGACGATCGAAGCCGGCGAAGTGCTCCTCATAGAATCCCTTGACCAGATGCTGCTTGTAGTGCTCGAAGCGCTCGCGCAGGGTGTGATAGAGAGAGCCTGCCGGACACTCCCCCGCGGGCGCAGGCCACACCCAGGGGACAAACTGCAGCATGGGGGCCCCGGCATATTCGCCCGGCAGTACGAAACGGCCGGGCTGGATCAGGTGCAGCCCCAGCTCCTCCTTGCAGCGATGCAGCCACCGGGTATAGGCCTCGGCCACTTGGGCCAGTTGCGCCTCGTCGAGGGGCCCATCGGGCTGCCAGCGGGTATCCAGCCAGGGGGCGGCCAGCTGACGCAGGGCGCTCTCCTCGAGCTGGAGACGAACCTGCTCGCTCCACTGCTCGAAGCTTTGCTCCAGCAGGGGGAGATCGAGCAGCCATTCGCCGGGATAGTCGACAATCTCCAGATAGAGAGTACTGCTCTCGGCCAGCTGGCGGCGCAGCAGATGACGGCTCTGATAGCGCAGCTCGAGCCGGATCTCGGCCACCCCCCGGGTTGCCTGTGGCCAGGCGGGGGGCGAGCCATAGAGGGAGTGCATGCCCCGCTCGTAGGGAAAGGTGGGAATATGGTGGTTGACTTGAGGCACCCGGCGCGCCCCGAGCAAGCGCCCCTGGCGCGCCACCTCCCACTGGGGAAGGCGGGCATCGAGGGCGGCGTGCTCGAGTTGATTGACCAGGGCGGTGATGAAGGCCGTCTTGCCCGAGCGCGACAGCCCGGTGACGGCAAGGCGAACGTGTCGGTCGAGGCCACGGTTAACCACATCCGTGGCCCTCTCCTGCCAACGCCTCAGTGTGTGTTCGAGGCTCATCAGAGGTTGCGAAACTCCCGTTGCAGATGGAACTCGCGCGAGGTGACCAGCTTCTCGATGGCCTGCAACCTGGGCTCCAGACGATCGAGCTCGGCGCTCACCTTGCCCAGCGCCTGGCGCGGGGTGGCCCCGGCTTGCCAGCTGCGCTCCTTCATCAGGATCCCCTCCTCCATCTGGCGTACCGGTCGCTTGTCGAGGAGCAACCAGGCGGCGCAGTAGGCGATAAAGGTGATAAAACCGGCGAAGATCAGCCCGGAGATAGCCAGCAATCTGACGATCCAGGTCTCGACCCCGAAGTAGTCGGCCAACCCGGCGCAGACACCGGCTATCTTGCCGCTGCGAGGGTCACGATAGAGGCGACGGCCCGCGTCGTGAAGCCCGCTCATACGCGGCTCCTCCAGCCCGGTACCTCAGAGTCGAGGATCGACTCGAGGGCGGCGACACGCTCCTGCATCTTCTCGGCACGGCTGACGAGGCCATGGAGCTGCATCCGCTCCTCCTCGGCCAACCCCTCCCCCAGACGCCCCTTGGCACGGTAGTGAAGGATGAGCCAGATAGGCGCCACCACCACCATGAAGACCACCATGGGGATCATCAAAATTCCGAGCAGATCTTCCATCCTTTACTCCCCTTGCTTGTTGTCGCCCTGACCGAGTTTACTGCGCAGGGCCTCCAGTTCACGACTTATCTGATCGTCGACCTCCAGCTCGGCAAACTGGGCCTTGAGGGAGCGGTCGGCCCCCAGATCGGCACGGGCCTCCATCTCGTCGATACGACGCTCCATGCGGTCGAACTTCTCCATGGCGGCCTGGCCGCTACCCCGCTCCAGAGTGCTCTGGACGCTGATACGGCTGCTGGCCGCCTCGCTGCGCAGGGTCATCGCCTTCTGCCTGGCTCGGGCATCTTCCAGCTTGGCTTGTAGCTGGCTTATCTCCTCGCTCAGCTTGGCGATACCGGCGTCGGCGGCGGCCAGCTCACGACCGAGCGCCTCCACCACCTCGCCCTGCTTCTTCTTCTCGATGAGGGCGGCACGGGCCAGATCCTCACGCCCCTTGGTCAGCGCCAGCTCGGCCTTCTCCTGCCAGGCCTGCACCTCCTCCTCGTGGCGGGCGATCTGGCGGTCAAGCTCTTTCTGATTGGCGAGGAAGCGGGCCAGGTTGGAGCGCTCCTTCACCAGCTCATCCTCCATCTCCTGGATGATCAGACGCACCATTTTCTGGGGATCCTCCGCCTTGTCGAGCAGGGCAGAGAGGTTAGAGTTGATGATGTCGGCAAGCCGGGAAAAAATGCCCATTGTAGACTCCTGTTGTACGTTCACGGGTTGGCATAATCCAGTGCTCTAGCCAACAGCAAGGGCTGTGCCAACTCGGTATATCTTCTTAATGCCTTGATTTATCAAGCCTAACACCCCTGTAGCACTGGTGACAATTAGAGCAACGTGGTTAAATAGACCAACTGTTGGTTCAACTGACCAAGGAGCCCCAATGCAACCGGCCATGGAAAGCCTGCTCGGAGAGTCCAATGCCTTCCTCGAGGTGATCGAGCAGGTCTCCCGCCTCGCCCCCCTGCGCAAGCCCGTGCTCATCATCGGCGAGCGGGGCACCGGCAAGGAGCTCATCGCCCACCGCCTCCACTATCTCTCGAGCCGCTGGGATCAGGAGTTTATCGCCATCAACTGCGCCACCCTGAGCGAGACGCTGCTCGAGACCGAGCTGTTTGGCCACGAGGCCGGCTCCTTTACCGGCGCCAGCAAGCGCCATCAGGGGCGCTTCGAGCGTGCCGACGGGGGCAGCCTCTTTCTCGACGAGCTGGCCACCAGTTCGGCCCGGGTGCAGGAGAAGCTGCTGCGGGTCATCGAATACGGGGAGTTCGAGCGCGTCGGGGGCACCCGACCGGTCAAGGTGGACGTGCGCCTCATCTGCGCCACCAACGAGGATCTGCCCCGCCTGGCCGACGATGGAAAATTTCGTCACGACCTGCTGGATCGCCTCGCCTTCGATGTAATAACCTTGCCCCCCCTGCGTGAACGCCCCGAGGATATACCGCTCTTGGCCGACCATTTTGCCCTGCAGATGGCCCGGGAGCTCGAACTCGAGCTCTTCCCGGGCTTCTCCCCCCGGGTGCGTCAGACCCTGCGCGACTATCATTGGCCGGGCAACGTGCGCGAACTCAAGAACGTGGTCGAGCGCAGCCTCTATCGCCACGGCCACAGCCAGGAGCCTATCGCAGAGCTGGTACTGGACCCGTTTGATTCGCCGTGGCGTCCCCGCCGTCCGGGACAGGTGCAGGCACCCGAAGGGGAGAGTCTGGCCCTGCCGCTCCCGCTGAAGGAGGCGGTGGCCGCCTTCGAGGTGG
Organism: Aeromonas schubertii; assembly: GCF_000820105.1. Taxonomy (GTDB): domain Bacteria; phylum Pseudomonadota; class Gammaproteobacteria; order Enterobacterales; family Aeromonadaceae; genus Aeromonas; species Aeromonas schubertii. The sequence goes on along the minus strand of NZ_CDDB01000028.1, from coordinate 108,034 downwards.
GGCTTATCAAGCAGGCGATGAGCACGGCACAGTACAACCAGCGCAAGGCTGCCGACCTGCTCGAGCTGAGTTATCACCAGTTTCGTGGCATGATACGCAAATATCGGCTGCAAGATGGCGACGATGCCTGAGCCATTTCACACTACGGTTGAACCATGATCACCAACAAACCGCTGCTGCTCGCCTGCAGCCTGCTGATCGCCTGCGCCCAGGCGCAAGGGGCCGAAAACCGGCCTGAGGGATTGATCTACTGCTCGGAAGGCTCACCCCAGACCTTCAATCCCCAGCTGACCAATCTCGGCACCACCCTCGATGCCGTCTCCTATCCCCTCTACGACAGGCTGCTGGAGCTCAACCCCATCACCCTCTCCCTGGAGCCCGCCCTCGCCACCGAGTGGTCGGTCAGCGAAGACGGTCTGCGCTATCGCTTCACCCTGCGCAAAGGGGTGATGTTCCACGCGACCCCGGACTTCGTGCCGACGCGTCCGCTCGATGCAGATGATGTGATCTTCAGCTTCTCCCGGGTACTGGATCCGCGCCACCCCTACTATCACGTCTCGGGGGGTCGCTACCCCTTCTTCAAGAATCTGGGGCTGGACAAGCTTATCAAGGGGGTGCACAAGCGCTCGGATCGGGTGGTCGAATTTGATCTGGAGCGCCCCAACGCCGCCTTCCTGGCCGATCTGGCCAGTGCCAGCTCGGTGATCCTCTCGAGCGAATATGCCGAGAAGATGCTGTTGGCCGGGACCCCGGATCGCGTCGACAAGGCCCCGGTAGGCACGGGCCCCTATCGCCTCGGGGAGTATCGGGATCATCAATTTATCCGCTATCTGCGCCACGAGGCCTACTGGAAGGGGCCGGCTCGCACCGCGCAGCTCATCTTCGACATTACCCCCCGCTCGGCCAAGCGCCTGACCAAGCTGCTCACAGGCGAATGCGATGTGATGAGCTATCCGGCCGCCAGCCAGATCGCGGTGATCCAGGCTCACAACGATCTGAGTCTCTCGGTACAATCGGGGATGAACGTGGCCTTCCTGGCCCTCAATACACGCCAGCCTCCCCTCAACAATGCCAAGGTGCGTCAGGCCCTGGCTCTTGCCATCAACCGCAGCAACCTGTTGCATGCGGTCTACTACAACACCGGTGAGCCGGCTCGCAGCCTGCTGCCCCCCCTCTCCTGGGGCTTCGATCCGGCGCTGCCACCGGTACAGAGCGATCTGGCAGCCGCCCGCAAACTGCTCAAAGAGGCCGGCGTCGCCAAGGGATTCGAGATGCGACTGCTCGCCCCGGTCGGCTCGCGCTCCTACAACCCCGATCCCCTCAAGACGGCCCAGTTGATCCGCAACGATCTGGCCGCCCTCGGGGTGAAGGTGAAGATCCAGAAGCTCGAACAGGCGGTGCTCGACAACGCGGTCGACAATGGGCGCTACGATGCGGTGCTCGGTGGCTGGCAAGCCGACAGCAGCGACCCGGACAACTTCTTTCGCCAACTGCTCGGTTGTCAGGCCATCGCCAGCGGCAGCAACATGAGCCGCTGGTGCAGCCCCTCCTTCGAGCAGTTGCTCGACGATGCCGTCAGCACCCAACAGCTCGGCTTTCGCATTCGAAACTACTATTACGCCCAGAAGGTGCTGGCCGAGGAGATGCCTCTCATCCCCCTGGCCCATGCCCTGCAAACCCAGGCCAGTCGCCACGACATTCAGGGTGTGCAGATGAACCCACTGGGTGGCACCCTCTTTAACAGAGCCTATCGGGACTAAAACATGCTGATCTACACCTTGCGTCGCATCAGCCTGCTGCTGATCACCATACTGGTGCTGACTCTGGTCGCCTATCTGCTCGGTCATCGCCTGCTCAGTCAGGAGCTTCCCCTGCTCAGCGGCTATCCGGAGTACCTGGCGCGCATCCTGTCGGGAGACTTTGGTCTCTCCCAGGCCTCGGGGCTGCCGGTACTCGAGCTTATCGAGCGCTATTTCCCGGTGACCCTGCTGCTGTGCTTCAGCGCCTTCATCATTTCGCTGCTGCTGGGCGTCCCTCTGGGGGCGCTGGCAGGCCTCAACCAGGGCAAGGGGATCGATGTGGCCATCATGGGGGGAGCCTTCATCGGCTATTCGGTCCCCATCTTCTGGCTCGCCCTGCTGGCGGTGTCGTTTTTCTCCCTCGAGCTGGGTTGGCTCCCCTCGTCGGGCCAGCTGGACCTGCGCTACGATCTTCCCTCTCTCACCGGCGTTCCTCTGCTCGATATTCTTCTGAGTGACCAGCCCTGGCGTCATGAGGCCCTGATGGATGCCCTGCGCCACATGGTGCTGCCCTGCCTGGTGCTGGCCATCGTTCCCACCACAGAGGTGATCCGCCATGTCCGCAGCGCCCTCATCGTGGTGATGAAGCAAAACTATGTGAAGGCGGCGGCAAGCCGCGGCCTGTCCCGGGCCCAGATCGTCTGGCGCCATGGGCTCAAGAATGCCCTTCCCCCCGTCATCCCCCTGCTCGGCCTGCAATTTGGCAGCATGCTGACCGCCGCCATGATCACCGAGGTGATCTTCGACTGGCCCGGGATCGGCCGCTGGCTGGTGAGCAGCATCGCCCTGCAGGACTATGCCGCCATCCAGGGAGGCACGCTGGTGGTGGCCAGTTTTGTGATCCTCGCCAACGTGGTGACCGAGCTGCTGGCCACCCTGATCTATCCGGTGCGCCGCAAGGAGTTGTATGCAAGATAATCTCTACCCGGAGCTGCGGATCCTCTCGCCCATCGAGCAGACCTGGGCCTCGTTTCGCAAGAAACCCCTCTCCATGGCGGCCTTCTGGTGTCTGCTGGGGCTCCTTGCCGTCACCCTGATAGGTCCCTGGCTGGTGCCCTACGGCATCGATGAGCAACACAGCAATGCCCTCTTGATGCCCCCCTCCTGGTCGACCATGGGGAGCATCGACTATTTTCTCGGCACCGACGATCTGGGGCGAGACATCCTCTCTCGCCTGGTGGTCGGCGCCAGGCTTACTTTCGGTTGCGCCTTGCTGGCCGTGGTGGTCGCCCTGTTGCTGGGCACCGGGATCGGCATCCTCGGCGGCATGACCCGAGGGATCAAATCGAGCGTGCTCAATCACCTGCTCGACACCCTGCTCTCCATTCCGTCGCTCTTGCTGGCCATCATCATGGTGGCCATCCTGGGACCCGGCCTCGGCAACACCCTGATCGCCATCACCCTCGCACTCATCCCCCAATTTATCCGCGCCACCCACAACGCGGTGCACGCCGAGATGCAGAAGGAGTACATTATCGCGAGCCAGCTCGATGGCTCTCCTCCCCTTCGCATCCTGCGTCTGGCGGTTCTGCCCAATATCGTCGATACCCTGGTCACCCAGACCACCCGTGCCCTGTCGGCGGCCATTCTCGACATCTCGGCGGTGGGGTTTCTCGGCCTCGGAGCCCAGTCTCCCCATCCCGAATGGGGCGCCATGCTCGCCGAGTCCGGGGACCTGGTCTATCTCGCTCCCTGGACCGTCACCCTGCCCGGCATCGCCATCTTCTTTAGCGTGCTGGTCACCAACATGGTGGGTGAAGGGATCCGCGAAGCGCTCAAAGAGGGGGAGGACTGATGCCGCTGCTCGATATTCGCAACCTCACCATCGAGATCGATACCCCCCAGGGGAAGGTCAAGGTGGTGGACAAGGTGAGCCTGACGCTGGCCGAGGGTGAGATCCGCGGCCTGGTGGGCGAGTCGGGCTCTGGCAAGAGCCTGATTGCCAAGGTGATCATGGGGCTGGCCAAGGATAACTGGACGGTACGGGCCGATCGCATGCGCTTTAACGATCACGACTTGCTGACCATGGAGCCCAAGGCCCGGCGCAAGCTGATGGGACGCGAGATCGCCATGATCTTCCAGGACCCGGTCAGCAGCCTGGACCCCTCCGAAGAGATAGGCGTCCAACTCGAAGAGGCGATCCCGACCGAGGCCTTCGAGGGGCGCTTCTGGCAGCGCTTCCAGTGGCGCAAGAAACAGGCGGTCGCCTTGCTGCACCGGGTGGGGATAAAAGATCACAAGAAGGTGATGCGCGCCTATCCCCATGAGCTCTCTGACGGTGTCTGCCAGAAGGTGATGATCGCCATGGCCATCGCCAACCAGCCGCGCCTGTTGGTGGCCGATGAGCCGACCAACACCATGGAGGCGACGGCGGAATCACAGATCCTGCGCCTGCTCGACAAGATGAACAAGCTGGGCAATACCACCATCCTGCTCATCAGCAACGACATCGACGCCATCGCCAACCTGACCGACAACATCAACGTCATGTATTGCGGCCAGATGGTGGAGGTGGGCACCCGGGAGCAGATCCTGGAGGCCCCCCACCACCCCTATACCGACGCCCTGCTCAAGTCGAGCCCGGACTTTGACGAACTGGTGCGCCACAAGGCGAGGCTGCATACCCTGCCCGGGGTTATCCCCCCCCTGCAGCATCTGCCCATCGGCTGCCGCCTGGGCCCCCGCTGCCCCTATGCCCAGAAGCTCTGTGTGCAGACCCCTGTCATGGTCAAGATCAAGGGCCACCAGTTCAGCTGCCACTTCCCCCTGAACCTCGAGGAGAGCAAGAAGTGAGTGAAGAGAGTGCCCTGCTACAGGTCCGGGGTCTGAGCAAGACCTTCCACAACCGAATTGGCCTCTTTCGACGCCAAACTGTGGAGGCCATCAAGCCTCTCTCCTTCGATCTCGATGTGGGCCAGACCCTGGCCATCGTCGGTGAAGCGGGCTCTGGCAAGAGCACCCTGGCCAAGATCCTGGCCGGAGTGGTGGAGCCCAGCAGCGGCGAGATCCGCATCAACGGCGAACCCATGGTGCATGGGGACTATCAGACCCGCTGCAAGCTGCTGCGGATGATCTTTCAGGACCCCAACTCCTCCCTCAATCCCAAGCTGCGCATTGGTCGCATCCTGGAGACGCCCCTGCGCCTCAATACCAGCCTCAGCGAGGAGGAGCGGGAGGCTCGCGTCATGCAGACCCTGCGTCAGGTTGGGCTGCTGCCTGACCACGCCCTCTTCTACCCCTCCATGCTGGCGGCGGGGCAGAAACAGCGGGTCGCCCTGGCCCGGGCCATCATCCTCAATCCCCTTATCGTGGTTGCCGACGAGACCCTGGCCACCCTCGACATCTCGGTGCGCTCCCAGATGATCAACCTGCTGCTCGAGATGCAGGAGCGCATGGGGCTGAGCTATATCATGGTGGCCAACGATCTGGGGGTGGTGAGCCACATCAGTGACGAGGTACTGGTGATGCACGAGGGACGCATCGTCGAACGCGGCAAGACCCTGCGGGTCTTCGCCGATCCCCAGCACGATGTCACCAAGCGCCTTATCCAGAACTACGACAACGAATACCGGCGCTGATCGGCAATAAACGGGCCACCTGATGTGGCCCGAGTGCTTTTTACGACGAAAAAAAGCCCGGCAAAGCCGGGCTTGAGTGAAAAAACACAAATTGAGTCGCTCGTAGTAGGAACATTGACAAGAGTAGTGGTCGGACCGCGCGTCAACAACTGTCAGATCTGACAGGAAGACCGCTATGGAACCGAAATTCCTCGTCAGGGGTATTGATCAGGCTCGCCTCCAGGGCGCCGAAGAAGGCCACCCGCTCGCTGATATCCTCATTGGCAAACTGTTCGGCCAGGGTCAGGTAGTCCTGATAATGGCGCGCCTCCGAGCGCAGCAAAGAGACGTAGAAGCGCCCCAGCTCCTCGTCCAGGTAGGGCGCCAACCGGGCAAATCGCTCGCAGGAACGCGCCTCGATATAGGCCCCTATGATGAGTTTGTCGACCAGGGTCGCCGGCTCATGGGTACGCACTGCCTGCATCAATCCACGGGCATAACGAGAGGCGGAGACGGGTTCATAGGGGATGTTGCGGGCCGTCATGATCTCCAGCACCTGCTCGAAGTGGTGCAGCTCCTCCTGAATGAGCCGCACCATGGGAAACAGCAGGGGATTGCGCTCAAGCTCGGCAAACAGGGTGCGATCCCCCTCCCCCATGGTCCGCTTGCCGAGCACCTCGGCCTTCTCGGGAATGGCTTCCAACTCCCGATAGAAATCGAGTTTGGGCAACAGATGGCGTTTTCCCTTGGGCAGGCAGTAGCGACGAACCAAGCTGTGGGCCGTCATGGCCGCCTTGGTCTCGCAGTTGGCGTGATCGATCAGCAGCACCGGCAGGCTCTCCGGCCGGCGGGCCACCTCAATCCAGCCATCCGGGGTCTCACATTGCAGGAAGGCCCGCACCGGCGCCAGCAACTCATCCATCATCACATCGTGTCTCACGGCTACTCTAGGGGGCCGCTATCCTAGCGGATCTGCCATCATCCACCAAGAAAAACGGGAGTCCGAAGACTCCCGCTGTCAGCCCCGGATGACTCAACTTCCTTCGTTGAAGATCTCCAGGTTACTGCTCCCCTCCTGCCACTCGCGTACCGCCTTGCTGTCGTCGCTGCGCATGGCATTGAGGTGATCGAGGTAACCCTGATCCACATCGGCGGTCACATAGTGGCCGTTGAACACCGAGGTCTCGAAGTGGCGCAGGTCCGGATTGAGCTCGCGCACCGCCTCCTGCAGATCCTCGAGATCCTGGAAGATGAGGCCATCGGCACCGATCAGCGCACAGATCTCCTCCACCTCACGGCCGTGGGCAATCAGCTCGTTGGCGCTCGGCATGTCGATGCCGTAGACGTTGGGGAAGCGGATCTCGGGGGCGGCAGAGGCGAAGTAGACCTTGGCGGCGCCGGCATCCCGGGCCATCTGGATGATCTGCTCCGAGGTGGTGCCGCGCACGATAGAGTCATCGACCAGCAGCACCCGCTTTCCCTTGAACTCGGAGCTGATGGCGTTGAGCTTGCGGCGCACCGACTTCTTGCGCTGGGTCTGGCCCGGCATGATGAAGGTACGGCCAATGTAGCGGTTCTTCACGAACCCCTGGCGATAGGGCAGCTCGAGGCGCTGGGCGATCTCGAGGGCGATGTCGCAGGAGGTCTCGGGGATGGGGATCACCACGTCGATGTCGAGGTCCTCCCACTCCCGGGCTATCTTTTCACCCAGCTTGCGACCCATGTTGAGGCGCGCCCCGTAGACAGAGACCTTGTCGATAAAGGAGTCGGGACGGGCAAAGTAGACGTACTCGAAGATGCAAGGGCTGTGCTGGGGCGCCTCGCTGCACTGCATGGAGAAGAGCTGCCCCTGTTCGGTGATGTAGATGGCCTCGCCCGGTGCGACGTCGCGCACCGTGTCAAAACCGATGGCGTCGAGGGCCACACTCTCGGAGGCGACCATGTACTCCAGCTGGCCCTTGTCGTCGCTGCGACGCCCCAGGATCAGGGGACGGATGCCGTTGGGATCGCGAAACGCCAGCAGGCCGTGGCCGATGATGAGGGTCACCACGGCGTAGGCTCCGCGCACCTGTGCGTGGGTACGGCGCACCGCGGTGAAGACATCGTCCGGCGAGAGGGAGATCTTGTCGAGCAGATCCAGCTCGTGGGCCAGGACGTTGAGCAACACCTCGGAGTCGGAGGTGGTGTTGATGTGGCGACGCGCCCGTTTGAACTGCTCCTCTTTGAGGAAGTGGGCATTGGTCAGGTTACCGTTGTGGGCCAGTGCCAACCCGTAGGGGGAGTTGACGTAGAAGGGCTGGGCCTCGGCGGCGCTGGAGCTGCCGGCGGTGGGATAGCGAACATGACCGATGCCCATTTGGCCCTTTAGGCGCTGCATGTGGCGCACCTCGAAGACATCCTTCACCAGGCCATTGGCCTTGCGCTGCCGAAAGTGTCCCTCGTCGACGGTCACGATCCCGGCCGCATCCTGCCCCCTGTGTTGCAACACCGTCAGGGCGTCGTAGAGCGCCTGGTTAACGGGAGTAGTGCCAACAATACCGACAATGCCACACATGTCCTTGCTACCTCGAAGTCAGGTTACCTGTTTAAGAAAACTCGATGAGTTCTGCATGAAATCAAAGAACCACTGGATCACCAGCCCGAACTCGGGCACCAGCCTCGACGCCTGCCACCAGGGTGTCTGGGAGAGGCTGGTAAAGGTATCCATAAAAAAGAGCAGGGCGCTGACGATCAGCACCCCGCGGATCGCGCCGAAACAGACGCCGAGCACCCGGTCGGTGCCGGAGAGTCCGGTCTTTTCGACCAGCAAGCCCACCACATAGTTCACCACGCCACCCAGGATCAGGGTCGCCACGAACAGGGCTGCAATAGCCAGACCATTGCGGATGATGGCATCGGAGAAGGCGGTGAAGTAGACGGCGAGATCGGGATAGAAACGGCTGGCGATGAAGAAGGCGACAAACCAGGTGACGAGCGACATGGCCTCCTTGACGAAGCCGCGCACCAGGCTGATGAGGGCGGAGAAACCGATGATGCCGAGGATGGCGTAATCAATCCAGACCATAGAAACGGATGTCCTTCCAAATTGCGGCGCAGTCTAACAAAAACGATTGCGCATTGCTTGATAAAAATGTGTTAAATGACCAAAAAAGCGCCTGTTAGCGCTCTTTTTTTCCATACGAAAACGATTGACAGCGGCTAAAACGAACAAGGCCATGGCAGAGCCATGGCCTTGTGATCAGCGCCTGCGGGATCAGCCGATGTGGGTCAGGCCGCCCATGTAGGGACGCAGCACGGTCGGGATTTCGATGCGACCGTCTTCCTGCTGGTTGTTCTCCAGCACGGCCACCAGGGTACGCCCCACCGCCAGGCCAGAGCCGTTGAGGGTGTGGATTAGCTGGGGCTTGCCGTCGATGCGGACCCGGGCTTGCATGCGGCGCGCCTGGAAATCGGTGCAGTTGGAGCAAGAGGAGATCTCGCGATAGGTGTTCTGGGCCGGCAGCCACACCTCGAGGTCATAGGTCTTGGCGGCGCAGAAACCCATGTCGCCGGTGCACAGGGCCATGACGCGATAGGGCAACTCCAGCAGTTGCAGCACCTTCTCGGCGTGACCCACCATCTCTTCCAGGGCGTCCCAGGATTTTGCCGGGTGCACCAGCTGCACCATCTCGACCTTGTCGAACTGGTGCATACGGATGAGACCGCGGGTGTCGCGCCCGTAGGAGCCCGCTTCGGAGCGGAAGCAGGGGCTGTGGGCAGTCATCTTGATGGGCAGCTCCTGCTCGTCGAAGATCTCGTCGCGGGCGGTGTTGGTGAGCGGCACTTCGGAAGTCGGGATCAGGGAGAACTTGCGGGTCGTCCCCTCCAGCTCCCCTTCCCCTTCGATCCCGGTGTTGAAGAGATCCTCGGAGAACTTGGGCAGCTGACCGGTGCCGTACAGGCTGTCCGGGTTAACCAGATAGGGCACATAGCACTCGGTGTAGCCGTGCTGCTGGGTGTGCAGATCCAGCATGAACTGGGCCAGGGCACGGTGCAGACGGGCAATCTGACCGCGCATCACCACGAAGCGGGAGCCCGAGAGTTTGACCCCATTGGCGAAATCGACACCCTTGAGCCCTTCGCCGAGATCGATGTGATCGCGCACCGGGAAGCCGAACTCACGGGGAGTCCCCCAGCGACGCACCTCGACGTTCTCGTTCTCGTCGCGGCCGACCGGAGTGGTCTCGCTCGGCAGGTTGGGAATGGCGTCGGCAATGGCCTTGATATCGGCGAGCAGCACGTCGAGCTTGGCCTTGCAGGCATCCAGCTCGTCATTGATCTTGGTCACCTCGGCCTTGAGGGGAGCCACATCTTCCCCGCGACGGGCGGCCTCACCGATGGACTTGGAGCGGGCATTGCGCTCTGCCTGCAGCTCCTGGGTACGGGACTGCAGATCCTTGCGTTGTTCTTCCAGTGCGGTCACTGCAGCGACGTCCAGGGTATAGCCACGGGTGGCCAGACGTGCAGCTGCTTCCTCGATATCGCCACGCAAATATTTGGGATCCAGCATTATATATCCTACTTGTAATGAAACGGGATCCGGGCCCAAGCACCGGGCAGAAAACACAGATCCCTGATTTGACCTTCGGTTGGCTCGCCCCGGGTGTGCCCGCGGCGCAGTCGAAACAGTGTATCAGCAGCAACCTTACCCGAACAGCGGCTATTTGCCGCGTTTGCGCGAACTTTGTGCATCCAGATCCCGCAAGTAATCGAGTTTTTGCGAAATCTTGATCTCCATCCCGCGATCGCTCGGCTGGTAGTAACGCCGACCGGCCAGCTCGGGTGGGAAATACTCCTCCCCGGCGGCGTAAGCACCCGGCTCGTCGTGGGCGTAGCGATACTCGGCCCCATAGCCCAGCTCACTCATCAACCTGGTCGGGGCATTGCGAAGGTGCGGCGGCACCTCGAAGTCGGGCTGGGACTTCGCATCGCCGAGTGCCGCCTTCCAGGCGGTGTAGACGGCGTTGCTCTTGGGGGCGCAGGCCAGATAGACAATCGCCTGGGCGATGGCGCGCTCCCCTTCCGCCGGCCCCACCCGATGGAAGCAGTCCCAGGCCGACAGGGCCACCTGCATGGCGCGCGGATCGGCGTTGCCCACGTCCTCCGAGGCAATCGCCAGCAGGCGCCGGGCGATGTAGAGGGGATCGCAGCCGGCGCTCACCATGCGGGCATACCAATAGAGGGCCGCATCGGGGGCCGAGCCGCGGATGGACTTGTGCACCGCCGAGATGAGGTCATAGAAGTGATCGCCCCGGTTATCGAAGCGGGCGATGTGCTCCCCCACCACGGCAGAGAGCAGGGTGGCGTCGATCACCTTGTTTCCCCCTTCACCCGGCTCGGCCATGTCGGCCAGCAGCTCCAGGTAGTTGAGGGCCTTGCGGCCATCCCCGTCCACCACCCGGGCCAGCGCCTCCTTGGCCCCGGGGGCGAAGGTGAGGGCGGAGTCGTTCAGGCCGCGCGGATCGCTCAGGGCCTGCTCGATCATGGCCAGAATATCCTCCTCCTCCAGCCGCTTGAGCAGATAGACCCGGGCGCGGGAGAGCAGGGCGTTGTTGAGCTCGAACGAGGGATTCTCGGTGGTGGCACCGATGAAGGTGATGGTGCCGTCTTCGATGTGGGGCAGGAAGACATCCTGCTGACTCTTGTTGAAGCGGTGCACCTCATCCACGAAGAGGATGGTGCGCACCCCGCGCCAGCCGTTCTCCTTGGCCTTGTCGATGGCGGCCCGCACCTCCTTGATACCGGAGGTGACCGCCGAGACCCGCTCCACCTCGGCGCTGCAGTAACGCGCAACCAGCTCGGCCAGGGTGGTCTTGCCGGTGCCGGGGGGGCCCCAGAGGATCATGGAGTGACAGTGGCCGGCACGGATAGCCTTGTGCAGGGGCTTGTCGGGGCCGAGGATATGGCGCTGGCCAATGTACTGCTCGAGGGTCTCAGGCCGCATCCGTGCGGCCAGGGGACGAAAATCGGAGGAAAAATCGAGGGAGAGGTTACTCATGGGCGCCTCAGCGACGCTGATCGTCGAGCTCGGCGCCCTTGGGCAGGGTAAAGATAAACTCGTTGCCCTTGAGCACAGGCTGACGGTTGAAGTGGCTTAAGCGAAACTCGCTCCACTGGCCCTGGGCCTCCTTCACATCGAAGCGGCTGATGTTGTCCTGCCGATCAAAGGTCACCCGAAACGAGGCGATGAGCTCGCTCTGATTGCGACTGGTGACGGTGAAGACATCCCCCTCACGGGTCACGTCGTAGTTCTTCCAGAAACGGTCGTCGGTGCCCGAGATGAGGATGAAGGGGGTATTGAGCACCGCATCCTTGAGGCTCATGGCGGTGGCCTGCTCGACGAAGGGATCCCACAGCCAGACATCCTTGCCGTCGGAGACGATCAGGCTCTCGTCCGGCGAGGTGGTATGCCAATTAAAACGGTTGGGACGGGAAACGGTCAGGGTACCGCCCGCCTTCTGTAGCTCTCGCCCCTTGACGTCATACACGGTCTGCTCGAACTGGGCGGAGAAGAGCTTGACCCCGGCCAGCTTCTGCTTGAGCTGGTCGGCCGCCCCGGCGGCCCAGGCCTGGCTGCAGGCGAGCAGCAGGGCTCCTAAGACTACGGCTTTTTTCATCGCATTCTCTCTGTTAGTGGGCCAGCCACCGGGCTGGCCGTCTCATTAATCACGCATGGGTGCCGGTGCCAACACATCGCGCTGGCCGTTGCTGCCGGGGGCACTGACGATGCCCTGATCCTGCATCTGATCGATGATGCGGGCGGCCCGGTTATAACCGATCTTGAACTTGCGCTGGATGCTGGAGGTCGAGCCACGACGGGACTCCACCACGAAAGCCACCGCCTCGTCAAACAGGGGGTCGAGCTCGTCATCCCCTTCGCCACCATATTCGCCACTGCCGCCCTCACTGCTCTCGCCGGCGAGGATCTCGTCGATATAGTTGGGCTCGCCGCGCAGTTTCCAGTCGGCCACTACCTTGTGAACCTCGTGGTCGTCGACGAAGGCACCGTGCACCCGCACCGGGTCCGAGGTGCCGGCCGGCATGTAGAGCATGTCACCCATGCCGAGCAGGGATTCGGCTCCGCCCTGATCCAGGATGGTGCGCGAGTCTATCTTGCTCGACACCTGGAACGAGATCCGGGTCGGGATATTGGCCTTGATGAGGCCGGTGATCACATCCACCGACGGACGCTGGGTGGCGAGGATAAGGTGAATACCCGCGGCCCGCGCCTTCTGGGCGATACGGGCGATGAGCTCTTCGACCTTCTTGCCGACGATCATCATCATGTCGGCAAACTCGTCGACCACGACCACGATATGGGGCAGCTTCTCGAGCTCGGGAGGCATCTCATCCATGGAGTCGCCCGGGCGCCACAGGGGATCGAGCAAGGGATCGCCCTCGTCGATGGCGGCCTGCACCTTGGCGTTGTAACCCTTGAGGTTACGCACCCCGACCGCCGACATCAGCTTGTAGCGACGCTCCATCTCCCCCACGCACCAGCGCAAGGCGTTGGCGGCATCCTTCATGTCGGTCACCACCTCGGTGAGCAGGTGTGGGATGCCTTCGTAGACCGACAACTCCAGCATCTTGGGGTCGATCATGATAAAGCGCAGCTCATCCGGCGAGGCCTTGTAGAGCATGGAGAGGATCATGGTGTTGACCCCCACCGACTTACCCGAGCCTGTGGTACCGGCGACCAAGAGATGAGGCATCTTGCCGAGGTTGACCACCACAGGGGAGCCGGCGATGTCCTGCCCGAGCACCATGGTGAGCGGGTTATCGGTCTCGCTAAAGCCCGGGCAATCAAGCACTTCGCGCAGGTAGACGGTCTGGCGCACCCGGTTGGGTAGCTCGAGGCCCACGAAGGTCTTGCCGGGGATCACTTCGACCACGCGCACACTGCTGGCCGACAGAGAGCGGGCGAGATCCCGCGACAGGTTGGTGATCTTGCTCGCCTTCATGCCGGGGGCGAGATCGAGCTCAAACCGGGTGATGACCGGGCCCGGATAAACCCCGACCACCTTGGCCTGCACGTTGTAATCGGCGAGCTTGGCCTCGACCAGGCGAGCCATGCGCTCGAGCTCGTCGTTGCTCATGGATTGAGTGCGCGCCGGCGGTCGGTCGAGCAGCTCCAGCGAAGGCAGCGGCGCCATATTGGCCGGACGTTTCGGTTTGGGCTTGAGCACAGAGGCCCGCTGGGGCGCTGCGGCGGCCGGCGCTTCGGCTTCACCGGCCCAGGGCAGATCCAGCTCCTCGTCGAAGGCGTCATCATCCATCTCGAGCGCCTTGGGCGCTACCTTGCGAGCAGGGATCCCCTCTTCGTCATCATCGAAGTCGGGGTCAAACTGGAAGGTATCCTCGTCGAGCTCGGGCAACACCTCGGCCTTGCGACGCTTGGATGCGCTGGCCCGCGGCAGATTCATGACGGGGGCCAGTTCTTGCTCGTCCTCCGGGGTCAGGGTAACGCCACCGGCATCGAGCAGGGGATCGGGCCCCTCCTCGCGGGGGTCACGGCGCCAGCCACCGGTCAGCCACTGCCCCAGCTTCATGGGGAAGGTGTAGATACCGGTGACGCTGCCAATGGCGGCGGCCCCGATCCGCTCGACGATAGTGAGCCAGGACATGCCGGTGAAGAGGGTGATGCCGGTGGCCACGAAGCAGATCAGCATCAGGTTGGCCCCGACCCGTCCAAAGAGGGGGATCACGGCACCGACAATCACATCTCCCACGGTCCCGCCGGCAGAGAAGTTGTGCAGATCGTTGAAGTTCATGCTGGCGATGGCCGACATCCCGAGCACGGTCAGGATGAAGCCGATGATGCGAACACCCAGGGTGAGGTAATCCACATCAAGCAGGCGCTTGGGCTTCCAAAGCAGGCTCCAGCCCAGCAGCACCACCAGGAAGGGGACCAGATAGGCGAAGGCACCGAAGGTAAACATGGTGATATCGGCCGCCCAGGCACCGGTGGTACCGGCAAGATTGTGCACCTCTCCCTCCCAGGCAGTCTGGGACCAGCCGGGGTCGGCCGGGTTGTAGCTGATGAGTGCCAGCATGAGAAACGCCGCCCCGATAGTCACGGCGATGAGAAGGGCTTCACCAATGCGCGCCATGCCTGAAAGGGGAGTGAAAATATGAGGTTTGACGGCCAAACTCCGGCTCCTTGTACTCGTCATTATGCCCGGGGGCCCTAGTATCACTGAAACTCCCCCCCCCTGTCAGCCACCCGGCGGACGACAGAAGAAGAAACGAGCGGACTGGCCGCTCGTTTCTCATCGTGGCATTCGCCCCTGCTCAGCGGGTGCTGATCACCAGCCGGCTACTCTGCTTGACCTCTTCCATCACCACGTAGGTGCGGGTGTCGTTGACGCCGGGCAGGCGCAGCAGGGTCTCTCCCAGCAGACGACGGTAAGCAGACATATCGCTTACCCGGGTCTTGAGCAGGTAGTCGAAGTCACCGGAGACCAGGTGGCACTCCTGGATCTCTTCGAGCACCTGTACCGCCTTGTTGAACTGTTCGAACACGTCAGGGGCACCCCGGTTAAGGGTGATCTCGACGAAGACCAGCAAAGAGGCATCCAGGAAATGGGGATTGAGAATGGCCGCGTACCCTTCGATGTACCCCTGGCGCTCCAGACGACGGACACGCTCAAGACAGGGGGTCGGGCTCAGGCCAACACGCTTGGACAATTCAACATTCGAGATCCTGCCGTCCTTTTGCAGTTCATTGAGAATGTTGCGGTCGATCCGGTCCAAATCTTTCAGTCGACTCTTAACTTCCATCATTTATTCCATCCTTTGGCTATTTTTTGGTAAGAATCACCAATGATTTTATAATAATAGTGACAAATCCTGTCAACTCCCCAGTATACTTGGCGCAAAATGTTGCTTAACAATCTGGCAACACAAACCACCAGCGACGTATGTGAGGGACAACATGATAATCGGCGTACCGAAAGAAATAAAAAACCATGAATATCGCGTAGGCATGGTTCCGGCCAGTGTACGTGAACTGACGGCCAGAGGCCATAGGGTTTTTGTCGAAACCCGCGCCGGCCTTGGTGTCGGCTTTAGCGATGATGACTATCGGGCCGCCGGTGCCGAGGTGTTGGAAACCGCTGCCGAGGTATTCAGCCAGAGCGAGATGATCGTGAAGGTGAAAGAGCCTCAGACAGTGGAACGCGCCATGTTACGGAAAGGTCAAATCCTCTTCACTTATCTGCATCTGGCCCCGGATCTGCCCCAGACCAAGGAGCTGATCGAGAGCGGCGCAATCTGTATCGCCTATGAAACCGTGACCGATGACAGGGGGGGTCTGCCCCTGCTGGCCCCCATGTCCGAGGTGGCCGGTCGCATGTCGATCCAGGCCGGTGCCCAGGCCCTCGAGAAGTCTCGCGGTGGCAGCGGCATGCTGCTCGGTGGTGTACCCGGTGTTGAGCCGGCCAAGGTGGTGGTGATCGGGGGGGGCGTAGTGGGTTCCAACGCGGCCCGCATGGCCATCGGCATGCGTGCCGATGTCACCATCCTCGACCGCAGCATCGATGCCCTGCGCCGTCTCGACGCCGAATTCCAGGGGGCGGCCAAGGTGGTCTACTCCACCGCAGAAGCCATCGAGCGCCACGTGCTGGCGGCTGATCTGGTGATTGGTGGTGTGCTGATCCCGGGTGCGGCTGCGCCGAAACTTGTCACCCGAGAGCACATCGCACGCATGAAGCCGGGCTCGGCCATCGTCGACGTGGCGATCGATCAAGGCGGCTGCGTGGAGACCTCCCACGCCACCACCCACGAAGATCCCACCTATATCGTCGACGGGGTCGTTCACTACTGCGTGGCCAATATGCCCGGCGCGGTCGCTCGCACCTCGACCTTTGCCCTCAACAACGCCACCCTGCCCTACATCATCAAGCTGGCCGATAAGGGGTGGCGCGACGCGCTGCGCGCGGATCGGCACCTGCTCGCCGGCCTCAACGTGCTGGAGGGGCGCCTCACCTGTAAGGAGGTGGCCGAGGCGCACGGACTGGCGTTTACCGACCCCCATCTGCTGCTGGCTTAAGCCGAAAAAACAGTTCGGGCCCGCAAAGGGCCCGAGTTGTTTATGCGCTCTGGCGCCCTTTTCCCCGAATAAACTGGCGCACCAGTCGCTCCAGATCCCCCAGTTGCCCCACCAGTTGATCGATCCCGTGCGCCGCGTCTGTGCTGCGTTCGCGCGAGTTATCGGCCAGATCCTTGATGGTGTGGATACGATCGTTCATGTCGGTCGTGACCTGAGACTGCTCATCCACAGCCTGGGCTATCTGGGTGCTGCTGGCCGCGACCTGCAGCAGCATGGCATTGATCTGCTCGAGCAGCTCACCACTGGCCCTGGCCTTGGACTGACAACCGGAAGAGAGGGCCGACCCCGCCTGCATGGCATGCTCGGCCTCACTGGCACTGCTTTGCAACCGGTGGATGATGCTCTGGATCTCACCGGTCGAGCTCTGGGTTCGCGTCGCCAGCTGACGGACCTCATCGGCCACCACCGCAAAGCCACGCCCCTGATCCCCGGCCCGCGCTGCCTCGATGGCCGCATTGAGGGCGAGCAGGTTGGTCTGGTTGGCGATCTCGCTGATAGCCAGCACTATGGTGTCGATGGCGCGGCACTGCTCCGCCAGTGAGTGGATCACCCCCTGGGAGCGCTGCAATTCGCTGTCCAGGGTCGCGACTTCGTTCACCGTCTCGCTCAGGTTGCGATGGCCGTCGGCAAAGAGGCTCTGGGTATCTTCGATCATCTTGCTGGAGGCACTGGCACTCTTGGCCACCTCGTGGATCGAGGCATTCATCTCCTCCATGGCCGTGGCGACCATGTTGGTCTCCTCCTGCTGGCGCACCTGGTTGCTGGCGATCACCTCTATATTGCGCTGATCCTGCTCGGCCGAGCGCAGTATGTTGATACAGGTCTGCTGGCTGCGAGCCACCACGGCGCGCAGCTCGGCCTTGCCCATGATGAGCGCCAGCTCGACGGCACTCAGATCGTCACGCTGACCCGTGTAGAGATGCTCCATCAGGGGATTGTCGAAATACTCTCTGGCAAGGGCATTGACCTTGGCCAACCGCTGGCGAGACCGGAGCAGCAATCCGGCCACCGCCCCCTGGAGGACGAGCAGCGGGATCCCCCATGCCCAGGGTAGGCCACCGACCACGATGGCCCCCAGCAGCACCAAGAGCCCGACCCCGGCCCCCCCCAAACCGATGGCGCTGCAGGAGAGACACATCAGGTTCGGCATCTTGCCTGCACGAAGCCCCTCATAGACCTTTTCGGCACGGCTCTTCCACTCACTGCGCGGCGCGCTGCGCACCGACTGGTATTCGATCACCTTGCCGTTACTGTCGCGAATGGGCGTCACGAAGGCGCTTACCCAGTAATGATCACCATTTTGGCAACGGTTCTTGACCAGCCCCATCCAGCTCTTTCCGGCCTTGATATGCTCCCAGAGATCCGCAAACGCCTGCTTGGGCATGTCGGGGTGGCGCACCATGTTGTGGTGCTGCCCCTGTAGCTCCTTCTCGGTGAAGCCGGCGACCTTGCAGAACGCCTCGTTGGCATAGGTGATTCGGCTCTCCAGATCGGTGGTGGAGATGAGGCTCTCTTCATCCCCGTAGAGCACCTCTTTCTGGGTGACCGGCTGATTGTTTCTCATGACTCGCTCCCTGTCGTGACTTGCACGAAGCGAACAGGCATAGGGCGTGCCACCCCATTACCGGGTCACAATTCCCTTGCCGGAATGCACCGGGAGAGCCAAATTGCAATGGCCATTGCAAATTGCAATGGCAAAAAAAGACGGTCGCACCTGGCGACCGTCATACTCCGGCATGGCTCGCCCGATTATCGAAGACCGCTCATATAGAGCCGGGCCTCATCATCGGCGATGCCCTGGGCCGACTCCCAGATCTCGGCAATCAGCAGCCCCTCTTCGCCCGAGGCCAACTCCTCGAGCTCTTCGAGAGCCTTGGCATCGGCCAGGGTGAAGGGATCGTGAGTGAGCAGCTCTTCGGCCCGACTCAGCAAGGTGGAATGGCGCGCCATCGTTATCTCCTCCTGATGTGGCCCCGATGCGGGGCGGCACGGGATCATCACCAACAGGATAGAAAAGATCCCGCCATCGGGGCGGGTCAGTTCTCTTCCCGATGAATATAACGGGTCAGCCCCTCGTCTCCCCGCTCCAGCAAGCCGACCCAGAGGGTGGCGATCAGCAGCCGCTCCTCCCCTTCTGCCCGCGCCTCCAGACGTTCCAGAGCGCGGGCATTGTCGAGGGTAAAGGGGTCCCGGGCCACCAGCCTGCATGCAGCTCGATAGAGTCTCATTCTCTCCATGATGCCTCCACGCTCAAGAGAAGGATTCAAGCGTAGACCCTTTTTATGACAATCAGGTATTACCCAGGCTCAGCCCCTGACTTGCGATCACCTCCCGGTACCAGTGAAAACTCGCCTTGGGAATACGCCTGAGGCTCCCTCCTTGCTCGTCACGCTCCACATAGACGAAGCCATAGCGCTTCTGATAGCCGTTGAGCCAGCTGAGCAGGTCGGTAAAGGACCAGGCGCAGTACCCGATCAGCCTGACGCCGTCGGTCATTGCCTCTTGGCAGGCGATGAGGTGGGCCTTGAGGTAGGCAATCCGGTACTCATCCTGAACGCCCTCCCCGGTCAGGGTATCAAACTCCCCCAGCCCGTTTTCGGTGATCATCAGTGGCAAGTCGTAACGGGAGGTCAGACGGCGCAGAGCCAGACGCAATCCGGTGGGATCGATGGCCCAGTCCCAGTTGCTGGTCTCAAGATGGGGGTTGGTCGCCGTCTTGTAGAGGCCTGGCACCCCGCTCGTCGGGGTTGTCCCCTTCTGACCCGAGTGATTGATGCGCCGCAGGGTCTCTCCTCCCATGGGGTTATCGGTATAGGTCAGGGTGTAGTAGTAGTTGACCCCCACAAAATCGGGCCTGGCCTCGGCCAACAGGGCCATGTCACCGGGCAAGATCTCGGGGGCCTCACCCCGCTGCTCGAGCCAGCGCAGGGCCACCCTGGGATAGCGCCCATAGCAGTAGATATCGAGCCACCAGTGGTTGCAAAACACCTCGGCATTGTCGAAGGCAAGCAGATCCGCCGGAGCGCAGGTGAGCGGGTAGGCCGGCGAATAGGCAAAGCTGGGCCCTATCTGCCCCCTGGGGACATGCTGCCGAAAGGCCCGGATCGCCCTGGCATTGGCCAGTGAGGCGATATGGTTGGCGTTGAAGAAGCGGCGCCTGTCCTGCACCGCCGGAGGGTGAGATCCCAACAGATAGGCGTTGGTCAGATTGAAATTCTGCTCGTTGAGCGAGACCCAGTAGGTGACCCGATCGGCAAAATGGCGGTAGAGGGTCACGCAGTAGTGTTCGAAGTCATCGAGGATCCGCCTGTCCTCCCAGCCACCGTACTCCTCTTGCAAGGCCTGGGGCAGATCCCAGTGATAGAGGGTCAGCACGGGCTCGATGCCGCGTGCCAGCAGCCCATCCACCAGACGGTCATAGAAGGCGAGTCCGGCCGGGTTGAGGGGCGCCCGCCCCGAGGGGAAGAGCCGGGGCCAACTGACCGAGAAGCGGTAGGCGGTAAGCCCCATCTGCTGCATCAAATCAAGATCTTCCTCCAGCCGATGGTAGTGATCCACGGCCACCTCCCCGTTGCTGCCCATGAAGGTGGTGCCCGGGACCCGGCTGAAGGTGTCCCACACCGAGGGACCCTTGCCATCCTGATCCCAGGCGCCCTCCACCTGGTAGGCAGCCGAGGCGGCTCCCCAGAGAAAGCCGTCAGGGAAGGGGGAAAGGCGAGCATGGTGCATGTTGAGCTCCTCAGATGGGGTATCGGATGCTTAGGATTGCGCTCTTGGCCAATTCCGTCCAATGATATATTGGACCTTTTAATATTCCCCGGAGGAATGATGGAGTTAAGGGATCTGCGTGCATTCGTGACCTTGAGCGAGCAACTGCACTTTGGTCAGGCGGCCCAGCGCCTGAGCCTGACCCAGTCGGCCCTGAGCAAACAGCTCAAGCGCCTGGAGGCACAACTGGGCGCGCCTCTCTTCGAGCGCAGCCCGGGAGCGACCCGGCTCACGGCGCTGGGGGTCGCCCTGCTGGACGAGGCCCGTGTGCTTGTCGAGCGCAGCGAGCGCCTCCCCAGGCTGGCCCAGGAGGTACTGGCCGGTACCCGGGGGACGCTTCGCATCGGCTTCGGGGCTCCGGTACGCCTGTTGCTGCCACAGGCCATCGCCTCGTTTCGCCAGCACCACCCCGAGGTGAAGATCACCTTGCACGATCTCTCCACCCACCACCAGCTGCGTGCCCTGCTGGAGGGCAAGCTGGATCTGGGATGCTGTCGCCTGCCGGCCCCACGCGGCTGGTTCTTCCGCCCCTTGCTGCACTCTCATCTGGTGGCGGTGCTCCCCGCCGACTATCCAGCGATAACCGACATCACCGGGCTGGCAGCCTATCCCCTTGCCATATTGCGCCGGGAGAAGGCCCCGGCCTTCCACGATCACCTGCTCCACTACCTGGCGCAACTGGGAACGCCGTTTGCCCACCTCGACCCCTTGAGTGACTTTACCGCCGGCATCACCATGGCAGCGGCCGGGATCGCCTGGACCCTGCTCCCCTCCTCCATTCCCGTCGATCACCCGGGCGTGAAAATCCTGCCACTGACCGGACCCGACGCCAGTTGGCCCATTGGCTTGATGTGCCCGGCCGAGCCCCGGAGCCCGGCCCTCACCGCCTTCTGTGACACCCTGCAGCAACTGGCGCTCTACCCCCGTTGAGGGGGAAGAGCTTGTCCGGTGAAACGGAAACCATCATGATGGCTCTCCATCGACCTACGAGGAGTCCAGGATGACCCACACCATCGACGAAGCCATCACCCTTCGCAAGGAGGGGCGCGACGAGGAGAGCAGGGCCCTGCTCACCCCACTGCTCGACAAGCCGGAACTGGCGGCCCGGGCCCATCTGCACATCGCCTGGTCCTTTGACAATCAGGGTGCCGAGCAGGAGGCCGTTCCCCATTACCAGGGGGCACTGGCCGGAACCCTCGCCCCCGACGAGCGTCTCGATGCGCTGCTGGGACTGGCCAGCACCTTGCGCACTCTGGGCCACTATACCGAGGCCCTGGGCTACTTTGAGCAGACCCGCCGGGAATTTCCCGAGGCGCAGGAGATAGCGCCCTTCTACGCCATGTGCCTCTACAACCTCGGCCAGCACAAGGAGGCAGTTGCCCTGCTGCTGCGCCTGCTGGTCTCCACCACCAACGATGAGACGATCCGCGCCTATCGACGCGCCATCGAGCTCTATGCCGACGACCTTGACCGCACCTGGTGAGTAAACCGGGGCTCCCCAGAGAGAAGCCGCCATGGGACAACTGTACCTACATCAAGGGGATATCACCCGGGCCCGGGTTGATGCCATCGTCAACGCCGCCAACCCCTCACTACTGGGAGGCGGTGGCGTCGATGGCGCCATTCACCGGGCAGCAGGGCCAGATCTGCTCACGGCCTGCCAGGCCCTGCCGCTGCACAGCGGCCTGCGCTGCCCCCCGGGGGAGGCACGCATCACCCAGGCTGGCAGACTGACGGCTCGCTATATCATTCACACCGTGGGCCCTGTCTACGGCCATGATCCTGCTCCGGCCAATACCCTGGCTCGGGCCTATCACAACGCCCTGACCCTGGCTCTTGAGCACGGCTGCCACTCGGTGGCACTGCCCGCTATCTCTTGCGGCGTGTACGGCTTCCCTCCGGCCGAGGCGGCCTCCATCGCGCTGGCAACCTGCCGCAGACCTGAGTTTGCCGAGTTGGAGCTGCACTTCTATTTGCTGGGTGACCCCATGCTGGCTCTCTGGCAGCGAGCCTTCGCACAGGGTTCACAATCCGATGCCTCCTGAGGGGCAACCTGCATCAAGGTCCGGATGGCACTAAATCCCTCCAGTGCTGCCCTCATGGCCATGGGATTGACCAGCCAGGCCGGTAGCGAGCCCCCCGGATGGGTGTAACTCTCGAGGCGAACGAGCGTGGTGCCATCGCCCATAGGAAGGGCCTCCCAGCGTCCGCTACTGTGCCGGATCCGCACTCGCTGCGGGTGCGAGGGCCGCGCATCGGGCTCCGCCTGCACTACCAACACGAGGCGGCAATCTTCCCCCCAACTGAGATGGGAGCGGGTGATGAGCTCGCGATCCGCCGCCGGCCAGGGGGCCACCAGCAGGGTATAAACCAGATCGGTTCCCGGGGACGGACGCGCCAACAGACGTACTTCCCGACTCTGGGGCAGCCAGAGCCGATGGCGAGAGGTGTCGCGCAGCACCCTGAGCAGGGCTGCGGGAGCGGCCCGTACCCGCATCTCAAGACGCAAGGCCAGATAAGACTCCGGGGGCCGGGGCTGGCTCCAGAGCGTCACCCCATCCACCGAGCGCTCCAGCCGCCACTGGGCCCCCCACAGCGGGGCCGATGCCAACCAGAGCATCATCAGCAACGATCTCATGCTTCCCCCTCTCCTGTCGCCGCATCACACACTGCCACTGAGTGTCGCCCAAAAAGAACGGGCCGGGGAGAACCCCGGCCCGTCTGAAGGGTAAGCCTCAGAGGCTGGACTTGACGGTCACAAACTCCGGATAGGCATCGATACCGCACTCGTGCACGTCGACCCCCATCAGCTCCTCCTCTTCGGAGACGCGCAGGCCCAGGGTGGCCTTGAGCAGGCTCCATACCAGCAAGGAGGAGAGGAAGACCCAACCGAAGATGACGGCCGCCCCGAGCAACTGACCACTGAAGCTGGCCGCCTCGTTGGAGAGAGGCACCACCAGCAGGCCAAACAGGCCGCACACCCCATGCACCGAGAGGGCCCCGACCGGATCGTCAATTTTGAGCTTGTCGAAGCAGACGATGGCATAGACCACCAGGGCTCCCGCCAGCACACCGATCAGGGAGGCAAACAGCGGTGTCGGCGAGGCAGGATCGGCGGTGATGGCCACCAGCCCGGCCAGGGCACCGTTAAGCACCATGGTCAAGTCGGCCTTACCCCAGGTGAGCTTGGTCACCAACAGCGCCCCCAGGGCTCCGGTGGCGGCGGCGGCATTGGTGTTGACGAATACCTTGCCAATGGCGGTCGCATCGGCGGCGCTGGAGAGCACCAGCTGGGAGCCGCCGTTAAAGCCAAACCAACCCATCCAGAGGATCAGGGTCCCCAGGGTCGCCAGGGGGAGGTTGGAGCCGGGGATGGGATAGATGGCCCCATCCTTGCCATACTTGCCGCGCCGAGCGCCCAGCAACATCACGCCGGAGAGAGCGGCTGCCGCGCCGGCCAGGTGGACGATCCCCGAGCCCGCAAAATCGCTAAAGCCCGCCTCTTTCAAGAAACCGCCGCCCCAGGTCCAGTAGCCTTCCATGGGGTAGATAAACCCGGTCATCACCACGCAAAAGAGCAGGAAGGACCAGAGCTTCATCCGCTCGGCCACGGCGCCCGAGACGATGGAAGTGGCGGTAGCCACAAACACCACCTGGAAGAAGAAATCCGACTCCAGAGAGTGCCCCGCCCCCTCGGCCTGACTCCCCAACAGGGCACCCAGGCTCGGCAACCAGCCACCGGCCGTGTTGTCCACATACATCAGGTTGTAGCCAACGAGCAGATACATGACGCAGGCGATGGCATAGAGCAGCACGTTCTTGGTCAGGATCTCGGTGGTGTTCTTGGCCCGAACCAGGCCGGCCTCCAGCATGGCAAATCCGGCCGCCATCCACATCACCAGGGCCCCGGACATCAACAGATAAAAGGTATCGAGCGCAAAGCGCAGCTCGGTTACGGATTTGGTCAACTCGTCCATGTCACTTCTCCTTGAATATTACAGGGCTTCGGCATCGCTCTCGCCGGTACGGATCCGTACGGCGTGCTGCAGGTCATAGACGAAGATCTTGCCGTCACCGATCTTGCCGGTGTAGGCCGCCGAACAGATCGCCTCGATGATCTGCTCCACGTTCTCAGCCACTGTGGCTATCTCCAGCTTGACCTTGGGCAGAAAGTCGACCTGATATTCGGCGCCGCGATAGAGCTCGGTGTGCCCCTTCTGACGACCGAATCCCTTCACTTCGGAGACGGTCAGCCCCTCGACGCCCAGATCCGCGATGGCCTCGCGCACATCGTCGAGTTTGAAGGGTTTGATAATGGCAGTGATTAACTTCATCTGGTTTCTCCCAATCCTTAGGTGTTCCCGGATGCAATCAATCAAATCCCGTGCCAAAAAATTTAATCTTTAAATATCAATAAAATACAATCATTCACGGCCTCATCCCCTCCCCTCAATCCCAATCAAGGCGCAGCAGCACCATCAGGATGCACACTATTGGTGCAACCCCGTGGTTGCACCAAAAAAAGGCATGTCACAGGGAGTCACAGAGAAGAGAGGGGCCCGAGAGCGCATGTCGCTTGCTGTGCCCCACAACCACACCACAGAGGCAGAGGCAGAGGCAGAGGCAGAGGCAGAGGCAGAAGCAGAAGCAGAAGCAGAAGCAGAAGCAGAAGCAGAAGCAGAAGAGTCTGACCGGCCCTGCCTTCAGGCTCCTCGAGAATTCTGTCGCCACTTTGTCGCCACTTTGCAGGTGATGTGCACAAACGAAAAAGGCCACTCGTTGGAGTGGCCTTTCGTAAGCATATGTTTTTACAATCATTTTAACTGGTGCCCGGAGCGGGACTCGAACCCGCACAACCAAAGGTCGAGGGATTTTAAATCCCTTGTGTCTACCGATTTCACCATCCGGGCGGTATCTGATTGTAATAGGGCCCGCACTGCGGGCCCTGGAATATGGAGGCGCGTTCCGGAGTCGAACCGGACTAGGCGGATTTGCAATCCGCTACATAACCGCTTTGTTAACGCGCCATGCTCTCTAAGAGAGTTTGGAGCGGGAAACGAGACTCGAACTCGCGACCCCGACCTTGGCAAGGTCGTGCTCTACCAACTGAGCTATTCCCGCCTGTCTTGGCTTTCGCCCTGACTGTGAGGCCGCATTCTATCGGCTTGCGCCAACGAGTCAACCCAAAAAAGTTAATTGCCTGATCGTTCGGGCGTTTTTTGCGCCGTTTGGTGAAAAGAGCGGCGCGAAACCCGTCGGGCCCCATGACGGGGCCCCAACCCATGAAGGGGGCTTAAAAACGGGAGTGGTAGCTGAGATCGGCCCAGGCCGCCTTGAGGTACTGGAACATGGACCAGAAGGTGAGCACGGTGGCCACATAGAGCAGCACATAGGCAAGCCACACCATCCAGATGTTGTACTGCCAAATGAGGCCGGTGAGCGAAATCATCTGGATGGTGGTCTTCCACTTGCCAATCCAGCCCACGGCAACGGCGGAGCGCTTGCCAATCTCGGCCATCCATTCGCGCAGGGCCGAGATGAGGATCTCGCGGCCAATCATGGTCAGCGCAGGGATGGTGACCCAGACGGTGTTGTAGTGCTCGACGATAACCACCAGGGCGGCCGCCACCATGATCTTGTCGGCCACCGGATCGAGGAAGGCGCCAAACGCGGTGGACTGGTTGAGCTTGCGCGCCAGATAGCCATCGAACCAGTCGGTGACCGCCGCCAGGATGAAGACGATGGCCGCCGCCAGATAGGACCACTCATAGGGGAGATAGAAGAGAACGATGAAGAAGGGGATCAGCAAGATCCGGAAGTAGGTCAGGAGATTGGGGATATTGGTCATTATTGTCAGCCACTTCATCTGTGCGAGCGAGAGGCGGCAGTGCCGCCTGAGAGTACCTGCCTGGCAGGCCCCGCCATTATGTCACCCCACCGTCTGTGCGTCACCCGTTTGCACCGTGAAACGCGGCGTGGATCGCCTCGGCCAGGGCCTCGCTGATGCCGGGCACCTTGGCCAGCTCCTCAACCCCGGCACGCTTGACCTCCTGCAGTCCTCCCAGATATTTAAGCAGCGCCTGCCGCCGCTTGGGGCCGACCCCCGGGATCTCCTCGAGTGAGCTCGATACCCGCGCCTTGGCGCGCCGTGCCCGGTGGCCGGTGATGGCGAAGCGGTGGGACTCGTCGCGAATGTGCTGAATGAGGTGCAGTGCCGGCATATCCACCGGCAGGTGCAGCTCCTCGTGGCTGTCGCCGATGATCAGCGTCTCGAGACCCGCCTTTCGGGTCACCCCCTTGGCCACCCCGATAAGCAGAGGCTGCTTGCCACCGAGCCGCTCCTGCTGGCTGGCGAGGATCTCCTCGGCCCGGCGCAACTGGCCGAGGCCGCCATCGATAAACAGCACGTCCGGTACCTTGTCCGGATCCTGTTGCTTGGCAAAACGGCGCTCCAGGGCCTGCTCCATGGCGGCATAATCATCGCCCCCGGTGATCCCCTCGATGTTGAAGCGGCGATATTCGCCGCCCACCGGCCCCTCGCGACCAAACACCACGCAGGAGGCCACGGTGCGCTCCCCCATGGTGTGAGAGATATCGAAACACTCCATCCGTGCGATCGGCGTCTCCAGCTCGAGCAGCTCCTCGAGCTGGCGCAGTCGCTCACCCATGGTGCTCTTGTGAGCCAGACGCGATTGCAGTGCGGTGAGCGCATTGGTGCTGGCAAGCTTGATAAATCGGGCCCGCTCGGCGCGGGTGCGGCTCACCACCCGCACCTTGTAGCCGGCGGTCTGCGCCAGGGTGTCGGCGATGACCGATTCATCCTCGAGGGCCACATCGAGCAACACCTCGCTCGGGATCTGCCGACCGGAGTGACCCGAGAGATAAAATTGCAGCAGGAAGGATTGCACCACCTCGTCCAGGGGCGTGTCACTCGGCACCTTTGGAAAGTAGCTACGCGAGCCGAGCACCTTGCCCTGGCGGATAAAGAGCACGTGCACACAGGCGGTGCCCTGCTCCTGGGCCACCCCCACCACGTCGAGATCGTCCAGCACGTTGCCGCTCACCGACTGCTGCTCGGTCACCCGGCGCAGGGCCTGGATCTGATCGCGAAAACGGGCCGCCTCCTCGAAACGCAGTTCCAGGCTCGCCGTCTCCATCCTAGCCACCAGCCGGCCAATCACCTCCTGGTTCTTGCCGGCCAGGAAGAGGCGCGCCAGCTCCACCTGGCGTTGGTACTCCTCGTCACTCACCAGCCCCGCCACACAGGGGCCGGCGCAGCGCTTGAGCTGGTACATGAGACAGGGGCGCGAGCGGTTGGCATAGACGGCGTCCTCGCACTGGCGCACCGGGAAGATCTTCTGCATCAGGTGCAGGCTCTCGCGCACCGCACCGCCAGAGGGGTAAGGTCCGAAGTACTCCCCCTTCACCTTGCGCGACCCACGGTGCATCCCGATGCGCGGGTGGCGCTGATCGGTGATGATGATCCAGGGGTAGGACTTGTCGTCCCGCAGCAGCACGTTGTAGCGCGGCTGGTACTGCTTGATGAGGTTGTGCTCGAGGATCAGCGCCTCGGTCTCGGTGTGGGTCACCACCACCTGAATGTCGGCGATCTGGCTCACCAGGGCGCGGGTCTTGGCGCTGTCGACCTGTTTGCGAAAGTAGGAGGAGAGCCTTTTTTTAAGATCCTTGGCCTTGCCCACGTAGATGACAACGCCGCCGGCGTCATACATGCGATAGACACCGCTCTGGTGGGTCACGACCTTGAGGAAGGCCTTGCTGTCAAACTGCTCGCTCATGGTGCTCCATCAAGGGAAAAGGCGGCCACGGCCGCCTTTGACAAACGTGAGCCCAAGGCTCAGAGGGTATCGGCATCCAGCATGCCGTAGCGGATGGCCAGGTGAGTCAACTCTACGTCACCGTTGATCCCGAGCTTGCTGAAGAGGCGATAGCGGTAGCTGTTGACCGTCTTGGGGCTCAGGTTGAGCTGCTCGGAAATGTCGTTCACCTTCTGCCCCTTGGTGATCATCATCATGATCTGCAGCTCGCGCTCGGAGAGAGACTTGAAGGGGTTCTCATCGCCGGAGGCAAACTGGCTCAGGGCCATCTGCTGGGCGATCTCGGGGGAGAGATAGCGCTGCCCGGAGTGAACCAGACGGATCGCCTGGATCATCTCCTCGGGGGCCGCCCCCTTGGTGAGGTAACCGGCGGCGCCCGCCTGCATCACCTTGGTCGGGAACGGATTCTCGGAATGGATCGTCAGCACTATGATGCGCACATCGGGGCAGATACGCAGGATCTTGCGGGTCGCCTCGAGCCCGCCGATCCCGGGCATGTTCATGTCCATCAGGATCACGTCGGGATGGCTCTGGCGGCAGAAGGTGACGGCAGCCTCGCCGCTTTGGGCCTCGCCCACCACCTTGATCCCGCGCACATCTTCCAGAATTCGTCTTATCCCGGTACGCACCAGCTCATGGTCATCGACCAGAAATACATTAATCACCCGGACACCCCATTTTTATTACTTATTTCGCCCTCACTCGGGCGAACCACAATTCTTGCATCATAACCAAACTGCCCGATTTGGCAATCCGGGGCAAGTCCGAGGCAAAAAATCGAGAACATCCTCACTAAAATCAATAAATTAGACAATAACAGTGCATAAAAAAGCGACACCGGGTGTCGCTTTATCCGAAAAACAGGAAAAGAGGGTCTCTCGCCTACCCGGCCAGGACCCGGCGCACCGCCTCCAGATCCTCGGGGGTATCGACCCCCACCGGCGGCGATTCAATGGCTTCGGCCACGTGGATCTTCTCTCCGTACCAGAGCACCCGCAGCTGCTCGAGAGCCTCAACTTGCTCGAGCTGGCTCGGTGCCCAGGAGACGTAGCGCTCGATAAAGCCGGCACGATAGGCGTAGATGCCGATGTGGCGCTGGAACCAGGGACCGATGGCCTCGCGGCTCTGGGCGAAGCGATCACGCTCCCAGGGAATGGGGGCGCGACTGAAGTAGAGGGCGTAGCCATCCTTGTCGGTCACCACCTTCACCGCATTGGGATTGAAGGCCTCGGCGGCGGTGTGTACCGGTACGCTCAGGGTCGCCATGGGGGCACTGGCGCCGGCCAGATTGTCTGCCACCTGGCGGATGAGGGCGGGCGGAATGAGGGGCTCATCCCCTTGCACGTTGACGATGATGGTGTCCGCAGCAAAGCCGTAGTGGCGGCACACCTCGGCCAGACGCTCGGTGCCGGACTGGTGATCCTGTGATGTCATGCACACCTCGACGCCGGTCCCCGCGACAAGGGGGAGCAGCGCCTGGCGCACCCGCTCGTCATCGGTGGCGACGATCACCCGCTCGGCGCCTGACTGCAGGGCCTTTTCCGCCACGTGCTGCACCATGGGCTTGCCATGGATATCGGCCAGCGGCTTGCCCGGCAGCCGGGTCGAGGCGTAACGGGCCGGAATAATGACGATAAAACTCATGGATTGAGCTCTTCCAGGGAGAGGTGACGGGCACGGTTTTCGAGGAGCACGGGGATCCCCTCCTCCAGCGGATAGGCGAGTCGGTCAAACCGGCACACCAGCTCCTGTTTGCTCTTGTCATAGTTCAGCTTGCCCTTGCACAGGGGGCAGGCCACGATATCCAGCAGTTTCGGATCGAGAGCCACTGCGTCACTCCTTTAGCGATGTCATGAGGGTGGCGAGCAGCCCTTCCGGCAGCTCGCCACGCACGGGAATATACCACCAGTTGGGCCGGGCGAAGGCGCGGCACTTCACCGCATCCTTTTCGGTCATCAGCAGCGGCCGCTCGCCAAAACGAGCGGTCAGCTCGGCCTCATCGAAGCCGTGGTGATCGGGGTAGCCCTGCGCCTGGACCAGGTCATAGCCCAGCTCGCGCAGGGTGGCAAAGAATCGGGGCGGATGGCCGATACCCGCCAGGGCGTCCACCTTGGGACCGAGCGCCCCCTCGGCGGGGAGATCATCCAGCACCCGGCGCGGTGCATCCGGGACCAGACGCATGGCCCACTCCCCCGGGGCAGGCTCGCCACCGTTGCAGATGATGGCATCGACCGAGCCAAGGCGCGAAAGCGGCTCGCGCAGTGGCCCCATGGGTAGCAGGCAGCCGTTGCCGAAGCGGCGTATCCCGTCGACCACCACGATTTCCACGTCCCGGGCCAGGGCGTAGTGCTGCAGGCCGTCATCGGTGATGATGATGTCCACCTCACCGCTCTGCTCGAGCAGCCGCACCGCATCGGCCCGTTTGGGAGAGACGGCCACCGGACAGGCGCAGCGACGGTGGATCAGCACAGGCTCATCCCCCGCCTCGGCGGTGGTGGTGCCGGCGACGAGGCGCAGCGGATAGTGCGGCGCCTTGCCACCGTAGCCACGGCTCACCACCCCGGGGCGCAGCCCCCGGGCGCGCAAGGCCTCCACCAGCCAGACCACCACGGGGGTCTTGCCGTTTCCTCCCACCGAGAGGTTGCCCACCACCACCACCGGCAGAGGCGAGCGATAGGCCTTGCACAGCCCCAGCCGGTAAGCCGCGCGGCGAGCGCTGCTCACGGCGGCAAACAGGGCAGCCAGGGGCAAGAGCCCCCAGCGCAGGGGGCTTTTTTGATACCAGAGGGCGTCAAGCATCAGGCTTTGTCACCAAACTGAATGGCGCGCAGCTGGGCATAGGTGCCGGCTTTGCCCATCAGCTCGGCGTGGTTGCCACGCTCGACGATGCGCCCTTCGTCGATCACCAGGATCTCGTCGGCCTTCTCGATGGTAGAGAGGCGGTGAGCGATGACCAGGGAAGTGCGCTGCTTGCACAGCTCGTCGATGGCCGCCTGGATGTGGCGCTCGGATTCGGTATCCAGGGCCGAGGTGGCCTCGTCGAGCAGCAGCACGGGGGCATCGCGCAGCAGGGCACGGGCGATGGCCAGACGCTGGCGCTGGCCCCCCGAGAGCGACGCGCCATTTTCCCCGACCACGGTGTCATAGCCCTGGGGCATCTTGCTCACGAACTCGTCGGCATGAGCGATGCGGGCCGCCTGCACTACCTCGTCACGGCTGTAGCGATCCTCGGCGGCGTAGGCGATGTTATTGGCCACCGAGTCGTTAAACAGGTGCACCTGCTGGGAGACCAGGGCGAACTGTTTGCGCAGCTCACTCAGGCGATAGTCACGAATATTGACCCCATCGAGCAGGATCTCCCCCTCATCGATGTCATAGAAACGGGTGATGAGGCTCGCAATGGTGCTCTTGCCAGAGCCCGAGCGTCCCACCAGGGCCACCGACTTGCCCGCCTCGACCTTGAAACTGAGGTTGTAAAGGGCCGGGGTCTCCTTGGTCGGGTAGGTGAAGGTGACGTTGCGAAACTCGAGCTCGCCGCGGGCACGCTCCAGGGTGCGGGTGCCGGTGTCCGGCTCCGGCTCGGTGTCGAGCAGGCCAAACAGGCTGTGGCAGGCGGTGATGGCGCGCTGGAACTGGTTGTTGACGTCGGTCAGGCTTTTTAGCGGCTTGAGCAGCATCATCATGGAGGTGATCATGACGGTGAAGGTACCGGCAGTCAGGGTGCTGCGCACACTGTCGATGGTTGCCACGTAGAGGAAGGCCGCCAGGGCGATGGAGGCAACCATCTGGACGATGGGACTGCCGATGGCATCGGCCGCCACCATCTTCATGGTCTGCTGGCGCATGTTGTTGCTGACCTGGTAGAAGCGTTTCTCCTCCACCTTCTGGCCACCAAACATCAGCACCTCTTTATGCCCCTTGAGCATCTGCTCGGTAGAGGTGGTGATATTGCCCACCGCGTGCTGAATGTGGCGGCTTATCTTGCGAAAACGGCGGCTGATGAGACCGATGATGATGCCCACCAGGGGACCCACCACCAGAAAGATCACCGACAGCTGCCAGGAGTGATAGAACATCAGGCCAAGCAGGCCCACCACGGTCGCCCCTTCACGCACCAGGGTCACCAGCGTGGTACTGGCGGCCGAGGAGACCTGGCTCGCATCGTAAGTCACCTTGGAGAGCAGATGACCGGTATTTTGCCGGTCGAAGAAGCTCATCGGCATAGCCACCATGTGGTTGAATACCTGCTGCTGCAGACGCATCACTACGTGGTTGCCGACCCAGGCCATGCAGTAGTTGGAGAGGAAGTTGGCCAGCCCGCGCAGGGCGACGATGCCGAGCACGAAGAAAGGCATCCACTTGAGCACGCTCGGATCGCTGCCGTTGATCCCCTCATCGATGAGGGGCTTGATGGAGTAGACGAAGGTGGTATCGACGGCGGCGTAGCCCAGCATGCCGATGATGCCACCGATGAGACCCAGCTTGCGATCGCGCACATAACCGAGCAGGCGTTTGAAGATGGGCCAGCTCGGCTGATCATGAGTTTCTTGCATTGAAATGCTGCTTGTTAATTGAAAAGACGGGTCATTCTAGCCAAAGCGCCGGCATCCACCAAGCGCCGTGACGCCGGTACCAGGGGCCCCCTTCACGCTCGGCCTTCACCGTGAGGCCATCTGACCCCGCCACCATCACCACCTCGCCGTGCTCACCGGTGACCCACTGGCGGGCGCCGATCGCCCGATAGCGGGCCACCACCTCGGGGCGTGGAAAGCGCCAGCGGTTGTAAAGACCGGCGCTGTAGACGACGAAGCGGGGCGCGACCGCCGCCACGAAAGCCGGGGTGGATGAGGTGCGGCTGCCGTGGTGGGGCACCACCAGCAGATCGCTTCCAAGCGCAGAGCCCCAGCGCGCCACCAGGGCAGCCTCGGCCTCCTTTTCGATATCGCCGGGCAGCAACAGGCTCCACCCCTCCCCCTCCAGGCGCAGCACACAGCTGCCGTTGTTGCGGCTGTTATCCGCCCTGTGTCCCGCCTCGGGCCAGAGCACCCGCACCCGGATCCCCTGCCAGTGCCACTGCTGCCCGGCCTGACAGGGCTCGGTGCTGCCTGCGAAAGGGTAGGAGGACACCTCTCGCCCCACCCTTATCTGGCGCAGCAACGCTCGCCGCCCACCCGAGTGGTCCCTGTCCTTGTGGCTGATCACCAGTGTATCGACCCGGCGGATCCCCCGCTCATGAAGATGGGGCAGCAAGACCGCCTCGGCCATGTTGTATCCGCCCGGATAGCGATCTCCGGTGTCATAGACCAGCGCGCGGCCCCCCTGGCTCACGACTACGCTGAGCCCCTGGCCCACATCGAGCACGCTGACCCGGCCCCTGTCGTGGGACCAACCCGCCATCAGGCTCAGCAGCAGTGCCGGCAGCAGCAACCAGCGTCCCCCCGAGAGGCGCCAGGCCACCATAGAGAGCAGCGCCAGCGCCACGATAAGCCCCCACTCACGCCCCAAGGGCCACCAGAGCACGACCTGCCCAGCCAACCACTCGAGCAGCCAGATCACGCCCACCAGCGCCTCATTGGAGAGCCACAGCAGGGGATAGGCGAGCACGGCAGCCAGAGGCGACAACAACACCCCCAACAGGGCCGCCGGGATGATGAGCAGGCCAAAGAGGGGCAGAAGTAGCAGGTTGGTGGCAAAGGCCAGGGGCGCCACGCCGCCAAACAGGATGACTTGCAGGGGAAACAGCCCGAGCAGCATCCAGAGCTGCAACCGCCACAGGGAGGGGCGTCGCCAGAGGAGCCCCGCCACCATCAGGAGGGCCACCGCCACAAACGAGAGCCAAAAGCCGGCCGAGCAAAGCGAGAGGGGATCCCACAACAGCAGGAGGGAAAAGGCCCAGAGCCACACTCGCCAGGGTGGCCAGGCGCGGCGCCACCAACGCAGCGCGCCCCATACCAGTACCATAAGCAGCGCCCGCTCGGCCGAGACCCCGAAACCGGCCAGATAGGTGTAGATAAGGGCGAGTAGCGAAGAGAGGATGATGGCCGGACGCTCCCCCCAGAGGCGGCCGAGCCACCAACCGAGTAGCGCAACGATGGCGATGTGTTGACCCGAGATGGCGATGACATGGGTCAACCCTCCGCCGCGAAAGAGATCCCACTGGTGGCGGCTGATCCCCCCCTGCTCGCCAAAGGTGAGGGCCCGCAGCAAGGCAGCCTGGGAGAGCGGCGACCAGAGGGCATCGGCTTGGCTCAGCCAGCGTTCGCGAAGAGCCGGGGGCCGGGCCTCTTGCACCGCTACGCTATCGAGGGTGCCGGTGGCGGTGATCCCCTTCCCGAGCAGGGTACGCCGCCCATCCCAACCGGCACCGTTAGCCAGGCCATGGGCCGGCTTGAGCCGGGCAGTCAGGGCGAGATGCGCGCCGACCGCCGGCGGAGTCAGGGGGCGATAGAGGTTGAGCTGGACCAGCGGCTCGGGCCAGAGGGGGCTCCCCTCCATTCGGTTGACGCGCACCCACCAGCGACTGAAACGCTCGTCGACACGCTCCCAACGCTCCAGTTTCCCGACCAGGGAGAGTCGCTGCTGGGCTGGCAACTGCTCAAGCCAGGCGAGCCTGAGATGCAGGCTCAGCTGCAGCCAGAGGAGCCCGAGGCAGAGCCCCAGCAACAGGGGGCTGGGCCCCTTTCTGAGGGCCAAGATGAGGGTTGCCAGGGGAAGCAATGCCCATGGCCAGGCGGGGATGAAGGGCCAGAGCAGGGCCGATGCCCCGCCCAGGCAGAAGCCGATGAGATGACGGTCCATGGATTGAGTATTCGTATGGCTCGCAAGCTTCGCCACCTTGGCCACCTCTTCGGATGCAGATAGACTGACGCCTCCTCACAGCAAGAGCATGGCAACCTTGAACAGCCGGTTTTTATCCCGCCTGGGGCTGACCCCCGAGGCCCTGCGCCAGCAACGCTGGTTTGCCCTCTTCGGGGAGCGCCTGCTCGCCCCCCGCCTCTGGCGCACGACCCCCTTTGCCTTGGGCGGCGCCCTGGCCGCCGGCCTCTTTGCCAGCTGGATCCCGGTGCCCATGCACTCCCTGATCGCCGTGGTGCTGGCTCTCTGGCTCGGGCTCAACCTTCCCCTCGCCCTGCTGGCGGTCTGGTTTAACAATCCCCTGACCCTGCCCCTCATGTATCTGGCCGCCTACGAGATCGGCTGTCGCCTGCTCGGGCTTCCGGCCGAGCAGTTCCATCTGGTGTGGCGCCTGGGGTGGTTCGAGCACGAGGCACTGACCGTGCTCCCTCCCTTCCTGCTCGGCTCCCTGCTGCTGGGTCTGCTGAGCGCGGCACTGGGTTACCTGCTACTGGGCGGCACGCTTGCCCTGTGGCGACGGTGGCACTGAGTTAATCCGTGCCAACGGGGGTTGAGAGGTTTACACTCACCGCCCTTTGTGACCCAAGGAGCACACGCCATGCAGCTCAAGCGCCTGCTCAATCGTTGGATGCCCAACCCGGCGCAGTTGCGCCATCACCCCAGACTGCGCCTCTTTGGCCGCTGGCTCGACCGCCCCACCCTGTGGCACCTCAACCGGCGCACGGCGGCGCGCGCCTTCGCCGTCGGTCTCTTCTGTGCCTGGCTACCCATCCCGTTTCAGATGGTGGTGGCAGTAGCCGGTGCCCTCTTGCTGGGCGCCAATCTCCCCCTCTCGGTGGCTCTGGTATGGCTCAACAATCCCGTCACCCTGATGCCCATGTTTTACGGGGCCTACAAACTCGGCGCCCGATTGCTCGGTACGGATCCCCAACCCTTCACCTTCGAGGCAAGCTGGCAATGGCTGAGCCACTCGTTTGCTACCCTGGGACCTGCCCTGCTGCTCGGGACCCTGCTGCTTGGCTCGCTTTGTGCCCTGCTTGGCGCCATCGTCATCGAGCGCCTCTGGACCTGCTCGGTCCTGCGACGGCGAGCCCTCGACCGCCATTCCCGGTCCGGTTGTTCATGACAAGTACATACTGGTGAGTAATAATCGACGCCAAAGGTTGTGACACGGCACTGCCGTCCCCATCTCGGTGGGGTCAACAGGCCGCAGCCGGCCCATTCATCACAAGAGGATCGACAAGATGGAAACCCGTTCTGTCTTTACCGGTGTCCAGAGCACCGCCCGCGACACCAACAAGGTGCTGCGCAACACCTATATGCTGCTCTCCATGACCCTGGGCTTCTCCGCCCTGGTGGCCGGGACTGCCGCCATGCTGGCCCTGCCTGCCCCCCACTGGGCTGTCTTTCTCATCGGTGCCTATGGCCTGATGTTCCTGACCGAGAAGAACCGCAACAACAGCATGGGGCTGGTGTTCACCTTCCTGTTCACCGGCTTTATGGGCTACACCCTGGGTCCCATCATCAACCTGTTTATGAACAACGGCGGTGGCGATATCGTGCTGACGGCCATTGGCGGCACGGCGCTGACCTTCTTCGCCCTCTCCGCCTATGCCCTGACCACCAAGCGTGATCTCTCCTTCATCGGCGGCATGCTGTTCGTGGGCTTCTGGGTACTGCTGGTGGCCATGATTGCCAACATCTTCCTGCAGATGCCGGCCCTGCATCTGGCCCTCTCGGCCATGTTCATGCTCTTCTCCTCCGGTGCCATCCTGCTCACTACCCAGCAGATCGTGCGCGGCGGCGAGACCAACTACATCTCGGCCACCATCACCCTCTATATCTCCATCTACAACATCTTCGTCAGCCTGCTGAGCCTGCTCGGCGGCAGCCGCAACTAAGCCAGATGGTAAAATGACCCCCGCTTCGGCGGGGGTTTTTCTTGCCCCCTGATTTGGATCAGGATGTCGCCCCTCTCTTTTGGGCTAATATCAGGGCT
This sequence comes from Aeromonas schubertii, assembly GCF_000820105.1. Lineage (GTDB taxonomy): Bacteria > Pseudomonadota > Gammaproteobacteria > Enterobacterales > Aeromonadaceae > Aeromonas > Aeromonas schubertii. Next base: position 71,072 of record NZ_CDDB01000028.1, on the reverse strand, counting down.
TTGTTACCGCTTCGGATGTGTCACCTCTCCCATGCCGATGGATATCCTGGGCCCCCTGCGCCGCCTCGTTACCGACAGTCACGTCTATTTTGCACTCAAAGTCCTGATCGCCATCCTGGGGATCCTCGCCTTTGCCCTCGTCACCGGCGAGCTGCGTATGGCGGTGCTCCTCTCCCTCGGGGTCGTGGCCGGCGCCATCGCCGAGACCGATGACCACCCCTGGGGGCGCATCAAGAACCTGGCCATGACCCTCGGCTGCTTCCTCTTTGCCAGTGTCTGCGTGCAGTTTCTCTTCCCCTGGCCCTGGCTCTTCGCCCTGGGACTGGCCGGCTCGAGCTTCCTGTTTGTGATGGTCGGTGCCCTCGGCCAGCGCTACGCCACCATCAGTTTTGGCTCCCTGCTCATCGCCATCTACACCATGCTGGGGGCCGCCAGCGCCCCTTCACTCTTCTATCAACCCCTCCTGCTGTCGGCCGGCGCCCTTTGGTACGGGGCGGTGTCGCTCGTCTGGCTCTGGCTGCTCCCCTACAAGACCCTGCACGAGCAACTGGCTCAGGGCTATTTCGCCCTCGGCCGCTACCTGCTGGAGAAATCCCGCTTCTTTCCGGCCGATGAGCACGGCAGCCAGGCGATCCGCCACAACCTGGCCCTGCTCAATATCGAGGTGGTACAGGGGATGAACCTGGCCAAGGCCAGCCTTAACAGCCGCCTCGGCCAACCTCCGGCACCCGAGCTGGCCCGCCTGTTGCAACTCTATCTGCTGGCCCAGGAGATCCATGAGCGGGCAACCTCGAGCCACTACCCCTACAGCCGCCTCGAGCAGGATCTCAAGCAGGGCATCGTTCTGGAGGGATTCCAGGAGGTGCTGCTGCAACTGGCCGAGGCGTGCCAGCGCCTGGGTTACAGCATCCTGGTGCACAAGCCTTATCAACACTCACGGCGCATTCACTGGACCCTGGAGGCACTCGGGGACCAGCTGGAGTTCACCCATCTCAAGCAGCACTATCCCAGCAGCCTCTTCACCCCCATGAAGTTTTTGCGGCGTAACCTGGCCAGCATCAACGCCCTGCTGCAGAGCGCGGCGGCCCTTCCCGAGCCGGAGGGGGCGCTCCCTCCCCTGGCAAGGCCAGCCCGGATCGGCTGGCAGAGCCTGCGCCAGCACCTCTCTCTTGACTCCATGCTGCTGCGTCATGCCATCCGTATCTCTCTGGGTCTGGTGTTGGGTTACGGCCTGCTGCAGGCCTTCTCCCTCGACAAGGGGTACTGGATCCTGTTGACCCTGCTGTTCGTCTGCCAGCCCAGCTATAGCGCCACACGACGCCGTCTGGTGCAGCGAATGCTCGGCACCTTCATCGGGATCCTGCTCGGGGTTCCCGTGCTGCTGCTCTTCCCCGATCTCCACTCCCAGCTGGTGGTGATGGGGTTGGCGGCGTTTCTCTTCTTCACCCAGGTGCGCAGCAACTACAGCGCGGCGGTCTGTTTCATCACCCTCTATGTACTGATGGCCTTCAACCTGCTCGATCAGCAGGGTCTCGGCATCGTCGCCCCTCGCCTGCTCGACACCACCCTCGGCTGCCTGCTTGCCTATGCCCTGGTGGCCTGGCTCTGGCCTGACTGGCAGTACAAGCGCCTGCCGGCCCTGATAGCCCGCTCCTTGTCGGCCAATGCCGGCTATCTGGAGCGAGTCCTCTCGGCCCTTCATCAGGGACGCAGGGACTCCCTCGACTATCGTATCGCCCGCAAGCAGGCCCATCAGGCCGACAGCGAGCTGGCCCTGGCCTGGCAAAGCATGCTGGTTGAGCCCCAGAAGCGGCGCCGCTTTCTCGATCTCTGCTTCTCGCTGACCTGGCACAACCATGCCCTGCTCTCCTACATCTCGGCCCTCGGAGCACACCGGGACAAGCTCGAGAGCATAGAGGGTCTGACCGAGATCGGGCTCTATCTGGAGCAGACCCTGCACAGCGCCGCAAGGCAGGTGACCGGTCAGCCCCCCCTGCCCCCCCAGGGACATTGCCCCCTGCTTAGCCACGATCAGAGCGAGGAGCAGCAGATGTTGACCCAGCAACTCAACCTCATCAGCCAACAGGCCGAGGAGCTGCAGGCACTGGCGCGCCAGACCCGGTTGCTCGCGCCGGAGTGAGGCGCTACCATGCCCGCCTCATCACAGGAGTCATCCATGGCAGAACTGATTTTCAACGGGCGAGCCATCGCCACCGATGCCCAGGGGTATCTGTGCGACATCCACGACTGGAGCGAGGAGCTGGCACAGCTTTTGGCCGAGCAGGAGGGAATCGTGATGGAGGAGCCTCACTGGGAGGTGGTGCGTTTCGTACGCGGCTTCTACCTGGAGTTCAACACCTCGCCGGCGATCCGCGCCCTGGTCAAGGCGATGGAGAAGCACTACGGCCCCGAGAAGGGCAACAGTCGCTATCTCTACAAGCTCTTCCCCAAGGGGCCGGCCAAGCAGGCGACCAAGATCGGCGGCCTTCCCAAGCCGGTTAAATGCATCTGAAAAAACACCGCGCCAAGGCGCGGTGTTTTTAAACGCGAGAGTGACTAGGGGTTGTAGGCCACCACAGAGCCACTCAGGGCGGTCAACTGATTGAGTCGTGGCAACATTCCCTGCAGCTTGTCGCGGGAGACATCGGGCCCCACCACCACTCGATTGAGCTCTCCCTGGCGCGGAGTACGGGGGATGGTATGAGCCGGATAGCCGGCAGCCCGCAGCTTGGCGACTATGCTGTTGACGCTCTCCACGTTCTTGAAGGCCCCCAGCTGGATGATCCAGGCCCCCTGACTCGGCGAGGCCGGCTTGGGTTTGTCGAGGCTGGAGACCAGATCGCCGAGGGGATCGACCGATTTGGGCTTGCTCTCCACCACGTTTGGCTTGGCCTCGACCGGCTTGGGTTTGGCCTGGGCCAGCTCGGCGGGCTTTGGCTTTGGCTTGGGTTCGGGCTCAGGCTTGGGTGGCACCGTCGCCTGCGGCACGGGTTGGCTCTGCACCGTCACCGGCTCGGCAATGGGCTCAACCTGCCAGCTATTGGCATCGCCGCTGGCCTCGGGCTGAGCTGCGGCCACCTTCGCCTGCTCATGAGCCGCCTGCAGATCGGCAGCACCGGAGACCTGCAAGGCCGGCTTGGCGGGCTCGAGTTCCGGACGCAGGGGGATCTTGGCAAAGGCGGCGTCTTCGACCTCCTGCTGCTTGTTACCATCGAGCAAGTCCGGCAGGAAGATGACCACCAGGGCGACCAGTATGATGGTGCCCACTAAACGATTCTGAAACTGCGAGGCCACTATGACTCCTTTTTCTCGTGCCCGGCCAATACATCCGCGACAGTATAAAACGAGCCAAAAACGATAACCATATCAAGGGGCCCCGATTGGGCAAGGGCTGTCCGATAGGCCTCCATCACGACGTCATGACAGCTCGCCTCCTCTCCCAGAGCCACCTGCAGCTGGGCTGCACTGGCGCCACGCGGCCCGCCCAGACTGGCCAGATGCCACTGCCCGATCAACCCCTTGAGCTCGGCCAGCGACCCGGCCATGTCCTTGTCCTTGAGCATGCCGACCACGGCGCGGCGCACCCCGGCGCACGGCATCTGACGCAGACGTGTGGCCAGATAGGCCGCCGAATGAGGGTTATGGGCCACATCCAGATAGACGGTCGGCCTCTCCTGCAGCAGTTGCAGGCGGCCGGCCAGAGTGGCGCAGGCCAGCCCCTCGCGGATCGCGGCCTCGCCCAGGGGCAGACCGAGGGATTCCAGGGCCGCCAATACAGTGACGGCATTCATCAGAGGCAGGCTTGGCAGCGGCAAGTTCAGATAGGTGTGCAGGCCATGGTAGTCCCAACATAGCTCCCGCACTTCACCACGAAAATCGCGGCCAACCTGACGAAGGTGAGCGCCGATCCGGGCCGCCTCACTGGCGATGGTGGCCGGAGGCTCAGGCTCACCACTGATGGCGGGCTTGCCGGCGCGGTAGATCCCCGCCTTCTCCACCGCTACCTGCTCGCGGGTATCCCCGAGCCAGTCGCAGTGATCGAGGGCAATCGAGGTGGTTACCGCCACGTCGGACGCCACCACGTTGGTGGCGTCGAGCCGCCCACCGAGCCCTACCTCAAGCAGCAGCACGTCGAGGTTGGCGCGGGCAAAAAGCCAGAGGGCGGCCAGGGTGGCGAACTCGAAGAAGGTGAGGGAGATATCGCCGCGGGCGGCCTCGACCGCCGCGAAGGCCTCGCAGTGGGCTTCGCCTTCCAATTCGGCGCCGTTGATCCTTACCCGCTCGGTAAAGCGCAGCAGATGCGGCGAGGAGTAGACCCCCACCCGATAACCCTGGGCCATCAAGATGCTGGCGGCCATGGCACAGGAGGTTCCCTTGCCGTTGGTACCCCCCACGGTGATCACCTTGCACGGCAGCGTGGTCACCCCAAGGCGCCGGGCGACCTCACCGACCCGGGTCAACCCCATGTCGATGTTGGCCGGATGGATGGCTTCCAAATAAGAAAGCCAGTCGACCAGCGACCGGCTTTGATTCTGAGACGAAGCGTTCATGCTTACTCGGCGTCGACTGTGGTGTTCATCAGTTTGGCCATGAGGCCGGCCAGGCGATCGCGCATCTCGCGGCGATCGATGATGAGGTCGATGGCCCCCTTCTCGAGCAGGAACTCGGAGCGCTGGAATCCTTCCGGCAGCTTCTCGCGCACGGTCTGCTCGATGACGCGCGGGCCGGCGAAGCCGATCAGCGCCTTGGGCTCACCCACCTGAATATCGCCGAGCATCGCCAGGCTGGCGGAAACGCCGCCCAGGGTCGGGTCGGTCAGCACGGAGATAAAGGGCAGACCCGCCTTGGAGAGGCGATCGAGGGCCGCACTGGTCTTGGCCATCTGCATCAGGGAGAAGAGGGCCTCCTGCATACGGGCACCACCGGAGGTGGAGAAGCAGATGAGACCACGCCCTTCTTTCAGACACTCGTCGACGGCGCGCACGAAGCGGGCACCAACCACGGATCCCATGGAGCCACCGATGAAGGCGAACTCGAAGGAGCAGGCCACCACGGGCACGCCCTTGAGGGTCCCCTTCATCACCACCAACGCATCCTTCTCGCCGGTGCTCTTCTGGGCGACGGCCAGGCGCTCCTTGTAGCGCTTGGCATCCTTGAATTTGAGGATATCCTGCGGCTCCAGCTCGGCAGCCACCTCGACCCGTCCCTGCTCGTCGAGGAAGCGCTCGAGGCGCGTACGGGCGCTGATACGCATGTGGTGGTCACACTTGGGGCAGACTTCCAGGTTGCGCTCCAGCTCAGCCCGGTACAGCACCTGTTCGCAAGCACTGCACTTGGACCACACCCCTTCCGGGATGTTGTGGCGACGCGGTGCGGTGTTCTTGCTCTTGGGAAGAATCTTCTCAAGCCAGCTCATGGAATTCCTTAATGCTTTTTAATGCTTGAAAACACGGCAACACCGTGCCAGTTCAATGACTTGGCGGTGTTGCTGGGACATGTGGCCTGCCATTAAAGCACACTTTTTTGGGGGCAGTTACAAAAAACTGGTCGTACCCGGGGCCGAGTCCGGCAGCCACAAGGGGCCAAGCGGAACGCGCGGCAGGGCAAAGGCCTCGGGATAGTCCACCTCCACCAGATAGAGGCCGCCAGCCTTGGCGGTGGGGCCCGCCACGTTGCGATCCCGCGCCGCCAGCACCTCGGCCACCCACGCCACCGGTTGCTCCCCCTTGCCCACCTCGATGAGGGTGCCTGTGATGTTGCGCACCATGTGGTGCAGGAAGGCATTGGCCTTGATATCGAGCACTATATAGGGGCCGGAGCGGCTGACACACAGGTGCGTCACGTTACGCCAAGGGGTGTTGGACTGGCACTGGATGGCGCGAAAGGAGCTGAAGTCTTGCTCGCCAATGAGGCACTGCCCCGCCGCATGCATCAGTTCGGCGTCGAGAGGCTCGTGATAGTGGCTCACGCCACTGCCCAGAATGGCGGGGCGGTAGTTGTGGTTATAAATGACGTAGCGATAACGACGGGCTGTCGCGCTGAAGCGGGCGTGGAAATCCTCCGGCACCTCTTTGGCCCAACGCACGGCGATGTCCCCCGGCAGGTTGGAGTTGAGGCCCAGGGTCCAGGCCGACTCCTTGCGCACCGCTGCGGTATCGAAGTGGATCACCTGACCGGTACCGTGCACCCCGGCATCGGTGCGGCCGGCACACTGGATCTCGACCGGGTGATTGGCAATCTTGCCGAGGGCACGCTCAAGCTCCTCCTGAACGCTGATCACTTCCCGTTGACGCTGCCAGCCGAAGTAGCGGCTGCCGTCATATTCGATTCCAAGGGCTATACGCATGGGACACCTGAATGCAATAAAAACGCGGCGAATTATACGCAATGGGGCGACAAAAAGAAGGGCGGCCACCCGGCCGCCCCGCATCCAGACGCAGACTTATTCCTGTCAACCAAGCCGCTTGAGCAGCTTCTCGGCCTCCTTGCGCTGGCTGTCGCTACCCTGGGCCGCCGCCTCTTCGAGCAGCTCGCGAGCACTGTCCTTGTCGTCGATCTCGAGATAGGCGCGCGCCAGATCCAGTTTGGCACCCACACCGCCATCATCGGCGTCGATATCGAAGTCGCTACGCTCGGGAAGCACTTCGGGGAAACCATCGAGACCCACATCCAGGGTCGCATTCTGGTAGGGCTCCTCGCCCTGGCCGGCGGCATCAGCCTCGGCCAACAGGGTATCGATCTCCACGTAATGATTGTCATCGGCAGCCTCGCGATCCGGCACTGCCGCCGGCTCGGCCTGCTCCGCCTGTTTGAAGGCATCTTCAAAATCGGCCAGCGCCAGCTCGTTGGGATCTTCCTCCCGAGGCTCACTGTCACCGACCAGCGACTCGTCGAGGGTCAGCTCCAGAGCCTCATCCACCGATGAGAGGCTGACCTTGCTGTCATCGGAGTCGGCCAGCATCTTGTCGAGCTCGGCATCGAGCTCACTGAGATCAAACTCTTCGTAGGACTGTTGATCGACCTCGTGGGCATCATCGTCCCCCGGCAAGAGATCGGCATCGGCCATCAGCGACTCGGGGGAGTCGGCAGGCTCGGGGACCAGATCGGGATCCACGGGCCCATGGGCAGGCTCGTCGAGGTCGTGCTCATCGTGGAAGAAGAGCTCTTCTTCCTTGGTTTCCTCAAGCTGATATTCAGGTTCTGGCTCGGGAATGGGCTCAGGCTCAGGTGCAGCCTGAGGCTCGGTAGCGAGATCCAGCGCCCCCAACTCGGGAGAGAGCAGCTCATCAAATTCGTTGCTCCCCTCCTCCATGAAGGCGGAGGTGGACTCGGAGAGGCTCTTCTCCTGCTCTTCCAGCTCGCGGCGAGCGCGGGCACGCAGCCAGAGTGTCACCAGCGCCAGCACCAGCAAGACAGGCAACAGGATGATCATGGCCAGGTTGAGCGGTGACGAGAGCAGATCGAGCAACCAGTTCTTCTCGTCAGGCTTGGCAGACCCGTCGTCGGGGGCCGCCGGGGCAGGCATACCCGCCTTGAGCTCGGCGATCTGCTTTTGCAAGGACTCCTGATCCTGCAACTGGGCCTTGAGGGTCTCGAGCTCCTGAGTCAGGGACTCTACTCGCAACTTGAGCCTGTGGTTGGTCTCGCTCACCTGCGACAGCTGGCTGGTCGCATCATCGAGGGCCAACTTCATCTCGGTGACGCTGCTGGGCTGCTCGGTCTGGGTCTCGGGCGGCAGGGGTTTGGGGGCTTCGGCCTCGGCCTTGACCTGTGGGGCCTCCTCCACCTTGGTGGCCGGGGCCGGCTCTACCGGTTTGGGCAGGGGGGCCGGTCTCTTCTCCTCAACCTTGGCAACCACCTCGGGTTGTGGCACCGCCTCGGGCTTGGCCGGTTTGGTCGTGGTCTGTGGCTGGCTCTCAACCTTGGGCTTGCTCTCCCCGGCAGACTTGACCGCGGGTTTGGGATGGACCGTGAGGTTCTTCACCTCTGCGGTATAGCGAGAGCTGATCCCCTTCCAGCTGGCATTATCGCTGCGGAAACGGGCGCGCGCCTGCTCGTCGGAGATGCGGCTGGCCTCCTGCTCGTTTGGCAACACTATGGTGGAGCCCACCAGAATGTGGTTGATGTTGCCATCGGCAAAACTGCGCGGATTCTTCTCGTAGATGGCGACCATGGTCTGGTAGACGCTCACCCGCGTGCTGGGACGATAACGATTGGCCAGGCTCCAGAGTGTATCGGTCCGCAGAATGGGGCCATAGCGACCGACGCTGGTGGAGGCGGCAACCGGTTGACGAGGAGCCGGGGCCGGAGCCTGGGTCCGTTGCGGCACGGCGGGGGTTGCCTGGGTCGGTTGGGAAGGCTGAACCGGTTCATCCGGTCCCTTTAACTCGACAAAGAAGGGTTCACGCTGCTCTGCATGAACAGGAGTCAGCAACCCTAAAACCAGCAGCGTAGCCAATGCTATGCGGGAGTGTCCCATATTCGTTCCTTCGTGTGACGGCTCTATCACATTGAAAAGTTTAGATAGTTAGCCCGTTTTATCGAATCACTATAATTCAGCCGACGCTGTCAAACCAGTTATCGCTCACCCATCGACTCATTTTTGTCCTCTTTGCCTCTGGCAGAGTGATCCCGCGCAAATAAAAAAGGCCACCCGGGGTGGCCTCACGACTCAGAGATAGTCCCGCAACACACTTTCTGCTGCCTGAACCACCCCCAGCGCCGCCCCTCTCCTGAGGTTATCGGCGACCAGCCAAAGATCCACACCCTGAGGGTGGGAAAAATCCTGACGAACCCGGGCCACCAGCACCTCGTCACGGCCGTTGGCATCCACGACGGGTGAGGGCACCTCCCCCTCGTCCGAGAGCGCAACCCCGGGGGCGCTGCGCAGCAGCTCCTTGACCTGTTCGGCGTCGAGGGGCTGATGCAGTTCGAGGTGTACCGCCAGGGCATCGCCGTAGAAGACAGGTACCCGGGCCAGGGTCGGATTGATGGCCACCTCCTGCCCCAACACTCTCTGGCTCTCCAGCACCAGTTGCCACTCCTCACAGCTGTAGCCGTTGTCGAGCAGTTCACCACACTGACCAAGCAGGTTGAAGGCAATCTGGACCGGGAAGCAGGAGGGCTCCACCGGACGGGCATTAAGCAGGGCCGCGGTCTGGCTGGCCAACTCATCCACCCCGGCCTTGCCGGCCCCGGAGACCGACAAATAACCGCTCAGATTGACCCGTGCCACCCCCACTTCGGCATGCAGGGGCTTGAGCACCGCCAGCAGCTGGCTGGTCACCCCGGAGGCGAGTGCAATCAGGTTGCGCTGGCGATAGTCACCGAGTGCTTCGGGATTGGCCTCCATGCACACCAGGGGCACCTCGTCATCGGTGACGAAGGCACCACTGGCATCGAGCACCAGACAGCCCTGCTCGGCCGCCACGTCGGCCCAGCGCAGGCTGTCGCTTGCCGTGCCGACAAAGAGGGCAAGCCTTGCCTCGCTCCAGTCAAAATCGGCCACATCGCGAATATCGAGGTTACGGCCGAGGGCGCGCACCGTCTCACCCACTTCGTCGGACGAACCGAGCGGGATGATGGTGTCGACCGGCAGGCCGCGCTCCTCGATGAGTTCCAGCACCAGTTGGCCGGCAGCAGTACCGGCTCCGAATACAGCGACGCCAAGTTGCGCAGTCATGTAAAACACTCCTTGAGAGGATGGACCCGCCCCTGGGCGGGCCCGACACAATGGGTAACCCGAGAGGGTCAGGAAAGGGTAAAACCGAGTTTGGCCAGGCAGGGCGTTGTCGTCCCGCACAGGTGCAGTGACGAGAGCTCACGCCGCTCCGGGTAGTGCTTGCGTTGACGGTCGAAGCTGCCGGGGATCGCCAGCTCCCGGCGAAAACGGGCATCGTCACGGCGCACGTCATAAACCAGATGCACCAGTCGGCCGATCAGCGCCTGATCGGGCGCTTGGCCCAGCTGCATCCTGGTCACCTCGGGAGAGGGTAGCAAGGCACTCAGATCCTGACGGGCCGAACGACCAAGACGCTCGCACAGGGCCTGATAGAGCATCCAGGTGCCACGCGCCTTCCCCTCCAGGCTATAACCGGCAATATGGGGGGTCGCAATCTCCACCAGGGGCACCAGCTCGTGCAGCAAGTGTGGCTCATGCTCCCACACATCCATCACCAGATGCAGGGGCTCAGCTCCCCGTTGACGCGCCAGCAATGCCCGGTTATCCCACACCTCGCCACGGGAGGCGTTAATGAGAAACTGGCCCGGTCGCAGGGCGGCGATGCGCGATGCATCGAGCAGGTGGTGGGTTGCCTCCTCGCCATCTCGGGTAAACGGCACATGAAAGCTCACCACATCGGCCGCAAGCGCCTCCTCCAGGGTGACGAAACCCGCTGTCCCTTCGATCCGGGCCCGAGGGGGATCACAACGCAGCACTCGCATGCCCAGTGCTTCTGCCCGGGTGGCGACGGCGCTCCCCGTGTTACCCGCTCCCACCACGGCCAGGCTCATTGCGCACAGAGAGAGCCCATGGCGCTCGGCCAGCACCAGCAAGGCGCTCAGCACATAGTCACCCACAGAGATACGGTTACAACCGGGAGCACTGCTAAAGGCGATACCCCGCTCGCGCAGCAGCGCCTGATCCACGTGATCGGTCCCGATGGTCGCCGTGCCAACAAACTGCAGGCGACTGGCCTTCGCCAGCAACGCCTCGTTCACCCGGGTCACCGAACGCACCAGCAGCACATCGGCATCACACAGTTGCGCCGGCAGCATCTCTCGCCCGGGAAGCAGGGTCACCTCCCCCAGCTCGCCAAACAGTGCCTCCACATGGGGCATGTTCTCATCGGCAACGATCTTAAGCACTGGCACCTCCGCGGCACGACGGCCCGCACTGTGGTAGAGAAACGGCAAGGGGCGCATTCTAGCCCAAAGCGCTGCCCGATTTCATGTCCGTTGGCTTGACCCTGCAGTTGAGACAGGCAAAATGGCGCGCTTATTGCCACCCGGAGCCCCTATGCTGACCAATGCCCAAGTTCTTCGCTTCAGTGCCGCCCTGATCCTGCCCCTGGCACTGCTGGCCCTGTCCGGATGGACCCCCTTCCTCACCCACGACCTGAACCAACCCGGGCTCTATCTGGCATATCTGCTATCGGGTACGGTCGGCCTGCCCGGGCTGTTGGCGACCTTTGCTCTGCTCTTTGCCATGACCCAGTTCAAGCTGCGGCTGGGGCATCGGGAGTGGGGATTGCTGCTGGCGGTGTTCGTCCTGCTGATGGGGGCTGACTGGTGCATCAAGGCGGCTATCAAGCATCTGACCCAGGAGCCCCGTCCTTATCTGGTCTGGCTGGTCGAGCAGGGACTGCTGGACTCTCTCGAACACTTCTATGCCGCCCCGGTCAGCGAGCGTATGGAGCAAATCCATGCCACCAGCCTCTTGCTCGGTCTGCCAACCTGGCTCGGTCAGCACTGGCAGCAGGGGGTTAACTACGCCTTTCCCTCGGGTCACACCATAGTCACCATCACCCTCGCGCAATTTTTCGGTCTGATCTGGCTGGCCAGAGCCCCTCGAGGAGCCTGGCTCTTGCCTCTCTGGGCGCTGGCCGTTGCCGTCTCGCGCCTGCTGCTGGGTATGCACTGGGCAGGGGATCTGCTGGCCAGCGCGATTCTCGGATCGGCCACCGCCATTCTGGGCGCACGCTGGTGGTTGCATCAGGTCTCCAGGTAACCATCCATCGTCTCGATGAAGGCTATCGAGCAGAGTGCTTTGACCCCGGATCGACAATTCCCTAAAATCCGGCCCAAATAACCGAGCAGGACACCTAACATGAGCGAAGTCATCCACAGCAAGCTGATCATCCTGGGCTCAGGCCCGGCCGGCTACACAGCCGCCGTCTACGCCGCCCGTGCCAACCTCAACCCGCTGCTCATCACCGGCATGCAGCAGGGCGGTCAGCTCACCACCACCACAGAGGTGGAGAACTGGCCCGGAGATCCGGAAGGCCTCACCGGCCCGGCACTGATGGATCGCATGAAGGCTCACGCCGAGAAATTCGACACTCGCATCCAGTTTGACCATATCAACGAGGTGACCCTCACCGAACGCCCCTTCCGTCTGAAGGGTGACAGCGGTGAATACAGTTGTGATGCCCTGATCATCGCCACTGGCGCCTCTGCCAAGTATCTGGGGTTGCCGTCGGAAGAGGCCTTCAAGGGACGTGGCGTCTCTGCCTGTGCCACCTGTGACGGCTTCTTCTATCGCAACCAGGAAGTGGCGGTAGTCGGCGGCGGCAACACCGCAGTGGAAGAGGCACTCTATCTGGCCAACATCGCCAAGAAAGTGCACCTCATTCACCGTCGCGACGAGTTTCGCGCCGAGAAGATCCTGATCAAGCGCCTGCACGACAAGGTGGCCAGCGGCAACATCGAGCTGCATACCCATCAGACCCTGGACGAAGTCCTGGGTGACGCCATGGGGGTTACCGGTGTGCGCCTGCGCGACGTGCGTGATGAAACCACTCGCGAGTTGGCACTGATGGGGGTCTTCATCGCCATCGGCCACCAGCCCAATACCCAGATCTTTGACGGTCAACTCGAGATGCAGAACGGTTATCTCAAGGTACGCGGTGGCCTCGACGGTTTTGCCACCCAGACCAGCATCGAGGGGGTGTTTGCCGCGGGAGATGTGGCGGATCACAACTACCGCCAGGCCATCACCTCAGCCGGTACCGGTTGTATGGCGGCTCTGGATGCCGAGCGTTATCTCGACAGCCAGTAAGCCACGTTGAACCTCAAGGCATGCCCCGGCATGCCTTTTTCACTTTCAGAGCACGGATGAAGCAGAAGATTCTGATCGTCGAGGACAGCCTGACTGTCCGTCGCATGTTGATCCAGGCCATCACCCAGCAGACGGGCCTGGAGATCGATGCCTATGACACCCTGGAGGGGGCCCGCCACTGCCACGGCGAAGAGTACGTGGTGGCGCTGGTTGACCTCACACTGCCTGATGCCCCCCGGGGAGAGGCGGTCAATGTACTGCTCGAACGCGGCCTGCCTGTGGTGATCCTCACCGCCGACATCAGCGAAGAGAAACGCCACGCCTGGCTCGAAGCCGGCGTGCTCGACTACGTGATGAAGGATTCACGGCACTCCCTGCAGTACGCCGTGGGGCTGGTCCACCGACTCTATCTCAACCAGCGCATCGAGGTGCTGGTGGTGGACGACTCACGCACTTCCCGTCACCGCACCGCCGCCCAACTGCGCAAGCAGTTGTTGCAGGTTCACGAGGCAGGACATGCCCGAGAGGCGCTGGGCATCATCGAGTCCAACCCGGCCATTCGGCTGGCACTGATCGACTACTACATGCCCGAGATCGACGGTATCAGCCTGGTGCGAATACTGCGTGAACGCTACAGCAAGCAGCGTCTGGCCATCATTGGCATCTCGGTCTCCGACAAACGTGGTCTCTCTGCCCGCTATCTCAAGCAGGGGGCCAACGACTTCCTCAACCAACCGTTCGAGCCCGAGGAGTTGCAATGCCGTGTCAGCCACAACCTGGAGGCCCTGGAGCAATTCACCAGCATTCAGGAGTCGGCCAACCGGGATTATTTGACCGGGCTCTATAATCGCCGCTACTGGTTTGGGGAGGGCATGAAATGGTTTGAGGCGCTCCAGCAACAAGAGACCCAGCTCTCCCTCTGCGTACTGGATGTGGACCACTTCAAGCAGGTCAACGATCACTGGGGTCATGCGGTGGGGGATCAGCTGCTCTGTCACCTGACCCAGCAACTGACCCAATTTTTCCCCGATGCACTCATCGCCCGCTTCGGCGGCGAGGAGTTTGCCCTTATGGTCCCCCACTGCAGTGTGCCGGTACTGGCCAAGCGCCTCGAGGGGCTTCGCCTGCACCTGCGCCAACTCCCTCTCGCTCGTGAGGTTCCTCTGTTTGTGCGTGCCAGCTTCGGGGTTACCGAGGTGGGGCGGCTCTCCATGGACGAGGCCCTGAGTGAGGCGGATCGACTGCTCTACCACGCCAAGCGGACGGGGCGCGACAAGATAGTCACCGAGTGCACATAACCGGCATGGGCAGGCCGGTGCCGTGACAAAGGCGGACCGGCTGGATACTATCTCCCTATGGCTCGTAATCGGTCCCTTTGGATGTCGATGTATCTCACCCAGCTGGATGCCCACTCACTGCATTTCCCCTCTGTAGATCACGCCCTCGAAGAGCCCAACGGGTTGCTCGCCATCGGCGGTGATCTCACCCCTCCCCGCCTGCTTGCGGCCTATCGTCGCGGCATTTTCCCCTGGTATGAGCCTCACAGGCCCATCCTCTGGTGGTCACCGGATCCCCGTGGAGTACTGATCCCGGAGCAGATCCACGAAGGACGCAGCACACGCAGACTGTGGCGTCGCGGCCAATTCGATATTTGGATCAATCGCGACTTTAATAGGATCATCGAAGGGTGCGCCGCACCACGGCGTACCGCCGACTCAACCTGGATTGGCAGCGAGATGATCAGCGCGTACAAGAGACTCCATGAGCAGGGTGACGCTCACAGCATCGAGATCTGGCAAGGGGGAGAGCCCGTCGCAGGACTCTACGGACTGAGCCTGGGCCGCGTCTTCTGCGGCGAGTCTATCTTCTCGCGTATCGACGGCGGTGCACGACTGGCATTGATGGCCCTATGTCGCCACTTTTGCGCCCATGGCGGCGCCCTCATCGACACCCAGATGCAGAACCCTTTTCTGGCCACCATGGGCATTGAAGAGTGGCCACGGCGACGTTTTCTCGATGCCCTGTCTCATCTGCAGCACGAACCGCTGCATGCCGGCTGCTGGACTACCAGGCAGGTACACTATGACTGAAGAAGTGATCCTTCGGGTTGGACTGACCCCGCAACACACCTGCAGTTATCTGGGTGACAGGCAAGAGCAGCTGCTGGTGTTAATGGATCACTCCCTGCTCACGCCCAACGGCTATGAACGACTGCTCAGCGCCGGCTTTCGCCGCAGTGGCAATGATATCTATCGCCCCCACTGCCCCACCTGTTCGGCCTGCCAATCCCTTCGCATCCATAGCCAGGAGTTTGTCCCCAGCAAGCGCCAGAAACGTATCCGCCAACAGAACCGGGATCTTGAGGTGGTGTTGAGCTATCAGGACAAACCCGAGTATTACGAACTCTACGAGCGCTATATTCGTGGCCGTCATGCCGATGGCACCATGTATCCCCCCAGCCGCAGCCAATATCAGGGATTTCTTCACTGCCACTGGATGCCCCCTCTCTACATGGAGTTTCGCTCTGGCTCGAAACTGCTGGCCGTCGCGGTGACCGACCTGATGCCCCACTCCTTGAGCGCCATGTATACCTTCTTCGATCCCGAAGAGGCGGGCCGTTCATTGGGGGTCTTTGCCATCCTGAGTCAGTTGGAGCTGGCCGCTCGGACGGGCCGGAGTTGGGTCTATTTGGGCTATCTGGTCGAGCACTGCCAGAAGATGAACTACAAGAGCCAGTACCGTCCCCACGAGCTGCTCATCGGCAAAGAGTGGAAAAAAGTGCCCTCAATCCCCGAGTAAACTTTACACATAGCCTTAAATCCGGCATGATCTCGCCGTTTTTTGTTGTGGCTTATCAAGAGGATTCAATGGCTAAAGAAGACAGTATTGAGATGCAGGGCACCATTCTGGAGACTCTGCCCAATACCATGTTCCGGGTGGAACTTGAGAACGGTCACGTGGTGATCGCCCATATCTCCGGCAAGATGCGCAAGAACTACATCCGTATCCTCACCGGTGACAAGGTAACCGTTGCCCTGACCCCCTACGATCTCTCCAAGGGTCGCATCGTTTTCCGCTCTCGCTAAGCCAGGAATTCATACAAAAACCCCAACCAGTCGGTTGGGGTTTTTGTTGTTGGTTTAGTGTTGTACGGTCAGAGGCTGGGTCTGGAAGTCGAAGGTTAACCCCTCCTTGCCCAGATCCACTCTGACGGCCCCGCCATCGACCAGCGCACCAAACAGGATCTCGTTGGCCAGCGGCTTCTTGAGTTGCTCCTGAATGACACGCCCCATGGGACGAGCCCCCATAGCCCTGTCGTATCCCTTCTCTGCCAACCAGTGGCGAGCCGCATCGGTGATCTCGAGGGAGACCCCCTTGGCATCCAGTTGTACCTGCAGCTCGACGATGAACTTGTCCACCACCTGATAGATCACCTCCATATCGAGGTGGTTGAACCAGATGATATGGTCGAGACGGTTACGAAACTCCGGGGTAAACGTCTTGTTGATCACCGACATGGCATCATGGCTCATGTCCTGCTGCTGGAAGCCAATGGACTTGCGCTGGGTCTCCTGCACGCCGGCATTGGTCGTCATCACCAGGATGACATTGCGAAAATCTGCCTTGCGCCCGTTGTTATCGGTCAGGGTGCCGTTGTCCATCACCTGCAGCAGCAGGTTAAAGACATCCGGGTGGGCCTTTTCGATCTCGTCGAGCAGCACCACAGAGTGGGGATGCTTGATCACGGCATCGGTCAGCAGCCCCCCCTGCTCGAAACCCACGTATCCCGGAGGAGCACCGATGAGACGCGAGACGGTATGACGCTCCATGTATTCGGACATGTCGAAACGCAGCATCTCGACCCCCAGCGCCTTGCCAAGCTGCTGGGTGACCTCCGTCTTGCCCACCCCGGTGGGACCGGCAAACAGGAAGCAGCCCACCGGGCGATGCTCGTTACCGAGCCCTGAGCGCGCCAGACGAATAGCATCGGTCAACACCTCGATAGCCCTGTCCTGACCAAACACCACCATTTTGAGGTTGCGCTCGAGGTTCTTCAGGACCTCTTTATCGGATGCCGAAACCGACTTCTCGGGGATCCTGGCAATCTTGGCCACGATCGCCTCTATCTCGGGCACATTGATCACCTTCTTGCGCTTGCTCACCGGCAGCATACGCTGGCTGGCCCCCGCCTCGTCGATCACATCGATGGCCTTGTCCGGCAGATGGCGATCATTGATATATTTGGCCGCCAGCTCGGCAGCGGCACGCATCGCCTTGACGGTGTAGCGTACATTGTGGTGCTGCTCATAACGGCTCTTGAGGCCCATCAGGATGCGGGTGGTATCATCCACGCTCGGCTCGACGATGTCGATCTTCTGGAAACGCCGCGCCAGGGCGTGCTCCTTCTCGAAGATCTGGGAGTACTCCTGATAGGTGGTCGAACCGATGCAACGGAGCAGCCCATTGGAGAGCAACGGCTTGATGAGGTTGGCCGCATCGAGCTGGCCGCCAGAGGCTGCACCGGCCCCAATGATGGTGTGGATCTCGTCGATAAAGAGGATGGCCCCCTCCTGACGCTCCAACTGCTTGAGCAACACCTTGAGGCGCTTCTCAAAATCGCCCCGGTACTTGGTCCCCGCCAGCAGTGAGCCCATGTCCAGGGAATAGATGGTGCTACCGGCGATCACCTCGGGCACATCTCCCTTGACGATGCGATAAGCGAGCCCCTCGGCGATCGCGGTCTTGCCGACACCGGCCTCTCCGACCAACAGGGGATTGTTCTTGCGCCGGCGGCACAGTACCTGGATGGTACGGTTGAGCTCCTGATCACGGCCAATCAAGGGATCAATACGACCCTCAAGCACCAACTGGTTGAGGTTGGTGGCAAAGCTCTCAATCTGGGCTGAGGAGAGATCATCCTCCCCTTCCTGAGCCTGCTGACCGCCCTGCTCCGGCTTGTTCTCCTTGCGTACCCCATGGGAGAGGAAATTAACCAGATCGAGACGGCTGATATCAGACTTCTTCAGGAAGTAGACGGCCTGGGACTCCTGCTCGCTGAAAATAGCGACCAGCACGTTGGCGCCACTGACCTCGGTATTACCGGACGATTGAACGTGGAAGACTGCCCGTTGCAGCACGCGCTGGAATCCGAGGGTGGGTTGGGTTTCTCTGTCCTCATCGTCGCGAGGCAGCAGAGGGGTCGTCTGGTTGATGAAGGCGGCAATTTCCTGCCGCATGTTATCGACATCGGCACCACAGGAGAGCAACGCCTCCTTGGCGGAAGGATTGTCCAACAAAGCCAAGAGCAGGTGCTCAACGGTCATAAACTCATGGCGCTCATCCCTGGCATACTTGAATGCCTCATTCAGCGTCCTTTCCAGATCCTTGTTCAGCATAGGCACCTCCCCTAATACAACAGCTTATCGTGGTGTCATTCAGATCATTTATCAGGCCTTTTCCATGGTACAAAGCAGTGGATGTTCGTTCTTTCGAGCATAGGTATTGACCTGAACTACCTTGGTCTCGGCAATCTCGGCCGTAAACACGCCACAGATCCCCTTACCACTATAATGCACACTCAGCATCACCTGAGTCGCTTTATCCAAGTCCATACCGAAGAACCTTTGCAAAACCTCTACCACAAAATCCATAGGGGTATAGTCATCGTTGTTCAATACCACCTTGTACATGGGAGGCGGTTGCACATCAACCTTGGAATCTTGAGCAACCTCTTCATTTACAAAGAGTTCTTTCTGTTTAGCCATCTTTCTCCGGCACCTTAAGATTACTATCAATAGAAAAGCACTTGTCAACAGATTTTGTTAACCTGGTCACACTGATTTGTTAACAACTTCTTGACTCGACGGATTCTTGGACTAGATTGGTTACTTGCTAATCTGCCCCCGGATGAGGCCAGATATTTCTAGTTTACATGGAGCGGGCGCAGGTTACTCAACGACTTTAGGGTAATCAATAAAAGGATGTAGATGTATGGCAACCGGAACAGTCAAATGGTTCAACAACGCCAAAGGGTTTGGTTTCATCTGCCCGGAGGGGGGTGGGGAGGACATTTTTGCCCACTACTCCACCATCCAGATGGATGGCTACAAGACACTCAAGGCCGGTCAGTCTGTCCAATTTGAACTGCAAAAAGGCCCCAAGGGAAACCACGCATCCGTCATTGTGCCCACAGAAGCACAAAATATCTAATCACAAGCAGCACGAGCAGATTTGTCGCCACGCCTCCCTCGGGAGGCGGTTTTGTTTCCGGGAAACAGCACCGGCGTGCGCTGCACCTGGGCCAGTATTACTCCGGCCAGGGTCAAGCCTCCCCCCACCAGATGACTCCAGCTCAATTGCTCTCCCAGCAGGGTGACCGCCAACCCGGCCGTCATCACAGGTAGCAAGTTCATGTAGATAGCCGTTCTGCTGGCACCAAGCAGGGAGATCCCCTGCATCCAGAGCCAGGGAGAGAGGGCCGAGGTCGGGACCCCGGCATAGAGCACAAACCACAGGCTCTCCCACCCCGGCAAGCGACCATCCACCAGGAAGAAGAAGGGGGTCAGGAACATCAGGCTCATCAGCACCTGGCCGTAGAGCATCATCCAGTTGTCGAGCCCCAGAACCCAGCGGCGCAGCAGCACGCTATAGAGCGCATAAGTGAGCGCCGAGAGCAGCATGTAGACATAGCCGATGGAGATGCCATGGGTCAGCAACCGAGCCGGGTCCCCCTGCCCCAGCAACACCACCAGCCCTCCCAGAGAGACCAGCCCACCGAGCAGCGCGCCCCAAGTGGGGCGCTCACGCAGTAACAGGGTGCTGAGTACCACCGTCATCAGGGGAGTCAGACCCATGATAAGGCTGATCTCGGTCGCCCCCAGGGTTGTTGCGGCGTAATAACCGAAGGTCTGGTTAAGTACCATGCCAAGCAGTGCGAGCAACGCCAGCCTGGGGGCGCAGCGAAACAGGCGGTGCCGCAGCAGCCAGGCCCGGCGCCCCAGCCAGGGACTCAACACCAGGGCCGCCACCAGCCAGCGCGACCAGGCCAGCGCAGCCGGTGACATCAGTTGCACCGCCATCTTGCTGACGATGCCATTACCGGCCCAGATGGCGATACAGGAAACGGGGAAGAGAAAGGAGAGAGACGACATGGGAACACACTCACACAGGGATGTCGCCATATTAAGACAGCCCCGGTCGCCACTCAAATTCGGGGCAGACAATCCCTGTCGGATAGCCGCCGGGCTCAGCTACCTGACATGGCAGCCCCCGTCGACAATAGGGATAGACCCAGTGATAAGGAAAAACCATGAACAAGTCCATGTTGGGAGGCGTGCTGGTCGGCGTGGCCAGTGCCCTCACCCTCTCTGCCGTAGCCAGCAGCCACCTGTTCGAACGAGAGCCTGAAGTGGCCCAGGTGCTCGGCGTCAAGCCGGTCAGCCGCACCATCAAGACGCCCCAACAGGTGTGCGAGCAAGTAAGCGTCACCCACAGAAAACCGGTTAAGGATGAACACCAGATTGTCGGCACCGTCGTCGGCGCCGCTCTGGGGGGCGTTATCGGTCACCAATTTGGCGGAGGCAGCGGCAAGAAGGTGGCGACGGCGGCAGGGGCTGTCGCCGGTGGCTATGCGGGCAATCAGGTGCAGGGCAATATGCAAAAAGCCGATACCTACACCACGAAAGAGCAGCGCTGCCGTACCGTGCAAAAGGAATCACAGGAGTCCCTTGGCTATGACGTGACCTATCGCCTCGCCGGACAGGAGGGGGTGGTACGCATGCAGCACCAGCCCGGCAAAACCATACCGGTGAAGGAGGGACGCCTGGTGCTGGATGCTCCCGCCATCCCGGCTGCAGGCTGATGCGATGGGCAAGCCCGACAACCGCCGGGCTTGCCATCATATTTCGCCGCGCACCTTGCGGATCCCGAGTTCATAAAATCCCTCATCCGTATCGGGACGAGTGTGGAATATTTTGAGAAACCACATGTACTGCTCCGGATAGCGGGTCAGCAGCGACTCCACCGCCTGATTCATCACCAGAGTATCCCGGGTCACATCCTCGCTCGGGTAGGGCTCGGGCAGAGGCTCTATCACCAGTTCGTAGTCGTGGTTTGCCTCGTCGTAGCAGGCCAGCATCATCAGCGGACGGGCACCGGTGAGCTTGCACAGGCGTGGCAAGGCCGGCAGGGTCGCCTTCTCCATACCAAAAAAGGGAACAAAGAGGCTCGCCTCGCGCCCGTGATCCTGGTCCGGCAGATAATAAAAACCGCTGCCCGGCTGTCTGAGGTGTTTGATGATGGGTTTGAGCCCGGCGCTGCGTTCATAGATCTTGGCACCGTTGCGTCCCCGCTCCCGGTTGATGTAGCGATCGAACACGGCGCTCTTGGCGCTCTTCATCATGGTGCACATGGAGAGGGTCTGGCGATTATCGATGATGCGTCCGCAAAAATCGATGGCCCAGGTGTGGGGCACCACGAAGATCACCGATTGACCCGCCAACCTGGCGGCCTCCACATGCTCCCAACCGCTGATCCGGGTGCGTGATGCCAGATAGTCGGGGGAGCGCACGCTCAGCTCGCCAAAGCCGGCGAAGGTCTTGATGCCCACTCGCATGCACTTGTGCAGCAGGGCCTCACGCTCTTCCCCGCTCAACCGGGGGAAGCAGATCTCGAGGTTGGTGCGGGCGATATAGCACTGTTTCTTGGAGAGACGCACCAGCAGCGGGGCCAGGAGATCCCCCAGACGATCGCGCAAACGGGGAGGCAGATAGCCCATCAGGCGCAGCGCACCGACACCGAGCCAGGCTCCCCAGTGTTTTGGGTGGAGCAGCTCGCGGTGAAAAGAGTGGTCGAAAACAGGATCCATCTGGCTCATTGCAATTCAGAGAGTCGATACAATAGGGGGAAGATTCTAGCCGATCCCCCCCTTCTGCTCAAAGGTCGCCAACACCGTGCGCTCGGGCTATGCCCTGGATCTGCTCGCACCAATGGCTCTTTTGCCCATCGCTCATCCAGCTCGCCTCGACGCCGTTAAGCGCCAGCTGTACCACCTGCCCGGCACTCAGGGAGAGCCCCTCCACCAGTGCCCGATAGTTGGCCGTGAGATAGCCACCGAAGTAGGCGGGATCGTCGGAGTTGACCGTCACGCAGAGCCCGTGCTCCAGCAAGTGCCTCATGGGATGATCGCTCATCGTTTTGACCACCTGCAGGCGCAGGTTGGAGAGGGGGCAGACCGTCAGGGGCAGTCGGCTGCGGGCCAGCGCCTCCAGCAGCTCGGGATCGTCGATGGCGCGCACCCCGTGATCGATACGCCGTACCTGGAGTCGTTCCATCGCCTGCCAGATATATCCGGCGGGCCCCTCCTCTCCCGCATGGGCGACAACGGGAAGACCCAGCTCTCTGACTCTGGCAAAGACCCGGGCAAATTTCTCCGGCGGATTCCCCCGCTCGCCGGAGTCCAGACCAAAACCGTGCAGCCGGTCGAGCCAGGGCTCGGCCTCTGTCAGGGTCTGCCAGGCGGACTCTTCGCTAAGATGGCGCAAGAAGCAGAGAATGAGTCGGGAGCTGATCTGCCAGCGGCGCTGCCCCTCGTCAAGCGCCTCGAGCAGCCCCTCCATCACCTCGGAGAAGGGGACTCCCCGCTCGGTGTGGGTCTGGGGATCGAAGAAGATCTCCGTGTGCACGATCTTCTCCTGGTGACAGCGCTCCAGATAGGCCAGGGTCAGATCAAAGAAGTCGCGGGCCGTGCAGAGGACGGCCGCGTTTTGATAGTAGAGATCGAGAAAAGACTGCAGGTCTGTGAAACGGTACGCCGAGCGAAGTGCCTCGACCGACCCCCAGGGCAGCTCAATATGGTTACGCCTGGCCAGCGCAAAGACCAGCTCAGGCTCCAGTGTGCCCTCGATATGCAGATGCAGCTCAACCTTGGGCAGTTCGGCAATCAATGTCTCCATCATCATCACCTCCACAAGAAAACGGCTGTAACCCAGTTGCCAAACGGGCTTATAATCCCCGCTTCAAAGAAGCTAACTGATTGATAGACTAGGTTCTTCCACCCTGGCATGCCACGCAAGGAGGCAGTATGAAGAAAAGTGTTATTTGTGACATAGACGGCGTCATTTTGCACAACAACGACCTGATCCCCGGCGCCGATCGCTTTGTCCACCGCCTCCTCGAGCAGGGCCACAAGTTGCTCTTTCTGACCAACTACCCGGCCCAGACCCAGAAAGATCTGCAAAACCGCTTCCGCTCCGCCGGCATCGAGGTGCCCGAGGAGTGTTTTTACACCTCGGCCATGGGGACCGCCGACTTTCTGCGCCGCCAGGACGGCAAGAAGGCCTATGTGATCGGTGAGGGGGCCCTGACCCACGAACTCTACAAGGCCGGATTTACCATCACCGACATCGATCCCGACTTCGTGGTGGTGGGCGAGACTCGCAACTACAACTGGTCCATGATGCAGCTGGGTGCCAAGTTCGTGGCCCAGGGGGCACGCTTTATCGCCACCAACCCCGATACCCACGGCCCTCACATGTACCCGGCCTGCGGAGCCCTGTGCGCCCCCATCGAGCGGATGACCGGCAAGAAGCCGTTTTATGTGGGCAAGCCCAGCGCCTGGATCATCCGTGCGGCACTGAACCGGATGGAGGCCCACTCGGAGAGCACCATCATCATCGGCGACAACCTGCGCACCGATATTCTGGCCGGCTTCCAGGCGGGCCTCGAGACCATACTGGTGCTCTCGGGCGTGAGTCGTGCCGAGGATATCGATCAGGTACCGTTTCGTCCCAACCATATCTTTGGCTCTGTCAACGAGATCGACATCGTTTAGGAACCCGTTACACCATGGATTTGATGATCATCGCCGTGGCCTTCGGCTGCGGCATGCTGGCCAACCTCCTCAAGCTGCCTCCCCTGCTCGGTTATCTGGCCGCCGGCTTTGCCCTCAAGGGACTCGATGTCCCCCACAGTGAGACCCTCACCACCCTGGCCGACCTCGGGGTCACCCTGCTGCTCTTTACCATCGGCCTCAAGCTGGAGGTCAAGACCCTGCTCAAGCGGGAGGTGTGGGGCACCACCAGCGTGCACATGCTGCTCTCGACCCTGCTCTTTACCCTGGTATTACTGGCTTGCAAGGGGGTAGGCGTCACCCTGGCCAGCGAACTCAACTGGCAACTGGCACTGCTGCTCGGCTTTGCCCTCTCCTTCTCCAGCACCGTCTTCGCGGTCAAGGTGCTTGAGGAGCGAAGCGATATGAATGCCCTCTACGGCCGCCTCGCCATCGGCGTGCTGGTGCTGCAGGATCTCTTCGCGGTAGCCTTCCTCACCGTCTCGAGCGGCAAATTGCCGAGCCTGTGGGCCCTTTGGGTATTGGCGCTCCCCCTGCTGCGCCCCTTGCTCTTTCTGCTGCTCGAGCGGGCCGGTCACGGGGAGCTGCAGGTGCTGATGGGGATCTTCCTGGCTCTGGTGGTGGGGGCCGGCGGCTTCGAGCTGGTGGGCCTCAAACCCGATCTCGGTGCCCTGGTGATGGGGATGCTGCTGGCCAGCCATCCCGCCTCGAGCGGCCTGGCCAAGTCGCTCTTCAACCTCAAAGATCTCTTCCTGGTCTGCTTCTTCGTCTCCATCGGTCTGCACGGGTTGCCCACCTCGGACACCCTCTTGATGGCGGCGATCTTGCTGCTGGTGCTGCCGCTCAAGAGCCTGCTCTACTACGTGGTTTACTGCAGCGCCCATCTGAGGGTTCGCACCGCCCTGCTCTCTACCCTGGCCCTGGCCAACTTCTCCGAATTCGGCCTCATCGTCGGCGCCATTGCCACCAAGGCGGGCTGGCTGCCTGCGGAGTGGTTGGTGGCCATCTCCCTGATGCTGGCGGCCAGCTTCATGATCTCCGCCCCCCTCAACGGCATGGGAGAACGCCTCTATCACCGCTTCGGGGATCGCCTGCGGCGCTGGCAGACCGCCATGTTGCACCCTGAGGACAGACCCATAGAGCTGGGCGATGCCCAGGTCATCATCCTCGGCATGGGGCGTATCGGTCAGGGTGCCTATGCCGAGCTGGAGCGTCGTCACGGTCCGGTCGTGCTCGGGGTGGAGAACGACAGCAGCAAACTGCCGGGGCTGCGTGAGCGTGGCCTCAACGTCATCGAAGGGGATGCCACCGACACCGATTTCTGGGACAAGGTGCTGCTCTCCAACCAGGTCTCTCTGGTGCTGCTCGCCATGCCTCACCACTCCGGGAACCTCTATGCGGTCGACAAGCTGCGCAGCCACGGTTTTAGTGGGCGCATCGCCGCCATTGTCCGCTTCGAAGATGACATCCCCTCCCTGCTCGAGCAGGGGATCGACGCCGTCTTCAACGTCTATAACGAAGCGGGTAGCGGTTTTGCCCGTCATGTCATGCGTGAGCTGCGTCCCTTTGAGGAACGTGACCCCTTGGCAAGTGACGGCCAGACCGCTAAGGTCGAAGGTGGTTAGAATACTAAACGGGGGCATGATGCCCCCCTTCATCCACGGCCAAGGAGGTTCCATGTCATCCCCCCTCATCAGCGATCTCGTGCTCTTCTCCGAGTCAGTCCCCCCCCAACCCCTCTACCCGGCCGAAGATCGCCTCATCGCCGGGGATCCCAAGCAACTGCTCTGGAACCACTACTCGGACCCGAGCGCCCAGTTTCATGCCGGGATCTGGCAGGGCGAACCGGGCAGTTGGGAGGTTCGTTATAGCGAGCACGAGTTTTGCCACCTGCTCGAGGGCAAGGTGCAACTGTCGGATCAGGAGGGCAACAGCATGATCCTGGTCGCCGGGGATCAGTTCGTCATCCCGGCCGGTTTTCGCGGCACCTGGGAGACCATCGAGACCTGCCGCAAGATCTACGTCATCTTCGAGCCGAGCGATCAGAGCTGATCCTCTCCACCAGGAGGTCCCCAAGAGAAGCCGGATATTATCCGGCTTTTCTGTTTGCAAAAGAGCCTTGCTCTGGCATTGTGAGGGGCGAGGAATGTAAACGGACTTTCGGGCCCAAACGTGGGGGGCCCTACAAAAATAAAGAGGATTTACATCGATGTGCTCCATCTTCGGTATTCTGGACATCAAGTCTGATGCAGCGGCCCTTCGCAAATCGGCCCTCGAGATGTCCAAGCGATTGCGTCACCGCGGGCCCGACTGGTCCGGCGTCTACAGCACCGACAAGGCCATTTTGGTGCACGAGCGCCTGGCCATCGTCGATCCGGGCAACGGCGCCCAGCCCCTCTACAACCCCGAGCGCACCCATGTGCTGGCGGTCAACGGCGAGATTTACAACCACAAGGAGCTGGAGAAGAACCTCAAGGTCGATTTCCAGTTTCAGACCCACTCCGATTGCGAGGTGCTGCTCGCCCTCTACAAGGAGAAGGGGCCCGCCTTTTTGGACGATCTCAACGGCATCTTCGCCTTTATCCTCTATGACGCCGAGCAAGATGCCTACCTCATCGGTCGCGACCACATGGGGATCATCCCCCTCTATACCGGGCGCGACGAGCACGGCAACTTCTACGTCGCCTCCGAGATGAAGGCGCTGGTGCCGGTGTGCAAGAGCGTCGAGACGTTTCCGCCGGGACACTACCTATGGAGCAAGGATGGCGAGCTCAAAAAATGGTACCAGCGTGACTGGATGAGCTATGAGGCGGTCGAACACAAGGTCAGTGACAAGGCCGAGCTGAAAGCCGCCCTGGAAGCGGCGGTCAAACGCCAGCTGATGTGCGACGTCCCCTACGGCGTGCTGCTCTCCGGCGGTCTGGATTCGTCCGTTATCTCCGCCATCACCAAACTCTATGCGGCGCGCCGCATCGAGGACGATGGCCAAAGCGAGGCCTGGTGGCCCCAGTTGCACTCCTTCGCGGTCGGTCTCAAGGGCTCGCCGGATCTTGCCGCCGCCCAGAAGGTGGCCGATCACCTGGGCACAGTACACCACCAGATCCACTTCACGGTGCAGGAGGGGCTCGATGCCCTGCGGGACGTCATCTATCACCTCGAGACCTATGACGTCACCACCATCCGAGCCTCCACCCCCATGTACCTGATGGCCCGCTATATCAAGGCGATGGGCATCAAGATGGTGCTCTCGGGCGAGGGCTCTGACGAGCTGTTTGGCGGCTACCTCTACTTCCACAAGGCCCCCAACGCCCGCGAATTCCATGAAGAGACGGTGCGCAAGCTCGACGCCTTGCATCTGTATGACTGCCTGCGCGCCAACAAATCCATGGCCGCCTGGGGCGTGGAGGGTCGCGTGCCCTTCCTCGACAAGGAGTTTATGGATGTGGCGATGCGCCTCAATCCCGTCGACAAGATGTGCGGCAATGGCAAGATAGAAAAGCATATCCTGCGCGAGGTGTTTGGCGAGCTGCTGCCCCATGAGGTGGCATGGCGCCAGAAGGAGCAGTTCTCCGACGGCGTCGGCTACTCCTGGATCGACAGCCTCAAAGCCATGGTAGAGAAGGAGGTAACCGATCAGATGTTCGAGGCCGCCGCCTATCGCTTCCCGGTCAACACCCCGCTCACCAAGGAGGCCTACTACTACCGGGCCATCTTCGAGGAGCACTTCCCGCTCGAATCGGCCGCCCGCACCGTGCCCTACGGCAAGTCGGTCGCCTGCTCTACCCCCACTGCACTGGAGTGGGATGCCAAGTTCAAGGAGATGGCCGACCCGTCGGGACGCGCCGTCCTCGATGTGCATCAGCAGGCCTATTGATAGAGACCCACCCCCGCCTTGGCGGGGGTGGTTGTTTTTGTGCCGCCCTGCTAGCCTGAACCCTCTTGCCAACCACAAGGATGTAAGGATGAAATCCCTCACCGCCCTGCTGCTCGCCTGTGCCCTGCTGCCCCTCCCGACCCTGGCCGCCGGCTGGGCCGATGGTCAGCCCGGCTACAGCCAGGCTTACGATCCCGCCCGCAATCCGTTGAACGATCTCAGCGGAGCACGCCTCAAGGCGTCGATGGAGAAGAAGAAAATCTTGCTGTTTATCGGAGGAGAGTGGTGCCGCTGGTGCAAGGAGATGAACCGTTTTCTCGATGCCGACCCGCACCTCGCCAAGGCCTTCACCGACACCTTCGTCGTGATCAAGGTCAATGTGAGCGACGAAAACAAGAACACCCATTTCTTGAGCGTCTATCCCGAGTTTCAGGGGGTACCCCACTTCTTCATCCTGGACAAAAATGGCACCCTGATCGAGTCAGTCAACACAGGACTGCTCGAGCAGGGGGACAGCTACAGCCGCGACAAGTTTGTCCGCTTTGTCGACTACTTCGCCAAGTGGTAACCCCGACGGGCCTGTCCGTCATGGGATGGCCCCAAGATCAGGGTGAGAAGGCGTCGGGGAAGGGGCGGCCCCCTCGCCCAGTCCCACTCGAGCCAGCAACCCCCCAAGGGATGGTCCCCGCTCGAGCGAGAGCCCGCTTCCATGGTAATGGGCGATGTCACGCACCAGGGCAAGACCGAGGCCAGCCCCGGGCTGATCGCCTCCGTGCTCGAGTCGTACGAAGGGTTGAGCGGCACGCTCACACTCATCCGGCGCAATGCCGGGGCCCGAGTCTTCCACCTCAAGCCAGACCCGCCCCGCCTCTCGCCGCACCCGCACCGTCACCATTCCCCGCGCCGGAGTGTACTTGATGGCGTTGTCGATGAGGTTGGCACACAGCTCTCCAAGCAGAAGAGGCTCTCCTGGCACCATGCACTGCGCCTCCCCCTCATAACCGAGATCGATCCCCCGGGTACGAGCGGCCATCAGTCGCGAGAAACAGGCCTCCTGCACCAGAGCCACCAGATCCAACGGGTTAAGGGTGCGTCGGCCGGCACACTCGTCGGCCTTGAGCCGTGCCAGAGTGAGCAGTCGCTCGGTCAGCCCTATGGTGCGGTCCAGGGTGTGCACCATGGCGACGAGCTCGGCCTTGGGATCGGTGCTCGCCTGGGCCACGGCCACCTGGGTCTTGAGTACGGCCAGGGGGGTTCGCAGCTGATGCGCGGCATCGGCGCTGAAACGCTCCTGGCGGGTTACCATCTGCCTCAATCTCTCCAGATGACGGTTGAAAGCGAGGATCAGCGGCCGGGTCTCCTGCCAGGGGAGCAAGTCCGGCAGCGGTGCCAGGTTGGCGGCGTCGCGGCGGAGCAGCTCGCGCGAGAGACGGCGCATGGGAGTGAGCAGCCGCTTAAGCAGCAGGTAGGCGATAAGCCAGGTCAGACAGAGCAGGGCCCCCTGGGAGAAGAATGCGCTCCACAGCAGCTGTTCGGCGAGCTGGCGGCGCCCGAGCAGGGTCTCGGCCACCGTGATGGTCGCCATGCCGCTAACCCCGCCCTGGTTCACCGGCTGCAGCAGGGCGACGGCACGGATCGGCGCCCCCTGATACTCCCCGTCGTAGAAATAGGCGAGCGCCGGATAGCGATCGGTGAGCGGCGTGTCGGCCGGTCGTACCGGTAGCGCCTCATAGCCGGAGATGACCCGCTGCGAGGGCCCACGCACCTGATAGTAGAGGCGATCGCGCATGTTGCGCTCGAAGCTGTCGAGCACCACATAAGGCACGTCGACCCGTAATCTACCTTCGGCCACATCGAGACGCTCGGCCACGGTGCGGGCCGAGGCGAGCAGGGTGCGATCATAGGCCTGGGTGGCCGCGGCCAGGGCAGTGTGGTAACTGCTCCAGGTAGAGAGTGCCCACAGCACCATCATGGGCAGCCCCAGGAAGAGCAGTAGCTGGCCGAGCAGGGAGCGATTAATCCTCAGCCTCCTCGAGCAGGTAGCCCAGGCCACGCAATGTGGTGATCATCACCCCGCTGCCGGCGAGCTTCTTGCGCAGGCGATGGATGTAGAGATCGATGCTCTCCCGGCTCGCCTCCTCCCCCAGAGTGAACACCTGCTCAAACAGTTGCCCCTTGGCCACCGGGCGACCGCGGCGGTACATCAGGACGGTGAGCAGGGCATGCTCACGCGGGGTGAGCGGTAGCGGCACCTCCCCCACCAGGAAGTAACCTTCCGGGTGCAAACAGAGGGCGCCAAGGCGCTGCTCGGCGCTGACAGCCCCCTGACTGCGGCGCAGCAGGGCTCGCAGACGGGCGTCGAGCTCGCCGAGGTCAAACGGCTTGGCGAGGTAGTCGTCGGCCCCCGCCTGCAGGCCGCGGATGCGATCCTCGACCGCCCCGTGGGCGGTGAGCAGCAACACCGGCAGATCCTGCCCGCGGCGGCGCAGTCGGGCCAGCACCTCGAGCCCGCCCCTGCGCGGCATCTCGATATCGAGCACCGCCAGGGCGTACTGCTCGTGCTGCAGCAGGTGATCCGCCGCCGCCCCGTCCTCGGCCCAGTCAACGGCAAACCCGGCGTCGCCCAACGCCCGACTCAGCCAATGAGCCAGCTCGTGATTGTCCTCGGCCAACAAGAGACGCATGTCACAACTCCGCAACATCGTGGCGCGATGAAAGGTAAATGAAAGGTGGCTGTTTTAACAATTTCGCATCACCTCGTCCAGCGGGCGGGGTCACAGAGTGCGACATGGGGTCGCCTGACGGAGAAAAAACAATGACAAAAGGAACGCTTCACGCCCTGACCTTGCTGGCCCTGCTGGCCGGTCACCCCGCCTTCGCCGCCGAGGGAGCCCCCTCGCGCACCGAGTGCATCGCCCCCGCCAAACCGGGCGGCGGCTTCGACCTCACCTGCAAACTGCTGCAGGTGAGCCTGCAAGAGAGCGGAGCCATCGACAAGCCCATGCGCGTCACCTACATGCCGGGCGGCGTCGGCGCCGTGGCCTACAACGCCATCGTAGCCCAGCGCCCGGCCGAGGCCGGTACCGTGGTCGCCTTTTCGAGTGGTTCACTCTTGAACCTCTCCCAGGGCAAGTTCGGCCGTTACGGGGTCGATGACGTGCGCTGGCTGGCCGCCGTTGGCACCGACTACGGCATGATAGCGGTGCGCCACGACGCCCCCTACCAGAGCCTCAAGGAGCTGGTCGCAACCCTGAAGCAAAATCCCGACAGCGTGGTGATCGGTGCCGGCGCCTCCATCGGCAGTCAGGACTGGATGAAAGCCGCCCTGCTGGCCAAGCTGGCCGGGGTCGATCCCCACAAGATGCGCTACGTCGCCTTCGAAGGGGGTGGCGAGCCGGTGACCGCCCTGCTTGGCAATCATGTGCAGGTGGTCTCGGGCGATCTGAGCGAGATGGTCCCCTACCTTGGCGGCGACAAGCTCAAGGTACTGGCGGTGTTTGCCAAGGATCGCCTGCCGGGCCAGCTGGCCGACATTCCCACCGCCAGGGAGCAGGGTTATGACCTGGTGTGGCCGGTCATTCGCGGCTTCTACGTGGGCCCCAAGGTAAGCGACGCCGGCTACCAATGGTGGAAGCAGACCTTCGATCAGCTGGCCAAGAGCGATGCCTTCAAGGCCCAGCGTGATCAGCGCGGCCTGTTCGCGTTCGATCTCACCGGCGACGAGCTTGACCGCTACGTCAAGGCCCAGGTGGCCGACTATCGCGAGCAGGCCAAGGCCTTCGGTCTGGCCAAGTAAGAGGGAGCCGGCACCATGAGCGATCGTCTGTTTGCCCTGTGCTGGCTGCTGCTGAGCCTGGGGGCCGCCGCCCTCGCCTGGCAGCTGCACAGCGAATACAGCTACGAGCCGGTGGGGCCGCGCCCCTTCCCGCTTGTGATCAGCCTGTTGATGGCCGGCTGCGCCCTGCTGCTGCTTAAGCGCACGCCGGATCCGGCCAGCTGGCCGGCGCGTCCCGCGCTGCTGCGCATCGCCGCCATGGTGCTGGCCCTGTTTAGCTACGGCTGGGGCTTCGAGTGGCTGGGCTTTCCGCTCGCCACCACCCTGCTCACCGTGGTGGTCGGGCGGCTGTTTGGCGCCAGCTGGCGCGCCGCCCTCATCGCCGGGCCCCTACTCGGCATCTGCCTCTTTTACGCCTTCGACCGGCTGCTGGATGTCACCCTGCCGCTCGGCGCCTGGCTGGCCTAAGGAGTAGTCATGGATACCTGGATGTACCTCGCGCAAGGTTTCGCGGTGGCCCTCACCCCCGAAAACCTGCTGATCGCCCTCATCGGCTGCTTCGTCGGCACCGTGGTGGGGCTGCTGCCGGGGCTTGGCCCCATCAACGGGGTGGCGATCCTGCTGCCCCTCGCCTTTGCCCTGAAACTGCCCCCCGAGTCGGCCCTGATCCTGCTCGCCACCGTCTACATCGGCTGCGAGTACGGCGGGCGGATCTCCTCCATTCTGCTCAACGTGCCGGGGGACGCCGCCGCCATCATGACGGCGCTCGACGGCTACCCCATGGCCAAGCAGGGGCGCGCCGGGGTGGCCCTCTCCATCTCGGCGGTGAGCTCGTTCGTCGGCTCCCTGCTCGCCATCGGCGGCATCATACTGTTCGCCCCGGCCCTGGCCCGCTGGTCGCTCGCCTTCGGCCCGGCCGAGTACTTCGCCCTCATGGTGTTCGCCATCGCCTGCCTCGGCAGCATGATGAGCCAGAACCCGCTCAAATCCTTCCTCGCCGCCCTGATTGGCCTCGGGCTCGCCACCGTCGGCGTCGACGCCAACACCGGCGTCTACCGCTTCACCTTCGACAGCGTGCACCTGTCGGACGGGATCCAGTTCATCGTGGTGGTGATCGGCCTCTTCTCGGTGAGCGAAATTCTGCTAATGCTCGAGCACACCAAGGGGGGTCAGCAGCTGGTGCGCCAGACCGGTCGCCTGCTGTTTAGCTTCCGCGAGCTGACCCGGTGCACCGGCACCATGCTGCGCTCGGCCACCGCCGGCTTCTTCGTCGGCATCCTGCCGGGGGCCGGCGCCACCATCGCCAGCGCCCTCACCTACATGACCGAGAAGCGCCTGGCCGGCCCGCAAGGCACCTTCGGCCAGGGCGATATCCGCGGCGTGGCGGCTCCCGAGGCGGCCAACAACGCCTCCGCCTGTGGCTCCTTCATCCCCATGCTGACCCTGGGTGTGCCGGGTTCGGGCACCACGGCGGTGATGATGGGGGCCCTGACCCTCTATAACATCACCCCGGGACCGACACTGTTCACCGAGCAGCCGGACATCGTCTGGGGGCTGATCGCCGCCCTGCTGCTGGCCAACATCATGCTGCTCATCATGAACATCCCCCTCATCGGGTTGTTCACCCGCATGCTCAGCATCCCGCTCTGGTTCCTGGCACCGGCCATTGCCACCGTTTCGGCGGTGGGGGTCTACGCGGTGCACAGCACCACCTTCGATCTGCTGCTGATGGCCGGTCTCGGGGTGTTTGGCTATGTGCTGCGCAAACTCAACTTCCCCCTCTCGCCGCTGATCCTGGGCTTCGTGCTGGGGGAGATGCTGGAGCAAAACCTGCGCCGGGCACTCTCCATCAGCAACGGCGAACTCGGCATTCTGTGGGGCAGCACCATCAGCCAGAGCCTGCTGGTGCTGGCGGTGCTGGTCATCGTTCTGCCCCCCCTGGTGCGCCTGCTGCGCCGGCGCCTCCCTCTCTCAAGGGAGTCCTTTGGCCAGACGCTCCCTCCCCCTTGAGGAGGCACACAATGACGCGATGCCGGTCCAGCGGGCCGGCACTCGTCGGAATCAATTCAGGGACACCCTGGAGTGAGGGTATAGCTGCGGTTGGCCGCCACGGCGGCATCCATCTGGGCCAGCGTATTGCGGCCTATCAGCACGGGATAGCTCATCTTCTTGCGATCGTTGAGGGTAAATTCGTCCTCAAGCAGCCGATTGCCGATGCAGATAGCCATTCTCACCACCGGTCGGTTATCGCTTCCACCGGCACCTCGTACCTTGACGTAGCGGATCACTTCCCGCTCTATTCGCACCGTTCTGGCCCCCTCTTTATCCTCACCGCGTACCGTGAAGCTGACCCAGCGCTCCCCGTCTCGCTCAAACTCGCGCAGCTGCCGCGCATCGAGTGAGGAGGTATCGGCCCCGGTATCGAGCTTGAGATCCATCATCAGGCCAGCCGGCTCGAGCACCCCGCGCTCGGCCCAGCCATAGATGACGGGGGCCGCCTGGGCACTGACGCCATACATGAGGGCGATGCACCACCCCTTCCAACGATTCATGTCACACTCCTTTCTCTTCTGATGGACAGAGCATCGCGAGCCTCTTGCGGGAGGCCATCGATGTGATGTCACAAAGTGATGAAACAATCGCGTCCATCATTGCTTATTGAGTTAAGTTTCAGTAGCTTGCCTTCAGACCGCCATCGGGTGCACAAGGAGAAGGTGATAGATGTCGACTCTCAGAGATAAACTGCGCCGATTTGATTCCTACCGACGCCGCGCCACACGGGGATGGGAGCGCCGCCTGCTGGGCTGGGTTGCCTCACGCAATCGCATCGTGCGAGAAGAGACAGAGGTGCGCCGAATTCTGGTGGTACGCAGCACCAACCGGATCGGCAATGCCATCTTCCAACTGCCTTTTCTGCATGCACTGCGGGCCCGTTATCCCGATGCCACCATTGAGCTGGTGCAGAGCTCGGGGCTGATGACCCCCTTCATCGAAGAGCTCACCGTCAGCCGCATCCACCTCCTCCATTTCCGCTGGGGGAAGCTGACTGCCTCGTTGCAGGCCCTGCTCGCATTGCGCAAGACCCCCTTCGATCGCGTCTATACCCCCTTCCCCTCCAGCACGGATCACCTGATCACCGCCTGCATTCGAGCCTCCGACAAGAGGGGATTTAACGAAATGAACGGGGATGTGCTGTTTGATGAGGCCATCACCCCCCTCGACGATTGGCATTATGCGCATACCCCGCTGCAACTGCTCGGGATCACTAGCCCCCCTCGCTATCTGGAGCACGCACCTCGCCTCTGGAAGGAGGCGGCCCTGCCCGTTCAGTCAGGAGAGACGGTACGGATCGGCTTCTTCACCGGCGCCCGGGATGGCAAGGGGCTGACCCACAGGCAGTGGCAACATCTGCTCGGCCGAATACGCAGCCACATGCCCTCGGCTCACCTCATCCATATCCAGGACCCCACTCTGCCCGAGCCCAACCTGGGCGATGAGATCATCAGCCTGCAGAGCCTGGAGGCACTGGCCCGCTTTACCTCAGGCCTGCACCTCTTTATCTGCGCCGATACGGGCCCTTTGCACCTGGCCGCTGCCAGCGGAGTCCGCTGCCTCGCCCTCTACACCCAGACCACGCCGAGCCGCTACGGGTGTCTGGGGGCCAACCATCACCATCAAGAGGTGACGGACAGGGAGAACATCCCCCTGGATGGTAACTGGTTACAGGGGCTGCAACCGGCTCACCTCTCACGGGCCAGTTAGCCGGGTTCGGGTAACAACTTGCGCCTGCGAAGTGGCATCTGCCCTACGGCAATGCCGAGCAAGACGGTGAGGCAGGCTATCCCCTGCAAAGGGGTGAGCCGCTCACCGAGCAGCAGATAGGCGAAGATAAGGGTAAAGACCGGCAGCAGGTTAACATAAGCCGCCGCCAGGGTGACCTTCACCTGAGTCACCGCCCAGTTGTAGAGCAGATAAGCCCCCAGGGTCACGAAGGCGCCGAGAAAGAGGATCACGGCGAGATCGAAGGGGCGCCACGCTGTAGGCCAGGGGGATGAGAAGGCAAAGGGCGCAAAAAAGAGGATGCCCACGAAGGCTTGCAGGGCCGTCAGGGGGAGCACCCCATAGCGGCTGGAGAGCTTTTTGAGTACCACCGAATAGGTGGCGGCGCAGAGCATGGCCAGCATCTCCAGGGCGTTACCCAGCAAGGGGTTGGGGGCACTGGCCTCCTGCTCGCCCCCCAGGCTCAGGGCCACTACCCCGATGATGGCGATCATGCAACCCAGCAATTGCCGGCGCGAGATACGCTCCCCGAGCAGCAGGTAGGCAACCATGGCCACCAACAACGGTAGCAGGGCACACACCATGCCCGCCTGTCCGGCACTGGTATAGCGCAGGGCATTGACCTCGAGCAGGAAGTAGAGGCAGGGCTCGAGGGTGCCAAGCAGTGCCAGCCAGCGCCAGTCTCCGGCCTGATAGGTAAAGCGCCACAGGTGTCGCCACAAGAGCAGCCAGCACAGCCCCGCTACAAGCATCCGCATGAAGAGCACCTGACCAAACTCCCACACCCCGAGCACATGCTTGAGGGCGATAAAGGAGCTGCCCCACAGCAACATGGCCAAGGTGAGGGCCAACATGGGCAGAAGACGCACGATTTCCTCCGTGAAAATAGGGATTTGCTGAATAACCCTGCCCCGGCAGAGTTGTTTAGCGAAGAGTTACATCAGATAATATCTGCCGTTTTACTCCGAAAACGCTGATACCCTGATGACTGAATACCTACTCTTGTTGATTAGCACCGTGTTGGTCAACAACTATGTACTGGTCAAGTTTCTCGGCCTCTGCCCCTTCATGGGTGTGTCGAGCAAGCTCGAGACCGCCATCGGCATGGGACTGGCGACCACCTTCGTCATCACCCTGGCCAGCGCCTGCGCCTATCTGGTCGAGCACTACATACTGCTGCCGCTGGGCATCGGTTACCTGCGCATTCTCGCCTTCATCCTGGTGATCGCCGTGGTGGTGCAATTTACCGAGATGGTGGTGCACAAATCGAGCCCGGCCCTCTATCGACTGCTCGGGATCTTTCTCCCTCTCATCACCACCAACTGCGCCGTACTCGCCGTGCCGCTGCTCAACGTCAACAGCCAGCACGACTTCTTCCAGAGCGTACTTTACGGCTTTGGGGCCGCTCTCGGTTTCTCGCTGGTACTGGTGCTCTTTGCCGCCATGCGTGAACGCCTGGTGGCCGCCGATGTGCCGGCGCCCTTCAAGGGCGTCTCCATCGCAATGATCACCGCCGGCCTGATGTCCCTGGCCTTTATGGGCTTTAGTGGCCTAATAAAGATGTAACCTCATGATTCATATTATTTTTGTCATACTGGTGCTGACCCTGCTGGCGGTCGCCTTCGGGGTGATCCTGGGGTTTGCCGCCGTCCACTTTCGGGTCGAGGCGGACCCCATCGTCGATCAGCTCGATGCCCTCTTGCCCCAGACCCAGTGCGGTCAGTGTGGCTATCCCGGTTGCAAGCCCTACGCCGAGGCGCTCGCAGGCGGCGATGCCATCAACAAGTGCGTCCCCGGCGGTGAGCCCACCATGCGCAAGATAGCCGAGCTGATGGGGGTCGAGCCCCAACCCCTGGGCGGCGAAGAGAGCGCCAACCCGGTGCGCAAGGTTGCCTTTATTCATGAAGATCAATGTATCGGCTGCACCAAGTGCATCCAGGCTTGTCCGGTCGATGCCATCATAGGCGCCACCAAGGCGATGCACACCATACTCCAGGACGAATGCACCGGCTGCGACCTCTGCGTCGCCCCCTGCCCCACCGATTGCATCGAGATGGTGCCGGTGCCGACCACGGTCGACAACTGGAAGTGGGACCTGCAGTCGATCCCGGTCAAGGTGGTGGAGTAGTCATGCAGCACGTCATCGAACGCATCAAGGCCGGCGCCATGTGGGACTTCCACGGCGGCATTCATCCGGCAGAGAACAAAGATCAATCCAGTCACACCCCGATTCGCCACGCAGGCTTGCCCGAGGCACTTATCATCCCCCTGCGCCAACACGCGGGTCCGGCCGGCGAGCTACTGGTCAAGGTGGGTGACAGGGTCCTGCGCGGGCAGCCGCTCACCAGCTGGCAGGGAGGTCGCACGGTACCGGTGCACGCCTCCACCTCGGGGACCATTACCGCCATCGGCCCCCATACGGTGGCTCACCCCTCGGGACTGGCCGATCCCTGTATCACCCTGACCCCGGACGGGGTGGATGAGTGGTGCGAGCGCGATGCCCGCCCCGATTTTTGGAATCTCGAGCGCAGCGAGCTGCTGACCCGCATCCAGCAGGCAGGGATCGCCGGCCTCGGCGGCGCCGTCTTCCCCACCCACAGCAAGCTCGATGGCCGCGGCCAGCGCACCGAGGTGCTCATCGTCAACGGTCTGGAGTGCGAGCCCTACATCACCACAGATGATCGCCTGATGCGTGACTATGCCAGCGACATCATCGAAGGGATCCGGGTGCTGCGCCACCTGCTCAAGCCCAAGCTCTGTCTCATCGGCATCGAAGACAACAAGCCCGAGGCAATTGCCGCCCTGAAGGGGGCCATCGGCGAGCATGACGACGACATCATGGTACGGGTAACGCCGACCAAATATCCCTCGGGGGGCGCCAAGCAGACCATCGAGATCCTCACCGGCCGCCAGGTTCCCAAGGGGGGACGTGCGGTGGATATCGGCATCATGGTGCTCAACGTAGCCACTGTGTTCGCCATCAAGCGCGCCATCGTCGACGGTGAGCCCCTGCTCGAGCGGCTGGTCACCCTGACCGGCGAGCGATTCAGCCAGCCGGGTAACGTCTGGGTTCGCCTCGGCACCCCGGTGCGCTGGCTGCTGCGCCAGTTTGATCTCAACCCGGAGCCTGGTCAGCGGGTCATCATGGGCGGCCCCATGATGGGCTTCACCCTGCCCCATGCCCAGGTGCCCGTGGTCAAGGCGACCAACTGCCTGCTGGCCCCGAGCCAGCGAGAGCTGCCTGCACCGGGACCGGAGCAGGCATGCATTCGCTGCAGCGCCTGCGCCGATGCCTGTCCGGCCAACCTGCTTCCTCAGGAGCTCTACTGGTACAGCCGCGCCAAGGAGTACGACAAGAGCGAGCAGCTCAACCTCTTCGACTGTATCGAATGCGGGGCCTGTGCCTGGGTCTGCCCAAGCGAGATCCCCCTGGTGCAGTACTACAAGATTGCCAAGGACGATATCCGCGAGACCCGCGCCGAGGCCGAGAAGGCCGAGCGAGCCAAGGCTCGCTTCGAGGCCAAGCAGGCGCGCTTCGAGCGGGAAAAGGCGGCGCGCGAAGCCCGCCATGCGCAGGCCGCGGCCAACCGCCGGCAGACCATGACCGACGCCGCTGGTGAAGACCCGGTAGCGGCAGCGCTGGCCAGGATCAAGGCCAAGAGTCAGGCTCCCACCACAGCGGGAGCCCTGGCCGACGGCAACCCGGATAACAGTGCCGTGATTGCCGCCCGCGAGGCGAGAAAACGCGAGGCCGAGGCCCGTCGTGCCGCCAAACAGGCGCAGCAGCCCCCACATCAAGAGCATGCCGCCGCCCCCGAGGAAGCCGAACAAGCGGGCGATCCCAAGAAGGCCGCCGTGGCCGCCGCCCTTGCCCGCGCCAAGGCCAAAAAGGCTACCGCAGAGCAGGCTGAGGCCACGACGCCTCTGCCTGCCCCCGAGCCGCAGGAGGGCGCCGAGGATCCCAAGAAGGCCGCCGTGGCCGCCGCCCTTGCCCGCGCCAAGGCCAAAAAGGCTGCCGCAGAGCAGGCTGAGGGCACGACGCCTCTGCCTGGCCCCGAGCCGCAGGAGGGCGCCGGGGATCCCAAGAAGGCCGCCGTGACCGCCGCCATCGCCCGCGCCAAGGCCAAAAAGGCTGCCACAGAGCAGGCTGAGGCCACAACGCCTCTGCCTGTCCCCGAGCCGCAGGAGGGCGCCGAGGATCCCAAGAAGGCCGCCGTGGCCGCCGCCATCGCCCGCGCCAAGGCCAAAAAGGCTGCCGCAGAGCAGGCTGAGGCCACGACGCCTCTGCCTGTCCCCGAGCCGCAGGAGGGCGCCGGGGATCCCAAGAAGGCCGCCGTGGCCGCCGCCATCGCCCGCGCCAAGGCCAAAAAGGCTGCCGCAGAGCAGGCTGAGGGCACGACGCCTCTGCCTGTCCCCGGGCCGCAGGAGGGCGCCGGGGATCCCAAGAAGGCTGCCGTGGCCGCCGCCCTCGCCCGCGCCAAGGCTAAAAAGGCTGCCGCAGAGCAGGTTGAGGCCACGACGCCTCTGCCTGCCCCCGGGCCGCAGGAGGGCACCGCGGATCCCAAGAAGGCTGCCGTGGCTGCCGCCATTGCCCGCGCCAAGGCTAAAAAAGCCGCCGCCGAGGCTGCAAAAATCGAAATAACCGACTCCGACAAGGTGGGTGAGTGATGTTCAAGATTGCCGGTGCACCCTTCTCCCATAGTCGCAAGCAGACCTCGACCCTGATGGGGCTGGTAATGCTTGCTTGCCTGCCGGGCCTGCTTGCCCAGACCTGGTTCTTCGGCTGGGGCACCCTGGTTCAGCTGCTGCTGGCCAGTGCCACCGCCCTGACGTGCGAGGCGCTGGTGCTGCGTTTGCGCCGTCGTCCGGTGCGCCCCGCCCTGTGGGATGGCAGCGCCGCCGTGACCGCCGTGCTGATCGGCCTGTCGCTGCCCCCCTTCGCCCCCTGGTGGCTGGTCGTCATCGGCACCGCCTTTGCCATCGTGGTGGCCAAGCACCTCTATGGTGGCCTGGGCCAAAACCTCTTCAACCCGGCCATGGTCGCCTACGTGCTGCTCCTGGTCTCCTTTCCGGTACAGATGACCAACTGGCTCCCCCCGCTGGGGGTGCGAGCCTACGAGCTGGGGCTCTGGGATGCCCTCTCCACCATCTTCACCGGTCTGAGTCTCGACGGCTACAGCATGAGCCAGCTGCGGCTCGGGATCGATGGCACCACCATGGCCACTCCGCTCGACACCCTCAAGACCGGGCTGACCCAGGGACTGACCACGGGCGAGATCATGAAGGGCTCTCTCTATCAGGGGTGGGGCGGGATCGGCTGGAGCTGGGTCAACCTCGGCTATCTGCTGGGAGGCCTCTTCCTGTTGCAGCAGAAGGTGATCGCCTGGCGCATCCCGGTCGCCGTGCTCGGCTCCTTGCTGGGCGCCTCCGTCATCGGCTGGCTCATCACCCCGGATGCCACCGCGACCCCCATGCTCCACCTCTTCAGCGGCGCCACCATGCTGGGAGCCTTCTTTATCGCCACCGATCCGGTCACCGCCAGCACCACGCCCAGGGGGCGGCTCATCTATGGGGCGCTGATTGGCCTGCTGGTCTATCTCATCCGCCGCGTCGGCGGCTATCCGGATGCCTTCGCCTTCGCCATCCTGCTCGCCAACCTCTGCGTGCCCCTTATCGACAGCCTCACCCGTCCTGCCATCTATGGCCAGCGCAAGGGGATCCGCAAATGATCCGCAGCATGAGCAAAAACGGCCTGATCCTGGGGGGCTTCGCCCTGGTCTGCACCGCAGTGGTCGCCCTGACCAACCAGCTGACGGCCGAGCGCATCGAGCATCAACACCAGCAGGAGAAGCTCTCGACCCTCTCTGCGCTGCTCCCCCCCGGCACCTATGATAACGATCTGGTCGCGAGCTGCCGCCTGGTCACCGATCCTGAGTACCTGGGTAGCAGCAAGCCCCAGCCCCTCTATGTGGCCAAACAGGGGCAGCAGATCTCCGGTTATGCCCTCGAGACGGTGGCCCCTGACGGCTACAGCGGGGCCATTCGCCTCATCGTGGGCTTCACCCCCGATGGCAAGATCACGGCGGTGCGAACCCTGGCCCACAATGAGACACCGGGGCTCGGGGACAAGATTGATCTCAAGAAATCGAACTGGATCGAGCGTTTTCGCGGTCGTTTCCTGACCAGAGAGAACGAGCGAAGCTGGGCGGTGAAGAAAGACGGTGGCGATTTTGACGCCTTCACCGGTGCCACCATCACACCACGGGCCGTGGTCAAAGCGGTCAAACGGGTGCTGGAGCTCAATGCCCGCCACCCCGAGCGACTCGAGACCGCCCCCCTGTGCAGCGAGAAGGGAGAGTAACCATGAAGGCCGAATTCAAGAGTCTGATGGCCGAGGGATTGTGGAAGAACAACCCGGCCCTGGTGCAGGTGCTGGGTCTGTGCCCCACCCTGGCGGTCACCTCCACCCTCACCAACGCACTCGGGCTGGGGCTTGCCACCATGGCGGTGCTGATGGGCTCCAACCTGGCCGTCTCTCTGGTGCGACACTATGTTCCCAAGGATATTCGTATCCCCGTCTATGTGCTGATCATCTCGGCCCTGGTGACCTGCGTGCAACTGCTGATGAACGCTTACGCCTATGGCCTCTATCAGTCTCTCGGCATCTTCATCGCCCTCATCGTCACCAACTGCATCATCATTGGTCGCGCCGAGGCCTATGCGGTGAAAAACCCGCCGCTGCATGCCCTGCTCGATGGGCTGATGATGGGGCTTGGCTTCACCCTGGTACTCTGCGTGCTGGGAGCCATGCGCGAAATCATCGGCATGGGGACCCTGTTTGACGGTGCCGAGCAGTTGCTCGGCAGCTGGGCCAGCGTACTCCATGTGCGAGTGCTGCCGGCCGATGCCTCC
The DNA here is from genome assembly GCF_000820105.1 of Aeromonas schubertii. Classification (GTDB taxonomy): domain Bacteria; phylum Pseudomonadota; class Gammaproteobacteria; order Enterobacterales; family Aeromonadaceae; genus Aeromonas; species Aeromonas schubertii. The sequence continues at coordinate 29,104 of NZ_CDDB01000028.1, read as the reverse complement.
ATGATGATCGCCATCCTGCCGCCAGGGGGCTTTATCGGCCTGGGACTGCTCATCGCCGCCAAGAACGCCATCAACGAGTGGCGTGGCAAACAGAGTGCCGAGCGAGCTCACTGCGCCGTCCCTGCTGCGGGTGCCCGCGCCACCGAGTTGTAAAGGAGTGTCATGAACAACGAGAAACGACGCCAGATCCTGGAGCGCCTGCGGGAGAACAACCCCAAGCCAACCACAGAGCTCAACTTCAGCTCGCCCTTTGAGCTGCTTATCGCCGTGCTGCTCTCGGCCCAGGCCACCGACGTCAGCGTCAATAAGGCCACCGACAAGCTCTATGCCGTCGCCAATACCCCCGCAGCCATGTTGGCACTCGGGGTGGACGGGGTGAAGGAGTACATCAAGACCATTGGCCTGTTTAACACCAAGGCCGAGAACGTCATCAAGACCTGCGCCATCTTGCTCGAGCGCCACGGGGGCGAGGTGCCGGAAAATCGCGAGGCCCTCGAGGCCCTGCCCGGAGTGGGTCGCAAGACCGCCAACGTGGTGCTCAACACCGCCTTCGGCTGGCCCACCATCGCCGTCGACACCCACATCTTTCGGGTCTCGAACCGCACCGCCTTTGCCGTGGGCAAAAACGTGGATCAGGTGGAAGATAAGCTGCTCAAGGTGGTACCGGCTGAATTCAAGCTCGACGTGCACCACTGGCTGATCCTGCACGGGCGCTACACCTGTCTGGCTCGCAAGCCCCGCTGCGGCTCCTGTATCATCGAAGATCTGTGCGAATACAAAGAGAAAGTCTACCCGGAGGCATAATCCATGAGAATCCTGCATACCATGCTGCGCGTCGGTGATCTGCAGCGCTCCATCGACTTCTACACCCGCGTGCTCGGCATGAAGCTGCTGCGCCAGAGCGAGAACAGCGAGTACAAGTACACCCTGGCCTTCGTCGGCTATGGCGACGAGAAGGACGAGGCCGTCCTCGAACTAACCTATAACTGGGGGGTGAGCGAGTATGAACTGGGGTCGGCCTACGGCCACATCGCCCTGGAGGCGGACGACATCCATGCCACCTGCGACGCCCTGCGCGCCGCCGGCGCCAAGATCACCCGCGAGCCGGGTCCGGTCAAGGGGGGCACCACCGTCATCGCCTTCGTCGAAGACCCGGATGGTTACAAGATTGAGCTGATCGCCAAGAAAGATGCCGGTCAGGGACTGGGCCAGACCCGCTGATCGAACCGGGGCGCCGATCTGGCGCCCCTCTCTGGCGGCTCGGTACAATCCCGCCGCCCCTCCTGCCACTAACATGGTCTCTCATTCACCAGAGAGGTCATCTTCATGTCCAAGGTATTCAAAGCCGCCTTTATGTTTGTCGCTCCCCATGCCCGTGCCGCCGAGCACCAGGCCTGGGTCCGCACCGCACAGGTCGAGGTGAAAATGATCGCCGTCGCCGATTATGAGTCGGCAATCGCCGAACTCGATTCCCTGATCGCCGAAGGGATCCAGGCCATCGAACTCTGTGCCGGGTTTGGTCACCGGGGCGTGGCGCGCATGGTCGAGGCGGCGGCCGACCGGCTCCCTGTCGGCGTGGTTCGCTTTGACAAGCATCCCTGCCTCGGCCACGTCAGCGGCGACACCCTGTTCCAGTGATGGATCCGGCCTCCCATCGCCGCCACGGGCCGGCCCCACCGGCGCTGTCGCCCTGGCTGGCCAGAAGCTGGCACTGGTCCATGCCTGCCGGTGGGCGCCTGCCCTCCCTCTATCCGGGCACGGGAGCCGAACTTATCGGCAATCTGGGTTGCCCCGTCGAGATCCGGGTGTGTGGCCCCGACGGGGAGTCCATGACCCGCCGCTGGCTAACCGGGGAGACCCTGTTGCTGGCGCCACGCCGCTGCCAGATGCACTTTCAAAGCCGGGGTCCAGTGCACTGGGTTGGGGCCAGGCTGCGCTCCGGAGCCCTGTTTCCCCTGCTCGGTCATCCTCTGACCCTGGTGGGTGATACCCCCTGCTCTCTGGCCGATCTGGGGTTGCCGGCCCTGGAAGAGGGGCACCTCAGAGCGGGGGGAGTGACCGCTCTCCTGGACTGGCTGATGGGGCGTGCCGCCCCCCTTCCCCTCCTGGCGCAGGGGGTCGAGCGTCTCTACTACGGGGCCACATTAACCACTCTGCAGCAGGATCTCGCCATGAGTGAACGCAGCCTGCAGCGACACCTGCGACCCTATCTGGGGATCAGTACCCGCCAATTTCTGCACATCGCGCGTTTCCAGCGGGCGCTGCGGCTACTGCATCAGTCGGGCCAGTCGCTCGAGAGCGCCCATCAGGCCGGCTTTTGCGATCAGTCCCACTTTATCAAGAGCTGCCGGCGCTTTACCGGCCTGTCACCGGGTTGCTGGCTCGCCAGCGAGCCAGCGGGCTTTAGCCACTATGGGGAGTAAGGGAAGGGATCCCATATAACAAAGGGGCCTGTACGGCCCCTTGGTTTATCTCGCCATCACTCACGGCTTACCGAGCAGGCTGGTGAACTCGTCACCCTTGGTGTGGCGCACATCCTTACCCTTGACGTAGTAGATGATGTACTCACAGATGTGCTGGCAGCGATCCCCGACCCGCTCGATGGCACGGGCCGCCCACAGGACGTTGAGCACCTGGGGAATGGTGCGCGGATCTTCCATCATGTAGGTCATCAACTCGCGAATGACCGACTCATACTCCTTGTCGACCTTGTCGTCCTCTTGATAGACGGTGACGGCCGCGTCTATGTCCATGCGGGCGAAGGCGTCGAGCACATCATGCAGCATCTTGATGGTGCGACGCCCCATATTCTCAAGCGACACCAGCGGCGGCTGGGGCTTGTTGGCGTTGTCGGTCAGCATGCGGGCGATCCGCTCGGCCACATCACCGATCCGCTCGAGCTCGGCAATGGTCTTGATGATAGCCATCACCAGACGCAGGTCGGAGGCGGTAGGCTGACGCTTGGCGATGATGCGGGTGCACTCCTCGTCGATGGCCACCTCCATGGCGTTGACCTTGTGATCGCTGCCGACGATGCGGCGGGCCGCCTCCAGATCCTGATCGTGAATGGCGGCGATGGCGTCGGTCAGCTGCTGCTCGACCAGCCCCCCCATCACCAGCACCTGGTTGCGCACGTTCTCCAGCTCGGTGTTGAACTGGCCCGAGATATGTTTGCCGAGATTCATATTATCCATGTCGAAATCCTTAACCTGGCTCGATTATGCCTTAGCCATAGCGGCCGGTGATATAGTCCTCGGTCTTCTTCTTGGCCGGGGTGGTGAAGATGGTGTTGGTGTCGGCGTACTCGATAAGCTCGCCCATGTACATGAAGGCGGTCTGATCCGACACCCGCGCCGCCTGCTGCATGTTGTGGGTGACGATCACCACGGTGAACTGCTTCTTGAGCTCGTTGATGAGCTCTTCGATGGTGAGGGTGGAGATGGGGTCCAGCGCCGAGGTGGGCTCATCGAGCAGCAGCACTTCCGGCTCGATGGCGATGGCACGGGCGATCACCAGACGCTGCTGCTGACCACCGGAGAGGCCAAACGCGTTCTCGTGCAGACGGTCCTTCACCTCTTCCCACAGGGCGGCGCCGCGCAGGGAGCGCTCTACCGCGTCATCCAGGGTGCGGCGGTCGTTGATCCCCTGCAGGCGCAGGCCATAGACCACGTTCTCATAGATGGACTTGGGGAAGGGGTTGGGGCGCTGGAACACCATGCCCACCCGGCGGCGCAGGGCCGCCACGTCCACGCTCTTGTCGTAGATGTTGTTGCCGTGCAACAGGATCTCTCCCTCGATGCGGCAGCTCTCCACCAGATCGTTCATCCGGTTGATGCAGCGCAGCAGGGTCGACTTGCCACAACCGGAGGGGCCGATAAAGGCGGTCACCTGCCCCTTGGGGATCTTCATCTCGACGTTATAGAGGGCCTGCTTGTTGCCGTAGTAGAGATCCAGCCCCTTCACCTCGAGCGCGGTCTGCTCGGGAGAGAGGTTGGCCAGATCCAGTGCCTGGGGCTGCTGCATGGTGGTGTTGACGTTAATCATGTTGACCTCGAGTCGGTGGGGCCGGATCAGTGATCCAGCGCCTTGAATTTTTCACGCAAGTGGTTACGAATGCCGATGGCGGTGAGGTTCAGCCCCACGATGACGGTCACCAGCAAGAAGGAGGTGGCATAGACCAGGGGGCGCGCCGCCTCTACGTTGGGGCTCTGGAAGCCCACGTCATAGATGTGGAAGCCCAGGTGCATAAACTTGCGCTCCACGTGCAAGTAAGGGAAGTTGCCATCCACCGGCAGGGTCGGCGCCAGCTTGACCACACCGACCAGCATCAGGGGGGCGACCTCTCCCGCCGCACGGGCGATGGCCAGGATGAGACCGGTCATGATGGCCGGGCTCGCCATGGGCAGCACGATGCGCCACAGGGTCTCGGCCTGGGTAGCGCCCAGCGCCAGGGAGCCGTGACGAATGGCACTCGGGATCCGCGCCAGCCCCTCCTCGGTGGAGACGATCACCACCGGCAGGGTCAGGATGGCCAGCGTCAGGGCCGACCAGATGACGCCGGGAGAGCCGAAGGTGGGGCTCGGCAGGGCCTCGGGATAGAAGAGCCGGTCGATGCTCCCCCCCAGGGTGTAGACGAAGAAGCCCAGGCCAAACACCCCGTAGACGATGGAGGGCACACCGGCCAGGTTGATCACCGCGATTCGGATGAACTTGGTCATCACGTTCTTGCCCGCATATTCGTGCAGGTAGACGGCCGCCACCACGCCCAGGGGCGTCACTATGATCGCCATCAGGATCACCATGAAGACGGTGCCGAAGATGGCCGGGAAGACCCCCCCCTCGGTGTTGGCCTCACGGGGATCGCCGCTCACGAACTTGCCTATCTGGTGGAACCAGTAACCCACCTTGGTGAAGAGCCCCATCTCATTGGGCCAGGTGACGTCGAGCACCTTGGAAAGCGGTGTGGTCACCACCTCCCCGCGCATGTCACGGACACTGACGCTGTCACGGCCGGCATCGGCACGCAGGGCGAAGAGCTCCTTCTCCAGCACCAGGTAGTCGGCCTGCAACTGGGTACGCTCGGCCTCGAGCTCGCTCTTGAACTCAGGGGTCAGGTTCCCCTCCAGCTCGGCCTTGCGCTCCTTGAGACGCATCTTCTCGAGCTGATAGTTGATGGCACCTATCTTCCCCTTCTGCAGGGAGTCCGCCTTTGCATTGAGGCCCACCGCACGGGCGATAGCCTGCTCCAGCGTCTCGCGATCGCTGCCGTCCACCTCCTGGCCGTCGACCTTGAGGGAGACCACGGTGCCATAGAAGTTACCGTTGGTGGTGCGCTCGAGCATGGCCAGATCCGCCGGCTGGGTACGGCTCAGGATGTCGGTCTCGAGGATCCAGCGAAAATCGAGATCCACAAACTCCCGGTTGCCGGTCTTGACCAGATAGCGGGTCAGCGACTCTCGCTCTTCTCCTGCCAGGGGCAGGCCGGCGGCACGCAACCGCTCGACCGGTACCATCTCTTCGTCGTAGAGCTCGCCGATGATGCTCTGCTGAGCGCCGCTCTGATCCTGCACCTTCCACTCATAGATGGGGTGCGGCCAGAAGTAGACCAGACCGCGCCAACCGATGAGGAGCAGGAGGCCCAGCACGGCAACCAGGCTCATGCTGACGGTACCGGCTGTCATCCAGATCCAGGGAGTACCCGATTTAAACCACTTTCCCATTGCTTGATTCCTTGCCCTTACAGGGAGCTGTACTTGTCACGCAGTCGCTGGCGAATGAACTCGGCGAGCGTGTTGAAGACGAAGGTGAAGACGAACAAGACGAAGGCCGCGAGGAAGAGCACCCGGTAGTGGGAGCTGCCCACCTCGGACTCGGGCATTTCCACCGCGATGTTGGCCGCCAGGGTACGCAGCCCCTGGAACATGGAAAAGTCCATGATGGGGGTATTCCCCGTAGCCATTAGCACTATCATGGTCTCGCCCACGGCACGCCCCAGGCCCATCATGACGGCAGAGAAGATGCCGGGGCTGGCGGTGAGGATCACCACACGGCTCAGGGTCTGCCAGGGGGTGGCACCGAGGGCCAGTGAGCCCTGGGTCAGGTGCTTGGGCACCGAGAAGACCGCATCTTCTGCGATGGAGAAGATGGTCGGAATGACCGCAAAGCCCATGGCGATACCGACGACCAGTGCATTGCGCTGATCGAACTTCATGCCCATGTCATTGGTCAGCCAGATCCGGGTATCACCGTGGAAGAAGAGGTTCTCGATGACCGGGCTCAGGGCGAAGGCTCCCCAGCCGAGCAGCAGCAGAACCGGGATCAGCAAGATAGCCTGCCACCCTTCCGGCACCCACTGGCGCCACCGCTCCGGCAGATAGTGCCAGGCCAGTGCCGAGGCGAGCATGCCCGCCGGCAACAGGATCAGCAGCATGACGATGCCAGGGAGATGATCCTCCACCAGGGGGGCGAGCCAGAGACCGGCCAGGAACCCCAGGATAACCGTGGGCAGAGCCGCCATGATCTCGACCGTGGGCTTGACCACCTTGCGCAGACCCGCCGACATGAAGTAGGCGGTATAGATGGCGCCGGCCACACCCAGGGGCACCGCAAAGAGCATGGCATAGAGGGAGGCCTTGAGGGTCCCGAAGGCGAGTGGTACCAGACTCAGCTTGGGCTCGAAGTCGTTGCTGGCGGAGGTGGACTGCCAGACAAACTGGGGCTCGGGATAGCCCTCATACCACACCTCATGCCAGAGAGCAGACCAGGTCACCTCGGGGTGCTCGTTCTCCACGTTGAAGACGCGGATCTCGTCCCCCTTCTCCACCAGCAGCAGGTTGTTGCGCGGCGAGAGCGCCACACCGTTGAGATCCGCGGTCTCCATCTTCTCACTGAGCAGACGGGTCTCTCCCGTGGTGTGGAAGATATCGACCGTGCCCTTGTCGGTGGTGGCGACGAACCCCTTTCGGTGGGTCTCCATGGCCATGTCGTTGACCGGCCCGGTCGCACCGAAATCACGAATATGGGCAAACTCGCGCTGACCGTCACGGGCTACCTCGAACCACTGGGAGATGACACCGTTGTCGTTGGCGACCAGCAGGGAAGAGGCGCCGGAGAGGAGGGAGACGCGGGTCACATTGCCCCCCTTGGCATTGATCTCCAGCACGCTGCGCAGGGTGATGTCATCCGGGTTGCGGATGTCATAGACGGAGAGACGATTGCCATCGCGCAGGAAGAGATAACGCTGATTGGGCGTCATCAGCATCTGATCCACGTGACGCGGCAGGGTCGGAATGGCGTAGTTGCTGCTGCTCCACTCGGTCTCGCCGGTGAGGAAGTTCTGCTCCCCGGCGAGCACTGTCATGACGCCGCGCCCATCCTCGGTCAGGGCCGCCGCCACCAGCTTGCTGCTGTTGGCCTCGAAGGCGATGCGGGTGAGCGCCTTGCCCTCGGGATCGACCACCATGGGCTCTTCACCAAAGGGATATTTAAGCTCGGGCGCGATGACGCGGGTATCGTTGGGGTAGCTGACGGCGAAGGCGGGGCGCAGCGCGAGCACACGACCATCTTGCAGACCGTAGACGATCGCCTCTTCATCCCCGTGAGAGCGGGTGACGCTGGTGACGGGCAAGGGGAGCTGGGACTGGGAGATAAGCTGCCCCCCCTTGAAACCATTTTTGCCCTGCAGGGCAAAGAAGCTCACCTGCCCCTCGTCGCCGAAGCGAAAACCGATCTCGTTTTGCTCTTCACTGCCGAGCCAGACCGTCTTGCCCTTGGCCGGTAACGTGATGGTGCCGGCGGCCTCCATCGACGCGCTGTGGAAGATAGGCTTCACCACATAGAGGAGGTAAAAGAAGATGAGCAGCAGCGCCACCAGAACCAGGGATCCCCCTATGGTGACGCTGTACTTGGCCAGTTTGTCCTTGACCCGGCGTTTTCTGCTGCCCGCCATGGCCAGGGCGATTGTTTCCGATGACATGCAAGACCTCGAGAAGGGTTAGCTTGCGCCCGATTATATGGCCGTTAGATGACACTAATGTTACACGGTGGACATCCCCTCCCCTTGGGAACCCCACAAGATCAGAGCTCAGACCAGAATAAAAGTGCAGTAAAAATGATTAGCATCAATATCCGGTCACACCAGGTTCATAAAGTGATCCTACTATTCTCTGGTAACCTCGATGCAAGGAGTGCAGCGATGAAGTGGACCCTGACCGAAATCGGTAACGCCAGCCAGTTTCACGAATATCTCACTATTTTGGGTATAGATGCCTCATTTGAGCCATTCGAACAGGGGTGGGAATACCATCGTCGCGATGAACTGGTGGCAAGAGTGTTGATCGATCCGGAAGGGAATCACCGCTACTACCTGAGTGCAAGGCACCTCTGCCAGCACCATTAAGCCCGCGGGGCACCACCGGCCATGACTGCATTTTTATGCACAAAGAGGGCAAAGCCTGTGCACCCGGTACCAATGACCCCTGACGGGCGTGGAACGACGGGTAATGAAGTACATGACCGGTGCGATATCGCCCCCCTTGCCGGGGGGCTCACATCAAAAGAAGGGCCCTTGTGGGCCCTTTTGCTTTACAACCACTCCAGCACCGGCCAATACCTCGCCCTCGCCAGCTCGCGCAAGGCCTTGGCCGGGTTGGTGGCATGGGGAAAGGTGGCCCACTCCAGCATGGGAAGATCGTTCATCGAATCGCTGTAGGCAAAGCTGCCGGTGCTGGCCGCCTCCCCAAAGCGCTCGCGAAGGCGTGCCACCTTGCCCTCACGAAAACTCAGGACGCCGCGGGTCTGGCCGGTGAGGCGCCCATCGCACTCGTCCAAGTTGATGGCGATACAGTGCTCCATCCCCAGATGGCGCGCCATGGGGGCGACCAGGTGCTCCCCCGAGGCGGAGATGAGCACCAGGGTATCACCCCGCCCCCGGTGCCAGTCGATGCGCTCGAGCCCCTGCGGGTAGAGACGCGGCAGCAGCCACTGCTCGCAAAAGCGCTGGCAGTGGCCGTCGACCCAGTCGCGGGACTTGCCGGCCAGCGGCGTCAGGGTGAAGGCCATGTAGTCATGCATGTCCAGCTTGCCCTGATGGTAGAGGTTCATCATGGCCTGCTCGCGGGCAATCATGTCGGCCGGGGCCAACTCCTGCTCCACCAGATATTCGAGCCAGAGACTGGCGCTGTCGCCGCGCAGCAGGGTTTCATCGAGATCAAACAGGGCCAGGGCCATCATGCCACCTCACACAATTGGTCGAGGGGAACCACCAGCTGCAGCGGGCGCCCCACGGGGTGTAACTCCTTGGCGCTGCGATTGAGGACATCGACGGTGAAGTCGGTGTCACCGCAGCGCACCCGGTAGCGTACCACGTTGCCAAGGAGTTGCGCCTCCTCCACCACGCTGGGCAGCACCCGCCATCCCTCCCCTTCGGTGGCGCACTGGGCCAGGCTCAGGGTCTCGGGGCGCAGGGCCACGGCGCGCTCAAAGTGCCGCCCCAGCAGGCGGCTGGCCACCTCGGGCTCGAGCAGGTTGTAGCTGCCCATAAAGCCCGCCACGAAGCGGCTCGCCGGCCGGGTGTAGATCTCCTCCGGAGTGCCGGCCTGGATGATGCTTCCCTTCTCCATCAGGAAGACCCGATCCGAGAGGGTCATCGCCTCCTCCTGATCGTGGGTGACAAACAGGGTGGTGAGCTCGAGTTGGCGCACTATGTCGCGAATTTGGCTGCGCAATACCCGGCGGATGCGCGCATCCAGTGCCGAGAGGGGCTCGTCGAGCAGCAGGATGCGCGGGCGCACCACCAGGGCGCGGGCCAGGGCCACCCGTTGGCGCTGGCCCCCGGAGAGGGCCGCCGGATAGCGTTCGGCCAACTGGGTGAGCTCCACCAGCTCGAGGGCCTCGCGCACGGCCTTGTCGAGATCGCGCCCGGGCTGCGGCTTCATACGCAGGCCAAAGGCGACGTTGTCATAGACCGTCATGGTGGGGAACAGGGCATAGCTCTGAAACACCATGCCGATGCCGCGCTTTTGCGGCGCCAAATGGGTGATCTCCTCCCCCGCCACCTGGATCCGCCCGCCGTCGACCTCGGTCAAGCCGGCGATGGCCCGCAGCAGGGTCGACTTGCCGCAACCCGACGGGCCGAGCAGGGTGATGAGCTCCCCCTTGCGGATACCGAACTCGATGCCGGCAAACACCGGGGTGTCGCCGTAGGACTTGTGCAGTTGACTCACTTCGAGATGAAACATGGGATGTCACCGACTGAAACGGTTGGCCGCCCAGGTGAGCACCAGGGTCAGCAGGAAGTAGCTCATCACCAGGGCACTGGTGAAGTGACCCGAGGTGGAGCGCATGTTGTAGAGGTAGACCTGCAGCGTCTCGTAGCGGGTGCCCACCAGCATGTTGGCGAACACGAACTCCCCGAGCAGGAACGAGAGCGACAGGAACAGGGCCGAGAGCAGCCCCTTGCGAAGACACGGCAGCACCACTTGCACGAAGGCGACCGGCGTAGAGGCGCCAAGCAGGTGCGCCGCATCCATCAGGTCTTTGAGCGCAATGGCCTGCAGGTTGTTGGCCAGCGCCCGGTACATGAAGGGGAGCATGATGGTGAACCAGGTACCGATGAGGATCCAGGGGGTACCGACCAGGGTGTCGGCATAGATCTGCAAGAGCCCCACCGACGAGACCACGGGAGGCACGGCGAAGGGCACCAGGATCAGCAGGTTCATCCAGGGATCGAGGCGCGGCGCATGGTAGAAGATGACCAGCACCAGAGGCACCAGCACCAGGGTACCGAGCGCCAGGGTCCCGAAGCAGACCAGCAGGCTGCGGCCAAAGGCGGCGAGAAAGCGCGGATCGCTCCACAGCTTGCCATACCAGGCCAGGGTCAGATCGTCCGGTAGCAGAGTCGCCCCCCAGCGGGTCGACAGGGAGTAGACCAGGGTGGCGAGCAGGGGCAACACCAGCACGGCGGTCAGGGCCCACAGGCTGGCGCGGGCCCAGCGCGGTGCCGGGGTAGTCAGCGCGTGGGGACGCGCGCCATGAGAGAGGGACGCATTAGCCATGGGCGGCCTCCTTGAAGCGTTGGGCACGGCGAATAAGCCACTGGTTGAGCGCCGTGACCAGGGTCAGCGCGGCCATCAGCCACACCGCCAGCGCAGCGGCGAGGTTGGGCTCGAGGAAGATATCCCCCGATACCAGGCTCGCGATGCGGATGGTCACCAGGTTGAAGTTACCCGTAGTGAGTGCATAGGCCGAGGCATAGGCCCCCACCGCGTTGGCGAGCAGGATGATGAAGGTGGCCAGCAGCGCCGGGGTCAGCACCGGCAGGGCCACGTGCCACACATAGCGGGCGCGGGATGCCCCGAGCAGGGCCGCCGCATCGCGCCAGTCGTCTTGCAGGGCGTCGAACGCCGGATAGAGCAGCAGCAGCGCCAGGGGGATCTGGAAATAGGTGTAGATGAGGATGAGGCCGCTGCCCGAGTAGAGGTTAAACCCCTCGATCACTCCCCACTGGCGCAGCAGCAGGGTCAGGGCGCCGTTGACCCCGAGCACTATGATGAAGGCAAACGCCAGGGGCACGCCGCTGAAATTGCCGGTCATGGTGACAAAGGCGAGCATCACCCGGCGCACCCGCTCGCTGCTGTGGCGCAGGGCCGCCGCCCCCAGGGTGGCGATGGAAAGCCCAAGCAGGCTCGACCAGAGGCCAATCTTGAGCGAGTTGCCAAACGACTGGCGATAGAAGGGGGAATCCCAAATCGCGCGATAGTGAGCAAGCCCCACCCCGTCCGGAGTCTGCAGGCTACCCACCAGCACCCAAACCAGCGGCGCCACCTGAAACAGCAAGAACAGCGCGGCAAAGGGCAGCAGCCAGATATACGGGAGCCAGCGGCGCGCCGGGCGCCCCACCTTTACCGTGACGGGCGACGCGATCGTCACCGCGTCCACCGCGATATCGTGATGTGAGGTCATACTCCCTCCCGTGCCAGCAGCCAGGGGAGCGACGACTTGTCGTGCTCGAGCCCCATGAGATCGGCCAGCAGCCCGCACAGGGCGGTCTGGGGGATGGGCTGCGCCGCGGCGCCGTGATCAAACGCCTCACCCAGCAGCCAGAGGGGCACCTGGCGCTCGTCGTCCAGGGTGCCGCCGTGGCTGCCATCCTCGTTCATGCCGTGATCGGCGGTGACCACCACCTGATAGCCGGCGGCCAGCCAGTGGGGCAACACGGCCGCCAGCAGCACATCCATGCGCCGGGCACTGTTGCGATACTCGGGGCTACCCAGCCCGAAGCGGTGGCCCGCGTCGTCCACCCCCATGGGGTGCACCAGCAGGAAGTCAGGATCGTGGCGGGCGCGCAGGGCCTCGGCATCCGCCAGCAGGTGGCTGTCTGGGTAACCGTCATCCCAGTAAAACAGGCCGTGTTGAATGGGCAGGCCCTCGTCGTCGGTGACGCGATGATGTACCTGCCAGGGACTTGCATTGTAGAGCTCGCTCACCCAGTGGTAGGCGGCGGCCGCGGTGCGCCGCCCCTGGCGGGTGGCCAGATGAAAGAGGGAGGTCTGGGTCGAGAGACGGCTCACCCCGTTATGGGTGATGCCACTTTGTACCGGATTGGCCCCGGTCAGCAGACATTCGTAGAGGGGGCGCGAGAGGGAGGGTAGCTCGCACGCGAGGCGATGATGACTCCCCTGCCCCGCCGCCACCAGGGCGGCAAGGTAGCCCATGCCATGGGCTACCCTGGCCGACAGGCCGTCCACCAACACCAGGATGACCTTGTGTCGCATCATGGGCTCCTTACTGCATGTGGATCATGACGCTTTCCTGCCACTGGCGCGGCAGGGCCTTGGAGCTCTGCTCCCAGGCGGCCTGATCGGTCACCGGCTTGGCGCTGGCGTACTGCTCGGCCGGCAGCAGCTTGGCCTTGACCTCCTCCGGCAGCACCACGTTGCTGCGGATGGGGCGGGCGTAGCCACGGGCCAGGTTGATCTGGCCGGCATCCGAGAGGATGTATTCACGGGCCAGCTTGGCGGCGTTGGGGTTCTTGGCCCACTTGTTGATGATGGTGGTGTAGCCCGCCATCACAGAGCCGTCGCTCGGGATCACCACATCAAACTTCTTGGGATCGATCTGGTCGCGGTAGTTGAGCGCGTTGAAGTCCCACAGCACCCCCACTTCCACCTCACCCTTCTCGATATTGGCGATGGAAGGGTCGTTGAGCGACAGCCTGCCCTGCTGGGCCAGCTTGCCGAACAAGTCCAGCGCCGGTTTGAGATTTTTCTCGCTGCCACCGGTGGCAAAAGCCGCCGCCAGCACGCCGTTGTTGGCCTGGGAGGCGACCCCCACATCCCCCAGGGTCACCTTGTAGCTGCCATCGAGCAGGGAGGTCCAGGAGGTGGGGTTCTTCTTGACCAGATCCTTGTTGATGAGGAAGGCGATGGTACCGGTGTAGGCCAGCATCCAGTGGCCGTCGGCGTCCTTGGCCCAGTTCGGAATGTCGGACCAGGTGGAGGGCTTGTAGGGCTGGGTGACCCCCTGCTGCACCGCGACCGGTCCGAAGGCACCGCCCACGTCGCCGATGTCGGCGGTGGCGTTCTCTTTCTCGGCGGCGAACTTGGCGATCTCCTGGGCCGAGCTCATGTCGGTGTCCTGGTGCTTGATGCCATAGGTGCTGCCGATCTGCTGCCAGGTATCCTTCCAGTTGGCCCAGCTGTCGGGCATGCCGATGCTGTAGAGCTGGCCCTCCTGACGGGCGGCCTGTTCAATCTTTGCGAGGGAGTCGGCAGCCAGGGCCGGTTGCAGGCTGGCCATCACGGCCAGGGCGGTCACGAGCGGTTTGTTCATCATCCCATCCTTCTGGACTAGGTCAGTTAAGGTTCGAGAGGGATGCTAGAGGCCAAAAATGACAGCGGCGGGGCAGTTTGATGTCACTTTGGTGACAATCGGCGCTGGTTTAAGCGATCTCTTACCTTGTCACCGGGCTGTCACAGGGGCGCGCTATCTCTGCTCTGGCCTAGTCCAAGGAGAGCCTATGTCCGCCGCGATCGAGAGCCATGCCCGCCACCATGCACGCAAGAGCGAGCAGATAGCCCACACCCTGCGCACCCTGATCCTGGGGGGCACCCTGCCCCCCGGCGAGCAGCTCCCGGCGGAGCGGATACTGGGCGAGCGCTTTGCCACCACCCGCATCACGGTCAAGGAGGCCCTGCAGCGCCTGGAGGCCGAGGGGCTCATCTACCGGGCGGAGCGGCGCGGCTGGTTTGTCTCCCCGAAGCGCCTCACCTACGATCCCGCCCGCCACCTGCACTTTCACCACTGGATTGACAGCACGGCGCGGCGCGCCCACACCCGGCTGCTGGCGGTGGGGCCGCTGCTTGCCGGCGCCGGTGAGTGCCAGTGGCTGGGCGTCGCGCCGCTCACACCGCTTGTGGAGATCCGGCGCCTGCGCGCCATCGACGGGCGGCCGGTGCTGCACGTGACCCACCAGCTGGTGGCGGCGCGCTTTGTGGGGATAGAGCACGAAGATCTGGAAGGGTCGCTCACCGAGCTCTATGCCCGACGCTTTGGCATCACCCAGGGCAGTGCGGCTCTGGACATTGAGGCCACCGCCGCCAGGGGCGAGGTGGCCCGCAGCCTGAACCTCGCCGAAGGGAGCCAGGTGCTGCGCATTCGGCGCCGCAACCTGGACCCGGAAGGCCGGCTGGTCGACGGGGACATAGAGCACTGGCGCCCGGATGCAATCCGGATCTGTCTCGAGACGGGGATGCTTGCGGCAGGGCATCCGTTGGCGCCCCCTGACAGCCTGACCGCCGCCGTGAGCAACCCGGGATAGAATAAGCAATGTTCACGCCCCCGCCCTGGCGCTCGCCCTGCGGGCTCAGGCCGCCTGTCGAACAGGATTAGCACCGGGCCCGGACATGACGCCACAAACACAACCTTTAATTTCAATAACTTACGCAATGCATTCGTCGCATTAAACGCAGCGTCATTGTCTCAGGTAATTGCTATGGGACTTATCGTACTTTTATATATAAAACTAATTAAATATCAATAACATAGATTATTTCACTTCGCTGCGTTGTTGATAGCGGCCATGTAAGTTGGAAACCGACCATTGAGTTGGAAACACAAAGACCCTGCATGGCAGGGTCTTTGTGTTTGCGCGGTGCATGAATGGCGCAGCAGCCGGGCGTTGATTGGCCAATATCAGTGACGTGACCGATGTCGATGCTCCGCTCGCGGTGGATCTTGATAGCAATCAGAACGATAGAGGCAAAATGCGAGCTGGCACGCTTGACGCACCAGCGTCCGTTGCGACAGACTGCCGCCGCATCATTGGCGATAACGCGATATGTTGTGAACGTGCCGCCCCTTGCCACCCTCAGTGCCGGGTCTCTCCCGCGCGGCCCGCTGGCTTGAGCTCTTTATCCGGCATCCTGCATCCCGCTCAAGTGCCAGCCCTTCCCGTTTATCCGGCCACTGCCCAAGGAATTGTGACTTATGACTACCTCGATAAACCAGGACGATATCAACAAGGCCCTCTGGTCTGCCTGCGACACCTTCCGTGGCACTGTCAGCCCTGATACCTATAAAGATTTCGTGCTCACCATGCTGTTTTTGAAATACATCTCCGATGTCTGGCAGGATCACTACGATGGCTACCAGGCCGAATATGGCGATGAGCCGGAGCTCATTGAAGAGATGCTCAAAAACGAGCGCTTCGTGCTGCCCAAACAGGCCAGTTTCTACGCTCTTTATGAGCGTCGTCACGAGCCGGGCAACGGCGAGCGGATCGATCAGGCGCTGCACGCCATCGAAGAGGCCAATGGCACCAAGCTCAAAGACGCGGGCAAGAGCGTGTTTCAGGACATCAGCTTCAACACCGACCGCCTCGGCGAAGAGAAGCAGAAGAACACCATACTGCGCCACCTGATGGAAGACTTTGCCAAGGATGAGCTCAACCTCAAACCGAGTCGGGTCGGCACCCTGGATGTGATCGGCAACGCCTACGAGTATCTCATCAAGAACTTCGCCGCCAGCGGCGGCCAGAAGGCGGGGGAGTTCTATACCCCGCCCGAAGTTTCCGATCTTATCGCCGAGTTGCTGGAGCCGATGCCGGGCGACACCATCTGCGATCCGGCCTGTGGCTCGGGGTCGCTGCTCATGAAATGCGGCCGCAAGGTGGTGGCAAACCATGGCGAGAAGCACTACGCCCTCTACGGGCAGGAGGCCATCGGCTCTACCTGGTCGCTGGCCAAGATGAACATGTTCCTGCACGGGGAAGACAACCACAAGATTGAGTGGGGCGACACCATCCGCAACCCCAAGCTGCTGGATAAAAACGGCGATCTGATGCGCTTTGATATCGTGACCGCCAACCCGCCCTTTTCGCTGGATAAATGGGGTTATGAGGAAGCGGGGAACGATAAGTTCGGTCGCTTCAAGCGCGGGCTGCCGCCCAAAACCAAGGGGGATTACGCCTTCATCCTCCATATGATTGAGACCCTCAAACCCAAGAGTGGGCGCATGGGCGTGGTGGTGCCCCACGGCGTGCTGTTTAGGGGTTCGAGCGAGGGGAAAATTCGCCAAGCGCTT
Organism: Aeromonas schubertii; assembly: GCF_000820105.1. GTDB lineage: Bacteria > Pseudomonadota > Gammaproteobacteria > Enterobacterales > Aeromonadaceae > Aeromonas > Aeromonas schubertii. The sequence goes on along the minus strand of NZ_CDDB01000028.1, from coordinate 12,523 downwards.
ATCGATGAGAACCTGCTCGATGCGGTGATCGGCCTGCCAGAGAAGCTCTTCTATGGCACCGGCATCCCCGCCGCCATCCTGATCTTTAAAAAGCAGAAGCTGGATGACAATGTGCTGTTTATCGACGCCAGCCGTGAGTTCAAGGCGGGTAAAAACCAGAACCTGTTGAGTGCGGACAATATCGCCAAAATCGTGGCTACCTATCGCAACGGCGGCAATGTCGATAAATACGCCTACCTTGCCTCGCTCAAAGAGATCAAGGAGAACGACTACAACCTCAATATCCCCCGCTATGTGGATACCTTCGAAGAAGAGGAGGAGATCGATCTGCTGGCGGTGCGTGCCGAGCGCGAACAACTAAAAACCCAACTGGCCGAGCTGGAAATCGAGATGGCCAAGTATCTGGAGGAGCTGGGGTACTCGGCGTGCGCTGGAGGCGCTGATGAGTGATTTAACATCACTCAGCAAGCTGAGTACGCGAGGCCGTGGATGGCCGACGTGGAACCAGGCCCCAGGGATGGGTGACAACACCAAAGGTCATACAATGCACCTTGGCCAACGTATTGGAGGTGGTTATGGTGCCTAATGGGTGGATTGAAGGGAGAGTAGGCGATCTTCTTGAAGGCTTAGAATCGGGAGTCAGTGTTAATGGTGAAGATCGAGATTTTGTTGGTGACGAAAACGCTGTACTAAAAGTTAGTGCTGTTACATATGGAACGTTTGATCCTACTGCCGCTAAAGTTATTGATGGGTTAGAGTTAGATAGAGCTAAGACAAACCCAAAACGTGGGCAGATAATTATTAGTAGAAGTAACACTGAGGAACTAGTTGGGGCAAGCGCATACATAGATAGGGACTATCCGCATTTATTTTTACCAGACAAGCTCTGGCAGACTATCCCCAAACAAAACTCGGATATGAAATGGCTAAGTTATATCTTAGCGTCAAGCCATGTTCGCTATGCCCTATCTAATTTGGCTACTGGTACAAGTGGCTCGATGAAAAACATCACCAAAGGTGAGTTACTAAGCCTCAAGGTGCTGATTCCTTCACCACTGGAGCAAAAAAAAATAGCCCAAGTTCTCTCCACTTGGGATAAGGCTATCAGCACCACCGAGCAACTGCTCGCCAATAGCCAACAGCAGAAAAAGGCGCTGATGCAGCAACTGCTGACCGGTAAAAAACGCTTACTGGATAAAAATGGGGTGAGGTTTAGTGGGGAGTGGGTACATGGGCGACTGGGCGAACTTTGCACATTTAAAGGTGGCTCTGCATTTAAAGAAAAATATCAGGGCCACTCAGAAGGTGATTTACCTTTTATAAAGGTTAGCGATATGAACCTTCGAGGGAACGAAAAATATATAGGCTATGCCAATAATTGGTTAACCAATCAAGCCGCCAAAGAGATAAAGGCTAAAGCCTTTCCAAAGGATGCCATTGTTTTCGCAAAGGTTGGGGCTGCATTATTACTTAACCGGAGACGAATTTTATTGCGCCCTACTATTATTGATAACAATATGATGGCTGCGATTCCAACCAGTTCTGGAGATACTGAGTTTATTTATCAGTTAATGTTGGCTGTCGATTTTGCAAAGTTTGTACAAGATGGTGCAGTTCCTTCTGTAAATCAGGGCGATTTAGCTTCATTTAAAATTACTTACCCTGAAAAGGAAGAACAACAGAAAATCGCTGCCGTACTCTCCACCGCCGATCAGGGAATTACAGTCTTGCAACAAAAACTGGCCGCCCTAAAGCAAGAGAAAAAAGCTCTGATGCAACAACTGCTGACCGGCAAACGGCGGGTCAAGGTGGAGGCGGCCGCATGAAAAAAGTGACCCTTCACCCCATGACCGAGGCCGAGGTGGAGTGGCTGGAGCAGCGGCTGATGGATTATGGCAACGACGATTCGATGCTGAGCCTGTCGGCCCTCGACGGCTTTCTGACTGCCGTGCTCTCCGGCCCCGAGCTGGTGCCGCCGAGCCAGTGGTGGCCGGTACTCTGGGGCGGTATACCCCCCGAGTGGTCGTCAGAGCGGGAGATGAAGCGGGCGCTGGACCTTATCATGGGCCATATGAATATTCTGGCCCACACCCTCTGTTATCAGCCCGAGCACTTTATCCCGGTACTGATGGCCAACCATTTTGAAGGGCAGGAGATCTGCATTGCCGAGGAGTGGTGCTTTGGCTATCTGCGTGGCATGGCGCTGGGGAACTGGCCCGCCTTGCCAGAGGAGCTGGAAAGCTCTCTTGAGGTGATCCGCCTGCATGGCAGCGATGACCAATTGCCACTGCTTGCCAGCCTGTCGCTGGCGGAACATCAACAGAGCGTGGCCGACGTGGGCCCTGCCGCCCTGCGGCTGCACGCCCATTTTCTGGCACAGCGCCAACCCCCTGCCGCACCTACGCCCGTCATTGCTGCCCCCAAAGTGGGCCGCAATGAGCCATGCCCCTGTGGCAGCGGCAAGAAGTACAAGCAGTGCTGCTTGCACTGACAGCCCGACGACGAGCACGGTTTATAAGCTGATGGTTTTTCAACAGCACATTGCGCACAACACAGAGGCATCCCCGCTATGAAGGCCTTGCCGAAATTTCAGGAAGAGTACAGCGCCAAGATCCCGGCCCTGACCCTGTTGACCCAGCTGGGCTGGACGTTTCTCTCCCCCGAGCAGGCGCTTATCGCAAGGGATAACAAGGCCGATCAGGTGGTGCTGCGTCAACAACTGCGCAGCGTGCTGGCCGAGCGCACCTTTGTGTTTGCGGGCAAGAGCTATCCGCTTTCCCCTAAGTCAGTGGACAAGCTAGTGAGCGAGCTGTGCAGCCCGGCCCTGAATGAAGGGTTGCAGGCGGCCAACGAGCGGCTCTATAACCACCTGCTCTATGGCATGTCGGTCACCGAGTTTGTCGATGGCAAGAAGGTAAGTCCCACCATCCCCCTGATTGATTGGCATCACCCGCACAACAACCGCTTTACCTTTACCGAAGAGTTTCGAGTCACTCGTGCTGGCGGGATTGGGTCGCGTCGCCCGGATATCGTCTGCTTCGTCAATGGCTTGCCCTTGGTGGTGATCGAGGCCAAGCGCCCGGATGGCAATGCCAAGAAAGGGCCCACCATTGAGGACGGCATTTCGCAAAGCCTGCGTAACCAGCGCCATGATGAAATCCCGCTGCTGTTTGCCTACAGCCAGTTGCTGCTCTCCATCAATGGCATCGAGGGGCGATATGGCACCTGCGGTACGCCAGAGAAGTTCTGGGCTGCCTGGCGTGAGGAGGACATCGCTGATGGCGAGATGACGGCCATCAAGAATCAGCCGCTCTCACCCGAACAACGCTCTGCCCTGTTTAGCCACCGGCCCGCCGCCGATCTGGAGTGGTATCACTCTCTGGTTGCGGCGGGCGAGCTGGCCGTCAGTGATCAGGATCGGCTGCTCATCAGCCTGCTCTCCCCGGATCGGCTGCTGGAGATGACCCGCCTGTTCACCCTGTTTGACAAGAAGGCGGGCAAGATAGTCGCCCGCTACCAGCAGGTGTTTGGCATCAAGCGGTTGATCGAGCGTATCAACCAGAAACGCCCAGATGGCGGGAGAGAAGGTGGGGTGATCTGGCACACCACCGGCTCGGGCAAGTCGTTCACTATGGTGTTCCTCAGCAAGGCGCTGATCCTGCACGACAGTTTGAAACAGTGTCGCCTGCTGGTGGTGACCGACCGGGTGGATCTGGAGAGCCAGCTCAGCAAGACCTTCGCCTCCAGCGGCGAACTCGCGGGCAAGAAAGATAAAGAAGCGGCCATGGCTACCTCGGGCAAGCGGCTGGCCGAGCAGATCGGTAAGGGCAGCGAGCGGATCATCTTCTCGCTTATTCAGAAGTTCAACTCAGCCACCAAGTTGCCGGAGTGCAGCAACAAGAGCCCGGATCTCATCGTGCTGATCGATGAGGGCCACCGCAGTCAGGGGGGTGAGAACCATATCCGCATGAAGCAGGCGCTGCCCAATGCCGCCTTTGTCGCCTTTACCGGCACACCGCTGCTCAAGGATGACAAGACCACCAACAAGTTCGGCCCCATCGTCCATGCCTACACCATGCAGCGGGCGGTTGAGGACAAGACGGTGACGCCGCTGCTCTATGAGGAGCGCATCCCCGATCTGGAGGTCAACGAGCGGGCTATCGACAGCTGGTTTGAGCGCATCACCCTGGGGTTAAACGAGCAGCAGCAGGCCGATCTGAAACGCAAATTTGCCCGCAAGGGCGAAATCTACAGCGCGGAGGATCGCATCAAGCTGATTGCGTTCGATATCGCCAGTCACTTTTCTACCAATATCGATGAAGGGCTCAAGGGCCAGCTGGCCTGTGACAGCAAGGCATCGGCGGTGCTCTATAAAAAGTACCTCGACGAGGCGGGGCTGTTCGAATCCAAGGTGGTGATGAGTCCGCCCGACAGCCGGGAAGGCAACACCGAGGTCGATGAATCGACCACCCCGCTGGTCACTCAGTGGTGGAAGGATAATGTCGGTGCTCTCTTTGGTTCTGGGGATGAGCAGGCGTACACCAGACATGTCGTGAATCGTTTCGATCAGGATGACGACCTCAAGTTGCTGATCGTGGTGGACAAGTTGTTGACCGGCTTCGATGAGCCAAAGAACACCGTGCTTTATATCGACAAGCCACTCAAAGAGCACAACCTGATCCAGGCGATTGCACGGGTCAACCGGCTGCACCCGAAGAAGAAATTTGGTCTGCTTATCGACTATCGCGGCATCTTATCCGAGCTCGATACCACCATCGGCAAGTATCAGGATCTCGCTTCCCGCACCCAAGGCGGCTATGACGTTGACGATCTCAAAGGCCTCTACAACCAGATGGGCACCGAGTACAAGCGGCTGCCACAGCTCTATCAGGCCCTGTGGGGCATCTTCGCCGGGGTGAAGAACAAGCAGGATATCGAGCAACTGCGTCAAGTGCTGGTGCCCAAGATGGAGGAACTGGACGGCGAACTGGTGGATGTGCACCTCAAGGTGCGAGAAGACTTCTACGAGGCATTGAGTGGGTTTACGAGCTGCCTGAAAGTGGCGTTGCAATCGGCCTCTTTCTTCGAGGACAGCGCCTTTAGCGAGGCGGATCGCCGCCACTACAAGGAGACGGTGAAACAGCTCTCCAGCCTGCGCCAACTGGTGCAGCAGGATGCAGGTGAGAAGGTGGACTACGACGAATATGCCGAGCAGGTGAAGAAGCTGCTGGATAAGCATGTGGTCGGGGTGGAGGTTAAAGAGCCGGGCGGCTTCTATGAAGTCGGCAAGATGGGTCAGCAGCAGCCAGAAGAGTGGAACGAGAACAAGACCCGCAACGAGACCGACATCATCAAGACTCGCGTCACCCGCATGATCGAGCAGGAGCTACGCGACGACCCCTACGCTCAGGAAGCCTTCTCCACGCTGCTGCGCCAGGCCATCCTTGATGCGGAGAAGCTGTTCGAGCACCCACTCAAGCAGTACATGCTGTTTCGGGAGTTCGAGGAGCAGGTACAAGAGCGCCGCCTGAGTGACATTCCTGACGCCTTTGCCGGTCATCGTCACGCGCAGGCCTACTTTGGCGTGTTCAAGAAGGTGCTGCCTGAGGTGTTTGCCATCACCGACAGCCAGGTACAGGACAAATGGATAAAGCTGGCCTTCGAGATCGACACCATCGTGGATGCATCGGTGGCCGAGCACTCCATCAACCCGCAGAACATCGAGGCGGGTATTCGCAAGCAGTTGCTGCCGCGTATGTTCCAGGAGTGCAAAGCAATCGGCAGTGGTATGGAGCAGGCCAAGAAGATCGTCGAGATGGTGGTGCAGATCACCCGCGTCGGCTTGAGTGGAGTCTGATCAGATGAATGTGCCTATTCGGGCCAAGGGTGATGCCGAGCCCCAGGCGCCAGCTCCATCCTTTCGCTTTCGCTACGGCGATGAGCTGATCGCCTTCGAGCGGGTGCAACGGAGACAGGCTAGCGGCAAGGTGCTTATCAAGGTGCAACCCGATTGCCGCGTCGTGGTCTCGGCCCCGCGTGAGGCGGCTGATGATGCGGTTCTCGCAGCGGTCAAGCAGCGCGGACGCTGGATCTACGAACAGTTACGCGACTTTCGCCAGCAGTTGGAGCACGTCACCCCACGCCAGTACATCAGTGGGGAAAGTCATTATTACCTCGGCAAGCAGTACCTGCTCAAGGTGATAGCGGCACCTGATGCTGTGCAGGGGGTCAAAATGCTGCGTGGCAAGTTGGAGGTGTCGGTCAGGAGCCTAGTCACTGATAGCGCAAAGAGAGCCGAGAAAGTCCAGGCACTGCTCGCTGACTGGTACAAGGCTCGTGCCAGGGAGGTGTTTGCCAGACGACTCAATGCCATGCTCGATCAGGCCATCTGGGTCACCGAGCGTCCGCCACTGCGCATCCTGACCATGCAGACCCAGTGGGGTAGTTGTTCCCCCAATGGCCGGATCACGCTTAACCCGCATCTGGTCAAAGCACCCCGCGAGTGTATCGATTACGTGATCCTGCACGAGCTCTGCCATATTGCCGAGCACAACCACAGCGAGCACTTTTACCGGCTGATGGGTCAGGTGATGCCCGGTTGGGAAAAGACCAAAGCGAAGCTGGATGGCATGGCTAACCGCTTGTTGACCTGAGTTATCTGCTCGTCAGTCACCCATAACCCGGCAAGCCCCCTTGCCTCAGTGCTGTTCAGAGAAGTACTTTTTGACTGATTAGTCACCGGATAAAACAAAAAGGCCTGTCTTTCGACAGGCCCTTTTGTTTTATTTGGCGGTGAGGGAGGGATGATTCGCCGCCAGGGCGGCTCACCCCTTCGGGGCGTCCTTCGGACGTTCGTCGCAGCAGAGCTGCTCCGCTCGAACCCGCCGAGGCTTCTCACCCTCCCTCGCGGGCCCGGGGCAAGAAACGAAGAAGGGCCCACCTGAGTGGACCCTTTCGAATTTGGCGGTGAGGGAGGGATGATTCGCCGCCAGGGCGGCTCACCCCTTCGGGGCGTCCTTCGGACGTTCGTCGCAGCAGAGCTGCTCCGCTCGAACCCGTCGAGGCTTCTCACCCTCCCTCGCGGGCCCAGGGCAAGAAACGAAGAAGGGCCCACCTGAGTGGACCCTTTCGAATTTGGCGGTGAGGGAGGGATTCGAACCCTCGATACGTTGCCGTATACACACTTTCCAGGCGTGCTCCTTCAGCCACTCGGACACCTCACCAAATTTTGTCAGCTTAATGTTTGCTGGCTGTGCGGAGCACGCTATGCGTGCTTTTCATATCGACTTCGTCGACGGGCAGCCACTCGGACACCTCACCAAATTTTGTCAGCTTAATGTTTGCTGGCTGTGCGGAGCACGCTCTGCGTGCTTTTCATGTCGACTTCGTCGACGGGCAGCCACTCGGACACCTCACCAAATTTTTTGCACCGCGCTGTGCGTCGGAACGGGGCGTACTTTAGAATCATCGCCCCTCACCGTCAACCGATTTCTGAATGAATCGGTCTGTTTGCGCAATTAGTGTACCGGCGAGCTGCCGACCTGGATCTCGGGCAGGTTGAGGTAGGCCTCGCGCTCGCACTCGGCGATCACTTCGTGGGTGGCCGAGACGGTGCTGTTGACAAACAGCAGGAACTGCTCGACCGAGAGACCGGCTTTGGTGAAGACGGTGTGCCCCACCACCAGACGAGGCAGACTGTCGTCGGTTACATCGACGAAAACCTTCAGGGAGGGGTACTGCATATTGAGGCGCCCCAGATCCGAGACCACCGCCAGCAGGGCCGACGGACGCAGCTCCAGCTCGGTGGAGAAGAGCAGCCCCTCCTCCTCGACGAAGATGCGGCTCTCCTGAACCCCGTCCACCGACTGCAGGGAGACGATATGAATGCCGTGGCACTGATCGCAGATGTAGTGCTCGATGCGGGCGGCCTGCAGCCAGCGCATCACCATTTCGTAACTGGGCGTATTCATGCTGTACAAGAGAACTCTTCAAGATGGAAGCGCGCAGTCTAAACCAAATCGTCAACGACCAAAAGCGCCGCGCTTCCCTCCCCCCTACCCTTTTGCTAACTCCCTGCCCCACAACTATTTTCATCATTCTGTCACCTGTTTTACACAGAACCGAAACAGAGCCCCTCTACCCTGCCGGCAGTCTTAACAAGGAGTGACAGCAATGAAAAAAGTGGCAGGACTTGCACTGCTTATCGGCGCCGCCCTGGCAGCCGGGTGCAACTCCACGAACGATTCCACCCCCGTCGCCAAGAACGTGATCTTCTTTCTCGGTGATGGCATGGGCATCAATACCCTGACTGCCTCACGCATCTACAGCGTTGGTGAAGAGGGCAGCCTCACCATCGACACCCTGCCCCAGAGTGCCTTTATCAAGACCTTCTCCCACGATGCCCAGGTGACCGACTCTGCCCCCTCCATGTCCGCCTACATGACCGGGGTCAAGAGCAACAACGGCGTCATCTCCATGGACGGGGATGCCACCTACGAGAGTGATTGCAGCAAGAGTGCCGGCAAGCGGGCCACCACCCTGCTCGAGCTGGCCAAGCAGGCAGGGCGCGCCACCGGCGTGGTCACCACCACCCGCATCACCCACGCCACTCCGGCCGCCACCTATGCCCATATCTGCAACCGGGATCTGGAAAACGACATCGCCGCCCAACTGGTGCCGGGCGGGGCTGGTTTCAACGGCGCCCTCGGTGACGGGGTCGATGTGGTGTTGGGGGGTGGCAGCCGCCACTTCCTGCCCGGCGACCAGAAGGGCAAACGCAGCGACGGACGCAACCTCATCAGCGAGATGCAGGCTCAGGGCTATCAGTTTGTGAGCAGCGAAAGCGAGCTGGCCGCGGCCTCCACCGACAAGAAGTTGCTGGGGCTGTTTGGCAGCAGCCACATGAACTACGAGCTCGATCGCAAAGGCGGCGAGCCGTCGCTCTCCGAGATGACAGTAAGCGCCCTCAAGCACCTGAAGCAAAACAAGCGCGGCTACTTCCTGATGGTCGAGGGGGGGCGCATCGATCACGCCCTGCACGACACCAACGCCAAACGCGCCCTGGTCGACACCGTGGCCTTCAACGACGCCATCCAGGCCGCCATCGACGAGGTGAAAAAGAGCGATCCCGAGCTCAAGAACACCCTCATCGTGGTGACCGCCGACCATGACCACACCCTGGTGCTGAACGGCTATGCCAAACGCACCGGCAAGACCACCGCCACTAACCCAGGCGTACTGGGACTGGTGAAGAACTACGGGGACGGCAACCCGACCCTCGACAAAGAGGGCAACCCCTACACCATCATCGGCTTTGGCAACGGCCACAACCGGGTCGAGGGGCCGCGCCAGAGCCTGGACGAGGCCACCGTCAGCGCCGATGACTACGCCCAGGAGGCGGTCGTGCGCATCAGCGACGTGGCCGGTGAAGAGACCCACGGTGGCACCGACGTCTTCCTCGGAGCCATGGGCCACGGGGCCGAGGGCTTCCACGGATCCATGGACAACACCGCCGTCTTCAACGTCGTCAAGGCCGCCGCCGAGCTGTAAGGAGCACACCATGAACAAGCACACTCTCGCCGCCGTCCTCGGCCTGGCGCTCGCCAGTGGCGCCACCCAGGCCGCCCCGGCCAAAAACGTCATCCTCTTTATCGGCGATGGCATGGGCCCCACCGTCCTCACCGCCACCCGCCTCTACAAGGTGGGGGAAGAGGGCAACCTGGAGATGATGAAGCTGCCCTACGCGGCGCGCGTCAAGACCTTCTCCCACGATGCCCAGACCACCGACTCGGCACCCTCCATGGCCGCCTACACCACAGGCGTCAAGATGAACAACGAGGTGATCGGCATGAGCAGCGACACCCAGGCGGTGGCGCCGGGCAAGGATGCCAACGGCAACAAGAGCATCAACAACTGCACCGGCGATAACGGCACTGCGGTACCCAACCTGCTCGAGCTGGCCAAGGCTGCTGGCAAGTCAGTCGGTGCCGTCACCACCACTGAGCTGACCCACGCGACCCCGGCCGCCACCTATGCCCACATCTGCCACCGTGACGCGGCTTACGCCATCGCGGCCCAAGCAGTACCGGGGGGCGCGGGCTTTAACCAGGCGCTCGGTGACGGGGTCGACGTGCTGCTGGGGGGTGGGGCCAACCACTGGACCCCTTACGGTCCCGGCAACAAGAAGGGGCGCGCCGATGGCCGCGATCTGACCGCCGAGCTGACCGCTCAGGGTTATCACTACGTCACCACCAAGAGCAGTCTGGCGGGCGTGAATGCTGGCAAGGTGCTTGGCCTCTTTAGCGCCACCTCGCACCTGGATTACGACCTCGATCGACAAAACAAAGGCGCGGCCTCGACCCAACCGTCCCTCTCGGAGATGACCGCCAAGGCGATCGACCTGCTGGCCGGCAACGACAAGGGCTTCTTCCTGATGGTCGAAGGGGGACGTATCGACCACGCCCTGCACGGCACCAACGCCAAGCGGGCACTGACCGATGCGGTGGCGCTGGACGAGGCGGTCAAGACGGCCCTGGCCAAGGTGGATCTCACCGAGACCCTGGTGGTGGTCACCGCCGACCACGACCACACCATGACCATCAACGGCTACGCGGCCAAGGGTAACCCTGTGCTGGATCTGGTCAAGGACAAGGCCGGCACCCCGGCCCTGGATGCCGACGGCAAGCCCTACACCACCCTGGTGTTTGGCAACGGCCCGAACCGCCCGGACACTCGCCCCGTGCTGACCAGCGAGGTGGTCACCGCCGATGACTACCTGCAGGAGACCGGTGTCAGACTCGACTCCGAGACCCACGGCGGCGGCGATGTCATGCTCTTTTCGGGGGGCGCCGGCAGCACCGCCTTCAAGGGCACCATCGACAACACCCAGGTGTTTGGCAAGATCAAGGCCGCCCTCGGCCTCTAATCCCCCGCGGGGCGGCCACGCTGCCCCGCCTCTCTTGAGAAGAGCCCATGCAACGAATCTCCCTCCCGATTCTGGCCCTGCTGGCCGCCCCCTTCACTCAGGCGGCAGGCGCCCCAGACCTGGCCGCCCGCATCAGCTACGAGGTGCGCACCACCACAGCCGACGGCATCGTCAAGGAGAGCCGCTGGCAGGAGCGCTGGCTGCGCGTCGGCGACACCCTGTGGAGCGAGCGCCTCATCCCGCTGCCCATCGCCCGCGCCTTCCACGCCCGCCACGACGGCCAGAGCGGCCACAAACACTTCGCCTATCAGATGGCGGCACGCTGGATAAGCCCGGACGCCCGGGGCGCCCCCTGGCTGCGCTACGCCGACGCCTGGCATCGCCAGGTGGTGGAGGTGCCCCCCGAGGAGTATGGCCAGGTCGCCTTCAAACCCGACTGGGCACGCCTGCGCCACCTGGTCGACCCGGCCAGCCTGACCACCATGACGCCGCAAGACGACCCTGCCCCGGAAGGGGCGCGTTGGTATGAGCAGCATCAGGGGAACGAGCGAACCCGGGTGCTCTGGTCTGAGCGCGAGCAGGTGGCCCTGGTGCTGGAGTCGGGGAGCCTGGATGGCTGGCGCAGTTACCGCATGACGCTGACCCGCCAACCCATTCCCAAACAGCTCCCCTGGCAGGCCTTTAACGACTATCCCACCCAGGATCTGCGCGATTTCTTTGACTGAGCCCCGCCCATGGGGGAGGATGGAGCACCCCTCACCCTAGCTCTCTGGCCCGCTGCCCTATGCCACTGCTGCTCTGTGCCCTGCTTGCCCTGCTCGTCAGTGGGTCCGCCCTGGCCATCGAGGTATTGGCTGCCGAGGTGCCCCCTTACGCGATCAAGTCGCAGCAAGGGGCTCCGACGGGCATGGCCGTCGAGGTGCTGGAAGAGGCCGCCCGGCGCCTGGGTGAGCCACTCCATATTGAGGTACTCCCCTTTGCCAGGGCACTCAGTCAGGCCCGTCATCGCAAAGATGTGCTCCTGCTGCCCCCCGCCTGGAGCGAGGAGCGTGCCTCGCACTTTCTCTGGATTGTGCCCCTGCTCGAGGAGTCATTCGTGCTGGTCACCGACCGCCGTCACCACCCGACCCCGCTCACCCTGGCCGAGGCCCGCCGCCGCGGGCACAAGATAGGGGTGCTACGCAACTCCCTCGCCCACGACCGGCTGCGCCGAGTCGAGGGGGTGACCCTGGAGCTGGCCACCGAGGAAGTACGCAACGCCCAGAAATTGTCGCTCGGGCGTATCTCGGCCTGGGCGGCGGCCTGGAATACGGTTAACTACAACCAGCTCAGGGCCGAGCTTCCCACCTCCCATCTCCTGCGCGGGGAGACGCTCCAGCGCACCAGCCTCTATCTGGCCGCCCACCCCGAGTTCCCCGCAGCCCAGGCGAGCCGCTGGCGCGCCGCCCTGGAGTCGATGCACAGAGACGGCACACTGCGGCGCATCCTGGCCCAATACGACTACCAGGCCCCCGAGCCGTAAATTGCCAAACGCATCCCTTCTGGTTATGGTATGCCCATGTGACCCGCCATTTCCCCCCTCTTCAGGGCCACCCCCTC
>NZ_CDDB01000027.1 GCF_000820105.1 Aeromonas schubertii | reverse complement strand
GGTGCACAAGCTGGGCCGCCAGGATGCCCTGGTACTGCTCAAAACCAGTCCGCAGGCCCGCAAAAAGTGGCCGCAGTTACCCGACACGGTGAAAGCCCGCTTGCTCACCCGCCATATCAACGGCAAAGAGCGACAAGTGTTGACCTCGATGGTCGACCCGATGCGCTTCCCGGGGGCGGATATCGTCGACCTCTACAGCCACCGTTGGGAAATCGAGCTGGGCTATCGGGAGATGAAACACAGCCTGCAACAGCACCGACTGACCCTGCGCAGCAAGAAGGCAGCAGGGATACGACAGGAGCTGTGGGGCGTGTTGCTGGCGTACAACCTGCTGCGTAGCCAGATGGTGAAGATGGCGGCAAGCCTGAAAGGGTACACGGCGAGTCAGCTCAGTTTTCACATGGCATCGGTCTATCTCGTCCATGAGTTGAGCTGTATGCCGTTCATGTCACCGGGGAATATCCCTAAGCGGGTGGCGGAGTTGGAGAAACAAGCGGGGCAGTTTGTGTTACCCGATAGGATGGAGCGAAGTTACCCCCGCTGCGTGAAGCCAAGACCGCAGAAGTACAGCGTAAAAAAATCCAATAAAAACAATGCCAGTCAGTCTTAACTGACTGGCATT